>JBQLZQ010000031.1:0-36451 GCA_052168355.1 Inquilinaceae bacterium
AACAGGGAATCATGACGCACGACGAGACACCAGCTACTTCTTCAGCAGCCTGTTAAAGCAGAAGATCCGGTCCCCCGCCCACCGTTCGACCGATTGCGGATGGGCATCACCGCGCTCCCAGAGGAGGACCAGGACTTTGGAGGACAAAGAACGCAGACAATCGGCGGCAATCTCGCTCCATCGGGACTTATCGCCAACGAAAAGAATCCGTTCATCGATCATCGCATGCACTCCCCAAGTGGTTTGTTGCCAAAAGGCCCAGCCGCAATCCGAGGCGTTTTCATGGCTTTGCGGGGCGCTTCTCCTTTCCTTTGAAAATGAAGGCGAGGCCGATTAAGACGCTGAGCATGGCGAGAAAGGAATAGGCGGTAACGGTCTCACTCAGGAAATACACGCCCAGCAGGATCGCAACGATCGGCGTCACGAACGCATAACTGGTCGCGACCGACGTCCGCACGTTTCGAAGAAGATACATGTAGGCGCTGTAGGCAAACAGCGACCCGCCGACGATCAGATACATCCATGCGTAGAAAGCGGTCGGATCGGGATTGAAATCGGCGATGTCCTCGCCCATCACAAACGCGATGCACGAGATGAAGAGGCCACCCATCAGCATTTCAAAGGCATAGGCCGTCGGACCCTTGGGCAGATCCAGAAACTGGCTGAGGACTGACCCAAGAGCCCAGAACAGGGCGGCGGCCACGATGATTACCGTGCCAATCGACTGCTGCCCAAATCCACCCTGCAGATTGAGCAGCACGATGCCCAGAAAGCCGAAGACGATTCCCAAGAGTTCGAGGCGGTTGGGCCATCGGCGCAGAAACAGTCCCGATAGCAGGACCGCCCAGATGGGTACGGTCGCAATCCCGACGGAGGCGAGCCCGCTTGAAATCGTTTGCTCCGCAATCCCGATGGATCCGACACCCAGACCCAGCATCGAGCCACCGACGATGGTGCAGTTCAGGAGTTGCCGGACCGTCGGGATGGTCAGGCCGTCCTTCGACATTGCCAAAATGGCGATCAAGACGGTGCCGGCTATGATAAATCGCGAGCCCGTCATCAGAAGCGGTGGCATGGTGTCGAGGGTCAGGTCGATGGCAAGGTAGGTCGAACCCCAGACGATGTAGACCACCACCAGGCACGCCATAACCATGGGTGTATAGGTCGACTGAACTTTTTCGGACAGATACGCCATAATGAAGGATCCCTATGCATGTTCCACAACGCTCGGATCGTGGCGGTATCCAAGGATCAGAATATCCCGAATTGCCGGACTGTCGGGCTGTGCCGGGGTAATGGGGGTCACTGAATGAAGGATGCTCTGGTCAGCCCAATAGAGCGTGTCGAGGTTCCGCTCGAGGCACAGCTCCCGGCGGATCGCCCCGTCCTCGTCATGGATCAGCGAATGGCCGCCCTGAACATTGATCCGCGCCATCAGATGCATCGCGCCGAAATCGATCTCGTAGCGGTGAATGCCTTCGGGCGTCGGTTCGCCGAAACGGCTTGTCGTGCCAATGATGCGAAACAGATGGCAGGCAACCTCCCAGGGGCCGTCCATCCAGCGTTCGTCGACCGGAAACCGCTCGAAATCGAAGCGGATGAAACGGTCGACCAACGGATTGTCGACGAATGATCGGGTGAGAGGCGCAACGACCCGGTGGATGCCGCCGGCGTAGGCGTTGGCTTGGGGAGACTGATAGTAGGGACGATGCTTGAGCAGTTTTGCCTTGCCCTCACGGGGCCAGAATGCATAGCGGCCAAACCGGCGTTCGCGGAACGTGGCACCGTCCTTCAGATAGTTGTCGGTTTGCAGATCGTTCCACTCGGCGGCCAGGGATCGGTGGTGCCGCAGAGCGTCGGCCGGCAGGGTCAGGTCCTCGGCCGGCACAAACGAGTAGCCGACCGAGGCGAGGTCGTATTTCGAGCGGAGGGATTGGTCGTCCACGGACTGCATCTTTTGCGCTCCCATTGTTGTCAAGACGAGAGGGCTGGTGGCCGCGCGGCGGCGCACCTCGACAGTTCCTATCAATAGTCAATTTTTTTGTTATTCTATCAACGTTCAGTAAGTATTTTTGCTTATATACAAAATTTTGTCAAGTTACTGAGATGTGAAATTGTCCAAATCGACGGACGTCGGGCGCCCGCGGGATCGTCAGGCCGCGGCCTGCCGCGCCCCGGGTCGGCGGCCAGCAGCACAGGAGATAGGAAAGATGGCTATGCAACTTGATCGCACTGACCGGACGATCCTTCGACTTCTGTCGGAGGATGCGACCGTCAGCAACGCCCGGATCGGGGAAATCGTTTCCCTTTCCGCGCCAGCAATACATGAACGTCTCAAGCGCCTGAAGGGAGAGGGGGTCATCCGATCCATCACCGCAAACATCGACGCGGCCAAGGTGGGGAGGGCTGTCCTGTCCTTTATTCTTTTAAAAACAAAAGGAATCAGTAAGAAGAATCAAGTAAATAAGCTGAGTGATATAAATGAGATCGAAGCAATTTATTCTATTGCTGGAGAATTTTCACTTCTATTGAAGGTCCGAACCGAAGATACGGCCGCCATGGAAGAGATCTACGAGCAGATATACGCGATTGAGGGTGTCGAAAGCTCACAAACCATCATCGCCTTCAAGAGCTTCCTTGAGCGCGGGACGCACGTAAACGAGAGCTAGGCGAAGTGACTATGAAGGCTGTTGGGTCGCCCTCGGGCTTTTCGATTACCGCGAAGGCAGTTGAAGAGCGATGATCCGTTCGCGGATGGGATCTTTCGGGATGAGCGCGACCAGCGGGTCGCCGCCCATGCGTTCGACCAGCATCATCGACCGCGAACTGCTGAGCGTTTCCCACTCCTCGCCGCCGAACCACAGGGTGCCGGCGACCAGATAGACGGCGATGGCCACGGCGGCGCCGCGGGCAAACCCGAACAGGGCGCCCAGACCGCGGTCGACGACGCGCCATGGCCCGAAGCGCGACAGGCGGGTCAGGGATTTGTCCATCCCATAGATGGCGGCGACGATCAGGATCGCGGCAATAGCCAGCCCGCCCAGGATCACGGCGGTTTGCTGAGCGTTCCAGGCGGTGATGTCGGCCTTCCAATAGCGGGCCTCGGACAGAACGGCCACCGCCAGGAACGCTATGCCCAGAAACAAACTGGCCAGGACCGCTTCGCGCAGGAACCCGCGGCGATAAGAAAGATAAGTAGAAAACGCAACGACGCACAAAAGCGCCGCATCGATCCACCCTGCCGTTTGTTCAGTAAACATCATCCGATCTTTGTGAACGCTGTTCCCTGGGGACTCGGGCCGTCTCCCGAATACTGGTTAACGGCGGCCAATATTGACCATACTGTAGACGATAACTCCGCTGACGCCGAGAGGTTCCCTCAGGCGGGCGTCCCGAATCATCTCCGGGGTTATATAGGATATTTTAGGGCAATTTTATATATATAAAGTTAAAAATGATATGCATGCGTGGAGTTATCCCGGGCGGCGCCCTCCCGCCTTCCAAAAACAATGTCCTATTTCCGGAAGGGCCCCTACAGTCCGTTCCGCTCTTGAACAAGCTTTAGGGTCATGCCCAGTCTCTGGACCGCCATTGCCAATACCCGCCTGCCGCGGCTCGCCTTCGGGCTGCACAGCATGGCGTTACGCCTGCGGCCGCCCCTGACGCTGGGGGTACGGGCGATGGTACTCGACGACCGCGATTTCGTGCTTCTGGTCCGTCACACATATCGCGACGGCTGGTACCTGCCCGGCGGAGGGGTCGACCGGTGGGAGACCCTGGCCGAGGCGGCGGCCCGCGAGACGCGGGAGGAAGCCTGCGTCGTGGTCGAGGCGCTGGGCGATCCGTTCGGCGTCTACGCCCATTTCATCCCGGAAAAGTCGGACCATGTGGCGCTGTTCGTCACCCGGGACTGGCGGCACGACGGCGCCCTGCGGCGCAGCCCGGAGATCGCCGACAGCGGGTTCTTCCCGGCCGACGCCCTGCCCGACGGCACCACCGAGGCAACCCACCGACGTCTGGCCGAGGTTCTGGGAGGCGCCGACCGGTCGCCGCGCTGGTAGGCGCGGGCGTCTCGGGCTTAGTCGGGGTCCGGCTCCGACGCGGATTCGGCCACATGGTCGACCATGTCGGTCAGCATGCGTCGAATGTGCTCATCGGTGATCAGGTAAAAGACGCGGTTGCCCCGACGCTGCGCCTGGATCAGCCGGCTGGCCCGCAGCAGGCGCAAATGGTGGCTGACCAGGGACGCCGACAGACCCAGGCTTTCCGCCATGTCGCTGACCGATCGCGGCGCGTCCAGGCACGAAATGATGATCCGCAGGCGGCTGCCATCGGCCATCAGCCGGAACATGTCGGCCAGTTCGACCGTCTGGTCTTCGCTGATGCGTTCGTGAACCGGGACGGTGGAGGTCCCCTTGCTTGCCATGGGGTGTCCCCGTCTGTGCCGCAAACCTCTTTCTAAGCCGGGGCGGGTCCGGTTCGCAAGACGCGGCGCCATCGGCTCATGCCGGGATGGATCGCGTATGGTATCAAGACCTATCGTTCCAGAGCGCAGTGGCCGGGGTCCGACCGTTCCATGATCACCATCTACAGCGACGACCATCGGGCCCATCATGCCGCGCGGGATATGCAGGGCGGTGTGGCGGTTCCGGCGGTGGAGAAACCGGCCCGGCTCGACTCCATCCTGGCCCGCATTGCGGAGATCGGTCTGGGCCCGGTGCGGCCGCCCGACGGCCTGGGCCTGGATCCTGTGCGGCGGGTTCACACCGCGCCCTACCTGGCGTTTCTGGAACGGGCCCATACCCTGTGGTCGGAACAGTTCGGGGATATTGACGCCGTGCCTTTTTCCTGGCCCGCGCGGGGCCTGCGCGGCGTCGAACCGGAAAGCATCGAGGGGCGGCTTGGCTATTATGCCGGCGATGTCAGCACGCCCATCACCGGCGGCACCTGGCGGGCGGCGACCGCGGCGGCCGATGTCGCGGCGACCGCAGCCTCCCTGATTGCCGATGGCGCCCGGTCCGCCTTCGCTCTCTGCCGGCCGCCCGGACACCACGCGTCGGCCGATATCTTCAACGGCTACTGCTATCTCAACAACGCCGCCGTCGCCGCCCAGCTCCTTTGCGATCGCGGCGCCGGGCGGGTGGCGGTGCTGGACATCGACTATCACCACGGCAACGGCACCCAGGACATCTTCTATCGGCGCGGCGATGTGCTGTTCGTTTCCCTGCACGCCGATCCCGCGGTCGAATACCCGTTTTTTCTGGGTCACGCCGATGAGACCGGGGAGGGCACCGGTGCCGGGACCACGCTTAACCTGCCGATGCCTCTTGGCACCGACTACGCCGTCTATGGGCCGGCGCTCGATCGGGGGCTCGCCGCCATCGACCGGTTTGGGCCCGATGCGGTGGTGGTGTCCTTCGGCGCCGACACCTACGATGGCGATCCGATCTCTGCGTTCCGGTTGACCGGTGAGGATTTCAACCGCTTGGGCGACCGGATCGGCCGCACGGCCCGGCCGGTGCTGGTGGTCATGGAAGGGGGCTACGCGGTCGATGCCCTGGGCCACAACACCGTCAACTTTTTGACCGCCCTGGAGCAGGCGCAGACCTGAACCGCATGATCACCGTTGTGTACGGCCGTCCAAGGTCAGCAACGGTTCGTAGAGGTCCGGACGCCGATCCCGAAACAGGCCCCATGAGGCGCGGGCGGCGCGGGCGGCGTCCAGATCGAAGCAGGCGGTGATCACCGCTTCCTCATCGCGGCCGGCCTGGGCGATCAGGGCCCCGGTTTGGTCGGCGATAAAGGACGAGCCGTAGAAGGTCAAGGACTGGCCGTCGCCGTCCTCGACGCCGATGCGGTTCGATGCGATCACCGGCGTCAGGTTGGCCGCGGCGTGGCCCTGCATCGTCCGGGTCCAGTGGTCGCGGCTGTCCAGGCCGGGGGCCTGCGGCTCCGACCCGATGGCGGTGGGGTAGAACAACAGCTCCGCCCCTTGCAATGCCATGATCCGCGCCGCCTCGGGAAACCACTGGTCCCAGCAGATGGCGCAGCCGAGAGCACCATAGCGGGTGTGGAAGACGCGGAACCCGGTATCGCCTGGGTTGAAGTAATATTTCTCCTGATATCCCGGCCCATCGGGAATGTGCGATTTGCGGTACAGGCCAAGGATCCGGCCATCGGCGTCTATCATTGCCAGGCTGTTGTAATAGGCGTTGTTGGATCGCTCGAAAAAACTGATCGGCAGCACCACGCCCAATTCCGCCGCCAGGATGGCCATGCGGCGCAGCAGCGGGCTGTCGTCGGCGGTTTGGGCCTGGGCGAACCAGGCCTGCTTCTGATCCTGGCAAAAGTACCGCGTGGCAAACAGCTCCTGCAGCAAAACGATCTGCGCACCGCCGCTGGCCGCCCGGCGCACCAGTTCTTCCGCTCGATCGATATTGGCCGCGCTGTCCGCGCCGCAGGCCATCTGGGTCGCCGCAACACTGATCCTGGTCATGCCGCCTTCCATCCGCTGATGTGGAATGAGTCTAAATTGGTTGAGCGTCGAATGATTCGAGAAATTTCACGAAATGGAATTTTTCGAACCTTTCTGGAACGATTTAGCTCGATCGCCCTCACAATCTGATCTCGACTGCTCTCGTTTTTGTGATCGCGAAAGCAACGACCGCGCTTTTCGTATTCCTGACCAGTAAGACAAGTTCTAGTATGATCTGTTCGATATGGTTTCGAACAACTGACGAAGCCGTGAGCAAAATTTCACACTGTTTAATGGTGAAAAGGGATGCATAAGGGCCATCCTGAACTTCCGGATTCGGTCTCTTTTTCAAAGTAATCTTTGTCGATAACTCTCTAATATACGGCATATAAATAGATATTTCATGTAATTATGTCAAGTCTACTTAGAGTTAACGACCATATTTTTGATGAAATAGAAAGGCTGTGGTGGAGCATCTCTCTTTTCGATTGCTCATTCCCAAAAAAAAGATCGATAGTCCATGGAAAGGTGCTTGAAGTCATCTAGGTCAACATCATCGGTCATTTTAAGGAACCCACCAGCATGATTCCCAATCTTGAATACTCCCAGCCCGACTTCGGTGTTGCCCATCTGCTTCGGGACGCCCAACGCGCGATGTCGAAAGCCCTGGCTGAGCGGATTGCGGCGCATGGTGTTTCGATTGGCCAATGGTATTTTCTCCGGGCTCTTTGGGAAGAAGACGGTTTGACCCAGCGGGATCTCAGTCATCGTGTCGGGATGATGGAGCCGACCACGGTGACGGCCTTGAACGGCATGGAGCGCCAGGGACTGGTCAAGCGCGTCCGGAATCCTCAAGACCGCCGTAAAATGAACGTCTTCCTGACGATGAAGGGCAAGTCGTTGCGCTCCAAGCTCATGCCGCTCGAGGACGAGGTCAACAACAGGGCGGTCAGCGGTCTCAATGGCGGCGTTCAAACCGATCTGGAATTGGCTCTGCGGCGCGTGATCGACAATCTGTCCCGCATGTAGCGGCGAAACGACGCCCGAAGATCGCGGAGAACGGGTTCACCCGTTCTCCAGCCGAAAGACGATCGGAACATCGACGCGTCCGGCGGCGGCCACCCCGCCGGTCCGACCGGGGTCGAAGCTCCAGGCCCTGACGGCCTCGACAGCCGCGTCGTCCAGGATCGACGCCCCACTGCTGATACGTACGGCGATATTTGTGACCGCGCCGGCGGCCGATACGGTCACGGTCAACACCACGCGTCCTTCCAGCCCCCGCCGCCGCGCGGCGCTAGGATAGGCTGGCGGCCGGTTGGCGGCGTTTCCGGCCATCACCCGCGGGCCGGTCGTTCCCACATGGGCGGGTGCCGATGACGCCCCATCCGTCGCCGACGCGGCCGATCCGAACGACGCGGGTGTCGGCTGGCTGGTTCGATCGGCCGGCGGCGCCGGCGGCGTCACAGCGCGTGTCGCGGCAATCGGCGCCGATGGCACGGTCTCGGCCGGTTGCGCGGCGGATCGGTCGGGAGCGGGGCGGGGTTTGACGGTGGCGGGCGGCTGAACCAAGGTCATGATCTTCAGGGCGTCCACCGCGACCTTGGCCGTTTCGGCGGACGGGGCGGCCCCCGGCGCCGGCGCCGACAGGGCGGGAACGAAGACCATGTCGATCGTGGCGCCGACCGGGTGGTTCCGGGAGGGGGAGTCCGGGTCCAGTATCGCCGCCAGAACCCCTGCATGGATCAGCACCGATACCGCCGCCGCGATCAGTGGCAGCGACCTGCGGCGGCGTCTGTCGGCCGGCCATGTCCTGCGGGGCGCGACAAGGGGCGGCCTGTGATGCCGGGCGATCATTGCGGATCTCCGGGAAACGGGTTCGGCGGCTCCGTCCGATCCGGCAACCGCCAGGGAACCACCAGCCGCTGGCCGTCGACCATTTTCATCAGCATATGGACGCCGTAGACGCGTTCCAGCGCCGCGCGCGTCAGCACCGCGTCGACGGTGCCGGCGGCGTGGACCTGCCCGTCGGCCAGCAACGCGAGACGGTCGCAGAACCGGGCGGCCAGGGTCAGGTCGTGCAGCACCACGACGACGCCCGCCCCGCGCCGGACGGCATCGCGCAACAAGGCCATGATCCGCAGCGCGTGGGCGGCGTCGAGCCCGGCGGTCGGTTCGTCGGCCAGAAGAATGTCGGGTTCGCCCGCCAGCACCCGCGCCAGCAGCACCCGTCGCCGTTCGCCGCCCGACAGAGCGGTGATCGGCCGGTCGGCCAGGGGGGCGACCGCGCACGCCGCCAACGCCCGCGCCACGGCCGCGCGGTCGGCCGCCTCGTCCGGCCGCCAGCGATCCTGGCCGGGCAGGCGCCCCAGCGCCACCAGGCGGGCGACCGTCAGCGGCCAGTGGGCCACATTGTCCTGATCCAGATAAGCCAGGCGTCGCCCCCGTTCGCGCCGGTCCACCCGGCGCAGCGGCACGGCGTCCAGCGTGACGGCGCCGGTGTCAGGCCGCTGCAGCCCGGCCAGGACGCGCAGCAGGGTCGACTTGCCGGCGCCGTTGGGGCCGATCAGACCGACCATCTGGCCCCGGCCGACCGCCATATCGACGCCGTCCAAGGCCGTCCTGGTGCCATACCGCACGGTCACCTCGGTTGCCGCGAGCGCCGTCATGTCAGCCCCCGGCGCGTCCGCAGGACCAGCCACAGAAAGAAGGGCGCGCCGATCAGCGCAGTCAGGACGCCCAGCTTCAACTCCTGCCCGCCCGGCCACAGCCGGACGGCGATATCGGCGGCGGCGGTCAGCACGGCCCCGCCCAGCGCGCTCAGCGGCATCAGCGTGCTCGGCCGATGGCCGGCCAGGGGCCGCAGCAGGTGCGGCACGATCAGCCCGACGAACCCGATGACCCCGCTGACCGATACCGCCGCCCCGACCGCCAGGGCCGTCCCCGCGACGATCTGCAGGCGCAGGCGGGGCAGGGCGATGCCCAGCGACCGGGCCGTGGTTTCGCCCAGGGTCAAGGCATCGAGCGCCGGTCCGCCGGCCATGACCAGCAGCCAGCCGATCGCCATGAACGGCAGCGCCAGGGCCACGTGCTCGAGGCTGCGGTCGGCCAGCGACCCCAGCAGCCAGAACACGATTTCGGCCATGGCGAAGGGGTTGGGCGATAGGCTGAGGGCAAGGGCGGTGAGCGCCCCCGCCAGGCTGTTGAGCGCGACACCGGCCAGCACCAGGGTCAGGATGCTGGCGTCCCGTCCGGCCAGCAGATACAACAGGGTAACGGCGGTCAGCGCCCCGGCCATGCCGCCGGCCGGCAGCGCCAGTGGCGCCGCGGCGGCGAGGCCGGTATAGAACACAAGCACCGCGCCCAGGCCCGCCGCGCCCGACACGCCCAGCACCCCAGGTTCGGCCAGCGGGTTGCGCAACAGCCCCTGCAGCGCCGCCCCGGCCAGACCCAGGCTGGCGCCGACAGCCAGCGCCAGCAGGGTCCGCGGCAACCGGATCTGGGCCAGGATCAGCGCCGCCGTGCTGTCGGTTCCGGCCACCAGGTCGCGCAGCGCGCCGGCCACGGTGATGGGCGCCGGACCGACCGACAGCGACAGGACCAACAGGGCGGTCGTGGTGACGGCCAGCACCGCCATCGTCACCCGTGTTCGCCGCCGCTCGCGGTCGAAGGTGCGGTCGACCGCCGCCGTCTCGCTCACCGCCCGGTCTCCAGGCGCTGGCGCAGATCGGCCAGGGCGGTCACCGCCTCGGCGGTGAAAGGCCCGCCGCAGGCCAGGGTGCCGGCGGGGATGGCGGCCGGCCGTCGGGCGGCGCCAAGGTCCCGCAGGGCCGGGTGGCGCAGCAGCGCATGGGCCAGGGACGGCGCCTCGGCGCCGGCGTCTTCCATCACCAGCACATCGGGATCGGCCGCGATCAGCCGTTCGAGGCTCAAGAACCCATAGCCGGTCAGACCGGCATCGGCGGCGACGTTGCGAAACCCGGCGGCGTTCAGAACGGCGTCGGGCAGGGTGCCGGCGCCGGCCGTGAAGCCGTTGGCCTGGTACAGGACGGCGGAGGGGCGCGGGCCCGCGGCCGTGTCGGCGGTGGCGGCAAGCCGGGCGTCCATAGCCGTCAGCAGGGCCTCGCCGCGTTCGGGCACGCCCAGCGCCCTGGCCACCGACCGGGTCTGGGCGCGGATGGCGTCGAAGCTTTCGGCAAGACCCACATCGACGATGGTCAATCCCCGGGCCTTGAGCAGCGCCACCGCCGGCCGCGCGGTGAAGGTGCCGGCCAGCACCAGATCGGGGTCCAGGGGCAGGATCTCTTCGGTGTTGCCATGATTGAGGGCAAGTCCGGCGGTGCGGTCCGCCACATAGGACAGGGACGGGTCGGCCGCGACGAACGACACCGACGCGACCGCGGACCGATCGGCCAGAAGGACGAGAAGTTGGTCGGTGCACAGATTCAGCGACACCACGCGTCTGGCGGTGTCGGCGGCCGCCCCCACCGGCCAGGCGGTCACCGCAAGCAGCAGGGCGGCAATCGCCGCCCCTCGCGCCGTGTACCGCCCTGTCCCCATGACTAGAGTTCGGCCCGCACGCCGACCAGCCCGTTAAAGCCGCGGCCGCGGAACGTGTCGGGGTCTTCGTAGTCCCTGTCCAGCAGGTTGGTGATCGTGGCGAACAGCTCCACGGTGCCGGTCAACTGATAGCGTCCGGCCAGATTGACCAACGTATAGGACCCGAGGCTGACGCCCCCGACATCGCCCCGGTCGCCGACATAGACGATTTCCGGCGACACGGTCAGCCGCTCCGTCGGGTGGAGAACCGCCGACCAGGCGAGCGTGTGCTTGGGACGGCGGACCAGACGCGCGCCCGTATCGGCGTTGCGCGCCTCCAGCCAGGTCCAGGCCAGGCCGGTCTCGGCCCACCTCACCGGGCGTACGGTGACAAAGCTTTCCACGCCCCGGATATCGGCCTCGCCGATGTTGAACAGTTGAAAGGTCACGGGATCGAACTCGATCAGATCGTCGACGGTGGTGTCGAAATAGCCGGCGCCGAAGGTGGCGAAGTCGGCGCGGCCCGCCGCCGGCACATCGGTCTCGAAACCGACTTCCCAGGACAGCGATGTCTCGGCCCGCAGGTCCGGATTGCCGCCGAACCCGAACTGTTCGCTCAGGCTGGGGGCGCGAAAGGCGGTGCCGACGGACCCCAGCAGCCGGCTGTTGACCTCGGGCAGGGCGATCACCGCCCCGGCCCGATAGGTGGTCTCGGACTGGAAATTGTTCGGGTCCTCGTGGCGCACACCCAGGGTCAGGTCCGCCCGTTCGGCCACCTGGCCCTGAACCTGGCCGAACAGGCCCCAGGTGTGCCGCCGTTCGTCCACGTCGGTGAAGCTGTCGACGTCGATCCGCTCCTCCCGGAACTCCAGACCGCCGACCACGGTCACATCGTTCACCGCGCCCACGTCGCCGAAGTCGAGCGTGTTCTGCTGGCTGACCCAGGTCGACACGGACTCGAAGCGGTCGTCCGTCGTGGATGCGGACAGCGCGTCCGGGTCGTTGCGGCTGCGCCGGTCGTAACGGCTTTGGCCGACGTCCAGCCGCGCGGTCAGGAACCCGCCGCCCAGCTCGGCCACGTCCGCCTCGCCGCCCAGCTTCCAGGCCACGTGCCGGGTATCGAGCACGGCGTTGGGGTCGTCGCGATTGAAGGAATCGATCTCGGTTTCGCTGTCGCGGACGCGTACCAGCCCGTCGACCCGGACCGTATCGGTCAGCGCGACGGCGGCGCGGCCGGACAAGGTCAGGTTCTCATAACCGTCATCCTCGCCCAGGTTGGCGACGATGCGGTCGGGGCGGATGTTGTCGCCATCGGTCGTCAGCCCTTCGGCGCTGACCGCGTAGTCCACCCGCTCGGTCGAGCCGCGCACCCCCAGCAGGCCGCGCGCCGTGCCCTCGGTGCCGACCGCCGCCTCGGCGAAGGGCGTGAGGGGATCGTCGCCGCCGACGCGCGGCAGGATGTTGACCACCCCGCCGATGGCGCTGCTGCCATACAGCGACGAGGCCGGCCCGCGCACCACCTCCAGCCGCTGCACGTCGCCCAGCAGGTCGTTGCCGAAATCGAAGGCGCTGTTCGGCGCCCCCGGATCGTTGATCGGCATGCCGTCGAGCAGCACCAGCACCTGGTTGCTGTTGGTGCCGCGCACGAAGGTCGACGTGGTTTGCCCAAGACCGCCGCTGCGCACCACGCTGAACCCCGGCACCGTGCGCAGCCCCTGGTCCAGCGTGGTGATGGACCGGTCCTCGATATCGTCGCGGTCGATGATGGTGACGGCGGCCGGCACCCGGTCGATCGGATCCTCGATCCGGGTGGCGGTGACCACCGTTTCCGGGACGGTGGTCGTCGAGGCCGGGTCGGCGGTCGTCTCCTGGGCAAGGGCGGGGGCCAGCGCGGGCGCGGTCAGACAGCCAAGGGCGGCGGCAACAGCAAAGCGAACTCTCATCGTCGGCGTTCCGTTTCTTTTGCGGCCGGCCCATGGGGCCGGCGGTGAGCCACGGGAGGCGGCGTCACGCGAAACGGATCGACAGGGAAGGAGCGAACCAGGCACCCGACCGGACAGTCCCCACGCGCAACGACACCCCCCAAGAGGGTTGGCGTCACCGCGTACGGACAGCCGTTCCGCCGGATCACCCCGTCCGACGGGTGCGGGACGTGCTCGCGACGGCAGGTCTCCTGGCTCGCGGGTCATGGCGTTCGGTCCGGCCTTCCCAGTTTCCCAGTGGCTTTGGTGGACCGTCGCTCGCCGCTTACAGTTGCGGGGGCAGCCGCGGCATGGGCTTCGGACCGATCGGTCCCTTGGTGAAGCCGCACCGCGTTCCCTTTTGCTTCCCGCCGAGGCGGGAACCGTCGCTGAGTCGGAGGATAGGCTGCATCCGGCCGGATTGGCAATCCGAACCGTTACGCTTGCTCACCGCTCGCGGTAACGATGGCCGGTTCGGGTCAGCCCGATGTCGCGCAGCGTGTGGTCATTCATCCCGTCGAGAAACGCGATCGGCAGATGGCGGCGCTTCCGCCGAGACCGTGACCACAGCGCGCTCCAGTTGACCGTCAGCAACAGGGTGTAGGCATTGCGCCAATTGTACGATCCGTCCTTGCCCATGATGGCCGATTCTCCGTCGATGCCGCGCCGGCCCGGCTGCCGCCGCTTCGACCCGCAGACTGGCCGATCAAACCTGCCAACTGCGTGTCAGGATTGAACGGAGGGGTGGTCGAAACAGGAAAAAAATCTTATCCTGGGTGCTGTCGTCAGGGGGGAGAGCGGGTCGATGAACGCGGTCGAACGGGCGCTGGGCATTCTGCTGATGCTGACCGGCGGCCGGGTGGTCGGGGCGACGGACCTGGCCGCCCGGTTCGAGGTTTCGGTGCGCACCGTCTATCGCGATGTCGATCGGCTTCTGGCGCTCGGCGTGCCCGTGGAATCGGTGCGCGGCGCGGAAGGGGGCTACCGGCTGCCGCCCGGTTACGTGCAGCCCGCCGTGGCCTTGAACCGCAGCGAAACGGCGTCGCTGCTGGTCGCCCTGGCGCTGGTCCGGGGTCTGAAGGCCACGCCGTTGGCGGCCCATCTGGACACGGCCGAGCGCAAGCTTCTGGCCTCTCTGCCGCAGGCGGCCCGCGCGCTGCTGGCCGACGGGTCGCGCCTGGTCGGGGTCGAGGCGTCGCCGCCCGACATCTTCCACCGGGAACGGGCGCCTTACGTGGCCGGCGACAGCCAGCGCGCCGTCGACGGCTTTATGGAAGGGCTGCTGGCCGGCCGCCGCGTTCGCTTCACCCACGCCAATCCCTACCGCCACACGGCCAGAACCTATGAGGTCGAACCGCTGGGTATCCTGTTCGACCGCGATCACTGGTACCTGGCCGGCCGTCTCATCGACCTGGACGACGACCGCCTGTGGCGGGCCGACCGGGTGACCGACATGGCGGTCACCGGCATGGCCTTCCGCCCCGACCCCGCATTCACGGTCCAGTCGCTGCTCGGCCGGTCGTGGCTGGACCGGGCCATGCGGCGATGGGAGACGGAAGGCGAGCCGGCGCGCATCCGCCTGACAGCGTCGGCCGCCGATACCCTGCGCCGCGACTGGTATTACCACCACGCCGCGTTTCAGCCCGACGGCGACGGCGTGATCATGACCATCCCGGACACCGAACCGGACACCCTGTTCCCGCTGATCCGCTGGCTGGGGCCCGATGCCGAACTGCTGGAACCCGACGGCCTGCGGCCCGATCTGGCCGCCGAGCTGGCGGCCATGGCCGCGAGGCACCGGGGAGCGGGCGGCTAGACCTCCAGCTGCAGCTGCGGACGACCGTTGGATGTCGTCTCGACGGTTTTCCCGGCGCGGTCGATGGTACAGCTGACCCGCTGTCTGAAGGCGGAGAAGCTGTCGAAGGTCACGACATCGACCGGTTCGGCGAAATGCAGGGTGATTCGGAACCGGTCCGCCGAGGTCAGCGCGGCGACGGCGATCACCTCGCCCTCGAAGGGCTGGCCGAGATAGGTGCCGCGCACGGTGGCGCCCAGCGTCACCGGACATGGCGGCGGGCGGTTGCCGACAGCGGCGTGGAGCGTGTTCCAATCCTTGTAGCCGTACTGGTGGGCCACCAGTTCCAGCGATCGGCTGTGGCTGATCGGCGCCTCGTTCGAACCGAGTTTGGCCCGCAGACGCCGGGCCTGGTCCTTAAGCGTGTCGAGCGCGGGAAGAGCGAGAGATCCATTCATGGGGTGCCTCATGCAGTGGTCGCATGCGGAATGTGAATGGTGCTCGCATTGCCATCGGCCCGCATGCCCCTGAAATCGGCAGATCGGATCGCTGAAAAGAGAGCTTCACCACGGCTTGCGCCCGCGAGCGGCGGGGGCCCTCAACCCCGGGACGGGTTGCTAAGGGATCCGGCGGATGTTGTCAATCGCCGGGCGGCGTCACGCCCGTTCGGCGGCGGGGATGATGTCCTCCGCCAGCAGCGCGTGCAGGTCGCCCACATAGCCGCCGGACCGGGCCGGCCGCGTCGGGTCGGAGGTGACGACGACGGTCAGCCCCAGTGCCGGCACCACATACAGCATCTGGCCGCCATAACCGCGCGCGTAGGCCAGATCGTGCCCACCGACCCGCCGCAGGAACCAGCCATAGCCGTAATCGTCGCCGGAAAAGGGGGACCGGGTGCGCCGGGTCCAGGAGGCGTCGATCCACGCCGCGCTCAACACCTGGGCGCCATCCCATTGCCCGCCCAGGCGGACCATCTCGCCAAAGCGGAACAGGGCCAGCGGCGATAGCGCCATCTCGTTGCCGCCCATGTAAAAGCCCTGCGGGTCGCGCGTCCAGGGCGGGATGTCGATGCCCAGCGGCACGCCCAGCCACTCCCGCGCCAGGGTCAGCAGGCTTTCCCCCGCGGCGCGCGACAGAACCGCGCCCAGCAGATGGTAGCTGCCGGTCGAATACAGCATGCCGGCGCCGGGGTCGGCGACGAACGGCCGGCCCAGCGCGAAGGCCACCCAGTCGGGGCTCTGCACCCAGCGCCCGTAATTGACGCCCGAGGTCCGCTCCAGACCGGCCTGCATGGTCAGAAGATGGGCGACGGTGATTTCGCCCACCCGCGGGCTCGCCGCCGCCGGCACCAGATCCGACAGAAACGGGACGATGGGCTGGTCGACATTGTCGAGCACCCCACGGTCCAAAGCCGCCCCGGTCAGCGCCGCGACGATCGTCTTGGACACGGATTTGACGTTGACGGCCCGATCCAGCGCCGGCCCGCGAAAGGCCTCGCCCAGCAGGATCTCGCCGCCGCGCGCCACGATCAGGCCGTGCAGCTGGTCCAGCCCCGCCGCCCGCCGCGCCGCCCGGTCAAGCAGCGCGGGATCGAGCCCGGACGGCCGGGCCGCCACGGCGCCCGCCCGGACCGGGAGCAGGGCCGGAATCGCGATGCCGGCCAACCCGGCCAAGACGGTGCGGCGGTGAAGACGATCGTATGCGACGCCGGGGCGGCTCATGGATCCGTCACGCCTCGCCCGGCAGGTCGGCCAGCAGCAGTTCCGTTTCCTCGTCGGCGTCGATGGTCACGCTGTCCAGCCCGGTCAGGGCCGCGCCGTCACGGGGACCCAGGGCAACGCCGTTGACGCTGGCCCGTCCCCTGGCCACCACCAGGTAGCCCAGCCGATCCGCGCCCAGCGCGTGCGTCACGCTCTGGCCGGCGTCCAGGGTAGCGCCCAGCAGCGCGGCGTCCTGATGGATGCGCAGGGCGCCGCGGGCGATGTCGGCGTCGCGGCCGGAGGCGAGAGGCACCAGGGCGCCGGCGCGGTCGGCCTTGGGGAAGCGGCGCTGTTCCCAGCGCGGTTCGACGCGGGCCGTGTGCGGCTGGATCCAGATCTGGAACAGGGTCGTCGGCTCGGCATCCATGTTGAACTCGGCGTGCAGGATGCCCTTGCCGGCGCTCATCACCTGGACGTCGCCGGCTTCCGTGCGGCCGCGGTTGCCCAGATGGTCCTCATGGGTGATGGCGCCGCTGCGCACATAGGTGATGATCTCCATGTCGCGATGCGGGTGCTTGGGGAACCCGGTGCCCGGCGCGATGGTGTCGTCGTTCCACACCAGCAGCGGCCCGTGGCCCGTGCGCGCCGGGTCGTAGTAGTCGGCGAAGCTGAAATGATGGCGGGCGTCCAGCCAGCCATGGTCGGCATGGCCCAGGCTCTCGAACGGGATGCGCGTCACGCCGGCCTGGGCGGCGCGGGGCAGGGGGGATGCGGTCATGGCGTTCGAACTCCGTCGTGGTTGGTTCGAGCATCAGCTCCGGGAAAAGCGGTCGCGGTCGTGGGGGGCGGCGAAGTCCACCTCCGGCCCCTTGGGCACGATCCTGGTCGGGTTGATGGTGCCGTGGCTGCCGTAATAGTGCTGCTTGATGTGGTCGAGATTGACGGTCTCGGCAACCCCGGGCACCTGAAAGAGGTCGCGGGTATAGTTTGAGATATTGGGGCAGTCGGCGATCCGCCTCAAATTGCACTTGAAGTGGCCGACATAGACCGGGTCGAACCGCACCAGGGTGGTGAACAGGCGCCAGTCGGCCTCGGTCAGCCGGTCGCCGACCAGATAGCGCTGCCGCGAAAGCCTGTCCTCCACCCGGTCCAGGGCCGCGAACAGCGCGTCGAACGCCTCTTCGTACGCCTTTTGCGTGGTGGCGAACCCGGCCTTGTAAACGCCGTTGTTGATGTTGTCGTAGACGTCGGCGTTGACCGCGTCGATCTCCTCCCGCAGGGCCGAGGGATAGAAATCCAGGTCTGCGTCGCCGATGGCGTTGAAAGCGCTGTTGAACATGCGGATGATCTCCGCCGACTCGTTGCAGACGATGGTCCGGGTCTTCTTGTCCCACAGCACCGGCACGGTCACCCGCCCGGTATAGTCGGGGTCCGCCGCCGTGTAGATCTCATGCATGTAGGTCTTGCCGTTGACGCTGTCGGGCACCGCACCCGGCGCGTCGCTGAACCACCATCCGTTCTCGCCCATGAACGGATCGACCACCGACACGCCGATGGCGTCCTCCAGCTTCTTCAGCTTGCGGAAGATCAAGGTGCGGTGCGCCCACGGACAGGCCAGCGAGACGTACAAATGATAGCGCCCGGCTTCGGCCGGGAAGCCCGAGGCGCCGTCTTCCGTCACTGCGTTGCGAAAAGCACTGTCCTGACGGACAAAGCGGCCGCCGCTTTTCTTGGTGTCGTACCATTTGTCCTGCCACACGCCGTCGACCAGAAGGCCCATGATCCTCGTCTCCTCTCGCTGTCGATGGATGGGGTGCTACACGGCCAGCTTGGCCGCGATCCGCGCGACGTGCTTGCCCTGATACCGGGCGCCGTCCAGCTCGTTGGCGGAAGGCTGACGGGATCCGTCGCCGCCCGCGATGGTCGAGGCGCCATAGGGCGAGCCGCCGGTGACCTCGTCCAGGCGCATCTGGCCCTGGAAGCTGTAGGGCAGGCCGACCACCACCATGCCCTGGTGCAGCAGCGTGGTGTGGAACGACAGGATGGTGCTCTCCTGCCCCCCGTGCTGCGTGGCGGTGGACGTGAACACGGCGCCGACCTTGCCGACCAGCGAGCCCTTCGCCCACAGCGATCCGGTCTGGTCCAGGAATGTGCGCATCTGGCCGGCCATGTTGCCAAAGCGGGTGGGCGTGCCGAAGATCACGGCGTCGTAGTCGGCCAGCTCCTCCGGCTTGGCGATGGGAGCGTCCTGGTCCAGCTTCATGTTGGCCTGGCGGGCCGCGTCCTCGGGCATGGTTTCGGGCACCCGCTTGATCGTCACCTCGGCGCCGCCGTCCCGCGCCCCCTCGGCGATGGCCTGGGCCATGGTTTCGACGTGGCCGTACGAGCTGTAGTAGAGAACCAGGATTTTGGTCATCGGATCGTGTCTCCCGAAGCTGTGGGACGGTGAAGGCGACTTGCCCGGTAAGAGGTAAGTGTGAAGGCCCTTTCGTCCAACCGGGTCTGGCGCATAAGATTGTTCGACGGACAGCAACAATGATGGACGATCATGGACAAGCTGCGCGACATGGCGGCCTTCGTCGGCGTCGTCGATGCCAAGACCTTTACCGCCGCCGCCGACCGGATGGACGTGTCGAAGTCCGTGCTCAGCCGGCGGCTGGCGGCCCTGGAAGAGCGTCTGGGCGTTCGCCTCCTCAATCGCACCACCCGGCGACTTGGCCTTACCGAGGCCGGTCGGGCCTACTACGACCGCTGCGTGCGCATCCTGGCGGAAATCGAAGACAGCGAGCAGGCGGTATCGAGCCTGAATGCCGAACCGCGCGGCGTGATCCGGGTCAACGCCCCGGTGTCGTTCGGTGTTCTGCACCTGGCGCCGGCCATCGCCGCCTTCATGGACAGGTTTCCCCTGGTCGATATCGACCTTGTGCTCAACGACCGCTTCGTCGATCTGATCGACGAGGGCTATGACATGGCCGTGCGTATCGGCACCCTGGCCGACAGCTCGCTGATCGCCCGCAAGCTGGCGGTGAGCCGGCGGGTGGTCTGCGCCAGCCCGGCCTATCTGGCGCGGCGGCCGGCCCCGGTCCATCCCCGGGACCTGGCCGATCACAACTGCATCCTCTACCGCAACCCGGCTCTGAACGACCAATGGAGCTTTCGCGCTGCCGACGGGGAGCCGGTGACGGTGCGCGTTCGCGGCCGGATCTGCGTCAACAACGGCGACATGATGCGGGATATCGCCGTCGCCGGGCAGGGGCTGGTGCTGCTTCCCACCTTCCTGGTCGCCGACCGGCTGGAGGACCGTCGGCTGGTCCCGCTGATGTGCGACTATCGGCCGGACGACGATGCGGTCTACGCCGTCTATCCCCACAACCGACATCTCAGCACCAAGGTCCGGGCCTTTGTCGATTTCCTGGCCCAACGCTTCGGCCCAAACCCTTATTGGGACGCGCCTTTGGACGCGGCGGCCGCCGCCGATCGATGGCGAACGCTTGCGCCGTCGGCACCTCCTTCCTAGAACAGCCCACTCTCCGCTCTTGTCTCAACCGATCGCGCCAGACCCATGACCTCGCTTGCCGGCCGTCTGACGGCCCTTGTCTCCGATGCTTTCGTCGCGGCCGGCCTGCCGTCCGATCTGGGCTCCGTCGTTCCATCCAGCCGGCCGGATCTCGGCCAGTTTCAATGCAACGGGGCCTTGCCGGCGGCCAAGCTGGCCAAGCGTCCGCCGCGGGACATTGCGGAGGCGGTGGCGGCCACGCTGCGCGACAACCCGCTGTTCGCCGATGTCTCCCTGGCCGGGCCGGGTTTCCTCAACCTGACGGTGACCGACGCGGAACTGGCCCGGCATGCCGACGCCCTGATCGCCGATCCAAGACTGGGCGTGCCGGTCAAGACCGAGCCGGCGACCGTGGTGCTGGATTTCGGCGGTCCCAACATCGCCAAGCTGATGCATGTGGGCCATCTGCGGGCGTCGATTATCGGCGAGAGCCTGCAGCGGCTGTTCCGGTTCGCCGGCGACCGGGTGATCAGCGACGTCCACATGGGCGATTGGGGTCTGCCCATGGGCATGCTCATTTCCGCCTTGGCCCTGCGCCATCCGGATCTGCCCTATTTCGACCCGGCGGCGACCGGACCGTTCCCGTCCGACTCGCCGGTGACCATGGAGGATCTGGAGGCGCTGTACCCGGCCGCGGCCGCCGCCTGCAAGGACGACCCGGCGCGCCTGGACGCGGCCAGGCAGGCGACGGCCGAACTGCAGGCCGGGCGCCCCGGTTATCGCGCCCTGTGGCAGCATTTCGCCAATGTGTCGATCGCCGGAATGCAGCGCGAATTCGGCAGCCTGGGGGTCAGTTTCGACCTGTGGAAAGGCGAGGCGGCGGTCCATGATCTGATCGAACCGATGGTCGCCGACCTCAAGGCGCGGGGTCTGGCGGTGGAAAGCCAGGGCGCCGTCGTCGTCCCCGTCGCGCGCGAGGACGACAAGACGGAGATCCCGCCGCTGATCCTGCTCAAATCGGACGGCGGCGTCATGTACGGCACCACCGATCTGGCAACCATCGTCGACCGCGTGGCGGAGATCGATCCCGATTTCATGCTTTATGTCGTGGATCAGCGCCAGCACCTTCATTTCGAACAGGTTTTTCGGGCGGCGCGGATCGGCGGCCTCAACGGCCACGCGGTCTTGGAGCATATCGGCTTCGGGACCATGAACGGACCGGACGGCAAGCCGTTCAAGACCCGCGCGGGCGGGGTCATGAGGCTGCAGGACCTGATCGCCATGGCCGGGGACGAGGCGCGCGTGCGGCTGGAGGAGGCGGGTCTTGCCGCCGATGCCTCGGACACGGAGCGGGCGGAGATCGCCCGCATGGTCGGGATTGCGGCGGTCAAGTTCGCCGACCTCAGCAACCCGCGCCTGTCCAACTACATCTTCGATCTGGAGCGGTTCACCCGGTTCGAGGGCAAGACCGGGCCATATCTCCAATACGCCGCCGTGCGGATCAAATCGCTGTTGCGCAAGGCCGCGGCCGAAGGATTCTCGGCCGGGCCGGTGCAGCCGCCGGGGCCGGGCGCGCGCGCGCTGGTGCTTGAACTCGGCCGCTTTCCGGATGTGGTGACCGGGGCCTACGACACGCGGTCGCCCCACGAGTTGTGCGACTTCGCATTCGGCTTGGCGCAGGAATTTAGCCGTTTCTATCAGAACTGCCATATTTTGAGCGAAAGCGACCCGGCGGTGCGCGGGTCGTGGCTGGCGCTGGCCGGGCTGACCCTGGAGATGCTTGAGCTTGTCCTCTCGCTGCTGGGCATCGAGGTGCCGGACCGGATGTAGATCTCAGGGGCCGATCCGGAGCATTTGTATTAGAATTTCACGATCCGTTAAGGCATTCGTGGGAGTCTGGGGAACACCGGATTCCAGGGGAAACCCATGGCCGACACAACCGAGCAGCAGCGCCACCTGCTGGCGCAGATGGCGGAATTGCGCAGCCGGATCGATCCGGCGGTGCTCGAACGCCTGCGCGAGGCGGCCGACGGCGGCTCGGCGGTCCAGGACTCCGTGCCCTACGATACCGAAGCGGCGCGGGATGTGATCCAGCGGTTTCTGGCGGCGCGGTCCGATGGCGATGCGTTCAAGCGCAAGCTGCGCGACGCGCTGCGCCGGTCGACCCAGTAAAGCCGGTCCTATCCCAGGTCCAGAAACGGCAGTTGCAGACGAAGCTGGACGATCGATACCGCGACCACGGCCATGACGATCAGCAGCCATTTCCACTCCGTGCCGCTGTACCCGGTCAGCCGGACCCGCCAGAACAGATACAGGATCAGCGGCAACAGCAGCGGATAGACGGCGGACAGGACGCCCACGGGATCGCCGAGAAGGCGCGTCGTCGGAACCGGAAAAATACCGAGCTTCAGGACGACGACAGCCAATGGAAGACCCGCGGCGACGATGACCAGATACCGGACCAGCAGGCGGTACGCCGGATCGGGCGCATCCGCGGCAAGCCTGTTCAACACCTTGTGGAAAATCAGCACATAGAGAAGGGCGAAGGGCAGGACGGCGAGAAGGATCGCCTGGACGAGACGCCCGAGCAGGGTGAGCAGGTCGATATTCGCGGTCCCATCCGGACGGGTGGCGGCCAGACCGCCGCCCGGCCCCAGAACCGCCAGCAGCCCGATCTGGACAAGGATGACGGCCAGGGCGACCGCCAGGGTCAGGGCGACCCGCCGGCCGCTGAAGGCGGCGCGGGTGTCGCGTCCGGCCAGGCCCGCGACCAGCAATGCCACAAGGGCGATCGGGTAGCCGCCGCCGGCGATCAGGCCGAGCCCGGCCACGACGCCCAGGGCGACCGTGGTCCGGCGGCCGGGGTCGCTGACCAGGCGCAGGCCAAGACCCAAGGATGCCAGGATCAGGACCGCCACCAGCACCCCGTGAGGATGCGCCTCGTGCAGTCTCCAGCCCACGGCGTAGGTCAGGATCGGCGCCCAGCCCGCGAAAAAGGCAAGCTTGCGGTCGTTGGTCAGTCGCCGCGTCGTGTCGTAGATCATCAGGTGAAGCACCACCGCCAGGGCGTAGCGCAGCGCAACGGCACCGCCTTCGGCCCCCAGGGCCAGGGACGCGGCCCGGATGAGGACGGCATAAAGGTGCGACGGATCGGCCGTGCCGGGCGCCATCGGGCCAAGCCGAACCATGGTCAGGGCGGCGTGTACCGAGTAATACAGCGCCAACAGCACCGCGAAGACGCGCGCTTGCCAGAGCAGATCCCGGCGAGAGGCTGATGTGGCGGCAGGCACGGCGGCATAGGTCCTGGACGGCGGCCGTACGGCCAAGGGCTTGGGGGCCAACCGTTAATGGTGCGCCGGTCGGGCGTCAAGTCGCAGCCCGCTTGCGCCGGACCGGCCAGATGCCGTATCAGCGTATGTACGTCACCGCCCAAGGGATTGACCGATGGTCTTTTTTCGCCCCGGCTGGCCTCGTTTGGAGCCCGACCGGGCCGCCGACCACCCGCTCTACGGGACCGGCGGTCTGCTGCGCGTGGTCTGGATCGGCTGCCTGTACTGTGCCGGTATCAGCGCGTTGCGTGTACTCCTGCGCGGCGCGGGGCTGGTCGACGGGGGCCGCCTGGACAGCCTGGCCGGACCGGCCCTGACGCTGGCGCCGGTCGCCGATCTGGCGTTTGCCCTGCTGTTCGTGCGTCTGCTGCGCCAGCTTCCGCGTCGCGGCGCCACGTCATTTCCGGCCAATGCCCTGATCACGTGCGGTCTCTATGGGCTCTACGCCGTCATCTATGCCATGGCGGCCCGGGACGCTTTTGGCGGGGCCCTCGACGCCATGTCGCCGCAGATCCTGCTGCACTATTACCTGCCGGCCCTGTTTTGCCTCTGGACGGCAATATATGTCAGCGTTTCGCGGCGCGTCATGGTGACATATCATGGTAAGATCCCGCCCCAAGACCCTTTTGCCGGTAACTCTTTTTCCGGCGCTCGCCAGGGATCCTAAGCGACGATGGCCGACCCGCCCATTTTCAGGCCGATTCTGACGGCCTCGCGGAACCCCGACGAGCCGCCGTCCGGCCTCAAAACCCGTCAGCGGACACGGCGTCGGGCCGTGCGACGCAGCCGTCCCGTGCTGTATGTGCGGCTGGGCGATTGCGTGGTCACGTCGATCGACTGGTCGACGGTCGGCCTGTCGGTGCGGGCGCCCCACACGCTCCACCAGCTGTTGAGGGCGGGCAATCTGGTGACCGGCTTCTTCGGCCTGGCCGACGATGAGCTGGCCTTTCGCTTTGATGCCTATGTGGTGCGAACGTCGACCGCCAGTGGCTTGATCGCCTTTGCTTTCGAAGCGCTGACGGAAGAAAGCCGTACGATGCTGGACAATCTGGTTCGCGGGCCGGCGCCGGTACGCCGCCTGGCCACGCGGCCGGAGCCAAAGCCGGTTCCTCTCATCAAAATGATCCGGAAAGCCCGGACACGGCGATCGTCGCCGACGCGTCAAAAGACGGAAAATGACCCGTCAGAGCCCGCCTAAGAGGTGTAGGTCCCTTGACGGGGGTCAAAGCGCCCGGTGGCCGATGGGCCTACGCGGCCCAGTTGGGGCTTGACGGTCCGCCCTCGCGCCAGGCGCTGGTCGATTTGCAACGACGGCAGATACGTTCCCCGGGCCACTCGCTCTCGAACTCGTCCTGGCACCTCAGGCAGTGGCGCAGTTTGGGTTCGTACTGGTGCTCAGGCTTGGGTTTGCTTGCGTTCGCATTTGTCATAAATGACAAGATAGCGATATCGAGGCGGTTTTGCTATGGCTGAACCGTCACGTCACGCAAATGTGGCCAAAAAGGGTTTTGAAAGCCGGCATCCGAACAGGGCTCCCCTGTTCGGATGGGGATTCTACGCTACGGGTTCCTTGGCCTCGGCAACCAGCGGCATCTGTTCGAAGTTCAGACCGGACCCGATCAGGCAGGAAACCCCGGTCGGCATGGTCATCAGGATGGTCCAGGTCCCGGAAGGCGCGGCCAGGACTTCGATCATCCGGCCTTGCGAATCCAGGCCGATCGACACCGGCTGTTCGGAAAACTTGTCCTGCAGCTGGGTCATAATGGCCGTGCGGTCGCCGCAGGGATAGCCCGACGGCGGGGCCGGGGCGCGGGCCTGAGGCTGGCTCTGCATCTGGGGCTGGGCGGGAACAGCTTCCTGGGTCTGCGCGTAAGCCGCGGAGGCGCCCAGCAGGGTCAAGATCGCGGCCGTCAAGCCCAGCGACCGAATGGGGGCAAAAGGCGACATCGACGCCTCCTTCGCTTCTGTGTCCTGGCCTTCGGCGTTGCGAGGCGGGCGGGACACGGGGGGTTTGCAGTCAAGATTCTCCCTGTTCTCGATACCCAGTGTGACGGCCAATGGTTAACAGCCGCTTTATCCGCGACCTTCTTTTTTTGACCGGGCGGGCGCCGGGGCGCCCTGGCCCCTTGATCTGCGCCGCCCTGCTCCCGATTTCTCTCACTATTCGCGGAGAAAACCATATGAGTCGCGGAACACGGCCATGAAGCCGATCCTAAGAGCGATGGGCCTCGCATTGACCGTCGCGGTTGCGGCGGGCGCCAGTGCCCACGCGGCCGATGCGACTGTTCGGGGGGCCTGCCGGGCGGATATCGAGGCGGCTTTGGCAGCCCTGGGCATTGAGGGCGCCGACGTCTCGCGTATCACGACCTATGTCCATCATTCCCGATTTGGTTCGGATGACGATGAGCGGATCGCCGGGTATCAGACCTGGGTCAGGCTGAACCGCTGCGAAACAGGGCATGTGGTCATGGAACATTCGTCGTTCTGCGACGTGCGCCAGATCTATACCAGGGGCGCCTGTCAGGTCGAGGGGTTGCGCAACTACCACTGATGGGTGCGACTTGGCACGCGCCAGCACCACGGGTCCGTTGAATTTGGAAAGGGAGATCGAGCAATGGCGACGGCGACTTTTGCGGCCGGCTGTTTTTGGGGTGTCGAAGCGGCGTTTCGGCAGGTGCGCGGCGTGACCGCGACCGCCGTCGGGTATCAGGGCGGGACCGTCGAAAACCCGACTTACAAGGATGTGTGTTCCGGTCGCACCGGCCATGCCGAGGTCGTCCGCGTCGATTTCGACCCGTCGATCGTCTCCTACGACGCCCTTCTCGATGTGTTCTGGGCCGAACACGACCCCACTCAGGTCAACCGCCAGGGACCCGACGTCGGGACCCAGTACCGGTCTGCAATCTTTGTCCATGACGACGAACAGAGGGCGGCCGCCACGGCTTCGAAAGACCATGAGGCGCGGTCGGGCCGCCATCGCCGCCCGATCGCGACCGAGATCGCCCCCGCCGGGCCGTTCTACCTGGCCGAGGACTATCACCAGCAATATCTGGAAAAGCGCGGCCTGGCCACCTGCGCGATCTAGCGGTCTGACTTGGACCACCGGTCGGAGGCGCCGGGTTGGCGGACCGTCAGAGCCGCCAGGCGGGGAAGGTGAGACGGGCCGCCGTGCCGACGCCGCCCGGACCCGGATTCAGCGCCAGGCGGCCCCCATGGAGTTCGACCAGGCGCCGGGTCATGGGCAGTCCCAGCCCCAGCCCGTCCTTCCGGCGGGACAGGATGGCCTCGCCCTGGCGAAACGCCCCCAGCACGCTCAAGCTGGTATCGGGGTCTATCCCGCGTCCGTTGTCGACGATGGTCACGCTCACGTCGGTTTCGGTCGGCGGTCCGGCTTCGACCCGGACAAAGGTCGCGCCTGACTGAATGGCATTGTTGACCACATTGGAGATCATCTGACGCAGATAGATCCGATCTGCCGTGAGGGTGGGGAACGGGGTCGATAGATCCATCGACAGTGTGACCCCGGCGAGGCGCGCGTGACCCGCCAACGTGTCGATAACCTCCCGCACCGTGTCGGATACGGAGACCTTCTCTTCCTTCAGCGTCAGTTCGCCCTGTTCGGCTCGACTGAACTCCAGAATATGGTCGACGGTGCTGCGCAGCTGGTGCGCCGAGGTCAAAACATCTTTCACATAAGACTGATAGGGCTCGTCCTTAATCCAATTGTCGAGGATCTCGCTAAACCCCAGGATGGCGTTCAGCGGTGTCCGAAGCTCGTGGCTGACAAGCATCAGGAACTCTTCCTTGGCCGCCTGCGACGGATCGGCGGGCGGTTCGGGCGATGGCCCGGCCAAGCCCGCCTGCTCCGGCGCGTCGGTCGTTCCTCCGGCTTCCAGCTCATCGATGACCATGGCCGCCAGTGTCTTCAGCGCGGCAAGCGCCGACGGCCGGGGCCGGGGCCGCGGCGCCGTGTCGATGACGCAAATGGATCCCAGCCGGAACCCAGCGGCCGTGATCAGCGGCGCGCCGACGTAAAAACGGATGTAGGGCGCCTTGATCACCAGCGGGTTGTTGGCGAACCGGGGGTCGGTCATGGCGTCGCGGACCAGAAGGATCTCGTCCTGCATGATGGTGTGGGCGCAAAACGCGGCATCGCGATCGGTTTGTCCGACAGTCATGCCGCGAACCGCCTTGAACCATTGTCGATCTTCGTCGATCAGGGTGATCACCGCGATGGGCGCGTCGAACAGGGCCCGCGCGATGTCCACCAGCCGGTCGAACCGCGGCTCCGCCGCCGTATCCAGGATACGATAGCTCCGCAGCGCCTCGAGGCGCTGTTGCTCGTTAAACGGCACAGGGTACGAGGCACGTGTCATGCAAGGGTACCGCCTTGGTCGCGCGTCTTTGGGGGACTGACGCGATCATTTGGGAAAGGTAATTTAGCTCTTACCAGTCCTATGTCTCTAGCAAAATCATCCTTAAGAAAGTTGTAAGGCGGCAGCGATCCGTCGCGCCAAAGGTGGTGTTCCCGCCATTCGGTCGGGAAAAACGCTTTCTTAATATAATGCAGCGCAACATTACCTTGAAAAAACAAAGAATCGTAGCAAGTTAAGAATTGTGCGATGCGATAAAGGCCGAAATCGGCTGGCTCCGGGATGGAACGCCTGTTCATGACTGGAGATACACCATGTGGCCTTACACCACCCACGAAGCCGATTGGCTGACATCCGGGCCGGAAGCGCCGGCCCTGACCGATGCCATGATGCGCTATCACCTGCGACGGGGTGAGCAAATGCGCGCCGAAGCGGTCGGGGCGGCCTTTGCGGCTCTGATCAGGGGGCTGGCGCGCCTCGCCCGCCGTCTGACACCCGTCCGCCCGGACCCCCTGGCGGCGCGGAACGGCCTGGCCGGGTCATCGCCCGCGCGCTAAACCGACGGCGTTGACGGCGGCCCGGCGATCGGCCACCTAGGGGCATGATCGAACCGGGACGGACCGAGGCGGGACGCGGCGGCATAGTCGTCGCCCCCCACCATCTGGCGGCCGCGGCGGGGGCAGAGGCCCTGCGCGACGGCGCCAACGCCGTCGAGGCCATGGTCGCCATGGCCGCGGCCATCGCCGTGGTCTATCCCCACATGAACGGGCTGGGCGGCGACGGGTTCTGGCTGATCGCGCGGCCCGGTCGCCCACCGCGCGTTATCGAAGCCTGCGGCCCGGCCGGTGCGCGAGCCACCCAGGCCTGGTATCGGGACAAGGGGTGGGAAACGATCCCCGGGCGCGGCCCCGCCGCCGCCCTGACCGTGGCCGGCGCCGTCGGCGGCTGGCGAACGGCGCTCGACCTGGCGGCGGAGCTGGGCGGCCGTCACCCGCTGGACGCCCTGCTGGCCCCGGCGGCGGCCCTGGCCCGCGACGGTTTCGCTGTCGGGAGCGGCTATGCCGAGATCCTCGCCGAACGGCGCGATGAGCTGGCTTCCGCGCCCGGCTTCGCCGAGACCTTCCTGGAGCACGGACGGGCGGACGGCGCGGCACCTTCGCCCGGCGCCCTCCTGCGCCAGCCGCGCCTGGCCGACACCCTGGACTATCTGGCCGATGCCGGGCTCGACGAATTCTATCGCGGCGATGTCGGTCAGACCCTGGCCGCCGACCTGGATGCCCTGGGCAGCCCGCTGACCCGCGCCGACCTGGAGCGGTTCCGCGCCACGGTGACCGCGCCTTTGTCCCTTGACATCCGGGGCGCCACCCTGTTCAACACGCCGCCGCCGACCCAGGGGCTGGCCTCGCTGATCATCCTCGGCCTGTTCGACCGGATGGGGGTGCGGGAGGGAGAGGGCTTCGCCCATGTTCACGGGCTGGTCGAGGCGACCAAACGGGCCTTCCTGGTCCGCGACCGGGCGGTGACCGACCCGGCGTACGCGGCCGACGACATCCACCGCTACCTGACGGCACCCTGGATGGACGCGGAGATGCGGTCGATCGACGCCGCCCGCGCCGCGCCCTGGCCGCAGGCGGCCGCGCCGGGCGATACGGTATGGCTGGGCGCGGTCGACAAGGACGGCCTGGCGGTCAGCTATATCCAGTCGATCTATTGGGAATTCGGGTCCGGCTGCGTGCTGCCCCGGACCGGCATTCTGTGGCAGAACCGGGGCTGCGGCTTTTCCCTCGATCCCAAGGCGGTCAACCCGCTGATGCCGGGGCGCCGGCCGTTCCATACATTGAACCCGGCTCTGGCCCGGCTGAAGGACGGGCGGGTGCTGGTCTACGGCGCCATGGGCGGCGACGGCCAGCCCCAGACCCAGGCGGCCCTGTTCACCCGCATCGCGCGCTTCGGCCTGGCGCCGGGGGCGGCGGTGGACGCGCCGCGCTGGCTGCTGGGCCGCACCTGGGGCGAGGAGACCCGCACCAACCTGAGGCTGGAAAACCGGTTCCCGCCGGAACTGATGCGGGCGCTGCGGCAGGCCGGCCACGATGTGGAGGTGCTGGATACCGCCTACAGCGACCTCATGGGCCACGCCGGCGCCCTCCTGACCCGCCCCGACGGCTATCTGGAAGGCGCCGCCGACCCACGGTCGGACGGGGCGGCGGTGGTGGTGGGGTAGGGGCGGGAAGATCGGTTGCCGGCACGGCAATAGTGTGTATATAATCCTTCCAACATACACACTCCAAACCACGCGCGGTAGACACCATGCGTACGAACATCGTCATCGATGACGCTCTTATGGCCGAGGCTCTAAAAGCCTCTGGCCTTAAGACGAAGCGGCGGACCGTGGAGGAGGCCCTACGGTTGCTGATCCACCTTAACCGCCAGAGCCGGATACGACGCCTTCGCGGTCAACTCCGTTGGGAAGGGTCGCTCGACGAGATGCGTCGCGACGAATGATCGTCGTCGATTCGTCGGTCTGGATCGATTATTTCAACGGCCACGAGACTCGCGAGACGGATGCGCTCGACAGGCTTCTCGGGTCGGATCTCGTCGTCATCGGCGATCTGATCTTGGTCGAGGTGCTCCAAGGATTTCGTACCGAGCGGGATGTGCGCCGGGCTCGTCAGGCAATGGACGCCCTTGTCTTCGAACCGATGATCGGTCGGACCATCGCCCTGGCCAGCGCTGCCAATTATCGGCGTCTGAGGGCACGGGGCCTTACGGTGCGCAAGACCATCGATGTTATCATCGCGACCTTCTGCGTGGAACGCGGTCACGCATTGCTCCACGCCGACCGCGACTTTACGGTCATGGCGGACGCTCTGGGGCTATCCACCGTCTGAGGCCCGAGGCATCTCGATTGGACCGTGATGAATAAGTTTAAGAAACGCAAATAAGCATTGGTGCCGGTTGCAGGATTCGAACCCGCGACCCCCTGATTACAAATCAGGTGCTCTACCAACTGAGCTAAACCGGCGTCGGCGCCATCGGGCGGAAGGCCCAAACTTAGCGTCGGGTGGCGGGTTCGTCCAGCGGCCGGGTTGCTGGTGTCGCCATCCTGTTCGGCTACGCCCACCGGGTATTCTCTGGCGACGACTAAAAGGCCTTTACCGGGCTGGAGCGCGTGGACCTAGCCGCCGGCATCTTGAACGGCGTGCCGTCGGTCATGCCCGGCTTCTGAGGCAGCCATCTGGGGGTCATCGACCTATCGCTTAGCGTCGATGTACCTGGGATAGCCATCGAGCACCATGGCAGCGCGCGTCTGCTGCGGTGTGACCATACAGCTCGGTTATAGCCCTTACCTCCATAGTGGCATCCCTTAAGCCGCCCCCGGGCTGTCGTTCTATAAGAGGCTTGACTTGCCTCAGATGTTCGAGTATTGTTCTCATGATGTCTCGTCTTGGTCGCCCAGGTGGGCGCGCCGTCAAAACGTGTCGGACATCGGAAAACGAGGTACTACCATGACGATTGCTGACGTAACTGCGACTCTGTTCGCATTCCCCTATCACAACTGCCGCAATATCTCCTCGCCCGAAGACACGGGCGCAGGCCGCAAGGTTTATTCTGGCACGGCGCCCGCGCGTTCGGTGCTGGAACTTGAGGACAACGAGAATGTCCGCGAGTACTTGGTGGAAGCCAAGGGTAAGCAGAAGAAAAGCCCGACCTTGGTTCATCAGGCGATCCGCAAGACCTTGAAAGACAATACAACCCTGTTCTCGATCCTCAACGGCGGTATCGTGATTGTCGCCCGCGATGCCGAGGTGGACGACAAGAACAAGAGGATGACTTTGCTCAAGCCGAGCATCATCAACGGTTCTCAGACCCAGGGCGAGCTTCGGAAGTTCTACGCCGAGACCTTCAACGGTGACTACGACGAGCCGAGCATCCGGTACGAGATCATCGTGACGGACGATGACGACCTGATTGCCGAAATCTCCATCGCGCGGAATTTCCAGAACGACGTGCGGGCTTTGTCCATCGCCGGGCGCCGCGGCCACCTGGACGCGCTCGAAACGCGGATGGCCGAGCACTTCCCGGATGTTCGCTTGCAAAAGAGCGAGAGCGAGCAGAACGACAAGGAAGGCACCCTCGACACCGAGAAGCTGATCCAGGTCGCGTTCGCCGCGATGCCGGTCGAGATGATGGAGAAGTTCAAGAGGCAGTCGGACCCCGAGAACAAGGTGTTCTCCTATAGCCAGAAGACTCGCTGCCTGAAACTGTTCCAAGAACTGGTCGAGCAACCTGACCACAAAGAAATCTATGATTGCTTCCTCGACGTGGCGCCGATTGCGTGGCAGCTTTACATCACCTGGAAGCAGCACCAGGGCTTTATCGGCACGGGTATTCGCTCAATCGAGCGCGAAGATCGCCGCGTCAAGGAAGTGCCGGACGGCCTAGTTTTCCCGATCATCTCGGCGCACTCCGTCTTCATCAAGAAAAAAGGGCTGCGCTGGAAGCTTCACAAACCTGAGGTGCTGACGGACGCCGAGTTGATCCATGCAGCCAATCAGGCTTACCAGGAAATGGCGAACCACAACCCGCAGACAATGGGCAAGAACAAGGCTTGCTACTCCCACTTGATGCAGGTCACAAGCATCTTCGCGCGCCTGGCCCTTTCCTCTTAATACAGAACGGGCCCCAATTGGGGCCCGTTCGCGTTCATTTGCAGGATCTACTCTGTTGAAATGCGCTCCCGCACGCGCATCCAGGGCGCAACGTTAGCGGCGGGCGGCGGGTTCGTCCAGCGGTCGCACGCGGCGCCGGCCCGCACATGCGGCGCGTGCCAAGCGGCCATCCCGGTGCTACGCTTTTTCCAGGCAGCAACGCTCGCCTCTGTCCAGCACGGCGGCGGGCATGGGAAAGGGACGGGGCATGACCGAACTCACAAGGCATTCCGGCCGGCTTTGCGCCAGCGTGGGGTTGGGCGCCGGCATCGGGTTGGCGGCAGCGGCCGCCTTTCTGGCCGTGGCGGGGCCGGCGGGGGCGGAACCTGCCCAGGTCGATCTGCGAGTCATGGAGACCACCGACGTCCACGTCCACATCCAGCCCTACGATTATTACCGCGACCGGGCCGACGATACGGTCGGGCTGGCCAAGACCGCCTCGCTGATCGCGGCGGCCAGGGCGGAGGTCGCCAACAGCCTGCTGTTCGACAATGGCGATCTGATCCAGGGCAACCCGATGGGCGACTACATGGCCACTGTGCGCGGGGTCGAGGCGGGCGACGTGCACCCGGTCTACAAGGCCATGAACCTGATCGACTACGACGCCGGCAATCTGGGCAACCACGAATTCAACTACGGCATCGACTATCTGGAGCGGGTGCTGGCCGGGGCGGCGTTTCCCTATGTCTCGGCCAACGTCGTCCAGGCCGATGGCGATGACGATCCGTGGAACAACGTGCCCTTCATAGACCCCTACATCCTGCTGGAGCGGACCCTGACCGACCGGGACAGGGCCGAGCACCCGATCACCATCGGCGTCATCGGGTTCGTGCCGCCGCAGATCGTGGTCTGGGACCGGGCCCATCTGGAGGGGCGGCTGGAAAGCCGCGACATCGTCGAGACCGCCGAACGGCTGGTGCCCGAGATGCGGGCGGCCGGCGCCGACATCGTCGTGGCCATCCCCCATTCGGGCTTCACCGTCGAAACACCGGAGGGGCGCGACGAGAACGCCAGCTTCTATCTGAGCGCCGTGGACGGCATCGACGCCATCCTGTTCGGCCACGCCCACCGGGTCTTTCCGGGCGAGGATTACGAGGGCATGGAGGGAGTCGACGCGGTCGCCGGCACCCTCAACGGCGTGCCGTCGGTCATGCCCGGCTTCTGGGGCAGCCATCTGGGCATCGTCGATCTGGCGCTCAGCGTCGAGGACGGGGTGTGGAGCGTCGACAGCGCCACGGTCGAGGCGCGGCCCATCTACCGGCGCGACGGGCGCGAGGTGGTGGCCCTGGTCGATCCCGACCCCGCCATCCTGGACGCCGTGGCGGAGGAGCACGCGGCCACCCTGGATTTCGTGCGCGAGGCGGTGGGCCGGACCACCGCACCGATCACCAGTTATTTCGCCCTGGTCGCCGACGATCCGTCGATCCAAATCGTGACTGACGCCCAGAAATGGTACGTCGAGACCCTGGTCCAGGGGTCGGAGTATGACGGCATCCCGGTGCTGTCGGCCGGCGCGCCCTTCAAGGCCGGTGGCCGCGGCGGGCCCGACTATTATACCGACGTGGCGGCCGGCGAGATCGCCATCAAGAATGTCGCCGATCTGTATCTCTATCCCAACACGGTGCGCGCCGTGCTGCTCACCGGCGCCCAGGTCAAGGACTGGCTGGAGATGTCGGCCAACATGTTCAACACCATCGATCCGGCCGGGACGGAGGATCAGGCGCTGATCAACCCCGACTTTCCGTCCTTCAACTTCGACGTGATCGACGGGCTGACCTACCGCATCGACGTCACCCGGCCGCCCAAGTTCGACACCGAGGGCGGGTTGGCCAACCCCGACAGCAGCCGGATCGTCGATCTGCGCTATCAGGGCCAGCCGGTCGATCCGGATCAGAAGTTCATCGTCGCCACCAACAACTACCGGGCAGGCGGCGGTGGTGGCTTCCCCCATCTCGACGGCTCCAACATCATCGTCGAGGCGCCCGACGCCAACCGCGACGTCATCGTCCGCTACCTGCTCGAAAAGGGCGAGATCGACCCCTCGGCCGACGACAATTGGCGCCTCGCGCCGATCGCCGGGCCGGCCAAGGTCAGCTTCGAAACGGGGCCGGCCGCCCAGGCGCACATCACCGGCCGCGACGATATCGAGTATCTGGAGACCCTGGACAGCGGCTTTGCCAAGTACCGGCTGGATCTGGGGAACTGACGGGGAGGCGGCGCGGGTCGTTACGCCGGACCCTCATAGATAGTCTCCGCGAGCCCCGGACGCCGATCCGGGGCCCGTGCAAGGCCGTGGCGCCGTGAGAAAAGCGAACGGCGCCGTCGCGCACAGGTCCCGCATCGCGTGCGGGACTCGTCGTCCCGGTTTTCCCGGCGGAGGAGTCCAAGGAAAGAAGCCGGCGAGCCCCGGACACCGATCCGGGGCCCGTGCAGGACGGTGACGCCTTGAGAAAAGCGAACGGCGCCGTCCCGCACAGGTCCCGCATCGCGTGCGGGACTCGTCGTCTGGAATGGCGCGGTGGAGAAGTCCAAAGATAAGGGGCCGCGAGCCCCGGACACCGATCCGGGGCCTGTGCAGGACGGTGACGCCTTGAGAAAAGCGAACGGTGCCGTCGCGCACAGGTCCCGCATCGCGTGCGGGACTCGTCGTCCACATTTTCTCGGCGGAGAAATCCAAAGAAAGGGGCCGCGAGCCCCGGACGAAGATCCGGGGCCCGTGCGCGACGGCGCCGTTGGCTTTTGGTGTGAGCGAAACGGGCTACGGGGCCGCGCCCTACCGCCGGCACAACTCGTAAAGGGCCACCGCGGCGGCGTTGGAGACGTTGAGGCTGGCGATCGGGCCGGCGGTGGGCAGCCGCGCCAGAACGTCGCAGCGCTCCCGCGTCAGGCGGCGCAGACCGCTTCCCTCGGCCCCCAGGACCAGGGCGACGCGGCCGGTCGGCGCGGCCTCGGCGAGGGTGCGGTCGCCCTCCTCGGCCAGCCCGACCATCCAGAACCCCCAGTCGCGCAGCCGGTCCAGGGCCTGGGCCAGGTTGCCGACCCGCACCAGCCCGACATGCTCGACCGCGCCCGACGCGGCCTTGGCCAGGGTGCCGGTCACCTCCGGCGCGTGGCGTTCGGTGACGATCACCGCCAGGGCGCCAAAGGCAGCGGCCGAGCGCAGCACGGCGCCGACATTGTGCGGGTCCGTGACCTGGTCGAGAACCACCAGACGGGCGCTGGCGGCGCCGTCGGCGGCCCGGCCGATATCGTCCAGATTCATCGGCTGCAGGGGCGCCGCGTCCAGGGCGACGCCCTGATGGACGGCGCCGCCCAGCATCCGGTCCAGCGCCGCCCGGTCCACGGTTTCCGGCGCCGGCCGCGGCAGTTTCCGGGACGCCGCCGCCGCCAGGGCGTCGGCCAGAGCCTCCAGCCCCGCCGGGGTGGCGATCAGCCGCCGGCAGGTCCGCTCGGGGTTCAGCCAGGCCGCGCGAACCGCGTGAAGGCCGTGCAGCAGGCGGTCGGAGGCGGCGCCCTGGCGGGAGGGCCGGGGCCCCTGATGCCGGCGCGCCGGTTTGCGCGATGTCGTCATCGTTCCATCCTGCAGCGACCGCCCGCCGGCCGCCAGTCCCTTCGCGGGACCGCCTTGGATCGGCCACAGGCCCGTAATAAGTTGACAAGACCGGCCAAACCTAGCTAGTCACCCGACGCCGTTCGGGCTGGCTTTGCCGGCGCGGGAACGGAGGGGTGGCCGAGTGGTTAAAGGCAGCAGACTGTAAATCTGCCCGCGTATGCGTACGCTGGTTCGAATCCAGCCCCCTCCACCAAATTCCCAGCCGGACGGCGGCGCTCCGGTGCGGTGTTTTGCGGGTGTAGCTCAATGGTAGAGCTCCAGCCTTCCAAGCTGGCTATGAGGGTTCGATTCCCTTCACCCGCTCCAACCCGGTGCCTTGACCCATCGCCCATGTCGGGCAACGTCGGCCGCCCGCTTGGGGCGCCCCGGCGGATCGGAAACCACGGAAGCGACAGGAAGCCGGAAAACCATGGCGAAGGCGAAGTTCGAGCGTACGAAGCCGCACTGCAACATTGGGACGATAG
>JBQLZQ010000032.1:0-26976 GCA_052168355.1 Inquilinaceae bacterium
CACGCCTTGGGTGGGATCGCCGAAGCGATTCCACCCAAGGCGATCCTGCTCTAAGTCGCGGTCAGGCGGCGGACGCGGGTGATGCCCACGCCTTCGGCCGCGCGCACCCGGTCGGCCACCGCCGCGACCGGATCGACCGACACCGCCATGGACGTGGCGTTGGCGTGCAGAAGGTGCGTGGGGCCGGTCATGACCCCGACATGGCCGGGGAAAAAGACGAAATCGCCGCGCCGGAAGTCGACATCGCCGGTATCGGCAACGGCGTCGCCGATGCTTTCCTCCTGGCGGTTGGCGTCGCGCTCGGCTCTTATTCCCGCTTCGGAGAGGATGATCTGGATCAGGCCGGAACAATCGAGTCCCAGGCTGGATCGGCCGCCCCACAGATAGGGCACCCCCAGAAACCGTTCGGCGGTGGCGACATAGTCCGGCGTTTTCGATTCCAGCGGCGCCAGCGCCACATCGTGCACCCAACCGCCGCCGGCCAGCCGGATATAGTCGCCCTGCCGGTCCGTGGCCGCGATCCGGGCGCCGAGGCTAAGCACATCGACCGGTGCTGTCTTGAGGTTCGGTCCTGCAAAGGCGAAGGCGCGCAGAGCGCCGACCTTATGCGTCGGCGCCGCGCACGGCGCGGTCAGCCGATCGGCCCGGACATAGCCGACATAGGAATCGGCCAGGTTCTGACCCCAGGCCCAGCCATCGCGGACATCGTAGACCGTGAACTCCTCGCCAAGCAGCAGCTCGTCGGTCTGATAGGCGTCCGCATCGGGGGCGCCGCGAATCGCGACGGTGCCGAACGCCGCCTGATGGGGAACGCCGTCGGCAAAACGCTCGGCGTCGACGGCGCCGCGCAGATGGGCGGCGGCCAGGTCCGGGCGGTAGGGGGTGACGGTCGGGTCGAGGTCGGGCATGGCGGTCCGCGCAGGTTCCATTGTTGAACAGACTCTCAGAGTTCGGCCGCGGCCCTGGCCACCAGATCGCCGAAGTCGCTCAGGAATACCGACCCCTTGACGGTGCGCTGCACCAGGACATTGCGCCGGTCGGTCTCGTCGGTCTTGCGCCGGACAAACCCCAGACCGCTCAACCGGTCCAGGGCGCGCGTCACCGCCGGCTTGGAGATCTTCAAGGTTTGGGCCAGGCCACGCACCGTGTGCGGCTGGGGTGTCAGATAGACGGTCAACAACAGCGCAAGCTGCCGCGCGGACAGGTCGGGCTGGTCGCGTCGCACGGTTTCGACCAGAGCGCGCCGCCACAGATCCATCGCTTCAGAATTGTTGAGCCGCGCCATAGCCATTCTGTTCCGCCAGCGAAACAAGGGTGCCGGAACGGCGGCGCCGTTTCAAGCTTTCCCAAGGGATATTTTCGAACGCCGCCCGCTCATCCGAACCGCTCGGCCAACACCGCGAACATGGCGCGCAGGGCCATCGCCTCGCCGCCCTTCTGCCGGCCGGGCTGGCCGCCGGGGTGCCAGCCGTACAGATCGAAATGCACCCAGGGCGTTCCGCGGCGGACGAACCGCTCCAGGAACAGCGCCGCCGTGATGGCTCCGGCCATCGGCATGGCGCCGACATTGCTGAGGTCGGCGACCGTGCTGTCGAGCGTCTTGGCGTAGGGCTGCCACAGCGGCAGGCGCCACAGCGGATCGCCGACCCTATCCGCCGCCGCCGTCAGCGACGCGGCCGTCGGTTCGTGGTTGCAGAACATCGCCGGCAGGTCCGGTCCCAGGGCCGCCCGCGCGGCGCCGGTCAGGGTGGAGAAGTCGACGATCAGCGCCGGGTCCTCGGCATCGGCATCGGCCAGCGCGTCGCACAGAACCAACCGGCCTTCGGCGTCGGTGTTGCCCACTTCCACCGTCAGGCCCTTGCGCGTCGCCAGCACGTCGAGCGGCCGGAACGACGATCCGGAGACCATGTTTTCCACGGCCGGGACCAGCACCCGCAGGCGCACGGGCAGGCCGGCGGTCATCACCATGCGGGCCAGTCCCAGGGCGTGGGCGCCCCCGCCCATGTCCTTTTTCATCAGCAGCATGCCGCTGGACGGTTTCAGATCCAGCCCGCCGCTGTCGAAACAGACGCCCTTGCCGACCAGCGTCAGTCGCGGCGCGTCCTCCGATCCCCAGCGCAGATCGATCAGCCGCGGCGCGCGTGCCGATCCGCGCCCGACGGCGTGGATCGCCGGATAGCCGGCTTCCAGCAGATCGTCGCCGACGATCACCCGGCACGTCGCCCCGAACTCCGCCGCCAGGTCGGTCGCCGCCTGGGCCAGTTCGGCCGGCCCCATGTCGGCGGCCGGTGTGTTGATCAGGTCGCGGACCAGAAACGCGGCCAGGGCGTCCCGCTCCACCGACGCGCGGTCGCAGGATCGGGGCCAGACCAGTTCGGCCGGCGCCCGCAGCGTGTCCGACGGGCTCTTGTAGCGTCCGAACCGGTATCCCCCCAACGCCCACCCCAGCGCGGCCCGGTCGGCGAACGGGGTCCCTTCCGGGTCGGCCAGACGGTAGGCACCGGGCGGCAGGGCAAAAGGCAGGGACGCAAACGACCAGTGGTCGGCCGTGTCCTCCATCCCCACCAGCACCCGCACCGGCGTGCCGTCAGGCCCCGGGATCGCCAGGGTACGGCCCGGTTCGGCCTTGAACCCGGCGCTGTCAATCCATGCCTTGTGGACGGCATCCTGGGTCGCCAGCCAGTCCGGCAGCGCCACCCGCGTCAGTGGCACCAACGGCACCGCGTTGTCGCCTTGATCGATCAAATGAGTGAGCACCGGGCTTTCCAACCTTGGTATCGGCGTTGACGTTCGGGCCGAGAGGATGGGACAGAAGGGCCGGTCAGCACAACACCGCAAGAGGATGACGATGAACGAGATGGCGCTTCTGATCGGCAACAAGGCCTACTCATCCTGGTCGCTGCGCGCCTGGCTCATGCTGCGGGCATGCGGCGTGCCGTTCCGGGAGATCCTGGTGCCGCTCGATCAGCCGGATACGCGGGCGAAAATCCTGGAGTACAGCCCGACCGGTCTGGTGCCGGCTCTCATCGACGGGTCGTTGGTGGTCTGGGACAGCCTGGCGATCGGCGAATATCTGGCCGAGCGGTTTCCCGAGGCCGCTCTATGGCCGGCCGACGCGACGGCCCGGGCCCGCGCCCGGTCGGTCAGCGCCGAGATGCATGCGGGCTTTGCCAGCCTGCGCCGCGACATGTCGATGGATCTGAAACGGTCCCGCGCCGGCGAGGGACAGACAAAGGCGGCGTTGGCCGATGTCGCGCGGATCTTCGCGGTATGGACCGACTGCCGGGCGGCGGCGCCAAGGACCGGGCCCTTCCTGTTCGGCCGCTTCACCATCGCCGATGCCATGTACGCGCCGGTGGTCACCCGCCTGCGCACCTACGGCGTGCCGATCGATGGGGCCGCGGATGCCTATTGCGACGCGATCAGCGCGTGGCCCGCAATGCTGGAATGGACGGCGGCAGCGGCGGCCGAGCCTTGGGTTCTGGAGAACCACTAGGGGTGCTGACGGCGTCGTCGGGGGCCTCGGTCAGCAACCCCACCTCGCGGTAATAGCGGGCCGCCCCCGGATGCAGCGGGACCGCCAGCCCCGACAGCGCGTTTTCAGGTCGGATGGCGCTGCCCCTCGGATGCCCATCGGACAGAAGTCTCAGCGTATCGGGATGCCAGAGGGCCGCGGTGATCCCATAGATCAGCGCCTCGTCCGCCGATGCCGCGGTCAGCCACAGGGCGCCGACCGCGATGGTCGTGACGGGGGCCACGCCGGGATAGGCGGCGGCATCCACCTCCGCCAGGCTGAAAAAGCGGTGATCGTCGATCAGCCGATCGGCCACCGCATCGTCCAACGGCAGAAGCCGGATGGGAATGCGCCGGGCCAGATCGGACACGGCCAGCAACGGCGTGCCGCCGATGATCACCAGCGCGTCCAGCGTACCGGCGACCATCCGGTCGGCCGACGGTTCCGGCGGCAGATAAAACGGGTCGATATCGCCCTCTTCCAGGCCGTACGCATCCAGGATCAGCCGGGCGTCGATGAGAGTTCCCGAACCGACCTCGCCCAGGGAAACGCGCTTGCCGGCCAGATCCGACACCGCATGGATATCGCTGTCGGCGGGCACCGCGATGTGCACCAGCTCGGCATAGAGGTGAGCGATGGCCCGCAGGTCCTGCAGCGGCCCCCGCTCCTCGTACAGTTCCCTGCCTTCAAAGGCCCAGTAGGCGATGTCGGACTGGCTGAACCCGGAGTCGACGGCCCCCGACAGCACTTCGTCGATGTTCTCAACCGACCCGGAGCTGTCCTGGGCGATGGCGATCAGGCCGGGAACGCCGCACCCGCCGCCGCGATTGCATGGCGGCGAACCGGGCGGCTTTGAGATGGCGCTGGCAATGACGCCGCCGACCGGAAAGTACGTGCCGCCCGTGGTGCCGGTGCCGATGCGAAAGAAGGTGATATCCTGGGCCCTGGTCACCGCGGTCAGGGCGATCAGCAGGACCGCCGCCAGCAGCAGCGCGCCAATGGCCTTGCGCCGGGCCAGCACGAACCGCTGCTGTCCCCAGTCGGGGTCGAGGCGACCATCGTTTTTGCGGGGCTCCATGGACCGGGAGCCTCCTTCTGAACACCGCCAATAGCCGATTATAGGCCTCGACCAAGGCCAAAGGGTGGCGAATCGGCCCCGATCGGCGAAAAAGTGGAGGTCTTTACGCCATCCGCTGTGCTTCGACGTCGGGTTCGGCGGGGCCGTCGCCGGCGCGCGGGTCGAGGTCGACGGCCAACGCCGTGGTCTGCGGCACGGCGACGAAGGGGCCCTGCGCTTCGTTGGGGATCGCGGGGCGGCGGGTCATGCGGTAGACAACGAACACCGAAAGGCTGGCCGAGATCGCCGCGATATAGAAGAAAAAGCCGGCGACGCCGAACGAGGTCATCGCCTGCGCCGCGATGATGGGACCCAGGCTGGCGCCGACGCCGAAGCAGAGCAGCAAGCCGGCGGCGGCGGGGACCAGATCGCCCTGGTCGAGGAAGTCGTTGGCGTGCGAAAGGCTGATCGGATAGAGGGTATAGATCAGTCCGCCGAACAGGGCCGCCAGGCACAACACCACCCACCAGGGCGGGCCGCTCAGCGACGCCACGCTCAAACTGACGGCGGTCATGACAAGGGCCAGCGTCAGGATGACGCGCCGACGATCGAAGTGATCGGACAGGCGACCCATCGGAAACTGGAGCAGAAAACCGGCGAGGATCGCGGTGACCATGAGCTGGGCGACCGCGTCGGCGGTTCCGCGCACGGTGATGGCGTAGATCGGCGCCATGGAGTTGAACGCGCTGTTGATCAGCCCGGCGGCAAAGCACCCGGCCACCCCAAGGGGCGAAATCGCGATCAGCCGGGTCAGGGGCAGCCGGCGGCGATAGACCGTCTGCGGGGTTTCGACCTTGGACAACGACAAGGGCACCAGCGACAGAGAGATCAGGATCGCGACCAGCGCGAACAGTTCGAATCCCCTCGGATTCATGACCGTCAGCAGAAGCTGGGCCGACCCGTAGCTGAGATAGTTGACCGCCATGTACGCCGACATCACCCGCCCGCGTACCGCATTGGGCGATTTGGCGTTCAGCCAGCTTTCGATGATCGTATACAGGCCGGCCATGCAGAACCCGGTGATCGCCCGCAGGACAGCCCAGATCAAGGGCTCCACGTAAAGCGCGTGAACCAGGGCGCTGGCGCTGGCGATGGCCGCCATGGCCGCAAAGGCGCGAATGTGACCGACCTTTTCCACGACGCCCGAAATCGTCAGGGTGCCGACGACAAACCCGACGGAGTACAACGCCAGGATCCCGCCGATCTGTCCCAGCGGCACGGCGTCGAGGTTCATTCGAACGGACAACAGCGTTCCGAACAGGCCGTTGCCGACGATCATGATCGCCGCGCTGACCATCAGGGGCACAACGGCCAGAAGAACGGCGCGGACTTCGTGCATGGCGCGGCAGACCGGCAGCGGGTTGGGGTTGCCCTCCAGTGATACCCTTGTGGGTCGCTCTTGGCCAGAAATCGCGACCGCCGTTTTCGAAGCGGACTGTCAGGCGCGCAGCGCCGATGTCTCCGGCGTCTTGCCGAACGTGATCCCGTGCGCGGCCGCGCGATCCCGCAGGAACGGAAAGCCTTTCGTCACCAGATCATCCGGCCCGTCGGCCACCGGCCGCCAAACGGCCAGCGCGCGGGCGATGTCGGGATGGATGGCGACAAAGGATTCAAGCACCATGTCGCCCACGAAGCCGGCCTGCGCCAGCCCGGCGAAAACCCCGTCCCAATCGACGTTGCCGGTACCGGGCACGCCCCGGTCGCTTTCGGACAGATGGATGTATCGGCAATGGCCGCCCAACGCCACGATCGCCTGCCGCAGACCCTTTTCCTCGATGTTCATGTGGTAGGTGTCGAGATGGACGAAGACATTGGCTTCGCCGATGCGCTCGATCAACGCCACCCCTTGATGGCCACAATTGATCAGATGGGTCTCGTAGCGGTTGCACGCCTCCACCCCCAGTTCCAGCCCCAGGGCGCCGGCATGGCGGGCGATGGGACGCAGCACCCGCGCGATGCCTTCGTATTCCGCATCGGTGGGTGGCGCGCCGGTCAGCTTGCCGATGGCGCTGTAGGTGACCCCGGTCAGGCACGGTGACCCAAGCCCGGCGGCCACGTTCAGCGCGGTCTTGAGAAAAGCCTCCGCCGCGACGGGATGATCGGGCAGGGCGGCGTGCTGCGGCAGGCCAAGCGAACAGGTGACGGCCACGCCCGTTTCGGCGACCAGCGCCCTGGTGTGGTCGATGTCGATCTCCGCCGGCCGCAAAAGCGGGATCTCGACCAGGTCCAACCCGGCGGCGGCGGCGGCCCGCAACACCCGCTCGGCCGTGTCCCGGGTCCAATCGTCGGCCCAGATGAAGGTGTGTGCGCCCAGTCTTGGCATGAAACGTATCCTGTTCAGGTCGGGTTTCGGGACGGGCCGGTTCGCCGGGGGCCCGCTTATCAGGGAGCGCCGCCCCGTTGAGCCGGGGGCAACGTGGACTCGCGCACACACAGGGTGCATCGCAACTCGATTCGACCTGCCGGCACTTCCCGGCCGGCCAGACGATCGGTCAGACGGCGCCAGGCCGCCTCGGCGATATCCTCGACCGGCTGACGGATGGTGCTCAGATAGGGGCGCAGCACCGTCATCCAGTCGAAATCGTCGAAGCCCAGCAGGGACATCGCGGCGGGAAAGTCGATGTCCAGCGCCCGGATGGCCTGAATGGCGCCCAGGGTGGCGGGGTTGCTGGCGGCGAAGACGGCGGTCGGCCGGGGCCCGTGCGACAGCATCCGCTCGACCGCCCGGCGGCTGCTGTCGACGGACAGACCGCCCGCGACAAGTCGTTCACGGCCATCGAGGCCGGACTCCGCCAGGGCATCGCGGTAACCGGCGATACGGGCGCGCATGTTGGACAGGGTCTCGGTACTGATCACCAGGGCGATGTCGCGGTGGCCAAGATCGATGAGGTGGCGGGTGCCGTCGTAGGCGGCGGTCCGGTTGTCGACGCAGATCGCATCGCCGGTTGCATCGTGTTCGTCGCCGCACCTGTCGACGACGATCATCCGGTGCCGTTCCGCCCTCAACGCGTCCAGGATCGGGGCGTCGTCGCCGCTGGGGATGATGATCAGGCCCTCGGTCCGCCGCGCCAGCAGGGCATGGACCCGGCTCTCTTCCTGCTGGGGATCCTCACCGCCGGTGACCAGCATCAACTGATAGTCGCTGCCCGCCGCCGCCTCCTCGATCCGTTTCACGATGGCCGCGAAAAACGGGTTCGTGACATCCGGAACCACCAGCCCGACCAGGCCCGTCCGGCCATGGCGCAGGCTGGCGGCGACATTGTTCGGCCGATAATCCAGTTGCTCGACCGCCTGCAGCACCCGGCGCCGGCGAGGCGCGCTGACGTGGCGCTTGTTGTTGAGCACGTTCGAAACCGTGGCGGTCGACACGTCGGCCAGGCTGGCCACGTCCCGGATGGTCGGCGGGGTGGGCTTCACCATCGGCGACGGCTCGTGCCGGGGGCTGTCGCCGCCAACGCGTCGGGATATGCCGGTCTGACCATTCGAACCGATGATTTAAACGTTCTAAAGGACGTATCCTGCCGCGTTCGCGCCATCACCGTCAACCATTGGCGGGCTGGCGCCCTTAAGCTATCACTCACGGGGTCGGGGGTCGCCGCCGACCTTGCCTTTCCTGACATGGACCGTGGGGAGACAGTGTTGGCCGAAGTGATCGCCGTCGCGCTCAGCAACCTCGCATCGCCGATGGTGCTGTTTTTCGTCCTCGGTTTTGCCGCGGCGCTGGCCGGGTCGGACCTGGCGGTGCCCGAACCGGTGGCCAAGGCGCTGGCGCTCTATTTGATGCTCGCGATCGGGTTCAAGGGCGGCGTGGCGTTGAGCCAGCAGGGGTTGGACGCGGGCGTCCTGGCGATGCTGGCGGCCGGCGCGGCCCTCAGTTTCCTGATGCCGTTCCTGGCCTTTGGCATGCTCAAGGCGACCCGATTGGGGGTGGCGGACGCGGCGGCCGTGGCGGCCCATTACGGGTCCATCAGCATCGTCACCTTTGTCACCGCCACCGAATTTCTGAAGCTGGTCGATGTCGGCTATGCCGGAACCATGGTCGCGGTGGTCGCGGTGATGGAAACGCCGGCCATCGTTTCGGGCCTGTGGCTGGCGCGCCGCGCCGGCGGCACGGCGGAGCGGCGGCCCACGCCCCCCGGCGTCAGCCGCGAGCTGGGTCGCGAAATCGCGCTCAACGGCAGTGTCGTGCTGCTGGTCGGCGCCTTTGTGATCGGCTGGATCTCCGGCGACAAGGGCCTGGCCTCGATCGGGCCGTTCGTCGAGGCGCCGTTCAAGGGAGTTCTGTGTCTGTTCCTGCTGGACATGGGGCTGGTCGCGGCGCACCGGTTCCGGGATGTCGGCGGGCTGACGGCGCGCCTTCTGGCCTTTGGCATCGTCATGCCGCTGGTCGGCGCCATGCTGGGCTTGGCTACCGCCCGGCTGCTCGGTCTTGGCCTCGGCGAAACGGCCCTGTTCGGCGTGCTGGCCGGAAGCGCCTCTTACATCGCGGTGCCGGCCGCCATGCGCCTGGCCCTGCCGGCGGCCAATCCGGCGATCTACCTGACGTTGTCGCTGGCCATCACCTTCCCGTTCAACCTGACGATCGGCATTCCCGTCTATTTCGCCGTGGCCCGCCTGATCGCACCGGGCTGACGGCGGTGCGCGCCGATAAATGAGGACAGCATGGAAACCTATCGGAAAAAGAAGCTAGAGATCATTCTGGAGGAACCGGTGCTGCGCACCGCCCTGGCAGTGATCGACCGGTTGGGCGCGACCGGGTATACGGTGTTGCCCAGCCTGGCGGGGAAGGGGCGCGACGGCGCCTGGCGGGAAGCCCATGTGGGCGGCGGCGTCAACCGGGTGATGGTCATCGTCATCGCCGAGGAAAACCTGGCCCGGTCTCTGCTGGAAGAGGTTCACATCGCGCTGCGGGACTATACGGCCATCGTTTATCTGTCGGATGTCGAGGTCGTCCGGGTCGAGCATTTCTGAAATTGGCCCGTTCCGGTGTCGAATCGATTGAAAAAGTCGGCGCGTGCCCCCACCCTATTTCATCGACCGGGTTTGAGGGCGGAGGCGATGCGCGGCCTGTGGGTGGATCGGTTTGGATACTGTGAGTAAGGCCGCGCCGCAAGGCGTGGCCGGCTGGTTCGCCGTCCTGATTGCCGTTGTGGGCTTCGCGTTGTTCGCGACGTACCTGCCCGTCATCGCCGATGGCGAAACCATCCGCGTGGCATGGGACTGGGTGCCGTCCCTGGGTGTTGCCCTGTCTTTCTACCTGGACGGGCTCAGCCTGCTGTTCGCGCTGCTGATCACAGGGGTCGGCGCGGCCGTGTTCCTGTATTCCGGAACCTACATGCAGGGCCACCCGCGGCTGGGGCGGTTCTATCTGTATCTGGTCGCCTTCATGCTCTCGATGCTGGGTCTTGTCCTGGCCGACAATCTGATCACGCTGTTCGTGTTCTGGGAGCTGACCACCGTCACCTCCTACCTGCTGATCGGGTTCGAGAGCCATAAGGCCGAGGCGCGGCGGTCGGCGCTGCAGGCTCTTTTGGTCACCGGTCTTGGCGGATTGGCCATGCTGGCCGGGTTCCTCATGATCGGCGCCATCGGCGGCACCTACGAGCTGTCGGAACTGATCGCCCAGGGCGATGCGATCGCGGGCCACGCGATGTACGCGCCGATCCTGGTGCTGGTGCTGCTGGGCGCCTTTACGAAATCGGCCCAGTTCCCGTTCCATTTCTGGCTGCCCAACGCGATGAGCGCGCCGACCCCGGTCAGCGCCTACCTGCATTCGGCGACGATGGTGAAGGCCGGCATCTACCTGATGGCGCGGATGCATCCGCTGCTGGGCGGGACGGAAGCGTGGGGTCTGATCCTGGCCAGCGTCGGCGCCGTCACGGCCGTGTGGGGGGCGTTGTCGGCGCTGCGCCAGACCGACCTGAAGCTGATGCTGGCCCAGACCACGGTGATGGGGCTGGGAACGCTGACCATGTTTCTGGCCGCCGATATCCAGATCGCCCTGGCGGCCGCCGTCACCTTTATCGTGGTGCACGCGCTCTACAAGGCGGCGCTGTTCATGGTCGTCGGCATCCTGGACCACGAGGTCGGAACGCGCGAGGCGGACGCGCTGGGCGGTCTGGGCCGGCTGATGCCGGTGACCGCCATCGCCGCCGGGGCGGCGGCCTTTTCCATGGCCGGGTTTCCCCCCTTTCTGGGGTTCATCGGCAAGGAACTGAAATACGAGGGCGCCCTGGCCATGACCGCCGGGCCGGGAATCGTCGTCGTCGCGGCGGTGGTGGCCAACGCGCTGATGGTCGCGGTGGCGGGCATCGTCGCGGTCCGGCCGTTCTGGGGTGGGCCGTTCCGGGCGCCCCGGCGGCCGCATCGCCTGCCATGGCGCCTGGGGGCGGCACCCTTGACGCTGGCGGCGCTGGGGCTGCTGTTCGGCGTGGCGCCGGATCTGGTCGGGGGGACCGTGGTGGGCCCGGCGGTCGAGGCGATCAGCGACCGGACGGTGTCGGTGACGCTCAAACTCTGGCACGGCATCAACCTGCCGCTGGTTCTCAGCATCCTGACGTTCCTTCTGGGCATCGCCGTGTTTGCCCGCCAGAAGACCGTACGCGGCCTGCTGGTTCGCTGGCGCGCTTCGGCGCCGATGACCGGCGATCGCGGCTACGACGCGACGATGGACGCGGTGGCGCGGTTCGCGGTGTGGCAGACCCGGGTGCTGCAAGGCGGCAGCCTGCGCCGCTATCTGCAGATCGTCTTCGCCGCCCTGGCCGTGTCCGTCGGGGCCACGCTGGTCCTGCGCGACTCGGCCGTGTGGCCCGCGGCCTGGCCCTCGGGACCCGCCTATCTGTGGGGCGTGGCGGCGATGATCGTGGCGGCGGCATGGATGATCGTGACCACCGGGTCGCGGCTGGCGGCGATCTGCGCCCTGGGCGTCATCGGCTTTGGCGTTGCCCTGCTGTTTGTCATGTTCGGGGCGCCGGATCTGGCCATGACCCAAATCATGGTCGAGACGCTGACGGTGATCATCGTGGCGCTGGTGATGATCAAACTGCCGGGCTTCAAGGGCGCGGCCCATCCCGGCCGCATCGGGCGGACACGGGACGCCGTCATCTCCATCGCCGTCGGCGGTTTGGCCACGGCGTTGATCCTGGCGGTCGTCGACGCCCCGCTGGACCTGCGGATCACGGACTATTACGCGGCGGAAAGCGCGGTCACCGCCTTTGGTCGTAACATCGTCAATGTCATCCTCGTCGACTTCCGGGCGCTCGATACGCTGGGCGAAATCGCGGTCGTGGCCATCGCCGGTTTTGCCTGCTACGCGCTGATCAGGCTGCGGGCCGGGACACCAGGGAAGGAGGATCGCTGACATGGAATCCCTGATCCTGCGCACCGCGACACGGCTGCTGACCGGACTGATGCTGGTCCTGTCCCTGTTCCTGCTGTGGCGCGGCCACAACGAGCCCGGCGGCGGGTTTATCGGCAGCCTGGTCGCGGCGACGGCGTTCGCGCTTTATGCCATCGCCTTTGGCGCCGCCGAGGTGCGGCGGGCGTTGCGGATCGATCCGCGCCTGATCGCGGCGTCCGGATTGGCGGTGGCGGTGGTGGCGGGGTTGCTGGGCTCGTTCGCCGGCCGGCCGTTTCTGACCGGCCTGTGGAACAAGGTGCCGCTCGACGGCGGCGGGTACCTGCCGCTGGGGTCGCCGTTGCTGTTCGATGTCGGCGTCTATCTGGTGGTGGTCGGGGCTGTGCTGACCCTGATTTTGGCCCTGGAAGAAGAAGGGTAGGGGCGCCGCCATGGAAACGATCGTCGCCGTCCTGGTCGGCGTGCTGCTGGCCGCCGCCGTATACATGATGCTCGGCCGCAACCTGGTGAAGTTCCTGTTCGGGCTGATGCTGCTCAGCAACGGGGCCAACCTGCTGATCTTCGCCAGCGGGCGGCTGACCTGGGCGGCGCCGGCGCTGATTGACGATGGACTGGTGGTCTTGAGCGGCCCGGCCGGCAACTCCCTGCCGCAGGCGTTGATCCTGACCGCCATCGTCATCGGCTTTGGTCTTCTGGCCTTTGCCATGGTGCTGGCCTACCGCGCCCATCAGGAGCTGGGCACGGTCGATACCGACCGCATGCGGGTGGCCGAGCCGGAGGTCGACGATCAGGCGACCGGGCAAGCGGCCGGCCAGACAAACGACCGGCCGGGCGGATCATGAGCATGCTGCTGATCCTGCCCATCCTGATCCCGATGGTGACCGGGATTCTGGGCCTGGCGACCGGTGCCGCGCCGGCGGTGCAGCGGGCGATCGGTATTGCCGGCATGGCCGGGCTGCTGGCATCCGGGATCGCCCTGCTGATCGAAGTGCTGGACAGCGGCGTCGTGGCGGCGCAGATGGGCGACTGGCCGGCCCCGTTCGGGATCACGCTGGTGGCCGACCGGTTGAGCGCTGCGATGGTCGTCATCGCCGGGATCATCGGTCTGGCCACCGCGATCTACGCCGTGTGCGACATCGACCAGCGCCGCAGCCAGTTCGGGTTTCAGCCGTTGCTGCAGATGCTGCTGGTCGGGGTGTGCGGCGCTTTCCTGACCGGAGACCTGTTCAACCTCTATGTTTGGTTCGAGGTCATGCTGATCGCCTCGTTCGGTCTCCTGGTGCTGGGCGGCAGCCGCGAACAGCTCGACGGCGCGGTCAAATACGTGGCCATCAACCTGATCTCGACCGTGCTGTTCCTCAGCGGCATCGGCCTGCTCTACGGCATGACCGGCACCCTCAACATGGCCGATCTGCACGGCGCGGTGCGGGAGGTGGAAAACCAGGGGCTGGTGACCACGGTGGCGGTGATGTTCATCGTCGCCTTTGGCATCAAGTCGGCGGTGTTCCCGCTGTTCTTCTGGCTGCCCGCGTCCTATCACACGCCGCCGGTGGCGGTGTCCGCCATCTTCGCCGGTCTGTTGACCAAGGTTGGGGTCTACGCCCTGATCCGGGTGTTCACCCTGATCTTCAGCACCGATGTCGGCTACACCCACACGCTGCTGCTGTGGATCGCCGGCGCGACCATGATCACCGGGGTGCTGGGGGCGGCGGCGCAGAACGACATCCGCCGCATCCTGTCGTTCCACATCGTCAGCCAGATCGGATACATGGTCATGGGGCTGGCGCTTTATACGCCACTGGCCCTGGCCGGCGCCGTTTTCTACGTCATTCACCACATCATCGTGAAGGCCAACCTGTTCCTGGTGGGCGGCGTGGCCAATCGGCTGGGCGGCTCCTTCGCGCTGGAGCGGATCGGCGGTCTCTACCGGGCCAGTCCGCTGCTGGCCGTTCTGTTCCTGATCCCTGCCTTCTCCCTGGCCGGGTTTCCGCCCCTGTCGGGGTTCTGGGCCAAGCTGGTGCTGATCCGCGCGGGGTTGGAGGCGCAGCACTACGTGATCGTGGCGGTGGCGCTGGTCGTCGGTCTGCTGACCATCTATTCGATGACCAAGATCTGGGGCCAGGCTTTCTGGAAGCCGGCCCCGGCCGATGCCGAGCCGCTGTCCGTCGATTTTGCCCGGCCCGGGACGTGGTGGCTGATCCTGCCGGTTGCCGGACTGGCCCTGCTGACGGTCGTCATCGGGCTGATGCCCGAGCCGTTCGTGGCGTTCGCGACCCGCGCGGCGGAGGACCTGCTGGACCCGACGGCCTATATCGATGCGGTTCTTGGAGGGGCGCCATGAACCTGTTTGTGCTGAACATCGTTCTGGCCTTTGGATGGGCCGCGGTCAGCGGCGATTTCAGCCTGAGCGGGCTGGCCGCCGGTTTTGTGCTGGGTTATCTGGCCCTGTGGATGACCCGCCCGCTGTACGGCGAGACCCGGTACTTCGAACGAACGTCGCGCACGGCGCGGCTGATCGGCTTTTTTCTCTACGAGCTGGTCGTGTCGGGCGTGCGGGTGGCCTGGGACGTGGTGACGCCGCCGCTGCTCAGCCGTCCCGGCATCATCGCCGTGCCGCTGGACGCCGAGACCGATGTCGAGATCGTGGCCCTGGCCAACCTGATCAGCCTGACACCGGGCACGCTCAGCCTCGATCTGTCGCCGGATCGTCGCATTCTGTATGTCCATGTGATGTTTCTGGACGACCCGGATGCGGAGCGTAAGGCCATCAAGGACGGTATGGAGCGGCGGCTTCTGGAGGTGATGCGATGACCGGTTGGGAGGAACCGTCGGGACTTTTGGGATGGGCGACGGCGATATCCCTGGTGCTGCTGGCGGTGGCCATGGCGCTCTCCTTTGTGCGGCTGGCCCTGGGGCCGACCCTGCCCGACAGGGTCGTGGCGCTCGACCTGATCGCGATTTTGGCGGTCGGCTTTCTGGGGATCTTCGCCATCGCGGCGGGCGAAAGGGCGTTTTTGGACGTGGCCGTCATCCTGGCCCTGGTCGCCTTTCTGGGGACCGTCGCGTTTGCCCGCTACGCGGAAAGGCGGGCGGCCGGCGAAGGGGCAAGCGACAGGGGGCCGGGCGATGAGTAACAAATCGGCGGCGGGCGGCGGTCCATGGGCACGATAGTCATCTCGGTATTGCTGATCGCCGGCGCCGCCTTTGCGATGATCGCGGCGGTCGGCGCCCTTCGCATGCCCGACACGCTGCTGCGCATGCACGCCTCGACCAAGGCCGGAACCCTGGGCGTTGGCCTGATGCTGGCCGCCGTCGCGGTGCATTTCAGCGACATCGGCACGGTGTCAAGGGCCGTGGCCACCATCGTCTTTCTGCTGATCACCGCGCCGGTCGCCGCCCATGTCATCGGCCGCGCGTCCTACAGAATGGGGGTGGCGTTCAGACCGCGTTATCGGGTGGATGAATTGGCCGAGATCGCGCCCCAGTCCCGAAGCGTCAAAATGCGGCGTCAGACCGCCGCGTCGGAACGCAAGCCCGACCGCCGGGACTGAGCCCGGCTGGAAGCCGGCGTCGCCAGGGGCTGGCTGCGGGTGGGGCGCCGCGGGCGGTAGCGTCGGCGACTGCTGTTGGTGGCGATGACGGCGTAGATCAGGCCGACAAGAATGACGGCGGCAACGATGATGCTGGGGTCGACAACCAAGAGAGCACACCCTCAAGACAATGACAGGCCGGCTTTCGGCCTATTGATGGGATCGGATTTCGCCGGGTCGGCCTTAGCTCGCGCCCGTTCTTATTGGCGTTAACCGAACGAGGCGAAATATAGGCGCGACGGGGCGCGGCCGGCAAGGAGGCAACCCATGCAATTCGCGCAGATCGGAGGAACGAGCCATGCAATGGCCGCAATCCGCCTCGAATCAGGGGGGCTCAGGTGGCGACGATGTCGGGGTCGGCGGTTTCCAGGTTCAGCGCGGCCTTGAGAAGGGCCTGGGTATAGGGCTCCCGAGGGCTCTCGAAGATCTGACGGGCGTCGCCATGCTCCACGACCCGGCCGTTGCGCATCACGATAACCTCGTCGGACAGGGCCCGAACGACGCGCAGATCGTGGCTGATGAACATGTAGGCCAGCCGGTGCCGGACCTGGAGATCGCGCAGCAGATCGACGATCTGGGCCTGGACCGACATGTCGAGGGCCGACGTCGGTTCGTCGAGGACGACAAAACGGGGCTTGAGCACCATGGCCCGGGCGATGGCCACGCGCTGGCGCTGGCCGCCCGAGAATTCGTGCGGATAGCGGTGCCGGCTGTCGGGGTCCAGCCCGACTTCGTTCAGGGCCTCCATGATCATCGCCTCGCGCTCCGTCGCGTCGGCGCCGATGCGGTGCACCTTCAGCCCCTCGGCGACGATGTCGGCGATCGACATGCGCGGGCTCAAGGAACCGAACGGGTCCTGGAAGACGATTTGCATCTCCCGGCGCAGGGGCCGGACCTCCTTGAACTGCAGGCCCTGGAGTTCCCGGTCGTCGAAGCGGATCGATCCGCGCGACGCAATCAGCCGCAACAGGGCCAGCCCCAGGGTGGTCTTGCCCGATCCGCTTTCGCCGACGACGCCAACCGTGTGGCCCTCGCGCACCGTCACGTCGATCCCGTCTACCGCCTTGACGTGGTCGACGGTGCGTTTGAGCAGCCCCTTCTTGATCGGGAACCACACCTTGATTTCCGATCCCTGCAGCACCGTGGCGGCATCGGGGGGCGCCGGGGCGGGGTTGCCCTTGGGTTCGGCGGCCAGAAGCTTTTGCGTATAGGCATGGGTGGGGGCGGTGAAGATCCGCTCTGTCGGCCCGTGCTCGACGATCTCGCCCTCGGTCATGACGCATACCCGATCGGCCATCTTGCGGACGATGCCCAGATCGTGGGTGATCAGCAGCAGCGCCATGCCAAAGCGCCGCTGAAGGTCCTTCAGAAGCGCCAGGATCTGGGCCTGGATCGTCACGTCCAGCGCCGTCGTCGGCTCGTCGGCGATCAGCAGATCGGGTTCGTTGGCCAGGGCCATGGCGATCATCACCCGCTGGCGCTGACCGCCCGACAGTTCGTGCGGATAGGCGCCCAGGCGGGATTCGGCGTCCGGCAGGCCGACCAGCCGCAGCAGCTCCAGCGTGCGCTCCCGGGCCGGGCCCCGGCTCAGGCCCTTGTGGATGAACAGCACCTCGTTGATCTGCTTTTCCACCGTGTGCAGCGGGTTCAGCGAGGTCATCGGTTCCTGAAACACCATCGAGATCTGGTTGCCGCGAACCTTGCGCAAGGTGGTTTCCGGCGCGCCGATCAGTTCCGATCCGGCAAAGCGGATGCTGCCGCTCGGGTGACGGGCCATGGGGTACGGCAGCAGTTGAAGCACCGACAGCGCGGTCACGGACTTGCCCGATCCGCTCTCACCCACCAGGGCCACGGTTTCGCCCTTGGCGATGGTGAAGGACACGCCGCGCACGGCGTCGATGGGCGTGCCCTGGACAGCGAACTGGACGGCCAGATCGTCGACCGCCAGCAGCGGGTCGGAGGAGCCGGGCGCCGCGGTCATTGAGCGGCCGCCTTTGTTGCCGGGTCGGCGGCGGCCGTGCCGGCCAGACCGGCGCTGCGGGCCGGGGCGCCCAAGGCCTTGCGCGGATCGAAGGCGTCGCGCACCGCCTCGCCGACAAAGACCAGCAGGCTCAACATGATGGCGATGGTGAAGAAGCCGGTGAAACCCAGCCACGGGGCTTGCAGGTTGGACTTGCCCTGTTGCAGCAGCTCGCCCAGCGAAGGCGAACCGGGTGGCAACCCGAAACCCAGGAAGTCGAGACTGGTCAGCGTGGTGATCGACCCGTTCATGATGAACGGCATGAAGGTGATGGTGGCGACCATGGCGTTGGGCAGGACGTGCCGGAACATTATCATGCCGTTCGACAGGCCCAAGGCGCGGGCGGCGCGGACATAGTCGAAATTCCGGGCCCGCAGGAATTCCGCGCGGACCACCCCGACCAGCGCCATCCAGCTGAACAGCAGCATCAGGATCAGCAGCGGCCAGAACCCGGGCGTGATCACGCTGGCCATAATGATCAGCAGGTACAGGGTCGGCATGCTCGACCAGATTTCCATGAAGCGCTGGAACAACAGGTCGAGCAGGCCGCCGAAATAGCCCTGCACCGCGCCGGCCGCGACGCCGATCAGCGAGCTGAAGATCGTCAGCGTCAGCCCGAACAGGACCGAAATACGGAACCCATAGATGATCCGGGCAACGACGTCGCGCGCCTGGTCGTCGGTGCCCAGCCAATTCTGCGCCGATGGCGGGGCGGGCGCCGGCTGGTTCAGGTTGAAGTTGATGGTGTTGTAGGAAAACGGGATCAGCGGCCACACCATCCAGCCCTTCTCGCGGATCAGGTCCTGGACGAACGGGTCGCGGTAGTCGGCCGTTGTCTCGAACTCTCCGTCGAAGGCTGTTTCCGGGTAGTCGACCAGCACGGGGAAATAGAATGCGCCGTCGTAACGCACCAGAAGCGGCCGGTCGTTGGCGATGAACTCCGCGAACAGGGTCACGACGAAGAGCACCAGAAAGATCCAGAAGGACCAATAGCCACGGCGGTTGGCGCGGAAATTGTGCAGCCGCCGCCTGGTGATGGGGGAGAGCTTGAGGCCCGGCACCCGATCCTCTGTCGCGGCGGTCATGACGGTGTCATACCTGGCGCGCCTCGAAATCGATGCGCGGATCGATGACCGTGTACATGACGTCGCCGATCAGCCCCATGATCAGGCCAAGCAGGGAAAAGACGAACAGCGTCCCGAACATCACCGGATAGTCACGGTTGATCGCCGCCTCGAACCCCAGCAACCCCAGCCCGTCGAGCGAGAAGATCACCTCGATCAGCATGCTGCCGGTGAACAGAACGCCGACGAAGGCGGCCGGAAAACCGGCGACGACGATCAGCATGGCGTTGCGGAACACGTGTCCGTACAGCACGCGCCGCTCGCCCAGGCCCTTGGCCCTGGCGGTCATGACATAGAGCTTGCCGATCTCGTCCAGGAACGAGTTCTTGGTCAGCATGGTCAGCGTGGCGAAACCGCCGACCACCATGGCCGTGATCGGCAGCGCGATATGGTGAAAATAGTCCAGGATCTGGAGATGCCAGGGCAGGTCGCCCCAATTGTCGGAGACCAGGCCGCGCAGCGGGAACCAGGAGAAGTAACGGCCGCCCGCGAACACCACGATCAGCAGAACCGCGAACAGGAACCCTGGAATGGCGTAGCCGACAATGATCGCCCCGCTGGTCCAGACATCGAACGGCGACCCGTCGCGGATCGCCTTCTTGATGCCCAGCGGAATGGAGATGAGATAGACCAGCAGCGTCGTCCACAGACCCAGGGAGATCGACACCGGCATCTTTTCGATCACCAGATCGACGACCGGCACGTCACGGAAATAGCTCTCGCCGAAATCGAAACGGACGTAATTCCCCATCATCAGCAGGAAGCGTTCCAGCGGTGGCTTGTCGAACCCGAACATGCGCTCGATCTCGGCGATGAATTCCGGGTCAAGGCCCTGGGCGCCGCGGTACCGGCTGGTGGCGTCGGCGTCCAGCGTGCTGGTGGTGGTGCCCTGCTCGAAATCGCCGCTGGCTGAGCCGGAGAAGCGGGCCGTCGCCTCGGTCGCCGTGCCCTGGACACGGGCCAGCATCTGTTCGACCGGTCCGCCCGGCGCGAACTGGATGACGACGAAGTTCAGCACCATGATGCCGAACAGGGTCGGCACGATCAGCAACAGGCGGCGGAGGATATAGGCGCCCACGCCGGCTCTATCCCGCGCTCATGACCGACACGTCCGGCCGGGTCATCGGTTCGCCGGCAGGGCGCCGGTGTTGGACGTGTCGTACCACCAGGTGGTGGGAAAACCCAGCCCGTATTCCGGCTTTGTTTCCGGCCGCGCGAACACGTCCCAATAGGCGATCCGATCCTTGTCGTCGTAATAGGTCGGCACGGCCAGGTACTGCCACAGCAGATACCGGTCCAGCGCGCGAGTCGCGGCGATCATTTCGTCCCATGAGGTGACGTTGACCACCCGTTCGACCAGCTCGTCAAGGATCGGGTCCTGAACGCCGGTGAAATTCTCCGCCCCCACCTCGTCGACGTTCTCCGATCTCCACAGGCTGCGCAGGGGCGTGCTGGGCGGGTAAAAGGGCACGATTCCCAGGAAGACCATGTCGAAGTCGTGATTGTCCATCTTGACCCCGTACTGCGCGGTATCGACAAGGCGCAGGTTCGCCTCGATGCCGGCGCGGCGCAGATTGTTGGCGAACTGCTGGATCACCTTTTCCAGATTGGGGGAGCGATAGAGAAGCTCGATCGTCATCTGACGCCCGGTCTCGGCATTGATCAGGCGCCCATCGCTTATCTCCCATCCGGCCTCGGCGAAAAGGCGCGTGGCCTCGCGCAGATTGGTGCGGATGTTGCCGTCGCCCCGGGTCACGGGCAGGGTGAATTCCTGGGTGAAGATGTGATCGGGAATGCGGCCCCGATAGTTCTCCAGAATTGCCAGCTCGTCGCCATCCGGCAGGCCGGTGGCGGCCGATTCGGTGTTGGGGAAATAGCTGCCCAGCCGCTGGTAGAGATTGTAGTGGATGGTGCGGCGCGCTGTTTCGAAGTCGTAGAGCTGGGTGATCGCCTCACGCACCCTGATATCCTGAAACATCGGCCGGCGCAGATTGAACCAGAATCCGCCGAAGCTTTGCGGGTCGCCCGATTCGATTTCCTCAAGAATCAGGCGCCCGTCGTCGACCTGGTCCAGTCCCTCGAACCCCGTCGACCATTCCAATGAGGAACTGACGACGGTGAAGTCGAAGCGGCCGGCCTTGAACGCCTCGAACATGACGCTGACGTCGCGGTAATAGTCGTAGTGGATCTCGTCGAAATTGAATTGACCGACGTTGTGAGGCAGGTCCCGGCCCCACCAATCCTCGACCCGTTCATAGGTGATCGACCGGCCGGCATCGATGTTTTTGATGCGATAGGGGCCGCTGCCCAGGGGCGGTTCCAGGGACGGGGCCGTGAAGTCCCGCCCTTCCCACCAATGGGCGGGAAGGATGGGGAACGTGGCCACGGTGGTGACGATGGTCGGGTCGTCGGCGGATTTGGCGGTGATCTTCACCGTGCTTTCGTCCAGCGCCTCGACCGATTCGATGGCGTCGTAGAACCGGGTCTTGAATCGCGGCGCGCCCTGGTCGCGCAGCAGGTTCTGCGAAAACACCACGTCGGCGGCGGTAATCGGCGTGCCGTCGTGAAACCGGGCCCCCTCCCGGATCTTGAAGATCCCCCAGGTGCGGTCGTCGGCCAGCTCCATCCACTCGGCGACATCGACATAGACGGCGGTCAGCTCGTCGGAATTGCCCGTGAGCAGACCCTCGTACAACAGGCTGACCCCGGCGGCCGGCACGCCCCGGACGATATAGCTGTTGAGGCTGTCGAAGGTGCCGATGGTGGCCATGGTCAACCTTCCGCCCTTCGGCGCATCCGGATTGACATAGTCCCAATGCTCGAAGTCCGGCCCGTATCTCGGCGGCTCGCCATATTCGGTGATGCCGTGGATGCGGCCCGTGGTGCCGTCGTCGGTCGTCTGGCCCGCAACGGGACCGGCGATCAGCGGCGAGACCAGGACCAGGGCGGCGGCGATCCAAAGACGGGTCATGTTCTCTATCCTCATCGGCCGGCCCGGTCGAGGGCGGCGTCCTTCGCCGGGTCGATCCACCAGGTAGGCTGGAACGCGATCGCATTGCCGAATGCGAAGTCGTAGGGCGGGTGATTTTCCGGAAAGCCGAACCGGTCCCAATAGGCGATCCAGGCGGTGTCCCTGTACCATTGGGGCACGGCGTAGTAGCTGTGCAGCAACACGCGGTCCAGCGCGCGGGTGCCGGCCTGCTTTGTTTCCAGGTCGCGGGCGGCCAGGATCGTTTCGATCAGCCCGTCCACCGCCGGGTCCTTGATGCCCATGATGTTGCCCGACCCCTCGATGTCGGCGGCGGCGGATCCGAAATAGGATCGCAGCAGTTCCCCCGGCGGCGGGTAGAAGGTGTAGGCGAAGACGGTCATGTCGAAGTCGCGGGTGTCGTAGCGCAGCTGGAACTGGGCGGTGTCAAGCTGGCGCAGGCTGACCTCAACACCGATACGTTTCAGGTTTTCCACATAGGGCAGGGTCACCCGCTCGAACAGCGAACTGCGGTAGATGATCTCGAAGGTCAGCGGGCGGCCGGTCTCGACATTGGTCATGGTGCCGTTGCGCACTTCCCACCCGGCCTCGGCCAACAGCGCGATCGCCTCGCGGATCTGGTTCCGGATCCGGCCGCTGCCGTCTGTCTGGGGCAGGGTGAAGGGCTCGGTGAACACGGCGTCGGGCACCTGGCCGCGATAGGGTTCCAGCAGCGCCAGTTCCTGGCCTTCGGGCAGGCCCCGGGCACTGTAGCCGGGGGCCAGGAAATAGGTGTCCATGGGCTTGTACAGACCGAAGAACAGGTTACGGTTGACCCATTCGAAATCGTAAAGCTGGCTCAACGCCCGGCGGACGCGGATGTCGTCGAAGGGCGGCCGCCGGGTATTCATGAAATAGCCCTGCAGGCCGCGGATCTCGACCACCGGGATCTCCTCGCGGATCAGCCGCCCGTCGTTCACGGCCGGCACGTCGTATCCCGTGCCCCAGAACAGCGACGTGAACTCCTCCCGGAAGTCCGACGATCCCGCCTTGAAGGCCTCGAACTCGATGTCCCGTTCCTGATAATAATCGTACTGGACGCGGTCGAAATTCATCTGGCCGCGCATGACCGGCAAATCCGCCGCCCAATAATCCTCGACCCTCTCATAGACCAGCGTGCGCCCCGCGTCGGCGCGGACCAGGCGATAGGGGCCGCTGCCCAGGGGCGGTTCCAGAAAGGTGCGGGAGATATCGCGCCCCTCCGCCGTCCAATAGTGTTTGGGCAGCACGCCCAGCGTCGAGATCCGGACCAGCGGCTGCATGGTGTCGGTGCTGGAAAAGGTGAACCTGACGCGCCTTGGGTCCAGCGCCTCGACGCTCTCCACCGCCTCGTAGCCCGAGACCAGGAACGGGTTGGCCACCTCCCGCAGCGTTTCGAAGGTCCAGACCACGTCGTCGGCGGTGATCGGCGTGCCGTCGTGCCAGCGCGCCTCCGAACGCAGGGTGAAGACGATCCAGCTCCGGTCTTCGGGATACTCGGCGGTCTCCGCCAGAAGACCGTAGGTGACGCCGCGCTCGTCCTGGGGCTCGACCATGAGCTGATCGTAGATCAGGCCGATGTTGCGCGGGTATTCGCCGCGCACGATCCAGAAATTCAGACTGTCGAAGCTGCCGGGAAGGCTGCGGACAAAACGGCCGCCCTTGGGCGCGTCCGGATCGGCATAGTCGAAATGGGTGAAGTCGGGGCCGTATTTCGGCGTCCCGAACTCGGCCAGCGCGTGAGTCACGGTGACGGGCGCGTCGGCGCGGGCCACCATCGGCGCCAGCAGGGCGCAGGTCAGGACCAGGGCGAGGCGGGGAAAGCGAATGATCCGGCCGATCCTTTTGTTGGGGGACGAGGTGCAGCGACCGTGCTCTGAAACTGGTTAATATAAAGTGTAGGCAAAATTGACGACAACAAGGCACTAAAACGTTCGTGAACAGTGTGTCGCGGCGCTCACGCGGCGGTGCCGGCCAATGCGCGCAGCGCTGCGTCATGGGCGCGCGGGTCGCCGGCCGCCACCACCTGACCGATGGACGCCGGCCCCAGGGGCGCGCCCCGCCAGTCGGTCATCACCCCGCCGGCACCGGTCACCACCGGGACCAGGGCCGCGAAATCATAGAGCGCCAGGCCGGCCTCGACGACCAGGTCGACAAAGCCCGCGGCCAGCAGGCCGAACCCGTAGCAGTCGCCGCCCCAGGTCATGATCCGCGCCTGACCGCGCAGCCTGTCATGGGCCGCGCGTTCGGCCGGCGTGGCGAACTGTTCCGGTGCGGTGGCGCTCAAGGTCGCCTGGTCCAGGGTGGGGCAGGCGCGGGTGCGCACCTCCCGCCCGTTCAGGACGGTCTGGCGCCCGGCGGCCCCAACCCAGCGGTCGCCCAGGATCGGCTGGTCGATCACCCCCAGAATGGGCACGCCGTCGCGCAGCAGGGCGATCAGGGTACCGAAGATCGGTCGGCCGGTGACAAAGGATTTTGTGCCGTCGATGGGGTCCAGGACCCAGACCAGGCCGGCGTCCTCCCGCTCCGCCCCGAATTCCTCGCCGACGATCCCGTCCCGGGGTCGGTGGCGTGCCAGGATCGCCCGCATCGCCTGCTCCGCGCCGCGGTCGGCGATGGTGACGGGCGACGCGTCCGCCTTCTGGTCGACGGCGAACGGCGTGCGGAAATGTCGGCGGATGACGGTGCCGCTGGCCTCGGCCAAGTTTCCGGCCAGGGCGATCAGGTCGTCGGGGCAGGCGGCGGTCACGGATGCCCTGGGATGAACGAAACTACTGCGCCGCCTCGGGCAATGGGACCGGGCTGTCGCTCAATGTGCGCAGCCAGGCGATCAGGTCGGCGCGGTCGCCCTCGTTGCGCAGGCCGGCATAGCTCATGGTCGTGCCCGGCAGCCAGGTGCGCGGTGCGGCCAGGAAACCGTTCAGCTCCTCGTATCCCCATTCGCCGCCGGCCGCCGCCGCTTCCTGCAGCGCGCCCGAATAGTTGAAGTCGTCCAGGTGAGCCTTGGGACCGCCGACGACGTCCCACAGATTCGGCCCGACCTTGTTGGCGCCGCCCTGCTCGAACGAATGGCAGGCCACGCACGCCCGCGACAGGCTTTCCCCCGCCGCCGGATCGGCGGCGGCCAACAGCGGCGCGATCGGCGGCAGCTCCGCATCCTCCGCGGTCGCCACTTCGGCCGGCGCGGCGCCGGTGTCGACGACATAGGCGTTCTGTTCCAGCGGCGCCGGGTGGATCAGAAGTTCCGCGACGAAGCCCGCCGACATGGCGATGATGCCGGCCAGAAGTACGGCGGCGAAGATCTTATTGAGTTCCATGCCGAACATGGTCTCCGATTTGGTGGCCGGCGCACAAAAAACGCCCGCCCGCCGGCGCGAAGGCCGAACGGGCACGGTCTTCTAAGGCGATTTGGCCGGGCAGCGCAAGCCCCGTTGACGCCCGGCGACGCCCCATCGGGGCGGGTTATTGTCGCATGGCCCCGTCTTGAACGGCGCCGCAAGCGCTCTTGACGGGCGGGCGCCCATGGCGCACTCAGCGGACCATGTCACCCGTTCCCCCTCTCACGCCGCTGATCGTCATTCCCAGCCGCCTGGCGGCCAGCCGGTTTCCCAACAAGCCGCTGGTCGATCTGGCCGGCGCGCCGATGATCGTGCAGGTCTGGCGCCGGGCCTGCGAGGCCGATATCGGGCCGGTGGTCGTGGCCGCCGGCGATCGCGAGATCGTGGCGGCGGTGGAGGCGGCGGGCGGCACCGCCATCATGACCACCAGCGACCTGCCGTCCGGCTCCGACCGGATCCACGAGGCGGCGGAACGTATCGATCCCGACGGCAGGCACGATGTGATCGTCAACGTTCAGGGGGATCTGCCGACCATCGAACCGGGGTCGATCCGGGCGGCGCTCGACGGGCTTGGCGACCCGGACGTGGATATCGCGACCATCGCGTCGGTCATCCGGCGGGCGGAGGAATATACCAGCCCCAGCGTGGTCAAGGCCGTGATCGAGATGGCGGAAGATCAGACCGTGGGGCGGGCGCTCTATTTCACCCGCGCCACCGCGCCGACGGGCGAGGGGCCCCTGTTCCATCATATCGGGCTGTACGCGTTCCGCCGGGCGGCGTTGCGGCGGTTCGTCGGCCTGCCCCCCTCGGTCTTGGAACGGCGCGAGCGCCTGGAACAGCTGCGCGCCCTGGCCCATGGGATGCGCATCGACGTGGCGCTCGTTGACACCGTTCCGCTGGGTGTCGATACTCCCGCCGACCTCGACCGCGCCCGCGAGATCATGGCCGGGCCTCCCTGGACCGACCTGGGCCGCTGACAGACCGACCATGGCCGATACCACGATCTCCTTCCAGGGTTGGCCCGGCGCCAATTCCGACCTGGCCTGTCGCCAGGTGTTCCCCGCCCTGAAGACCCTGCCTTGTCCGTCGTTCGAGGAAACCCTGGCCGCCGTCCATGACGGCCGCGCGGATCTGGCGATGATCCCGATCGAAAACTCCGTGGCCGGGCGGGTGGCCGATATCCATCACCTGATGCCCCATTCCGGCCTGACCATCGTCGGCGAGCATTTCCAGCCGGTGCATCATCATCTGCTGGCGCCCCCGGGAGCGACGCTCGACAGCATCCGCACGGTCCACAGCCATGTCCATGCCCTGGGTCAGTGCAAGGCGACGATCCGGTCCCTGGGGTTGGAACCGGCCGTTCACGCCGATACGGCCGGGGCGGCCGAAATGGTGGCGGCGCGCGGCGATCCGACCCAGGCGGCCCTGGCCTCGTCCCTGGCGGCGGAGATCTATGGGCTGATCACCCTGCGCACCGACGTGGAGGACGCCGCCCACAACACCACCCGCTTCCTGGTGATGCGCAAGGGCGGGGCCTGGGCGGCGGCCGATTCGGGACCGACCATCACCAGCTTCGTGTTCCGGGTGCGCAGCGTGCCGGCGTCGCTGTACAAGGCCCTGGGCGGGTTCGCCACCAACCGGGTCAATATCACCAAGCTTGAAAGCTACATGGTCGACGGCAGCTTCGTCGCCGCCCAGTTTTACGCCGATGTCGAGGGGCACCCGAACGATCGCGGCCTGACCCTGGCGCTGGAGGAACTGGCCTTCTTCTCCCGCGACCTGACCATCCTGGGTGTGTACCCGGCCCATCCGTTCCGCCGCGATCCCAGCCAGATCCTTGGCGAGGATTGAGAGAGCCTAGAGCAGGATCGCCTTGGGTGGAATCGCTTCGGCGATCCCACCCAAGGCG
>JBQLZQ010000033.1:0-18247 GCA_052168355.1 Inquilinaceae bacterium
CACGTCATTGGTGGAAGCGGATCCGCTTCCACCAATGACGATCGCGCTCTAGCCGCCCGTCTTCACCCGATCGCGGCCAAGGCCGGAAAGCTTCTCCGCGAACCGGTCCAGCCTTTCCAGATGCCGGTTTTGGTCGACATCCTCTTGCCGCAGCAGGAGGGTCGCCTCGAGATCGGTCGGCACCAGCGCGGCGACCATGTCGACGGCCTTTCGCGGTTCGGAGTGTCCACCATGGGTCAGGAACAGCGCCACATGGGCCGGCAGGTCGCGGGTGCGGTCGAGAAACGCACGCAAGGGGACGGCGGGGTAGCTGGTCCAGATCGGCGCGCCCAGGATGACCAGATCGTAGTCGGAAAGCCTGTCCGCCCGCACCTCGATCGGCGGCAGTCTACCCCGCAGGCTGTCGTGTCCCGCGCGCAGGTACCGGAGCCCTCCCGGCCGGTAGCGCCGGCATCCGATCTCGGCGATTTCGGCCCCCAGCGCGTCCGCCAGGCCGCGCGCCACCTTGGCCGTGGTTCCGGTGCGCGAATAGAAGACGATCAGCGTTTTCATGGCCGGGCTCCGCTGCATGTCTACACGATCACCGCGTCGGCCGTCCGGCGCAGGGACATCGGCAGGGGCGGGGCGGCATAGCCTGATTTTGTCGCGTACGCCGAACGACGGCGCTTTTTGTGACCCACGGCCCCCGCAACTTCTTCATCCGATCGCAAGATCAATCCTTGAGGAAATCACGCATGTGGCGCACGCACCGCCTCCAAGAGGGGTCGGTGGCTGGGAGAATATGGTTCGCAGTCTCGAGTGTTACAAACCGCGCATCTCTGATACCGGCCGCCAGTTCCTGTCCCTGTTCGTACGGCACGCCCGACTCGTTTCTCGAATGAAGGACCAGCGTCGGAGCCTGAACGTCCGCGAGAATGCCCCGGATATCGACGTCTCCGTGGGCCATGAGTATCCCGGCAGCGTTCTCCGGAGATGTCGTCTTCTTCTGCAAGTCGGTGAACCATGTCTGGCTCTCGGCCGGTGCGTCGGGCATGTAAATCGTCGTGAACATCTGCCGGACGGCTCGGTTGTCACGTCCCCAGCCGGCGCGGATCAACGCGCAGCGGGCCTCGCCTACGGCAATCGAATCTGGCTCGTCCCGATGCCGCCAGCCGCGTGCATAGCCACCGAGCAAGAGCAGTTTTGTCACGCGCTCCGGATGTCGGGCCGCATAGGCAACGGCCTTGGCGCAGCCTTGCGATATGCCCAGAAGCGGGAATTTCTCAAGCTCCAGCGTATCGACCACCGCTTCGAGGTCTTCCACTTGACGGTCGAGGCAGAAATCCGACGCGGCCCAGGACGACAGCCCATTGCCGCGTGCGTCGTATCGGATGAGTTGATGCTCACTGGCCAGCTCGTTGAAAAAGTGCTTCCAGACCGGGCTCTCCCAGTCGAACTCCAAATGATTCAGCCAATTGGCCGCCTTTACCAATGGCGGCCCAGCGCCGGCAAGAGCATAGGCGATCCTTGTACCGTCGGCGCTGTGGCAAAAACGGATGTCCTGGACGGGAAGATCGCCTGTGTCCGCGCTGTCTGTCGCTACCGTCCCGTATCCAGCACCAGCGCCAGCTTCGACGACGGGCGCCACGAAGCGAAAGCCGTGGCCATGCACTGTTTTGACATAACGTTGGCTCTTGCCGTCGTCTCCGAGCGCCTTGCGGAGCGAGCGAACGGCGCTCGACATCGCCGCCTCCGAGATGAAGCGGCCCTCCCACACCGACTCCACAAGCTCACTCTTCGAGACCGCGCGGTCGCGTTCCTCAACGAGGTGTAGAAGCAGTTCGAATACCTTCGGCTCGATCCCGACGGCCACGCCGTCTTTGGACAGCTCTCTCAGGGCCGTATCCAGCACGAACGTGTCGAAGAAGTATCTCATATTCGCAAAAAGGCAGTCCGAAGCGACCTATCACGGATATCCATGGACCCGATGTCGCACAACCGGCCAGTATCCTAGGCCGACCGATAGAATTCAACAGAATTTCTCCAGGAAATCTCCAACTCGTCCGCAAGACCCGCCAACCGATCCGGACTATCACTCTCTACGCCAAACGGTGTGCCTGCATCCGCCTCTTGCGCAGCGTCGCGGAGAGCCTTTTTCAAGGTGCGTCTCAAGAAACGCGACGTCTGGCGCATGGGAACGCGGATGTCGAAAGCGCTCAACACATGATGACCAGTAGAAAGGAAACTCGAATGACCAATCAAACGGAAAGTGGAACCGTCAACAACGGTGTTGACGTCGAGGCGCTTCTTGGCGCCCGCCAAGCGATCGAGGCCACGCCGGAGGCCGGCCGGTTCACCTGGCGCGCGCGCTGCAAGCGGGTCGATGGTGTGCACAGTCGCTCGACCGTGGAGGGGTTTTTCGGTTTCGGCGAAGAACAGGCCCGCAAGTCGCCGCACACAATCGACGCCGACCATCCCGAACAGTTCGCCGCCCCCGATGCGGGGCCGACGCCCGTGGAGATTGTCCTGTCGGCTCTGGCAAGTTGCCTGACCGCTGGCGTGGCATCGGTGGCTCAAAATCGCGGCATCCAGCTCAGGTCGGTTGAGGCCAGGGTGGAAGGCGACATGGACCTCGCCGGCATACTCGGCGCCGACGCGAATGTGCGCAACGGTTTCAGCGCCATTCGCGTGTCCTTTGATATCGATGCCGATGCCAAGCCCGCCGAGGTCGCGGCACTTGTGGCGCAATCCCAGAAGCGTTCGGCGGTGTTCGACATCGTCACCAACCCCACCAACGTGCACGTCACGGTCGGCTGACCGGGCGCCGGCCAACCGATAGTGGAGCAATCTCTTGAGACCCGTGACAACCATCATCATCGGCGCCGGCCAGGCCGGGCTCGCCATGAGCCGGGAGCTCACGCGCCGCGGCGTGGATCATCTGATCCTCGACCGCGGGGCGGTGGCCCAAGCTTGGCGCAAGAACCGGTGGGACAGCCTCCGTTTGCTCACCCCCAACTGGGCGAACGGACTGCCGGGGGCTCCCTATCTGGGCCCCGACCCCGATGGTTACATGCCGGTCGCCGACCTGGTCGAGCGGCTCGATGACTACGCAAGGGTGATCGACGCGCCCATCCAACGTGACACCGAGGTGCTCCGCGTGACGGGAACCGGCGCCGGATTTCAACTCGAGACGGCCCAGGGTCCGATCGGATGCAGGGCGCTGGTCCTGGCCACCGGGGCATGCGCCCGGCCGCACGTCCCGGGGCTCTGCGCCGCTGTGCCGACTAGCGTCTTCCAGATGACGCCCGCGGCCTATAAGCGGCCAGGCGATCTGCCACCAGGCGGGGTGCTGGTCGTCGGCGCCTCGGCGTCCGGCGTGCAGCTTGCGCGCGAAATCCACCGTTCGGGACGGCCGGTGACGCTGGCTGTCGGTTGGCACACGCGCCTGCCGCGCACGTACCGCGGGTATGACGTGGAGCGTTGGTTGGACGCCCTTGGCCTCCTGGATGAGCGGTTCGGTGAGATCGACGATCTGGAGCGCGCGCGCCGCACGCCATCGCCGCAATTGATCGGCGGGCCCGAGCCTGTCGATCTCAACGCATTGCAGGATCTTGGCGTTGAGGTCGTCGGCCGGCTGATGGATATCCGCGACGGAGCGGCGCTGTTCTCGGGCGGCCTGGCGAATGCGTGCGCGTCTGCCGATCTCAAGATGCACCGTCTGGTCGACGCAATCGACGACTGGGTGGCAAAGCATGGCCTCGAAAATGAGCTGCCGCCGCCAGAGCGGCCGAAGCCGAGCCGCGCGCCCAAGGCGCCGGCGCTCAGCCGCAGTCTGACCGACACCGGCATCCGCTCGATCGTTTGGGCGACCGGTTACCGGCCCGATTTTTCGTGGCTCGACATGCCGGTGTTCGACGCGCGCGGACGCCTTCGCCATCACGGCGGGCTGGTCAGCGCGCCGGGGCTTTATGCCATGGGCCTCACCTTCATGCGCCGGCGTCGATCGCATCAGATTTCCGGCGTCGGCGACGATGCGCGCGAACTGTCCGCACATTTGCACGCCCATCTCGACGGCCGTGCGGTCATGGCCGCTTGAGCCTCGCGGAAAAAGGAGACAACCATGTCGGACATGGGCTCAATCAAAGCGGCGCTGGACCGGGCGGTCAAGACGGTGACCCTACGGCCCGAGCGCGGACAACGGGTCTATCGCAATAGGGCGGCGGTCAGCGAGGGCACTCTGTGCCATGTGGAAGAAGCCGGCCATACGCTGACCCTTGATGTTGGAAAGGCTCTGGGTGGCAACAATGCCGGCCCCAGTCCCAGTATGATTCTGCGTTCGGCCATGAGCGGTTGCGTGGCCATTGGCGTTAAGCAATGGGCCGCGCGACGAGGTGTGTCGGTCGACCATGTTGAGGCCGTGCTGGAGACCGACGTCGACGCACGCGGGCAACTCGGCGTGTGCGATGACGCCATGCCCGGTTTTCACGGCATCCGGCTGCTGATCACCGTCACATCTCCTGCCCCGCTGGAGGTGATCGAAAACCTGGTCGCTGCGTCGCTGAAGTACAGCCCGCTGATGGACGTATTCGTACGCTCGCAGTCGGTGGACCATTGGGTCTCCGTCATTGGGTCGGACGTGCCTCCTGGACCCGGAGAAGGTTCCTAATGGACACCAGATTGCAGAGACGCGTTCAGCGCTACGGCTGGGACAAGGCTGCGGAAGCCTACGAAGTGGGCTGGAAGGAGAGCCTGGCGGACGCCCAAGCCGAACTGCTGCGCCTGGCGGACGCCACATTCGGCGAACATGTCCTCGACGTGGCCTGCGGTACTGGACTGGTCAGTCTGCCCCTGGCGGAATCGGTTGGCCTCTTGGGCAGCGTCATCGCCACCGATATTTCAGACAAGATGATCGAAAAAATCCGGCAAGCCGCCACCATACGCGGTCTGACCCAACTCGCCGCTTTTCGGGCTGACGCCGAAGATCTTCATGTGGCGCCGGATGCCAGCTTCGATCTTGTCACATGCGCCCTCGGCCTGATGTATGTCTCCGATACGGCCAAAGCCATGGACGAGGCCTTCCGCGTCCTGAAGCCCGGCGGTCGGGCTGTTTTCGCCGTCTGGGGAGAGCGCTCCAAATGCGGCTGGGCGGATATCTTTCCGATTGTGGATGCGCGGGTGAGGTCGGAGGTCTGTCCCTTGTTTTTCCGACTCGGGACCGGCTCGGCGTTGGCGAACGAAATGGCTTCGGCCCAGTTCGTCCGGATTGAAACGTCCCGACTGACATCGGAGCTGCCCTATGCGGATGACCGCGCAGCCATCGAGGCCGCGTTCGTTGGCGGCCCCGTTGCGCTGGCCTACGACCGGTTCGATGAGCCGACGCGCGCCGCGGCGCACCGCGAGTATGTGGCTTCGATCACCCCGTTCCGAACGCCGGACGGCTACCGCATTCCCGGAGAGTTCGTCGTGTGCCGGGGCTATAAGAATGCGCGGTAGATGGTCCAGATCGGCGCGTCCGGGATGACCAGATCGTGATCGGAAAGCCTGTCCGCCCGCACGTCGATCGGCGGCAGTCTGCCCCTTATAATGGGGCTCCGGTCGGAGCCTACAGGATCACGGCGTCGGCCGTCCGGCGCAGGGACATCGGCAGGGGCGGGGCGTGGCCGAACCGGACCACCAGATCCGGGCGGGTCTCTTGGGCGCCCAGCCAGCCGGCGAGGTCGCGCCTGACGGCCGGGACCTCGACCGGCTGATTGATGTGCGCGGTGCGGATGCCGAGCGCCGTCGCCTGCAGGGCGAACCTCTCGAAGCTGCGGCCGACCCTGATCCAATGTTCGGGAGTCTGGCGGTCGCCGATAAACACGGCGATCCCGGCGGAGGACCGGATCTGATCGCGATACCGGTCGTTTTCGCTCCCCTCGGTGAAGAGCAGGTTGAAGAAAAAGCCGCCCGCCCAGGCCGGCAGCACCGGATGGCCCGCGCACGCGCTGAACAGGCCGTCGCGGGTCGACAGCGCCTGTTCCGGGCTGAAGCGCAGCCAGGCGCGCAGTTCCGCGACGAAGGCGGGATCGTTCACCTGCGCGCTGTTGCCGGCCACCACCAGTTCGAGCAACGCCTCGCGCTCCTCGGGCGCCGTGAAGACCAGCACCCGCACGCCATCCTCCCGCGCGGCGGACGTCAGCGCCTGGAGGTCGGCGGCCGATACCGGCCGACCGTCATAGACCGACCGGGTCGACTGGCGGTGCGGAATGGCGGCGTAAAGCGGCGATTCCCGCGCCTGCGATCGGGACAGCGCGACCGCCAGCCGCGTCTCGCCGTCGTTTGTGACGCCGACCTCGGCGGAACGGCCGTGCGCCGCGGCGGCGATGGCCAGGTTCTCCGCGGCGCAACCCAGGCTAACAAGGAGATGGTGGTCGTCCGGATCGACGATTTCGGTCCGGCGCGTGAAATCGGGCAGGATGGAGATCTCGTCCTCGGCGATCCGGAACCGCCACGGCTGGGTGTTGTGCCCGTTCGCCGCCAGGGTCGCGTAGCGGACGAAGTCCAGAAGCCGGGGCTCCGACGCAAGCGCCTGCCGCTGGCGCGCGACCGCCTCGGTGTAAGCGTCGAGGTTGGGCCAAAGCGCATGGGTCAGCCCACCGACCGCGGCGATGGTGGCCCCCGATATCAACAGGCCGCGTCGCGAAACCATCCTTCCCTCCGTGTTGCGGTCGTAACCCTAGCCCAGGACCGGCACCGGCGGCCTTGATGAAGATCAAGGGGCCGTCCGCGATCGCCCGGTATGAGGTCCCCGCCGTTGACAGCCGGATTGTCCCGTATCAATATCCGGTCCAGATGTCAGACCAATTTGGAACCGCCAGACCCGTTCGCCCCCGGCCCGCCGGGGCGGCGGCCCATTGGGGCAATCCGTGGCTGGTGCCGGTTCAGGCCCAGGGGCGGGACGGGGCGGTGCTGGACACCCTGGCGCTGTTTGTCTTCAACACCGGCATCCGGCCAGGCGAGCGGCTGCCGCCGGAACGGGACCTGGCCGAGCGGCTGGGGGTCAGCCGAGCGACCATCCGCGAGGCGCTCAAGCGCTGGCAGGGGTTGGGCGTGGTCGACATCCGCAAGGGCAGCGGCACCTACCTGCGCACGCCGGTGGAGCCTGGCGCGATCCACATGCCATTGACCCTGGTGCCCAAGCCCGAGACCCTGCTCCAGACCCTGGAGATCCGGCGGGCCCTGGAGGGCGAGGCGGCGTTCATCGCGGCCCGCGGCGCGACGCCGGAGGCGCTGGCCGACATCGAGGCCAAGCTCGACCGGATGGAGGCGGTGCACCGTCGCTACGGCGGCGCCGGCGACGAGGACTGGGCCTTTCACCGCGCCATCTACGAGGCCACGGGCAACCCGCTGTTCGGCCAGATCATCGGCCAGATGCACGACGCCCTGCAAATCATCTTCCGCAATCCGCTGCGGGTGCCGGGCTTCGCCTCGCGATCCTTTCCCCTGCACCGGGAGATGTTCGACGCCATCCGCACCCATGATGCCGACGGGGCGCGGGCCAAGGCCCTGGCCATCATCGACATCACCGAGCAGGACATAAGGCGGGCCATCGATGCCCGATGATCCGACCCCCCGGTCGACACCGCCGTTGAGCCCGGCCAGCCTGCTGGTCCACGACGACCCGTTTCCCCATGGCGCGGTCGTGCCGCCGATCTACCAGACATCCCTGTTCACCTTCGGGTCCTACGCCGAGCTCGAGGCGACGTTCTCGGGGCGGGCGCCGCGCCCGATCTATTCGCGCGGCGACAACCCGACCGTGGTGGAGTTCGAGCGGCGGGTGGCCGCCCTGGAGGGGGCGGAGGCGGCGCGCGGGTTCGCCAGCGGCATGGCGGCCATCGCCAGCGCGGTTCTCAGCCAGGTCGGCGCCGGCGACCGCATGGTGTGCGTCAACCATGTCTATCCCGACGCCTACCGCCTGTTCGTCAAGCTGCTGCCGCGCCTTGGCGTCACGGTGGATTTCGTCGATGGCAGCGACGTGGAGGCCGTGGCCCGGTCGCTGCCGGGCGCCAAGCTGCTGTATCTGGAAAACCCGACAAGCTGGGTGTTCGACCTGCAGGACCTGCCGGCGCTGACCGCGCTCGCCCGCACCGAGGGCGTGGTGACGCTCATCGACAACAGCTATGCCTCGCCGCTGTTCCAGCAGCCGATCCACCATGGGGTCGATCTGGTGGTCCACTCGGCGTCGAAATATCTGTCGGGGCACAGCGACACGGTGGCCGGCGTGGTCGCCGGATCGACCGATCTGATCGCCCGGATCAACGATCTCACCGCCCCCTATCTGGGCGGCAAGCTGGCGCCGTTCGAGGCCTGGCTGCTGGTGCGCGGGATGCGCACGCTCGACTTGCGCATGCGCCGCCATCAGGAAACGGGGCTCGACATCGCCCACCGCCTGGCCGGTCATCCTTCCGTGGCGCGCGTCCATCACCCGGCCTTTTCCGATCATCCGGGGCGGGCCAGCCTGTCCGGCTTTTCCGGCCTGTTGAGCATCGAGGTGGCGGACGGCGTCGACGTGCCGTGCCTGATCGACGCGCTGCGCCTGTTCAAGATCGGGGTCAGCTGGGGCGGGCACGAAAGCCTGGTGATGCCGGCGCTGGCCGGTCTGAAGCAGGCCGGTGGGCCCAGCGCGGCGATCACGTTCAAGGTGTCGCCGCGCGCGGTGCGGCTGCATGTCGGGCTTGAGGAGGCGGCCGACCTCTGGGCCGACCTCGACCAGGCCCTCAAGAGGGCCGCGGCGCCAAGCCGCGGTTGAGGCATGAGAGGTTTTCCAAACAACGGGAGGTTGAGAACGATGAAAAAGTTGATTTTTGCGACGGCTGCCTGCGCGTGGGCGTTTTCCGCGCCGGTCATGGCCCAGACCACGCTGCAACTGGTCGAGGTGATCACCAGCCCGCAGCGGACCGAGATGCTGCAGGGCCAGGTCGACGCGTTCGAGGCGGCCAATCCCGGCATCGAGGTCGAAATCACCTCGCTGCCGTGGGAGCAGGCGTTCGAGAAGCTGCTGACCATGACCCAGGGCGGCGACATCCCCGATCTGGTCGAGATGCCGGAACGTTGGCTGTCGCTGTATGCCAACAACGGCCAGCTTGAAAGCCTGGAGCCCTACATGGCCGACTGGTCGGGCACCGGCACCCTGACGGACCGGACGCTCCAGTTCGCGCGCACGGTCGACGGCGAGGCCTACATGATCCCGTACGGCTTCTATATCCGCGCCCTGTTCTACAACAAGAAGCTGTTCGCCGAAGCGGGGATCGACGGCCCGCCCGAGACCATGGAGGATTTCATGGAGGCGTCGCGCCGGATCTCCGAGCTGGGCGACGGCAAGTCCGGCTATTGCCTGCGCGGCGGGCGCGGCGGCTTCAACGGCTGGTACATGGCCATGGCGGCCATGAACGGGAAGGGGGACTATTTCAACGAGGACGGCACCTCGACCTTCGACGAACCGGGAGCGGTCGAGGGCTTCCAGTTTCTGGTCGATCTCTATCAAAACGGCTATGCCCCCCGCGATTCCGTGAACTGGGGCTTCAACGAAATCGTGGCAGGCTTCTATTCCGGCACCTGCGCCATGCTGGACCAGGACCCCGACGCCCTGATCGCCATCGCCGAGCGGATGCCGGCGGAGGATTTCGCGGTCGCGCCGATGCCTCTGGGACCGGAGGGCAAGGCGTTCCCGACGATCGGCTTCGCCGGCTGGTCGATGTTCGCCGACAGCGACAACAAGCAGGAAACCTGGGATCTGATCGCCCATCTGGTGTCGCCGGAGTCCAATCTGGAGTGGGCCAAGTTCGTCGGCGTCATCCCCATCCACGAAGGCGCGGATGAAGACGCCCACTTCGCCACCGAGCAGTTCGCCGGCTGGTTCACGGAACTGAACGACCCGCGCTACGAACTGACGGCGGTGCCGGCGCATCTGGAGGAACTGGGCTATTTCTTCGACAATCTGTCGATCCAGACGGCGCAGGAAGCGCTGTTGGGCCAGCGCACGGCGGAAGATGTGACCGCCGAATGGGCGGCCTATCTGACCGAAGCGCAGCAGAAATGGATGGCCGAGCAGTGACACCGACGGCAGCGGTCCCGGGGCATTCCCCGGGGCCGTTGCGGCGTGTCGCCGCCGTCGCCCTGGAACCCTACCTGTATGTCAGCCCGGCGCTCATCCTGCTGGCGCTGACCCTGCTGTTGCCGACGATCATCGGCCTGTCCTTCGCCTTTCGGAACATCCAGCTCAACAACCCCTTTGATACGGGTTTTGTCGGTCTGGCCCATTTCGCAAGGCTGACCGGCGACGCCCATTTCTGGCGGGCGCTGGGCAACACCGCATGGTGGACCTTCGGCAGCCTGGTCTTTCAGTTCCTGCTGGGCCTGGCGTTGGCGCTGCTGCTCAACCGGCCGTTCATGGGACGCCGCCTGGTTCAGGCGCTGGTGTTCCTGCCGTGGGCGGTGCCGACCTTTTTGTCGGGGCTGACCTGGGCCTGGCTGTTCAACCCGGTGATCGGTCCCTTGCCCCACTGGATGGCGGCGATCGGCCTGCTGGACGAGCCCTACAACATCCTGTCCAACCCGGACATCGCCCTGTGGGGGCCGATCGTCGCCAATGTCTGGTTCGGCGTGCCGTTCTTCGCCATCACCCTGCTGGCGGCGCTTCAGGCCATTCCGGCGGAACTGTACGAGGCGGCGTCCATCGACGGCGCCACGCCCTGGCAGCGGTTCACGCGCATCACGCTGCCCTTCCTGGCGCCGACCATGGCCATCACCATCCTGCTGCGGACCATCTGGATTTCCAATTTCGCCGACCTGATCTGGGTGATGACCGGCGGTGGTCCCGCCAACTCAACCCAGACCGTCGCCACCTACATTTTCGCCACCGCCTATTCGCGGCTGGATTTCGGCTATGCCTCGGCCGTGGCCACGGTGTTGCTGGCGCTGCTGCTGCTCTATGCCGTCATCCTGATCCGCATGCGGCGCGGCCTGATGGTGGGACGGTGACCGTCGTCGGCCAGAGCCGGGCGCGGCGCGCGGCGCTGGCCATGCTGCATGGCGGCGCAGTGTGGCTGTTCGTCCTCTTCGCGCTGTTCCCGCTGTACTGGCTGATCAAGATCGCGGTGACACCCGACCGGCTGCTTTACTCCGAAGGGGTCACGCTGTGGCCGTCGCGGACGACCTGGGCCAATTTCGACTTCGTGCTGCTGCAAAGCGCCTTTCCCCGCTATTTCCTCAACAGCGTCATCGTGTCCGGAACCACGGCGCTTCTGGTCACCCTGATCGCGGCCGCCGCCGGCTACGCCTTTTCGCGGTTCCGCTTTCGCGGCAAGCCGTTCGTCATCTTCCTGATGCTCCTGACCCAGATGTTTCCGCTGGTCATGGTCATCGCGCCGATCTACAGGCTGATGGTGCCGTTGGGGCTGCATGACAGCCTGACCGGGCTGATCGTCATCTACACCGCCTTCAACGTGCCCTTCGCCACCTTTCTGATGCAGTCCTTCTTCGACGGCATCCCCAAGGATCTGGAGGAAGCGGCGATGATCGATGGCTGCACGCGGCCGCAGGCGGTGCGCCGGGTGATCCTGCCGCTGACGTTGCCCGGCATCGCGGCGACCCTGGGCTTCGTCTTTACCGCGGCGTGGAGCGAGCTTCTGTTCGCGCTGATGCTGATCAACAGCGACGACCAGAAAACCTTCGCCGTCGGCCTGCTGACCTTCGTGTCGAAATTCGCGGTCGATTGGGGGCAGATGATGGCGGCGGCGACGCTGGCGCTGATCCCGGCCTGCCTGTTCTTCGCCCTGATCCAGCGCTACCTGGTCCAGGGTCTCACCGCCGGCGCGGTCAAGGGGTAGGCGATGGCCACGGTTTCCATTCAGGGCATCCACAAATCCTATGGCGCCGTCTCGGTGCTCAAGGGCGTCGATCTGGACATCGCCGACGGCGAATTCGTGGTCCTGGTCGGACCGTCGGGATGCGGCAAGTCGACCCTGCTGCGCATGATCGCCGGGCTGGAGGACATCACCGCCGGCGACATCCGGATCGGCGACCGGGTGGTCAACGACGTGGCGCCGAAGGACCGCGACATCGCCATGGTGTTCCAGTCCTACGCGCTCTACCCGCACATGAACGTGCGTTCCAACATGGGGTTCAGTTTGGAGCTGCGGCGCCGGGCCCGCGACCTGATCGCGCGCGAGGTCGGACGGGCTGCGGGCATCCTGGGGCTCGACGGTTTGCTGACGCGGCTTCCCAAGGAACTGTCCGGCGGTCAGCGCCAGCGGGTGGCCATGGGCCGGGCCATCGTGCGCCAGCCGCAGGTATTCCTGTTCGACGAACCCTTGAGCAATCTGGACGCCAAGCTGCGCGTCCAGATGCGGATCGAAATCAAGGCCTTGCATCAGGATTTGCGGACGACGTCCATCTACGTCACCCACGATCAGGTGGAGGCCATGACCATGGCCGACCGGATCGTGATCATGCATGACGGGGTGATGCAGCAGGTCGGCGAGCCGCTTGAGCTTTACGACCGGCCGGCCAACCGCTTCGTCGCCGGCTTTATCGGCTCGCCGGGCATGAACTTTCTCGCCGGCCGGCGGACGGGCGACGGGGTCGGGCTCCCCGATGGCACGGTGCTGCCGCTGCCGGCCAACGCGCCGGGAGGCGAGGGGGAGCCGTTGGTTTACGGCATCCGGCCCGAGAACCTGGCCATCCGACCCGACGGCGGCGGTTTGCCGGCGACCGTGGAGGTGGTCGAACCCACGGGGCTCAGCACCCTGGTCTATGCCCGCCTGGCCGGACAGCTGGTCTGCGCCTTCACCACCGACCGGCCGGCGGTCGCTCCCGGCCAGCCGATCGGCCTGGCGCCCGACCTGGCCAAGATCCACCTGTTCTCCGGGACCGACGGCACGCGACTCTGATGGGGCCGATGGGGCAACCGGCCCTCGGTTCTTCGTTCGAGACCGGCGAAAGCACGACCTCGGGAATTTGCACCGCGTCAGGGCGTCCGGCATACTGAGATCGCGCACTGTAACCGGGCGCAAACCGGATCTGGGAGGGGACCATGGGACTGAAAAGCGTAATCGTGCTGGTCGACCATACGGAAGCGGCGGCGGAACGCGTCGCCTATGCCGCCCGCCTTGCCGACCGCCACGACGCCCATCTCACCGGCCTCTACACGATGCCGGTTTCGACCGTCCCCGCCTATGTCCAGGCGCAGATGCCCGAGGAGGCGCTGCGCGTTCAGGCCGAGGCGGCGCGGGAGCGGTCCGATCAGGCCCGCTCCCTGTTCGAGAGCGAAGTGGCCAAGGCCGGCCTTCAGGATCGCTCGGAATGGCGGCAGGCGTCGGGTGACCCGGCGCGGGTCGCGGCCCTGATGGCCCGGTATGCAGATCTTCTGGTGGCCGGGCAGGAAAGGGACGACGATCGCGATCCGGCGATGCCGGACGTCGATGAACTGGTCCTGTCCTGCGGCCGGCCGGTGCTGGTCGTACCCTATGCCCATAAGGTCCAGACCGTGGCCGAAACCCCGCTGATCGCCTGGAACGGCGGCCGCGAGGCGGCGCGGGCCGTGGCCGATGCCCTGCCGCTTCTGCGCGCCGCCAAAAAGGTCACGGTCCTGGCGGTCAATCCGGATGCCGATCTGGGCGACGAGCCGGGGGCCGATATGGCGTTGCATCTGGCCCGTCACGGCATCGATGCCGAAGCCTCCAGGACCGTCGCCCGCGACCTCGATCCGGCCGACGCCCTGCTCAACCACGCCGCCGATCGCGGATCGGACCTGATCGTCATGGGGGCCTATGGCCATGCGCGGCTGCGCGAACTTGTCCTGGGGGGCGTTACCCGCTCGATCCTGGGTCAGATGACGGTCCCCGTCCTGATGAGCCATTGACCGAGTGACCGTTCTGTCCCCGGCGTCGGCGGCGCCATGATCCTGGTTTTCGGTTCCATCAACATGGATCTGGTGATGAGCGTGCCCCGCCTGCCGCGTCCCGGCGAGACGGTGCTGTGCGACGGCTATGTCACCAAGCCGGGCGGCAAGGGCGCCAACCAGGCGGTGGCCGCCGCAAGGGCCGGGGCCACGGTGGCCATGGCCGGCCGCGTCGGCGACGACGATTTCGGCCGCCAGCTCACCGGCAACCTGGCGGCCGAGGGGATCGATACCGGCGGGGTTCGCCTCGCCGCGGAGCCCACGGGGCTGGCCTATATCTGCGTCGATGCCGAGGCCGAGAATTTCATCACCGTCGCCAGCGGCGCCAACCTGGCCGTCCGCGCCGCCGACGTGGAGGACACGGCGCTCGGTCCCGGCAGCACCCTGCTGATGCAGATGGAGGTGCCGCCGGAGGAAACCTGGCGGATGATCGCGCGGGCCGCGGCGGCGGGCGCGCGCACCATCCTCAACGTGGCGCCGGCCGCGTCGGTGCCCCGCGACACGCTCGACCGGCTGGACGTGCTGATCGTCAACGAACTGGAAGCGACCGCCGTGGCCCGCCATCTGGACCTGGCAGCCGGCACGCCGGAGGCCAGCGCCCGCGCCCTGGCCGAAACCGCCGGCCTTGTCTGCGTCGTCACCCTGGGCGCCAGGGGCGCCATCGCGGTCCAGCCGCGAGACGGCGGCGGCACGACGCTGATGACGGTGGCGGCCATGGCCATCGAGCCGGTGGACACCACCGGGGCCGGCGATGCCTTTGCCGGAATCCTGGCTGCCGGACTGGATGGCGGACTGGGGTTGCCGGAGGCGCTGCGCCGGGCCAGCGTCGGCTCCGCCCTTGCCTGCCTCGCCCTGGGCGCCCAGGAAAGCCTGCCGACGGCGGCCGCCATCGACGCGCGGCTTGCCGACGTGCCGATGCCGGTTGGGGTTGACTGACAACCCCGTAGAGCAGGATCGCCTTGGGTGGAATCGCTTCGGCGATCCCACCCAAGGCGTGAATCCTACTCTATTCATAGAGTTAGAGAGCGATTCACGTCATTGGTGGAAGCGGGTCCGCTTCCACCAATGACGATCGCGCTCTAGCCGCTCCATCGCGAGACAGAATATAGCAATATTTGCCAAATCATGCCATATTTTCTCCAGGAGGTTTGATATGGCAACCATGAACGTATCGCTGCCCGGTCCAATGAAGGATTGGGTCGAACGGCAGACCAAGGGCGGGCGCTACAGCAACGCCAGCGACTATGTGCGCGACCTTATCCGCAGGGACCAGGACCGTGCCGCCAAAATCGCCGCGATACAGGCGCGGGTGGCCGAGGGTCTGGAAAGCGGGGAGGGCGAGCGGTCCATGGAGCAGCTACGGGAGGCCGCGCGAAAACGGGTAAAAGCATCTGATCCGTGACCTTCCGGCTGACTCAAGCGGCGGAACAGGACATCATCGATATCTACATCCACGGTCTCCAGACCTTCGGGCCGGATCACGCCGACGCCTATCACGACAAGCTTGAAAACACCTTTCAGCTCTTAGCGGAGCGGCCGCACCTCGCGAGACAACGCCCGGAAATCGATCCGCCGGTGCGGGTTCACCCCTGCGGTTCGCATGTGGTGATTTACACCGTTGGGCTGGATCGTGGCGTCCTGATCATCCGTGTGCGGCACGGACGCGAGGACTGGATGGCTGATCCCGAAGGGCGTTGAACCGGATCGTTTCAGTCGTCGGCCGTCGGCTGACGTTCGCCACCACTCGCCAAACCCGGTTGCCGCGCGGCGGAGGCTCGGTAACAATGGCGGCGACGCGACCACCCCTCTTCACCATGGACAGGCACCATGCCGATCATCAACTCCATCGCCGACCGCAAGGAAGCCATGACCGAATGGCGGCGCGATTTTCATGCCCATCCCGAGACGGCGTTCGAGGAGGTGCGGACCTCCGACATCGTGGCCGAGAAGCTGCGCGAGTGGGGCATCGAGGTGCATCGCGGCATCGCCAAGACCGGGCTGGTCGGCGTGCTGCGCGGACGGGGCGAGGGGACGGGGTCGATCGGCCTGCGCGCCGACATGGACGCGCTGCCCATGACCGAAGAGAACGACGTGCCCTACAAGTCGCGGAACCCCGGCAAGTTTCATGGCTGCGGCCATGACGGGCACACCACCATGCTGCTGGGGGCGGCCCAGTACCTGGCCGAGACGCGCAATTTCGACGGCACCGTGAACTTTATCTTCCAGCCGGCCGAGGAGGGCGCGGGCGGCGGCCGGGTGATGGTGGAGGAAGGGCTGTTCGACCGGTTTCCCTGCGACGAGGTCTACGGCATGCACAACTGGCCGACCCTGCCGGCGGGCGAGGTGGCGATCCGGTCCGGGCCGATCATGGCCGCGGCGGACGAGTTCACGCTGACCATCGTCGCCAAGGGCGGCCATGCCGCGATGCCGCACATGACCATCGACCCTGTGGTCATCGCGGCGCAGATCGTGATGGCCTTTCAGACCCTGGTCAGCCGCGTCACCAACCCGCTGGAACCGGCGGTCATCAGCGTCACCCAGATTCATGTCGGCAGCGCCGCCAATGTCATCGCGGAAGACGCGTTTCTCAACGGCACCGTGCGCACCTTCAACCCCGCCGTGCAGGATCAGATCGAGGCCGGGATGAAACGCGTGGCGGAAGGCATCGCCGGGTCGTTCGGCGCCGAGGCGCGGTTCGAGTTCCATCGCGGCTACCCGGCCACGGTCAACCACGCCGCCGAGACGGAGATCATGGCCGAGGTCGCCGCCGGCGTGGTCGGATCGGACAAGGTCCACCGCGAGGTGGAACCGGTCATGGGCGGCGAGGATTTCTCCTACATGCTGCAGCAGCGTCCCGGGGCCTACATGTTCGTCGGTCAGGCGGGCGGCCCCAGCGCCTGCATGGTCCACAACCCGCGCTACGACTTCAACGACGAGATCCTGCCGGTCGGTGCCAGCCTGTTCGCGACGCTGGTCGAAACCCGGCTGAAGAGGGTCGGATGAGCGCGGTGTCGGCGCGCGGTGTCGGGACGGCGCTGGCCGCGGGGGCGGCGCTGGTCCTGGCGGGGTGTACCGACGTGCCCGGCGGCGAAGGTTCCGCACGCGGCCCGGCCGCCGACGCGGTTGCGGCCGCCGAGCCGGCGCCCGCCCCGGCGCCGCAGTTGAACGGTCAACGCACCTGGCGGGGCACCAACAGCGCGGCGATGATGGAAATCGACGCCGTCGCCCGCGACGCGCGCGGCTGGGACATTCTGTGGCAGCTTGCCGGTGAACCCGCGCCCGGTCCGCTGCCGGAAGGGGCGATGGCCTTTGGTGTGTTCTTGGGCGAGCGCCCCACCGGCGGCTTCGGGGCGGAGATCACCGACGTTCAGATCGGAATCGACGAGGTGGTGGTCACATACCGCGAAATCGTCCCGCCCGCCGACGCCCTGTTGACTCAGGGCTTCACCGCGCCCTACGCCGTGCATATGAGCCGTTTCAGCGACAAACCGGTCCGTTTCGTCCGCGCGGAATAGCGGCGGCTTCTTTTCCTTCGGGAGCAAACGGCGCCGTTGTGCACAGGCCCCGGATCAAGTCCGGGGCTCGCCGTTTCTTTCTTTGAATTTTTCCGCCGACAAAATCCAGACGACGAGTCCCGCGCTTGACGCGGGACCTGTACGGGACGGCGCCGCTGGCGTTCCGCAGGGCGGCACGGTTTGGCACAGGGCCGGCGGCGGTTTTCTTAGGGCGTCCCCGCCGATGCCGCCAAGCTCAGGCCGTGTGCGGCAGGGTGCGTCCGATCTCGTCCAGACGCCGCTGCAGGCTGAGGCGGTCGAGGGAAGCCACCGGCAGGCTGACGAAAACGCCGATCCGCCGGGACAGGCTGCGTAAGGCATCGAGAAACGCGGCCCGCCGCTCCGCCACTGTGCCGGTCACCGCGGCCGGGTCGGGAATGCCCCAATGAGCGGTCATGGGCTGGCCCGGCCATACCGGGCAGACCTCGTTGGCGGCGTTGTCGCAGACCGTGAACACGAAATCGAGCGCCGGCGCGCCGGGGTGGGCGAATTCGTCCCAATTCTTGGAACGGAACCCCTCGGTCGCGATGCCGGCGGCGCGCAGCACGTCCAGCGTCATCGGGTGGACCGTGCCTTTGGGCTGACTGCCGGCGCTGAAGGCGGCGAATTTGCCCTGGCCGTCCCGGTTCAGGATCGCTTCGGCCAGGATGCTCCGCGCCGAATTGCCGGTGCACAGGAACAAGACGTTGAAAGGGCGGCGTGCCGCCATGGGGCTCTCCTTTCTAGAGCAGGATCGCCTTGGGTGGAATCGCTTCGGCGATCCCACCCAAGGCGT
>JBQLZQ010000034.1:0-11377 GCA_052168355.1 Inquilinaceae bacterium
TCACGTCATTGGTGGAAGCGGGTCCGCTTCCACCAATGACGATCGCGCTCTAAAGACCGTTTGGTCTAGAGATCCATGGCGTCGCCCTGGACGATCAGCTCCAGCACTTCCTTTTCGGTGGTGTCGGCAATCATGCGGTGACCCACGGCCTGACCGCGCTTGAGCACCATCACCCGGTCGCCGACCTCGAAAATGTCGGTCAGCCGATGGCTGATGATGACCTGCGCCACGCCCTGCGCCCTGAGCTCCGCCATGGTTTCCAGCAGACGGCTGGTGGCCATGACCGACAGGTTCGCGGTCGGTTCGTCCAGGATGACGACCTTGGGGTCGAAACTGATGGCGCGCGCGATGGCCACCGATTGCTGCCGGCCGCCCGACAGGCTTTCAACCCGCTGATGGACGGAATTGATATCCACCTTGAGACGGCGCATGACGGCGTTGGCCTCATCCTCCATCGCCTTGCGGTCGACGAACAGGCCCTTGCGCGGCCAACGGCCCAGGAACATATTCGACGCCACGTCCATGTTCCCGCATAGAGCGAAATCCTGATAGATCATCTCGATGCCGCGGTCGCGGCTGTCGTGCGGGCTGCGGAAATGGACCGGGTCCCCGTCGACCAGGATATCGCCGCTGTCGCGCTGGTAGGCGCCCGAGAGGATCTTCATCAGCGTCGACTTGCCGGCCGAGTTGTCCCCGACCAGACCCAGGATTTCGCCAGGCATCAGAAAGAAGTCCACCTCGTGCAGGGCCCGGATGGGACCGAAACTCTTGCAGACGCCCCGCATCTCGACCACCGGGCGGGGGTCGGCGCCGGATGCTGGCTGTTCGGTGGTCGGCATGGTCGCTGTCATGGGGGCACCTGACGCGGTTGAGAGGGGCCGGAAGCGGATTTGCGCAGACTGCCGATCATCCGCCTGAAGATGCCTTCCTGCCGGATCCAGATGTCGGCCAGCACGGCAACGATCAGGATACCGCCGATAAACACATTGACCCAGTGCTGCGGCATGATGAAGGACTGGCCGTCGGCGCCGATGATCTGCAGCGACAGCAAGGCCCGGATCAGCGTGATGACGGCGGCGCCGGCCAGGGATCCGATCACGGTCCCGAAGCCGCCGAAGATGCTGCCGCCGCCGATGATCACCGAGGCGATGACGTCCAGTTCCCGCAACTGTCCCGCCGACGGGTTGAACGATCGGAAATAGGCGATGTAGACGATGCCGGCCACGGCCGCGCACATGGAGCAGAACACCATGCTGGTGAACCGCACGCGGTCCGTGTCGATGCCCGCGTAACCGGCGGCGCGACGGTTGCCGCCGGTGGCCAGAACCATGTAGCCGTATGTGGTGCGGGCCAGGATGACCCCGGCCACCGTGGCCAGGACCGCCAGCAGGATGGTCTGGGTACTGACCGCGCTGGCGACGTTGAACAGCAAGGTGCCCGGCGCCGGGGCCATGTCGATGACCCGCAGCACCTCGATGAATTTGCGGCCGATCAGGGTGAAACCGTCGGGAAACTGGCTGAGTTGACGCCCGGCGACCAGCCAAGCGGCGATGCCGCGGGCGATATAGAACATGCCCAGCGTGGCCACAAAGGCGGGCAACCGCGCCCGTGTGGTCAACAGGCCGTTGATGACCCCGGCCAAGGTGCCGGCCAGGAACGCGACCACGACCGCCAGCCATGGATCGACCTCCTGGAACTTCATCAGGTAGGCCGCCGTCGACCCCGACAGCGCCAGCACCGCCCCGACCGACAGATCGATATCGCCGTTGGCGATGACGTAGGTCATGCCCACCGCCATGATGCCGATCTCGGTAAAAGCCAGCAGCAGGTTGAAACTGTTGTCCAGGCTGCCCCAGAAATCGGGACGGAGGTAGAACCCGATTCCCCACAGCACGATCATGAACAGCACCGCCGCCGCCTCGCGCCGCATCAGCCAGCGCCGGATGCCGGTGGCGCTGAACTCGGCCGCGCTCAGGGCCGTTCCGTGCGTCTTGGCCCCCTCGATGGCCACCGTCTCCGTGGCCGGCGGCGGGATCCGGATGCCGCGCAGCCGGGCCAGCAGGCGATGGATCAGACGCTGGCGGATGATCCAGGGTTCGATCAGCACCGCCGCCACGAGGATCAACCCCAGAAAGGCCGGCACGGCGCCGGGCGGCATCTGGGCCATGCCCGGCACTTCCATCTCGACGTCGCCGATCGTGATGGTCCGCGTGATCGGCACACCCTCCCGCAGCACCTTGTCGATCAGAACGATCAGGATGGCCCCCAGGCACGACCCCGCCACCCTGCCCCTTCCGCCCAGGATGCTGGCGCCGCCGACGATGACCGCGGCGATGACGATCAGTTCGCTACCCAACCCGTACTGGCTGGTCACGCCCTTGTCCTGGGCGACGTTCATGAGGCCGGCGATGGTGGCGCACAGGGACGAGATCACAAAGGCACGGATGCGCACCATGGTCGTGTTGATGCCGGCATAGCCGGCCGCCTGCTCGTTGCCGCCGGTGGCATAGGTCTCATAGCCCCAAATCGTCCGTGCCAGGACGACGGCGCCGATCACGGCGACGACAAGAAACACCAGTATCTGATTGTTGAAGTCGAAGCGGTTGCTTTCGCCGATGGCAAAGAAGCCGTAGTCGAGGGCCTTCTGGTCGTAGGCGATGGTCTTACCGCCGGTCAGGCCCAGAACGAAGCCGCGGCCGATGAACAGCATGGTCAGCGTGGCGATGAAGGCCGGCACCCGCAGCACCGTCACCAGCACGCCGTTGATGAGACCGATGCCGATTCCAGCGGCAAGGCACAGGCTCACGGCCGTCCAGGCTGGCAGGTCGGCGAAGTTGGGCGAGAAGAACAGGGAAAACAGCGTCGCCGTGAGGCCGAGAGTCGATCCGACCGACAGGTCCAGATCCTTGTTGACGATGACAAAGGTCATGCCCACGGCCATGACCCCGAACCGGGCAGCGTCGCGCAGGATGCTGTGGACCGCCGTCGTGTCGCCAAAGAAACGCGGGTTGATGGCCACGCCCACCAGATAGAGCGCGACCATGAACACGATCAGCCCGAATTCCCACGACTTGAAGAACCTCCGCAGGCCGCCTTGGTCTTCGGTCATTGCCGCTTCTCCGTCACGTCGCCGCGCCGTCACCCGACCGCAGGCGAAGGAGTGGGGCCGAGATTGGCCCCACTCCCGTCTGGCGGACGTCCACCGGCCCGAGATCTAGTTCTCGAAGCGTGTACCAACCGCGCCCAGATTGTCGGACGTCACCAGCTGGGCCTTGGTGTCGAGATCGGCGGCGGTGACGCCACGGTCGATCTGCAGATAGAGCTGCGCCACCGGCCAGAAACCCTGCAGGAACGGCTGCTGACCCAGGGCGCCATCGAGATGCCCGTTGGCGATCTGCTCCTTTTGCGCCGGGCCGATATCGAACCCGTAGGAACAGACCTCGTCACCGATGCCAAGCTGCGCCACCGCATCGCCGATCGCCGGCGTGACGAAGCCGTTGGCGCCAAACACCCCGACCACGTCGCCCCGCGATTCGATCAGGCTGACGATCGAGCCGACGATATTGTTGGCGTCGACGTCGATGCCGATGCTGGTGGGGCCGGCGTCGACTGTGAAGTTGGCCAGTTGACCGGCCTCGTTCAAAGACTGGACCGTGGCTTCGAACGCGGCGGTGACGCGGTTGTTGACCTCCACATTGCCCAGCGTCGTGGTGCTGGGGAACAGGATGGTTCCGCCGGTGGCACCGGACTCCAGAACGCATTGGGCCAGGGCCTCGCCGCCGATGGCCGCCGCCGCCGACTGCTGGCCGGTGTGGCTGATCTGATTGCGGCTGGCCAGGTTCGGATCGAAGCTGTTGGTGGTGGCCACCGGCACGCCGCGATCCATCATGGTGCGGACGATATCGTCATAGGCCCCGGCCTGGGGCGTAGTGATGATCAGCCCGTCGATGGTCGGGTCCTGAACGATCTGGTTGATGATTTCCAGTTGACGGGGAATGTCGTCCACCGGCGCCTCGGACCCCAGCATAAGCAGGTTGATCCCAAACGCGTCGGCCGCCACCTTGGCGCCGACATAGGTCGGGTCGAAGAACCCGTTGCCGGCGGTGTGGGTGATGATGGCGAAGGTAAGCACGCCATCGTTGGAATTGAAATTCTTGGTCCCCTCGGCTTCGCGGGCGGCTTCCTCGAACGAATAGCCGCCGACCGCCTGATCAAGCGCCCCGGTCTGGGCCGACGCCGCCCCGGGCAACGCCACGGCAACCAGAATCGCGGCCGCCGCCACTCCATAAAATCTCTGCAACATCAGTCCTTGCCTCCCCAGTCCGGCGGCCTTGACGTCGGCCGCCTCAATTCCGTTTAAGCGTATCGACGCCGGTATGCGGATCGACATCCCGGCGCGCGAGCGGCTATTAGAGGCAATCGACGAGGGGAAATCAATGCGACACCGGAGTCGGCACGGACGGAAGGATCCATGACGGGGGTTCGACGCGCGGGGCGGGCGGGACCGGTGATCGTCACCGCCCTGATCGCCGCCGTTGTCGTCGCCTGCGCGCCGGCGCCCCGACCCGACCCGGCCGCTTCGACGCCGGTCGTGTCGGGAAGCGGCCTGGACTATCGCGGCGGCGTCCGACTGGACTTGCCGAGCGGCATCGGCGGCCTGTCGGCGCTTGCCATCGATGGCGACGGCGGCGGCTTCGTGGCCCTGTCCGATGAAGGACAAATCCTGACCGGCCGGATGCACCACGATGATAGCGGTCGCCTGGTCCGGGTCGACGCCCTGACCGTCCATCCGCTGGGCGGCATCGACGCGGAGGCACCCAAGCGCCGGCGCGATGCCGAGGCGATGACCCGATCCGCCGATGGCTCATGGCTGGTCGCGTTCGAGCGCGATCACCGGTTGCTGGCCTATCCGCCCGGCGCCGATGGCCTGCGTCAGCCCCCAAGCGAGATCGCGCCGCCGCCGGGGCTTGCCCGTCTGCCCGCCAACAAGGGCGTCGAGGCGCTGGCTATGCTGCCCGATGGCCGTCTTATCGCCATCGGCGAAGCGGCGTCGGGATCATCCGGCGATCACACGCTGTGGATCCGACAGCCGCTGGGGGATTGGGACCGAAAGACCTACCGGACCGACGGTGCCTTCGCCCCCACCGACGCCGTGGCCCTGGCCGACGGCGACGTGCTGGTGCTTGAGCGCTCTTTTGGCCTGTTCAGCGGTCTGCGGGCACGGGTGATCCGAGTCCCGGCCTCGGAACTCGACAATCCGGCGGTGATCGGCGGTTACGTTGTGGGTACCGTGGAACCACCCTTGGGCATATCGAACTTCGAAGGGTTGGCACTCTCGCCGACACATGGCCGACCGGGGACGATCTATGTGGTTTCGGACGACAATCGATCGCCTCTCCTGGACAGCCTGCTCGTCCAATATGTGCTATCATCGACCGATGGTATAGGAAGTTAGATCTTGGAGATTAGTGCCAACCATCTGAAATCAAGGTGAATTTGCGGTGGCGAGCATCAATTTTCGTATTAAGGCTGTGCATCAGATGTAATTTGTTATAATTTAAGGATAATTTTGAGCGAGCCCACCCTCCGTCATGAAGCTCTCCATAAAACACGTTCTGATTGCCGGCATTGTCGGCCTCCAAGTTGTGACTGTCTCGGCGATCCTGTTTTCGAGTTATGTCAACACCGAGCGCGTTCTCCTTCAGCATGCCCGCGAGCTGATGGAAAGCCTGGCGGCCGAAACCATCGACCGGTCGGAGGTTTTTCTCCAACCCGCCCAGACGGCCGCCGATCTGACCCAGCGCCTGTCCGATCACCAGGTTCTGAGCCACGACGATCCCGCCCGTATGGAGCGCTATCTGTTCGAGCAGCTTCGGCTGCACGACCGGTTTGCCGGCATCTTTTTCGGTGGTGTCGACGGCAGCTTCTTTTATGTCCGGCGCGCGCCTGAAGAGCGGGCTGGCTCGGCCTATGCGACCAAGGTCATCAGCGGCGACGGCGACCTTCGCCGGGTGGCGCTGACGTGGAGGGATGACAACTTTGCCCGGATCGTCAGCGAAAGCGATCCAAGCGACGTCTACGATCCGCGCACGCGACCCTGGTTCACAAAGGCGGTGGACAGACGCGAGTTGGTCTGGACCGACCCGTACATCTTCTTTACTTCGCGACAACCTGGGGTCACAACCTCAAGTCCTGTCTATGACGCTCAGGGCGTCCTGAACGGCGTTGTCGGCGTCGATATCGAGATCGATGAAATCTCCGATTTCCTGGCCCGTCTCAAGGTGGGCGAAAACGGATCGGCCTTCATCCTCAGCCAGAACGGCGATGTCATCGCCCACCCCAACGCCGAGCTTTTGACGCAGTCGTCCAGCGAAGGCCCCGACGGCTTGCGCCTGACGACCATCGAGGAGCTTGAGGATCCGGTCGGGCGCGCCGCCTTTGCCGCCCTGGGCCGGTCGCTCGATACCTACGACTTCAACAGTCAGATCCATACATCCTTCACGCTGGACGGCCAGCGCCACGCGGCCATCTTCACACCGTTCACCAGCCCCCAATGGCCATGGGTCATGGGCATCCACGTGCCGGAGGACGATTTTCTCGGCGCCATCAAGCAGAACCAGAAGCGCAACATCTACATGGCCGCGGCATTGACGGTGCTGGCCTGCCTGATCGGGTTCGTGCTGTGGCGAAGCATCGCCCGACCCCTGGCCGCGCTGCGCGAGAACGCCCAGCGCGTGGCGCGGGGCCACCTGGCCATCCCGCCCGCTGTCGACAGTCCTTATGTGGAGATCAGCGATACCGCCCAGACGTTCCGCCAGATGGTGGCGAGGCTGCGTCAGAATGCCGGGGAGAACGCGCGGCTGACCGAAGGGTTGCGCAAGTTTTCCCGCGCCGTCGCACAGAGCCCGGCGGCGATCGTCATCCTCGACCCCAACCGCCGCGTGGAATACGTCAACCCGTCCTTCACAACCCTGACCGGACGCGCCGCCGAGGATGTCGTCGGGCGCGTTGCCAAGGACGTTTTTGGCACCGTTACCGACGGCGCCGGACACGGTTACAGTCGGGTCTGGCGAACGGTCCGATCCGGGAAAATCTGGCGCGGCGAGGTGAAAGGCGTCCGCGACGACGGGCAGGCCTATTGGGCCGCCGTAATCATCTCGCCGCTGCGCAATGCCGACGACGGCCCGGCCCACTATGTGGCGGTGGCCACCGATGTAACGCCGCGCAAACGCGACGAGCAGGCGTTGCGCCGCGCCGGCCGCGAACTCGAAGCGCGGGTCGAGGAGCGGACCCGCGCCCTGACCCAGGAAATCGACGAGCGGAAGCGCGCCGAGGAGCGTGCCGAACAGGCCAGTCGGGTCAAGTCGAACTTCCTGGCCAACATGAGCCATGAGTTGCGGACCCCGCTGAACGCCATCATCGGGTTTGCCGATGTCATCCGCAAACAGCTGCTGGGCCCCCTGCCGGGTGGACGTTACCTCGACTATGCCGAGGATATCTATGCGTCCGGCAGTCATCTTCTGCAGATCATCAACGACATCCTCGACATCTCGGCCATCGAGGCGGGGCGGATGCCGCTGCACGAGGACAAGGTCGATCTGGGCGATGTGGCCAAAACCGCGGTGCGGCTGATCCGCCCGCAGGCCGAGGCACGGTCCGTGCACTTGGAGCTGAAGGCATCGGCCGGCTTGTCAACGCTCTATGCGGACGAGTTAAGGCTGCGCCAGATCGTCATCAATCTGGCCTCCAACGCCATTAAATTCACGCCGCCGGGAGGCCGCGTGGCGATCACGATTGACTCCGAACCGGACGGCGCCTTGCTTCTGACCGTCGCGGACAACGGGATCGGCATGACCGAAAGCGATATCGAAACCGCCATGTCCGTGTTCGGGCGCGTGCACGGCGGTCTGGCCGGCACCTCGGAAGGCACCGGCCTTGGCCTGCCCCTGACCGATCGCCTGATCAAGGCGCATGGCGGCACGCTGCGTTTGGAAAGCCAACCCAACGAGGGCACCAAGGCGCTCGTGCGGTTTCCGCCATCGCGAGTCGTGCAGGTTTCGGCCGCGGTCTAAGACCCCGTCTTGGAATAGAACTTGGACTGACGGACTCATTGCCGGATGGGATCCCGGTCCGGCGCGAAATCTCCCGCTGTGTGGCATGGTACCGCTGGATCGTGGACCCGCCATGGGATAGGCTCGCAAAGTGCTGATGGCGATGGGTGGATATCCGCGACCGGTGACGCAACGGGTCGGGCGGTTTTCGATCGTGGGAGAGCCGAAATGTTCAAAAAGGGCGACAAGGCCGCGACCTCGCAAGCAACCGCGGAGCCGTTGCCCAGCAGCAGAGACGCAGCGCCATCTGTCCAACGCCGCCGCTCGGCGAGTTCGGCGCATGAAAGTCCGCGGTCCGTGATCAGCGCCGGACTGAAAGTCGTGGGCAATCTGGAAAGCGACGACGATCTGCAGGTTTTTGGCTCAGTCGATGGTGACATTGCCGGCCGGACGCTGACCGTGGCGGAAGGCGCCACGGTCAACGGGATCGTCCGCGCCGAAACCGTCATGATCTCAGGATCGATATCGGGTGAGGTCGCCGCCTCGTCGGTGACAGTGGCAAGATCCGGCCAGGTGACGGGCGACCTCCACTATCACTGGCTCGCGGTCGAAAAGGGAGCGGTGGTGGACGGACGGTGTGTGCGCCTGGATGGCCGATCGGGCCAGAATGGTTGACGTGCCGATGCAGCGGGACCGCATCGGCGCCGTCGGCGACGAACGAAGGAACCATGAACACTTCCGCGAACAACGACCAGTCGATCATTGGGACGGGTATGCGCGTCATGGGAGACTTGATCGGGACATCGCCGGTCCGCGTTTGCGGATCCGTACAAGGCGCCATCTGGGCGCCGGCGGTGACCGTCGCTCGCGGAGGCATGGTGGTCGGATCGGTGCATGCGGCGGAAGCCGCGATCCATGGCGTGGTTCACGGTCCTGTCGAAGCGATCGACGTCACCATCGGCAGTACCGCCCGCATCGCCGGATCGATCATCCACAATACCCTGACGGTGGAGCCGGGCGCCCATGTCGAAGGCCAGCGTCCCTGGCGACCCTTGGAGTTCCTGGAACGACAGCTGGATCTCCATCAGCCAGCAACGACGGCGGCCGCACAAAGCCGCTAAAAGAAGGACGACATGAAAGTCGGTATGGGTTGATTTGCAAACAGAGCTATTTACAAAACCACATCTTTTAGTAATGAATGAGTAGAACCCTACCATATCTGGCTAATTCGTCAGGCATCAGCGTGGCTCGTCGGATTCTGTGACATACCCGCCGGACTGGTCGGGCTTAGGAGGCAATGTAGACATGCAGGTGCTGGCAATCGCATCGCGCAAAGGCGGTTCGGGAAAAACCACGCTCGCCGGACATCTCGCGGTCCAGGCTGAAGCGGCCGGGGCCGGACCCGTTGCGTTGATCGATATCGATCCGCAAGGCAGCCTGGCCGACTGGTGGAATGTTCGACGCGCCGACACTCCCTTATTCGTAAAGACATCGGTCCCGCGGCTCTCGGCCGATATCGGAAAACTCCGGCAAGCGGGCGTAAAGCTGTTGATCATCGATACGCCGCCGGCGCTGGTGTCGACGATGAAGGACGTCATCGACCTTTCGGATCTTGTTGTCATACCGACCCGGCCAAGCCCGCATGATTTACGGTCGATCAAGGCCACCGTCGATCTGGTCGAGCATCTGGGCAAGCCGCTGGTGTTCGTGATCAACGGCGCGACGCCACGGGCGCGAATCACCTCCGAGGCGATCACCATCCTGTCCAAGCACGGCGCCCTTGCACCGTCCATCATCCATCAGCGCGTCGATTTCGCCGGCAGCATGATCGATGGACGGACGGTTATGGAGTTGCCGGGCGAGTCTCGATCCGCCGACGAAATCGCTCAACTCTGGGACTATCTGCAAAAGCGCCTGGGCGGCAATGTCGTCCATCGCGCCCTCCCGCAATTGCCAGACTCGGCGCGGCCGTCCGAAACCTGGACCGCCGGCGACCCGGTGCGTAGGGCCGTATCCTGATGGCATCCACGATTGCGCCAGAGTTCGAGTCCCTTTTTGCCAAAAAGGGCACGGCAGCACCAGCCGACCCAACGTCGGAGAAACGGACCACCGTATCGCCCCTGACCCACCGCCTGGACGCCCCCGACTCGACCCTTCGCATCGAGGCGTCCTCCGACGGCCAGACGTCGTCGGGAGAGGAAGGGACACCGCAGGCCAGCCTGTTCGATGTCGTTCTGGAATCCCGCGACCGGCCCTGGGACGAGTGGTTGCGACGGGATGACGCCCCGTCTCCATCGGCGGTTGGAGAGGCCGGCGGGGCAACGCCTTCCATCGCGCCTGTGCCTCCGCCGGCAAAAGCGGTTCCCTCCGAACCGGTCACCGACGCCGGAAACAAGCCGCAAGGCAGCGACAGCGCGCCGGCGCCTCTTCCCTTTGCCGTGCCAAAGAAAGAGACGCGCTCTCAAACGGCGACCCCCGCCTATTCCAGCCCGACGTCGCGCCTGACCTTCGAAACCGTGGAGCCGAGGCCCGCCACACATCTGAGGCTGGCACGGCGCCGGCAACCGTCGAAGACTCTCATTCTGGCGGCCGTTGCCATCGCATTGACCGGCACGTGGGTGGTAAGCCAGACGGGACTGATCGATCGGCTGGCGGGGGGAAGCGGCGTTGCGCCCGAACCAACGCCAACCACGGTTGAACAGGGCGACGGCGGGGCGACGGTCGCCAACGTCGCGCCGGAACCCGCGCTTTCTCTGGACCCGCCGCCGGCAGATGCGACGGCCGAGCAGGCGACGGACACCCGACCCGCCGGCGACCCGGTCGTGGGGCTGGTTCCAACCCTGCTGTCCGGCTCCGAATCCAGCACGTCGCCCAGTATCGATCTGGTTCGCATCGCCGATGACGGGGCGGCCGTTCTCGCCGGCCGGGCACCGGCCAACAGCAATCTGATCATTCTCGATAACGGGGAGCCGATCGGCTATGTAACCGCCGACGACCGTGGCGACTGGATATTCGAGCCCGATTACGCCATGTCGCCCGACGGACACGAGTTCAGCTTGGCCGTACGATCGGAGACCGGCGGCGTCTCGGTTCCGTCCCAACGGTCGACGCCATCGGGCGATGCCGCCGAAGGCCCCGAGGAGCAGGGCTCCGCGGACGTCCGCGACCAGCCGCTCGTCCCATCCTCAGACACCGTTCCGCTGCCGGTCCGCAAGCCCCAGTAAGCCGATAGGCCCGGCGACGCATCCGGGGCGGTCAGGCGTCGCGCGCCGTATTAGAGCGCGATCGTCATTGGTGGAAGCGGACCCGCTTCCACCAATGACGTG
>JBQLZQ010000035.1:0-58253 GCA_052168355.1 Inquilinaceae bacterium
ACGCCTTGGGTGGGATCGCCGAAGCGATTCCACCCAAGGCGATCCTGCTCTAAGACGCGCTTATTCAGGACCTTCGGAGGCTCACTCCATGATTTCTGATCCTCCGACGCTGCACATGGTCTGCGGCAAGATCGCCTCCGGGAAATCGACCCTGGCCGCTCGACTCAGCGCCACGCCCGGAACCGTCCTCGTCTCCGAAGACGCATGGCTCAGCGCGCTCTTCGCAGACGGGCTGCATTCGTTGAAGGATTACGTCCGGTGCTCCTCAAAACTTCGAAGCGTCATGGGCCCCCACGTGGCCGCGCTGCTGGAGGCGGGCGTTGCCGTCGTCCTCGACTTCGCCGCGAACACGCCCGGGCAACGCAGTTGGATGAGAACCATCGTGGAGACCACCGAGGCCACCGACCAGCTACACTTTCTGGACGTTCCGGACGACGTCTGCCTTGCCAGACTGCGCGCGCGAAACGCGGCAGGCGACCACCCGTTCGCAGTGACAGAGGCCCAGTTCCACGACTTTACCACTCACTTCGCAGCACCTACCGCCGACGAAGGCTTCACTCTCGTGGTTCACGACGACGCGTCCCGCCCTGAACCGAAGGCCGACGGCCCATGACCCGGCCGACGCCGCGCGGCTTGTCGGCACGAAGCGGCTGGAGCGGACCCACTCGACATCCGTCAGGCCGAAATGCGCCGTCGACGCCTCCTCGCATCGAGGCCATGAAGCACGGATCAGCCCCTCCCGGCCCCCCTCAATAAGTCGGTTTCCTAGGCCGGCGTCTTCGACCCGGACCGGACGATGGCAATGCCGGCCGCGATGACGAAGGCCGCGCCCAGCAGCAGGTAGGGGTCCGGCCAGTCGCCGAAAACGATGATCCCGATCACCGTCGCATACAGGATCTGGGTGTACTGAAACGGCGCCACCAGCGCCGCGTCGGCGGCGCGGAAGGCGAGGACGAGAAGGATGTGGGCGACACCCGACAGGATCCCGGCGAGGCCCATCAGCAGAAGATCGGGACCGGCCGGGACCTCGAAGTCGATGAAGGTCGGCACGGCGCTGAACACGGCCATGGTCGCCAGCATGACGACCAGGAGAGCCCCGGGCCTCTCGCGCCGGCCGACATGGCGCAGCACCAGCAACGCGCCGGAATAAAAGGCGACGGCGAGCCCCGCGAACATGTGGCCGGCGCCCAATGTCTGAAACCCCGGCCGCAACATGACGAGCACGCCGACGAAACCGACGATGATCGCCGCCCAGCGGACCCGACCGACGCGTTCCCCCAGCAAGGGCCCCGAAAGAACGGCGACAATCACCGGCACGGCGAACAGGATGGCGTAGCCGTCCGTCAGCGGCATCCGGGCAAAGGCCAGCAGAACGCAGGAAATGCTGCCGGTGAGCAGCAGCGCCCGAAACAGGGTCCAGCCCGGCAGGATCGGCCGCAGCGACCGCCACCCGCCCTGACGCACGGAAAAGATCAGCACAGGAATGAACGCGACCATCGAAGAGACGAACAGGCTGTCGAAGATCGAGTACCGGACGCTCAGCCATTTGATGATCGCGTCGGCTCCGGAGAACGCGGCATAGGCGCCGATGGCGCAGCCGATGCCGCGCCCGACCCCGCCGATATTGCCGCCGGGAACAGGGTCGGCGGCGACCGTCCCGTTACTGGCTCCGGTCATCGTTGGCGCTTAGAGATCGTTCTTGAGGCGCGTGACGAAATCGGCAAGACCGGTCTGACGGGTGCGGCGCGCCCGTTCGGCCCGCAGGATCGATTCGACCGTGCCGACGCTGGCCTCGAGATCGGTGTTGAGGACCGCGTAATCGTATTCGGCCCAGTGGCTGATCTCCTCGGCGGCCTTGGCCATGCGGCCGGCGATGACCGATTCGCTGTCCTGCGCCCTGGCGTGCAGCCGGCGCTCCAGTTCCGCCGCCGACGGCGGCAGCACGAAGACGCTGACCAGATCGGCGCGGGCGTTGCCCTGCAACTGCTGGGTCCCCTGCCAGTCGATGTCGAACAGCACGTCCCGGCCGGCATCGAGGGCGCGTTCGACCTGCGAGCGCGGGGTTCCGTAGAAGTGGCCGAACACCTCGGCGTGTTCCAACAGTTCGTGCTGGGCGACCATGGCACGATAGCGCTCCGCCGAGATAAAGAAGTAATCGTGCCCTTCCCGTTCGCCGGGGCGCATCGGCCGGGTGGTGACCGACACCGACATGGAGAGGTTGGAGTCGCGCTCCAGCAACCGGCGGGAGATGGAGGTCTTGCCGGCGCCCGACGGCGACGACAGGACCAGCATCAGACCGCGCCGCGGGATGGTCACGGCGGTCCGTTCGGGTTTGGTATCGGGTTTGGTCAGGGTCATTCGATATTCTGAATCTGTTCGCGGAACTGTTCGATCACCGCCTTGAGGTCGAGACCGATACGGGTCAACGCCACGTCGGCCGACTTGGAACACAACGTGTTGGCCTCGCGGTTGAATTCCTGGCACAGGAAATCGAGCCGCCGCCCCACCGCGCCCCCATCGGTCAGAAGGTCGCGGGCCTGGGCGATATGGGCGGTCAGCCGGTCCAGCTCCTCGCGCACGTCGGCCTTGCCGATCAAAAGAGCCGCCTCCTGCGCCAGACGGTCCTCGGGCAGCGGCGGCGCCGCCTCCAGCAACTCGGCAAGCTGGGCGCGCAGGCGGACGCGCAAGGCCTCTGGACCGGCGGCCGCCGACGACGCGGCCGCGGCGACCAGCCCCTCGATATCGCCCATCAGGCGGGTCAGCACCGGTTCCAGCCGGCGCCCCTCCTCCGCCCGGGCCGTGGCCAGCCGGTCGAGCATGTCGGTCAGCGACGCGGTCATTGCCGCGACCACCGCCGCGTGCTCGGCTGGGTCCTCCTCCTCCACCGGTTCGACCACCCCCTTGATGGCCAGCAGGCTGTCGAGCCGGGGGCGGGCGCCGCCGGCATCCTCGATCTCACGGGCCAGGGCGAGAACCTCGTCGACCAGGTCCCGGTTCAGCCGCAGCCGGGTGGCCGATTCGGTGCGGGTGGCGGTCAACGTCAGGGCGATGTTGCCGCGCTTGAACCGGTCGCCGGCCGCGGCGCGGGCAACCGGCTCCAGCGCCTCGAACCCGGCCGGCAGACGACAGCGGATATCCAGCGACTTGCCGTTGACGCTGCGTCCCTCCCAGCTCCAGGCATAGGACAGATGGGCGGTTTCGGCCCGGCCAAAGCCGGTCATGCTGGTGACGGTGGCGGGGCGCGCTGTCGGCGTTGGCAAATGGCGATCCTCGATGCGGGCGGCCCGCCGCCGTCTTCGGCGATCCCGTCTGGACAAAGCAGGGGCGGCGTCTTTATACGCCGGCTTTCTCGGTTCTGAGAACCCGCCCTGAAATCCCGCGCCGACGGCGGTTCGGCCCATCGGCTTGGCCATGGGCGCCGGACGGGCGAAGATGGCGCCCCCGATCTCGCCATAGAGCCATGGAGGATGTCCCATGCAGGATCCGACCGTCATTCTGATCACCGGCGCGTCGAGCGGTATCGGCGCCGCCCTGGCCGAAGACTATGCGCGCGACGGCGTGACCCTGATCCTCGTCGGCCGGAACCTTGGGCGGTTGGACGCGGTGGCCGCGCGCTGCACCGATTCGGGCGGGTCGGTACGCCACGCCACCATCGACGTCATGGAGCGGGAGTTCCTGCGCGATTGGCTGGCCAATGTGGACGCGGCGACGCCCATCGACCTGGTCATCGCCAATGCCGGGATTTCCGGCGGCGGTGGGGACGGCGAGGAGACCGACGATCAGGCCAGGCGGATCTTCGATGTCAATGTCACCGGCGTGATGAACACCATCCATCCGCTGATCGGGCCGATGGGACGGCGCGGCCGCGGCCAGATTGCCCTGATGAGTTCCCTGGCGTCCTTTCGCGGGTTTCCCGGCGCCCCTGCCTATTGCGCTTCGAAAGCCGCGGTGCGCGTTTATGGCGAGGCGCTGCGCGGCGCCCTGAAACCGCAGGGCATCGGCGTGTCGGTGATCTGTCCGGGGTTCGTGCGCTCGGCGATGACCGACGCCAACGCGTTTTCCATGCCGCTGCTGATGGACGCCGACAAGGCCGCCCGCATCATCCGCCGCGGACTGGCGCGGGACCGCCCGCGCATCGCCTTTCCCAAACGCCTCTACGCCGCCGTCCGCCTGACCGCCGCCCTGCCCCAGCCCCTCACCGACCGCTGGATGGGACGCCTGCCGAAGAAGGGCGCGCTGAAGGAGGGCAGCCCGCTCGCGGGCCGGGACCACTAGTTGTTCGAATTGATCTGGCGCCAGCGGGCGACGTTGCGGTTGTGCTCGTCGAGGGTTTCGGCGAAGGCGTGGCCGCCGGTGCCGTCGGCGACGAAATAGAGATAGTCCGTCTCGGCGGGGTTGACCGCCGCGCGGATCGAGGCGGCGCCCGGATTGGCGATCGGTCCGGGCGGCAGCCCTGGGACCCGATAGGTGTTGTACGGCGAGTCGACCTCCAGATCGGCGCGCAGCAGGGCCCGGCCCAGCGGCGCCTCGCCGTTGGTCAGGGCATAGATCACGGTGGGATCGGTCTGCAGCGGCATGCCGAGCCGCAGGCGGTTGACGAAGACGCTGGCGACCTGCGCCCGCTCGGCCGCGACACCGGTTTCCTTCTCGATGATCGAGGCCAGGATCAGCACCTCCTCGGGGCTTTCCAGCGGCAGATCGGCGACCCGCTCCTGCCACGCCTCGGCCAGCGTCCGGTCCATGGCCCGCCCCATGCGGGCGATAAGGTCGGCACGGCTGTCGCCACGTTGGAACGAATAGGTCTCGGGCAGGAGGGATCCTTGCGGCGGCACCGCCTCCACCTCGCCGGTCAGGACCGGATCGGCCTGGACCAGGGCGACGATTTCGGTCGAGGTCAGCCCTTCGGGCACCGTGATGCTGTAGGTGATCGACTGTCCGCCGAGCAGGATGTCCATGGCGCCGCGCGCGCTTACCCCGGCGGGGAAGGCGTATTCCCCCGCCTTCAGGTCGCGTTCGTGCCGATGCATCATGACGCCGCCGCGGAACACCCAGGGATCGTCGATGACCTTCGTTTCGGCCAGCCGTTCGGCGATGCTCAGCAGTCCGGCGCCGCGCGGAATGTCCACCACCGTGTCTTCGTCCAACGGCCCGGGCGAGCTGAACTGGACATAGACGTACAGGACAACACCGCCCGCGATCAGCAGCAGCGCCGCCAGCCCAGCAAACACACGGGCGAGCGTCCGCAGCATGGAGCCTACTCCAGCTCCTTGAAGATCAGGCTGGCGTTGGTCCCGCCAAAGCCGAAGCTGTTGGACAGGGCGGCTCGAACCCGCCGCTGCTTGGCGTGTTTGGGCACCAGATCGACGCCCGTGCAGGCATCCGAGGGATCCTCGAGATTGAGGGTCGGGGGCACGATGCCGTTCTTGATGGCGAGCAGCGAGTAAATAGCCTCCACCGCCCCCGCGGCGCCCAGAAGATGGCCGATCGCCGACTTGGTCGACGACATGGAGATACCGTCAATGGCCGATCCGAACAGACGCTTGACCGCGCCCAGTTCGATCTCGTCGCCCAGGGGGGTGGAGGTGCCGTGGGCGTTGACGTAGTCGATGTCCTCGGGGTTCATGCCGGCCCGGTGGAGCGCCGCCTGCATGGCCCGGAACCCGCCATTGCCGTCTTCCGGCGGAGCCGTGACGTGATAGGCATCGCCGGACATGCCATAGCCGACCACCTCGCCATAGATGGGCGCGCCGCGCCCGCGGGCGTGCTCAAGCTCTTCCAGCACCACGACGCCGGATCCGGCCCCCATGACAAAGCCGTCGCGCCCCTTGTCGTAGGGCCGCGATGCCTTTTCCGGCGTGTCGTTGTAGGCGGTCGACAGCGCCCGGGCGGCCGAGAACCCGGCGATGCCCAGCCGCGTGATCGCCTCCTCCGCGCCGCCGGCGACCATCACATCGGCATCGTCCAGCATGATCAGTCGCGAGGCGTCGCCGATGGCGTGAGCGCCGGTGGAACACGCGGTCACCACCGCGTGGTTCGGCCCCTTGAAGCCGTACTGGATGGAGACCTGACCGGAGGCCAGGTTGATCAGCGCCGCCGGGATGAAGAACGGAGAGATCCGGCGCGGCCCGCGCTCCTCGAGCAGCAGGGCGCCATCGGCGATCCATTTCAGGCCGCCGATGCCCGACCCGATCATCACCCCGGTACGCCACCGGTCCTCGTCGCTTTCCGGAACCCAGCCCGAATCCGCGACCGCCTCGTGAGCGGCAGCGATGGCGTAGTGGATGAAGATGTCGTTCTTCCGCTGCTCCTTCGACGAAAGATAGCGGTCCGGATCGAACTGGCCGGGGTCGGTTCCACGGGGCACCTGACCGGCCACTTTCGACGGCAGGTCGGAGACATCGAACGTGTCGATGGCGGTGATGCCGGACCGCCCCTCGATCAACCGTTCCCAGTTCGTCGACGCGCCCACGCCAAGCGGCGTGACCATGCCGATCCCGGTGACCACCACGCGGCGCATGCCGTTCCCCGCAACCGTCATCGAGGCGCCGGACGGCCGACCCGACGATGCCTGTGACACAGCTTATTTGGCGCTGTTCTGCTCGATGAAGTCGATGGCGTCCTTGACCGTCAGGATCTTCTCGGCGGCATCGTCCGGGATTTCGCAGCCGAACTCCTCCTCGAAGGCCATGACCAACTCGACCGTATCCAAACTGTCGGCGCCCAAATCGTCGATGAAGCTGGCCGTGTCCGTGACCTTGGACTCTTCTACGCCCAGATGCTCCACGACGATTTTCTTTACGCGGTCTCCGGTGTCACTCATCGATGTTTGCCTTTCAGGAGCTTTGATCTGTCCACGACGTTCAATCGCCGGGTCACTTGAAACGGGTTACGGTCGTGTTGGCGGCCGGCGGAACGCCGTGATGACAGGAAACCGCGCCACCCTCGAAACTGGCGTCACATAACATACCTCCCAAGGGGACGCCAGCACGCGCACGAATCCCTAGATCATGGCCATGCCGCCGTTGATATGCAACGTCTGGCCGGTCATATAGGCGGCCTCGGCGCTGGCCAGGAAGGCGACGCAGGCCGCGACGTCGTCGGGCTGGCCCAAATGGCCGGCCGGGATCGACGCCAGCATGCGGGACTTTTGATCGTCGGTCAGAACGTCGGTCATGGCGCTGGCGATCATGCCGGGAGCGACGCAATTGGCTGTGATGCCGCGCGTCGCAACTTCCGCCGCGATGGATTTGGTCATGCCGATCATGCCGGCCTTGCTGGCCGAATAGTTGGCCTGGCCCGGATTGCCGACGACCGCGACCACCGACGTGATGCCGATGATCCGCCCCCAGCGGCGCTTCATCATGCCGCGCAGCGCGGCCCGGGTCAGGCGGAAGGCCGAAATCAGATTGACCTCCAGCACGGCGCTGAAATCGGCGTCGCTCATGCGCATGGAAAGGCCGTCGCGGGTCATGCCGGCATTGTTGACCAGCACGTCGATGCCGCCCAGGGCGGCCTCGGCCGCCTTGACCACCGCGTCGGCGCCTTCGGCGCCCGAAAGATCGCCCGGCGTGACGTGCACCCGCTCGCCACCAAGCGATTCCGCGACCTCCGCCAGCCGCCCTTCGCGGGTGCCGGACAGGGCAACGGTGGCGCCCCGCGCATGCAGCGCCCGGGCGATGGCCTGGCCGATATCGCCCGAGGCGCCGGTCACCAGCGCGCCCTTCCCCGTCAGATCGAACATCGTTCCTGCTTTCCTGTTTTCCGGCCCGAGTTACACGGGATCATTTCGGCCCGTCCAAGCTTGCCGCGAAGGCGTCCACATCCGCCGGCAGGTTGATGGCGATGCCGTTCAGGTCCCGATCGATCCGGCGGGTCAGGCCGGTCAGCACCTTGCCCGCCCCCAGCTCGACCAGCGTGTCGACCCCGGACTCTTTCATATGGAGAACGGATTCGCGCCAGCGCACGGTGCCGGTCACCTGCTCCACCAGATAGCGCCGGATGGCGTCCGGATCGGTCACCGCCGCGGCCGTGATGTTGGCCACCACCGGTACGGTCGGGGGTTCGATCCGGGTCCTCGCCAGTTCCGCTTCCATGATGTCGGCGGCCGGCGCCATCAGAACGCAATGGAACGGCGCGCTGACCGGCAACAGGATGCTGCGCTTGGCCCCCCTTTCGGCGGCCAGTGCGATGGCCCGTTCCACGGCGGCCCGATCGCCGCTGACCACCACCTGTCCGGGCGCATTGTCGTTGGCGGCGGCGCAGACGCTTCCCTGGGAAGCCTCGCGCGCCAGATCCTCCACGGCCGCAAGGTCGAGCCCCAGGATCGCGGCCATCGCCCCCTGTCCGACCGGCACGGCCTTTTGCATGGCCAGGCCGCGCTGCCGCAGGAGACGGGCGGCATCGGCGACCGAGAAGGCGCCGGCGGCGGCCAGGGCGGCGTATTCGCCAAGGCTGTGGCCAGCGACCAGGGACGCCAGGCTGCTGAGCGGCAGGCCGGTGCGGTCCACCACCGCCCGGACCGCCGCCACCGACACGGCCATCAGGGCCGGTTGGGCGTTCTCGGTCAGGGTCAGACGGTCGGCGTCACCGTCGAAGATCAGACCAGACAGATCCTCCCCCAAGGCCTCGTCCACCTCCTGGAAAACGGCCCGGGCCGCCGGAAAGGCGTCGGCCAGTTCCCGGCCCATACCGATGGATTGGCTGCCTTGGCCGGGGAAGACGAACGCTCGGGTCATGCCGTCCTGGTGGTCCGTTTGAGATCTTCAGGTCTGCGAGGGGACGTCAGTCATAAAGGCTGCCGGCCCGGTGTCAAGCACACCGCTTGAACCGCGGCGCGCTTTCTGTATAGTGCGCCGCTTCTCCTTGCCGGCCGCTTCGGCACGGCCGGCTAGGCGCGGAAAAGCTGGTTTGCGACCTGTTTCAGGGATGGTCCCTGTCAGGCGTCGCTGGATCGAGCGCCGGGCCACCAACAGCCATAGGGAGCCAAAGCCGTGTCTTATTATGAGTGCGTGTTCATCGCGCGCCAGGATATTCCGTCGTCCCAGGTCGAGAGCCTGACGGAAACCTTCACCTCCATTCTCACCGAGAACGGCGGGAAAGTCGAAAAAACCGAATATTGGGGCCTCAAGTCCCTGGCCTACCGGATCAAGAAGAACCGGAAGGGCCATTATGTCCTGTTGAACATCGATGCGCCCCACCCGGCCGTGGCCGAAATGGAGCGGCAGATGGGCATCAACGAGGACATCCTGCGCAACCTGACGATCCGTGTCGAAGCCCTGGAGGAAGAGCCTTCGGCAATGATGCAGAGCCGTCCGAGCCGCGAAGGCCGGCCCGGACGGGATGGGGGATCGGGACGGGACCGCGACGGCGGCGGCCGTGATAGGGACAGCCGGGACCGCGGCGATCGCCCGCCCCGTGAACCCCGTGAAGCCAGCCGAGGAGAGAGCTGATGAGCGCCGCTCCGGGCCGCAAGCCCTTTTTCCGTCGCCGCAAGACCTGCCCGTTTTCCAGCGACAATGCGCCGAAGATCGACCACAAGGACATCCGGCTGTTGAGCCGGTACGTGTCTGAGCGGGGCAAGATCGTTCCCAGCCGTATCACCGCGGTCTCGACCAAGAAACAGCGAGAGCTGGCACGGGCCATCAAGCGCGCGCGGTTCCTGGCGCTATTGCCCTATCTGGTCAAGTAATACCAAGGGTCCGCCGGCGGCGATGTCGCCGGCGACCGCGACGGGCGGAGAAGGTCATGGGCCGGGCGATCGCGATCGCCATTGTCGGCGGCGCTGTCAGCGCCGTCTTCTATCTCTCGATTCTGACGGGGTCGAGCGGCGCGATCATCCTTGCCTATATGACGTCGCTGCCCCTGTTTCTGATCGGGCTGAGCCTTGGGGTTCCCGGCGGGCTGATCGCGTCGGCCACCGCCGCCGGAGCGATCGCGATCGCGGCGGGCGGACTGGGCGCGTTGGCCTATGTCGCGGTCAACGCCGCGCCGGTGATGCTGGTCGTTCGGCAGGCGTTGAGATCGCAGACCGACGCGGCCGGCAACACCCTCTACTATCCGCCCGGCCCGGCCCTGCTGTGGCTGATCGGATACGGTCTTGTCTGCCTGGTGATCGCGACGGTCGCGATGTCGGGCCAACCCGGGGGTCTCAGCGGCGTTCTGGCGGACGACCTGGCGCGGATGATGGAGGGCCTGGCCCCCATGCTGCCGCCGGAGATGCCGCCCGAGACGATCGCCGGGGCGATGGCGCCCATTCTTCCCGCGCTGATGATCATCGCGCAGGTCCTGATGACGGTCCTCAACGGAGCCTTGGCGCAGGGTGCCCTGATGCGGTTCGGCCGCAATCTGAGGCCGGCGATGCGCATGGCCAACGTGGTGCTGCCCACGTGGCTGGCCCCGGTCTGGCTGGCCGTCATCGTTCTGGCGGTGGTCGGATCCGGGACCGTTGGTTTTCTGGCGAGCAACGCGGCGATCGCGTTGGCGCTCGCCTATCTGTTTGCCGGTCTTGGCGTGCTGCACGCCTGGCTGGACGGCCGTAAGGCCAAGCCCCTGGTGCTGGCGGGGTCCTATGCCCTGCTGGTGCTGCAACCTTGGCTGTTCGTGCCGGTGGCCGGGCTCGGCCTCGTCGATCAACTGGTCGCCTGGCGGCGCTCCGCCCGCCCGACCCACACGGAGGATTGAGACATGGACGTGATCCTGTTGGAGCGGATCGAAAAGTTGGGCCAGATGGGCGACACCGTGAAGGTAAAGCCCGGCTATGCCCGCAACTTTCTGTTGCCGCAGAAAAAGGCGCTGCGGGCAAGCAAGCAGAACCTGGCTTACTTCGAGTCGCGCCGCGCCGATCTGGAGGCCCACAACCTCGAGCATCGCAAGGAAGCGGAAGGCATCGCCGGCCGCATGACCGACGTCACGGTGGTGCTGATTCGCCAGGCCGGCGACGCCGGTCAGCTTTACGGTTCGGTGTCGGCGCGCGACATCGCCGCCGCCGTGACCGAAGCCGGGTACAAGGTGACGAAGAATCAGGTCGCCATCGACAAGCCGATCAAATCTCTTGGCCTGTTTCCGGTGCGCGTCGTTCTGCATCCGGAGGTCAGCGTCAAGGTCACCGTCAACGTGGCGCGCTCGGCCGACGAGGCGGAGATGCAGAAGGCGCGCGGTGGCATGATCACCGCGGACATGGCCGAGGCCGAGGAGATCGCGGCGGAGGAAGCGGCGCAGGCGGAAGAGAACGCCGAGGGCACCGCCACGCAGGGGGCCGTGGAAACCGAGGCGGACGCGTCGGAGCGCTGACGCCAAATCGCGATGCGCCGGATCGACACGTTCCGGCGCATCGCATTCGTTATCCACAATCGGCCCCCGGTTCCGGCCACAGATTTCTGATCACCGGTCGTTTTGGGCGACTGCAACCGGCGGCGTGATCTGCTACGGTCGCGCCGATGGAACAACCCCGCTCCGATCTGTCGCTGGCCCTGGTGCGCGATCCGTCGCCGGCGTCGCCGTCATTCCGCACGATGCCCGCCAACGAGGAAGCCGAACAGGCGTTGCTCGGGGCGCTGCTGACCAACCCCGAAGCGCTTGACCGGGTGTCGGACTTTCTGCGCGCGGACCATTTCTATTATCCCGCCCACGGCCGCATCTACGGCGCGTGCCTGACATTGCGCGACCAGGGCCGACGGGCCGATCCGGTGACCCTTAAGGCGGCGTTCGAACAGGACGGCGACCTCAAGGACCTGGGCGGCGCCCGCTATCTGGCGGAGCTGGCGGCGGGCATCCATTCCGTCGTCAACGTCTTCGATTACGCCCGCACCATCCACGATCTGCATCTGCGCCGGCAGTTGATCCTGATCGGCGAGGAAACCGTCAACGACGCCTACGACCATGATGTCGAGGTGGCGCCGTCGGAACAGATCCAGGGGGCGGAGGAAAAACTCTACAGCCTGGCCAGCGAAGGCGACTACCGCCGCGACTTCGTGCAGTTCGGCGAGGTGCTGAAAACCACGCTCGACAACGCCGCCAAGGCGCTCAACCGCGACACCGCGCTGACCGGCGTGACGACCGGTCTGTCGGATCTCGACCGCTGGCTGGGGGGGCTGCAGCCGTCGGATCTGATCATCATCGCCGGCCGCCCGTCGATGGGCAAAACCGCGCTGGCCACCAACATCGCCTTCAACGCCGCCAAGGCCTATCAGCACACCGGCGGGCGCGAAGGCGCGGTGGTCGGCTTCTTCTCCCTGGAAATGTCGTCGGACCAGCTGGCCACACGGATCCTGTCGGAAGAGTCCCGGATCCCGTCGGAGACGATTCGGAAAGGCGACATGGCCAAGCGCGATTTCCCCCGGCTGGTCGAGGCGTCGCACACCATCAGTCAGATCCCGCTGTTCATCGACGACACGGCGGGCCTGACCATCTCCACCCTGCGCACCCGCGCCATGCGGCTCAAGCGCCAGCACAATCTGGGTCTGGTGGTGGTCGACTATCTGCAACTCATGCGTCCGCCGCAGACGTCGCGCGGCGACAACCGCGTTCAGGAAATTTCGGAGATCACGCGCGGCCTGAAGATCGTGGCCAAGGATCTCAACGTCCCGGTGATCGCGCTGTCCCAGCTTTCTCGCAAGGTCGAGGACCGGGAAGACAAGCGCCCGCAGCTTGCCGACCTGCGCGAATCGGGTTCGATCGAACAGGATGCCGATGTGGTCCTGTTCGTCTTCCGCGAGGCCTACTATGTCGGCAAGAGCCAACCCATGGAAGGCACCTCCGAGCACGCCGACTGGCAGGCCAAGATGGAGCGGATCAACCATTTGGCCGAGGCGATCATCGCCAAACAGCGGCACGGACCGACCGGCAAGGTCGATCTGCATTTCGAAGGGGCGTTTACCCGCTTTTCCAATCTGGACAGGCGACACGGCATCGACGGATCGGATTTTGGCGACTGACGGGCCAGGCGCCGACGCCCGGCTGACCATCGATCTGGGCGCCATTGTCGGCAACTACCGGGCGCTTGCCCGCCGGGTGGCGCCGGCGGAATGCGCCGCCGTGGTCAAGGCCGATGCCTATGGGTTGGGGATGACGCGCGTGGCCCCTGCCTTGGCGCGGGCCGGGGCGCGAACCTTCTTCGTCGCCCAGTTGGGTGAGGGGCTGACACTTCGGGCAATCCTGCCCGACGCGACCGTGGGCGTGTTCAACGGGTTGGCGCCCGGCGCCGAGTCGGCCTGTGCCGACGCCCGGCTGCTGCCGGTGCTCAATCATCTGGACGAAATCGACCGCTGGGCGGCCGCGGCCCGACGCACCGGCCGGACCCTGCCGGCCTTTGTGCACATCGATACCGGCATGAACCGGCTGGGCCTGCCGGCCGTGGAAGTCGACGCGTTGGCCGCGGACCCGGACCGCCTGGACGGCATCGCTGTGGACTCCTATCTCAGCCACCTCGCCTGCGCCGACGAAGCGGGCCATCCGATGACGGAAGTCCAGGCACGACGATTCGCCGCAGCGCTGTCGCGCCTGCCGCCGGGCCGGGCCAGCCTGGCCAATTCGTCCGGGATCTTTCGCGGCCCCGACTATCATCTGGGGCTGGTGCGCCCCGGCTGTGCGCTGTACGGCGTCAACCCTACACCCGAGGCCGCCAACCCCATGGCCCAGCCGGTTCGCCTGACGGCGCGGGTGCTGCAGGTTCGCGCCGTTGACAGCCCCGCGACCGTTGGTTACGGTGCCGCGCACACGGTTCGAGGGCCCTCCAAAATTGCAACGATTGCAGCAGGTTATGCCGATGGCTACTTGCGATCTCTCAGCGGCCGCGGACAGGTCCTGTTGGGTGGCGCCCTGGCGCCGATCGTCGGCCGCGTGTCGATGGACCTGATCACCGTCGACGTTACCCACCTGGACGGCAATCGGGTTCGGCCCGGCGACATGGCCGAACTGATCGGGCCGCATCGCACCGCCGACGCGGTGGCGGCGGAGGCCGGCACCATCGGCTACGAAATCCTGACCGCGCTGGGCGCGCGTTATGACCGACACTATATCGACGTCGACGCAACCAGCATGTCCGGTGCCGCGCCATGACCTTTGTCGCCGCCATTGGCGGATCGTTCCTGACCTTCCTGACCCATATCGGGCGCCTGGCGATCTTCACCGGCACGGCGGTGTCCCACTGCTTTCGCCCGCCCTTTTATCCGCGCCAGTATCTGCGCCAGTTCATCGACATCGGCTATTACTCGCTGCCGGTGGTCGGGTTGACCACGCTGTTCACGGGCATGGTTCTGGCGCTGCAGAGCTACAGCGGCTTTTCGCGTTTCAACGCCGAAAGCGCCATCGCCACGGTCGTCGTGCTGTCGATCACGCGGGAGTTGGCGCCTGTGCTGGCCGGGCTGATGGTGGCCGGACGGGTCGGCGCGTCGATGGCGGCCGAAATCGGCACGATGCGGGTAACCGAACAGATCGACGCCCTGACCACGCTGTCGACCAACCCGTTCAAATATCTGGTGGCGCCGCGTCTGGTCGCGGGGCTTCTGATGCTGCCGCTGCTGGTGCTGGTCGGCGATGTCATCGGCGTCTTCGGCGGCTTTCTGATCGGCGTCTCCAAGCTCGATTTCAACGCCGCCTCCTACATCTCCTCGACATGGGAGTTTCTGGAGCCGCTGGATGTCATCACCGGTCTGGTCAAGGCCGCGGTGTTCGGCTTCCTGGTGGCGCTGATGGGCTGTTACCACGGCTATGCGTCGCGCGGCGGCGCTCAAGGCGTGGGCGCGGCCACCACCAATGCCGTCGTCTCCGCGTCGATCCTGATCCTGGTGTTCAACTATGTGATCACGGAAGTGTTCTTTTCGCGATGAACAAGCCGCTTCCGCCGCCGAAGATCCGCCTTGTCGACGTGCACAAGAGTTTTGGTCCCAAGCATGTGCTGACCGGCATCGATCTGGAGGTCGGCCGTGGCGAATCGATGGTCGTCATCGGCGGGTCGGGGACCGGCAAGTCGGTGATGCTGAAATGCGTGCTGGGGCTGATGCGGCCCGAACAGGGGCGGATCGAGATCGACGGGGCGGAGACCACCCGCCTGCGCGGCGCCAAACGCGACGAGATGATGCTCAAGTTCGGGATGCTGTTCCAGGGCGCGGCCCTGTTCGACAGTCTGCCGGTCTGGGAAAACGTCGCCTTCGGGTTAATCCAGGGACGCGGCACCGGTCGCGACGAAGCCCGCTCCATCGCCATCGACCGGCTGGCCGATGTCGGGCTGGACGAAAGCGTGGCCAAGCTGTCGCCGGCCGAACTGTCGGGGGGCATGCAAAAGCGGGTGGCCCTGGCCCGGGCCATCGCCGCCGACCCCGAAATCCTGTTTTTCGACGAGCCGACCACTGGGCTGGATCCGATCATGGCCGATGTCATCAACGACCTGATCGTCGAGACCACGCGCCAGCGCGGCGTCACCGCCCTGTCGATCACCCACGACATGGCCAGCGCGCGCAAGATCGCCGACCGGATCGCCATGATCTATCAGGGCCGCATCATCTGGGTGGGGTCGGCCGACGATGTCGGCCAGTCCGGCAATGACTATGTGGATCAGTTCGTCGCCGGCCGCGCCGAGGGTCCGATCCAGATGCAGGTCCGCGCCCTTTAGCCGCGTCAGAAGTGAGGAGGCCGTTTGGCCCGCGCCGCCACCCGCCATGTCTGTCAGAACTGTGGCGCCGCCTCCGCCAAGTGGAGCGGGCGGTGCGACGCGTGCGGCGCCTGGAACACGCTGGTCGAAGAGGCCGGCGGCGACGCGGTGCCGCGCGGCCTTGGCAAGGGCGCCGGACGAAAGTTGGCCTTTGTCGGCCTGGACACGGCCACACCCGATCCGCCGCGCCAGCCGACGGGGATCGCCGAGATGGACCGGGTATGCGGCGGCGGGCTGGTGCCGGGGTCGGCCATCCTGATCGGCGGCGATCCGGGGATCGGCAAGTCCACGCTGCTGCTGCAGGCGGTCTGCCGGCTGGCCCGGACGGTGCCCTGCGCCTATATCTCCGGCGAGGAAGCGACCGAGCAGATCCGCATGCGCGCCGGCCGGCTGGGCATCGGCACGGCGCCGGTCGCCCTGGCCGCGGCCACCAGTGTGCGCGACATCGTCGCCACCCTGGACAGCGCCGACGGCCCGCGGATCGTCGTCGTCGATTCGGTCCAGACCCTGTACATCGACGCCCTGGACAGCGCGCCCGGCACCGTCGCCCAGGTTCGCGCCAGTTCGGCCGAGCTGATCCGACTGGCCAAACGCCGGGGCATCACCCTGCTTCTGGTCGGCCACGTCACCAAGGACGGGGCCATCGCCGGCCCGAGGGTGCTCGAGCACATGGTCGATACGGTGCTGCATTTCGAGGGCGAGCGCGGTCACCAGTTCCGCATCCTGCGGGCGGTCAAGAACCGCTTCGGCCCGACCGACGAGATTGGCGTGTTCGAGATGACCGACGCCGGACTGACGGAAGTGGCCAACCCGTCGGCCCTGTTCCTGGCCGATCGGCGCGGCGATATCTCCGGCGCGGCCGTCTTTGCCGGGCTGGAGGGAACCCGGCCGATCCTGGTCGAGATCCAGGCGCTGATCGGCCCGTCCGCCCCGGGAACGCCCCGGCGTGCGGTCGTGGGCTGGGATTCGGGACGGCTGGCCATGGTGCTGGCCGTGCTGGAGGCGCGCTGCGGCGTGACGATCGGGTCCAACGATGTCTATCTCAATGTCGCGGGGGGGCTGAGGGTCACCGAACCGGCCGCCGATCTGGCGGTGGCGGCGGCCCTGATCTCCGCGCTGACCGGCGAACCGGTGCCGGTGGACACTGTCGTCTTCGGCGAGATCGGGCTGAGCGGCGAGGTCAGGCCGGTGAGCCAGCGCGACGCACGGCTGAAGGAGGCGGCCAAACTGGGATTCGGCCGGGCGCTTTTACCGCCCCGGCGCGGCGGCGACAAGACCGCCCGCCCCGCCGCCGGGCCTCTCGCGTTGCGAGAGATCGGCCACCTTCAGGATCTGGTGTCTCTTTTGAGCGAGCCCGCCGCGCGGGCGAACGCCGGCGAATAGAGTATAGTGTCCTCTTCCGCCCCCTTGCGCCGCAGGCCCATGACGTGACAACCGCCGATATCGCCGTCCTGACCATCATCGCCCTGTCGGCGCTGCTGGCCTTCGCCCGCGGGTTCGTCCGCGAAATCCTGTCGATCTTCGGATGGGTGGGCGCGACCATCGTCGCCTTTTACGCCTTTCCCATCGCCCGCCCCTTTCTGCGCCAGTACATCACCGTGCCGCTGGCGGCCGACATCATCACCGGCGTGGCCATTTTCGTCATCGCGCTTATCATTCTCTCGACCGTCGGTCACTACATCGCCCAGGCGGTGCGGGGCACGGCCATGAACGCGGTCGACCGGTCCCTGGGGTTCATCTTCGGGGTCGCGCGCGGGGCCGTCCTGGTCGTCCTGGCCTATATGCTGGTCGTCTGGACCTTTCCGCAAAGCCTTGAATCGCCCTGGCTGCGCGACGCCCAGTCCCGCCCGTGGGTGGACCAGGGGGCCATGCTGGTGCGCGCCCTGGTGCCCGAAGAGACCATCGCCGACACCGCCGAGCGCGCCGAGGAGGCCCGTGAGCGCGTGGAACGGGGGGCCGAGGCGGCCGACCGCCTGCGCGAGCTCAGCACGCCGCAGCCCGCGCCGAATAAGGATGCGTCCGATACCGAACCTGTCTATAACGAGGGCTCTCGCGAACAGCTCGAACGCCTGATCGAAAATGCGCGGTAGCATGGCGGTTTGCGATACGACGATCCCGAGCCGCCGCCATGCCGGCCCGACGCATGGCGACCTTCCGTGGATGCCCCCTCGCCATGGCTGACCACCGCCCTTCCCCGATGCGCCACGACGATGACAAGCCGCATGAGGAATGCGGCGTTTTCGGCATCTACGGCCATGCCGAGGCGGCGGCCCATACCGCGCTGGGGCTCCACGCCCTGCAACACCGGGGCCAGGAAGCCTGCGGCATCGTCGCCTTCGACGGCGCCATGTTCAACGCCCATCGCGCCCTGGGCCAGGTGGGCGACGCCTTCAGCTCCCCGGACGTCATCGCCCAGCTTTCCGGCCACGCGGCCGTCGGTCACAACCGCTACGCGACGACCGGCGCCACCATCCTGCGCAACGTCCAGCCGCTGTTCGCCGACTTCGAATCCGGCGGGTTCGCCGTGGCCCACAACGGCAATTTGACCAATGCCTACCATCTGCGCCGGCAACTGGTCCGCCGCGGCTGCCTGTTCCAGTCGACCACCGATACCGAGGTCATCGTCCATCTGATGGCCACCAGCCGGGGCGGCGACGTGATCGACCGGATGGTCGAGGCGCTGCGGCAGGTCGAAGGCGCCTATTCCCTGGTCGCCCTGACCGACCATTGCGTCATCGGCGTCCGCGATCCTCTGGGCGTGCGACCGCTGGTTCTGGGACGGTTGGGCAGCACCCATATCGTGGCCTCGGAAACCTGCGCCCTGGACATCATCGGCGCCGACTTCGTCCGCGACGTGGCGCCCGGCGAGATGGTGGTCCTGGACGAGAACGGGGTGCACAGCCTGCGGCCGTTCCAGCAGACGCGGCAGCGCTTTTGCGTCTTCGAGTACATCTATTTCGCCCGCCCCGACAGCCTGGTCGAGGGCGCCTCGGTCTATGAGGCGCGCAAGCGCATCGGGGCGGAACTGGCGCGCGAGGCGCCGGTGCCGGCCGACCTGGTCATCCCGGTGCCCGACAGCGGCGTGCCCGCGGCGCTCGGCTATGCCACCGAAAGCGGCCTGCCCTTCGAGCTGGGCATCATCCGCAACCATTATGTCGGCCGTACCTTTATCGAGCCGTCGGACCAGATCCGCCATCTCGGCGTCAAGCTGAAGCACAACGCCAACCGGGCCATGATCGAGGGCAAGCGGGTGGTGCTGGTGGACGACAGCATCGTGCGCGGCACGACATCGAAAAAGATCGTGCAGATGGTCCGCGCCGCAGGGGCGACCGAGGTCCATATGCGGGTCTCCAGCCCGCCGACGGCCCATCCCTGCTTCTACGGCATCGATACGCCGGAGCAGGACAAGCTGATCGCCTTCAGAAAGTCGGTGGAGGACATGGCCCGGGCCATCGATGTCGACAGCCTGGCCTTTGTCACCATCGACGGGTTGTACCGGGCGATGGGCGAGCCGGGGCGCGATTCCGACCACCCCAAATTCTGCGATGCCTGCTTCACCGGCGATTACCCCATCGCCCTGACACCGGCCGACGACCGGAGCCGGCAGCCCGAGCTGTCGTTCCTGTCCGACCGCCGCTGACCGCCACGCAGGCCGCTAGGACCATGACCGTTTCATCCTCCAGCCCGACCCGTCGCCCCAGCCAACGCTTGGAAGGCCGGGTCGCCCTGATCGCCGGGGCCTCGCGGGGTTTGGGCGCGGCGGTGGCCGAGCGTTTCGCCGCCGAGGGCGCCCATGTGGTGCTGGCGGCCCGCACCGTCGGCGGGCTGGAAGAGGTCGACGACCGTATCCGCAAGAAGGGCGGCACCGCCACCCTGGTGCCCCTGGACCTGGCCAACGCCGGCCAGATCGACGCCCTGGGCGCGTCGCTGTTCGAGCGGTTCCACCGGCTGGACGTGCTGGTCGCCAGCGCCGCCATGCTGGGCGATCTTGGACCCCTGGCCTACAGCAACCCGGCCCGCTGGCAAAAGGTGATCGATCTCAACCTGACCGGCCCGTACCGGCTGATCCGGTCGATGGACCCGCTCTTGCGCCTGTCGCCGGCCGGGCGGGCGATTTTCGTCACCGACGCCGTGGCCCAGACGCCAACCGCCTATTGGGGCGCCTACGCGGTCAGCAAGGCGGGCCTGGAGATGCTGGCCGGCCTTTACGCCGCCGAGACGGTCAAGACCAACATCCGGGTCAACACGATCGATCCGGGGCCGCTGGCCACCACGCTGCGGTCGGGCGCCTTTCCGGGCGAGCCGCGGGACCGCCAACCGGACCCGGCAACCGCCACCGACCCGTTCGTCCGCCTGGCCGAAACCACGTGCACCGACCATGGAACCCTGGTCCGCGCCCGTCTGGCCCAGCCGGACCGCTCCGCCCTGCCGGACGACGCCGGCGCACGCGGTCCGACGGATGCGCAATCCCCGGGCGCCGAAAGCGACAAAGCCGAACGGACGGCGTAGTCAGGATTTGGCGTAGGGGTTCTGGCCCTTGCGCAGGATCAGCCGCAGCGGCACCCCGGTCAGGCCGAAGCTGTCGCGCAGGCCGTTGACCAGATAGCGCATGTAGGATTCGGGAACCTCCGCCGGGCGCGTGGTCCACAGCGCGAAGGTGGGCGGGCGGCTCTTGATCTGGGTGATGTAGCGCAGCTTGAGCCGCCGGCCGGCGACCATCGGCGGCGGGTGCGCCTCGACCATCGCCGCCAGCCAGCGGTTGAGCGGCCCCGTGGCCACCCTGGCGTTCCAGATCCTGTAGATCGCCATGACCTCGTCGAGCAGCGTGTCCAGCCCGCGCCTGTGGAGCGCCGACAGGGTGACGGTGGGCACGCCGCGCACCTGGGTCAGCGAGGTTTCCAGTCGGTCGCGCAGCCGGCCAAGCGTCGCCTTGCGGTCCGACGCCGCGTCCCATTTGTTGACCGCGACGATCAGCGCCCTGCCCTCGTCGACCACATGGCGGGCGATGGTCAGGTCCTGTTTGTCCAGGACCGCGTCGGCCTCCACCACCAGCACCACGATCTGGGCCAGGCGCACCGCCTCCAGCGTATCGGCGGCGGAGATCTGTTCCATCCGGTCGGTGACCCGGGCGCGGCGGCGCAGGCCGGCGGTATCGACCAGGCGGAACGGCTGATCCTTGTAGCTCCAATCCACGGCGATGGCGTCGCGGGTGACCCCCGGCTCGGGCCCGGTCAGCACCCTGTCGTCGTCGAGCAGGGCGTTGACGAGCGTGGACTTGCCGACGTTGGGCCGGCCGACGATGGCCAGCTGGATGATCCGGACCTCGTCCTCGTCCGGTTCTTCCTCCATGTCCCCATCGAAGTCCGTTCGGCCAGTCGGTTCGCTGGCCTCCACGACAGCCGGTTCTTCGGCCCTGTCGGCCCGGTCCGGTCCCGCCGCCTCCCGGGCAAAAGCATCCAGGGCGTCGGACAGATCGCCGAGCCCCAGCCCGTGTTCGGCGGACACGGCAATCGGATCGCCAAGGCCCAGGGAAAAGCTTTCATAGAGTCCGGGATTGCTGACCCGCCCCTCGCATTTGTTGGCGACCAGGATGACGGGCGTCTTGCCGCGTCGCAGGGCGCGGGCGAACTCCCGGTCCAGCGGCGTGATCCCGGCGCGCGCGTCGATCACCATCAGGGCCACGTCCGCTTCGGCCACGGCCCGTTCGGTCTGGCGGCGCATGCGGCCCTCCAGACTGTCGTCGGTCATGTCCTCCAGGCCGGCCGTGTCGACCGCGGTAAAGGAAAGATCGCCAAGAGTCGCCTGTCCTTCGCGGCGGTCGCGGGTCATGCCCGGACGGTCATCGACCAGGGCGCTGCGCCGGCCGACAAGCCGGTTGAACAGCGTCGATTTTCCGACGTTCGGACGGCCGATGATGGCGACCGTAAGGCCCATGGACGTGCCTCAAGCCTGTCTTATCTGTAGGCGGTCAGGATGCCGTTGTCCGACAGGACGAAGAGGGTGCCCTGCGCCACCACGGGGGCCACGGCGGCATCGCCGCGCAACGCGAACCCGCCGTCGATCGCGCCCGTTTCGGGATTGATCAGCAGCCCCTCCCCCTCGGATCCGACGACGATTAGGCGGCCGCCGGCCAGCACCGGGCCGGTCCACACGATCGGGCCTTCCCGGTCTTCCGGATCGGTCCAGCGCGGCAGGGGCGCGACCCACCGGATGGCCCCGCCCTGCCGGGTCAGGGCCACGATTTCGGCATTGCGGGTCAGGACGAAAGCATAGTCGCCGGCCACCCAGGGCATGTTGACCCCGCCCACATCCTGTTCCCAGACCCGGACACCGCCACGCAGATCCAGGGCCGCGCTGCGGTCGCTGTGACCGACCGCCAGCACCAGATTGTCGTCGATCACCGGGTGGGCCAGAATATCGGCCAGCGCCACCATGGCCCCCACCCGACGGATGGCCGCCAGGCTATCGGACCAGACCGGCCGACCGGTTTCGACCCGCAGCGCGTAGACCTCACCCGACGAATAGGGCACCACCACGATGCCGCCGCCAACGGCGGGGCTGGCCCCGCCCAGGATGCCGGCGTTCTCGAGAATGCCGGTATGGCTCCACAGCGCCTCACCCGTCGCCGCGTCGAGCGCCTCGATCTGGTTGTCGACCGACACCACGAAAACGCGCCCACCGCTGACCGTCGGCGCCGAGCGCACGGGGCCGCTGGCCGCCGCCCGCCACACCTGCCCGCCATTGCTGGGGTCGAGCGCCATAATCTCGCCGAACCCGGTGGTCGCGAACAACAGGCCGTCGGCATAGGCCAGACCGCCGCCCAGAACGGCGCTGTCTTCGTCCGGCGTGGCGGCGCGCACGCGCCAGAGCTGGCGGCCGTTGCCGGCGTCCAAGGCGCTGATACGGCCATCGGCATCCATGGCGAAAACCACGCCGCCCGCCACCACCGGCGCGCTGATCAGGCGTCGCTCGCGGCTCGATCCGGTACCGATATTGACCGACCACGCCTGCTCCAGCGGCAGGGCCAGGGCCAGGTGGCCCGGCGTGTGGGTGGGTACCATGCCGGCCTGCGGCCACGCCTCGTTGGCGGCGGCGGCGGGAAGGACGACGGCGGTGTTGGCCAGTTCGGGGCTTGGCTCCAGCCCGCCGGCCAACTCAAGAACCGAGATTCGCTGTCCCGGCAGCGGAGGATCCTCGGCACTGCCAAACCACCCCCCGACCGTGTCGCAGGCGGTCAGACCCGCCAGCAGCGAAACCAGGACGATGCGCCGCGCCACCCTCATACCCATGTCCTCAACCGTTCGACGCCGCCAGAAGGGAGACGATGTCCTCCGCCCGTCGCCGGATGCCGCTGGGGGCCTGCGGATCGGCGGCCAGGGCGACGAACAGGGTTTGGGCCCCCGCCCGATCGCCGGACTCGATCATCAGCAGACCGGTCAACTCGCGCGCTGAAAAGCGCCACGGGCTGTCGTCTTCGGCCAGCGGCGCCAGCTCCTGGGTCAGAGCGGCGGCATCACCACCCTCGAGGTCCGACCAGACCGCGAGCAACAGGGCAAGATCACGCCACAGCGCCGGCGTGCCACCGTCAGCGGCCAGGGCGCGGTAAATGGCGGTGGCGCCGTCCCGATCGCCGATCTCGGCATGCAGGGCCGCCTCCTGCAACCTGGCCAGGGTTTCGCGCCCGGCGCCGGCATTCTCGGCAAAGGCGGACAAGGCATCGATACCGGCCTGCGGGTCGGTTTCGGCCACGGTCAACGCGTCGGCCAGGGACGCGGTTTCGCGGCGCTGCACGCTGTCCTGATAGTTGCCCCATCCGACATAGCCGACGGCGGCAATCAAGATCAGAGCGGCCACGCCGGTGATCCAGATGCCGTACTTTTTCCAGAGCCGCTTGGCGCGGTCCTGTCTCAACTCTTCATCGATCTCGCGAAAAACGTCCGTCATCAAGGGTCCTTGTGGCCATGGCGGCCAGTGGGAAAACGGGGAACGCGCATTTATTCGCGACCGCGCATGCCGGTCAAGCTGATCGGCCCCCGCCGGGCGCCGGACAAGGGCCGGAGAATGGACCGCCGTCTACCTACCCGATCGGCCGGGCCGACTCAACGGTAGCCTTTGGAATAGCCCTTTGAGATAGCCCTTGGAGACAGGCCGCCCGGACACCCCACGGCCCCGCCGTGCCTGTCGGAGAATGGGGTCTGGACCTCGCCGCCAAATTGGCGACAATGGTCCTGATAAGGAAAGGCGGACACGAGAACGTATCGTGAAACAATATCTGGATTCCGGACGGGCATGACACACATCGTGCGCCTTTCGGACTATCGAAAGAACCGCAGCCGGGTCTATTTCACCCGTCAGGAATTGTCGCAACTGCTCACGATCTACAGCGGCCGCGTGGCCGCCGGCGATTGGAAGGACTACGCCATCGACCACGCTCAGGGCGTCGCCGTGTTCAGCGTCTTCCGCAACGCCCACGACAAACCGGCCTTCGCCATCGCCAAGGCCATCGGACCGCGCGGCGCGCACTACACCCTGTTCGAACAAAGACGCAAGGTGGTGCGGTCGGCGTCGCTAACCGACGTTCTGGCGCCGCTGCGCCCGCATCTGCGACTGGTGACCGAGTAGGATCACGCCCGATGACGGTGATTCAGGGCGTCGGGCTGTTTCTCGCGGCCTACATCCTGCTGCTTGCCCGCAGCGCCTGGCGCCAGGGCGAATTCCGGCAGTTTGCGTTGAGCCTTGGGGTCGTGGCGGCGCTGGGGCTGGCGATCGCCGGCGTGGTCTGGCTCTACTGGCTGCTCGGCGGTCAGTAACGCACGGTCCGCATCAGGCGAACTTGCGTTCCGTCAGGAACAGCCGGACGGCAAAACCCAGGAACAACAGCCCCGCCACGCCGTCCAGCGCGACCCGAAAGGCCCGGTTGCCGACCAGCCATCGCGCGGCACCGGCCGCCGCCGCCGCCAGGATCAGGTGATAGGCCAGCCCCATGAAGGCGAGAACCATTCCCAGCAGGAACGTCTGCGTCGCCACCGACCCGGTCGCCGGGGTCACGAACTGGGGCACGAAGGCCAGGTAGAACAGGATCACCTTCGGGTTCAGGAGGTTGGTGGTGAAGGCGTGAGTAAACGCCCGCCGGTGGGACCGGGGCGTCGGCGCCGTCACCGCCAGCGCCCCACCCCGACGCCAGGCCCGGACGGCGCCGTGCAGCGACCGCGCGCCCAGCCACGCCAGATAGGAGACGCCGGCCACCCTCAGCGCGTCGAAGAACCATGGGGATGCCGCGATCAGCGCGGACACACCGACCGCCGCCAGCGCCGCATGCAGCACGTTGCCCGTAACCGTGCCGCTGGCCGTTATCCACCCGGCCCGCCGGCCGTCGAACAGACTGCGGCTGAGCACCAGCAGCGAGTCGGGACCGGGGATCAGCACCAGCACGACGGCGGCGATGAGGTAGAGCTGGAAAAGGTGGGCGTCGATCGGCATGGTCCCACTATGCCAGATCGCGCCGTCCTTCGCACGGTCGGCCTCGGTGCCGGCGTCGCGCCTGCGCCGATCGCCCGGCCGTCATTCCGCCGCCGGCCGCCCCACCGCGCGGGCCAGGGCCGCCCGCGCCAGCAGCCGCGTGGAGTCGAGGGTCGGCAGAGGAGAGTTCGAGTCGCCGACGATGAGGGGGATCTCGGTACAGCCCAGGATGACGGCGTCGCACCCTTCCTCCTTCATCCGTCCGATGACCCGTTGAAAACATGACACGGACTCGGGCCTGAACACGCCGCGCACCAGATCGTTCATGATGATCCGATTGATGTCTGCGCGTTCGGTTTCGGTCGGGCGAAGGTATTGGAGACCCCGTGCCGCCAGCTTTTCCGGGTAGACGTCGCTTTCGACCAGCCAGCGTGTCCCGGTCAGCGCCAGACGCCGAAACCCACGATCCGCGGCCTCCTGGGCGACGACCTCGGCGATGTGCAGCCAGTCCAGCGGCGATCGTGGCTCGACGTAGGCAAGCGCCTGGTGAATGGTGTTGTCGGGGCAAATCAGAAAATCGGCGCCGATGGTGGCAAGCTTGTTCGCCGAGGTCAGCATCAGGTCTCCCACGCCCCGCCAGTCATCGCGGTCGAGACATGCCACATAGTCGGCAAGCGAGTGGGTGTGGACCGAGATTTCGGGATGGGCGTGGGGGCCGAGGAGGCGCGCGCCCTCCGCGCAGATCGTCCGGTAACAGAGAGCGGCACCTTCGGCGGAGCAGCCGACAACACCGATATGGAGGGGTTTCAAGGGGGGCATGCCATCATGAGTCGTGCGCGGCGCGGCTGTCCGGCGGGGCCTGATCGCGCTCGGTCATGCCGTAATCGCGCACAACCGCGGCGACGCGCAGGCGGTAATCCCGGAACACGGACCGGCGGCCCTGGTCCTGGGCCGTGCGATGGACCTGGAGATTGCGCCACGCCGCCACGGCCGCCTCGTCGCGAAAGAAGGAGAGCGACAGGATCTTGGTGTCGTCGGTCAGGCTTTGGAAGCGCTCGATGGAGATGAACCCGTCGACCTGCTCCAGGTGGGGCCGCAGCCCGGCGGCGATGTCGAGATAGCGCTGCTTGTGCTCCGGGCGCGGTTGAACCTCGAAGATAACGGCGATCATCCTCATCCCCCTTTTGTTGACGACGCCATCATCGCAGAATCGCGACCCTGAGTGCTTCGGTCGCGAGCGAAGCATCGGTTGCTATGCGGTAAGCCATGCCCGACCGCTGATCGCGGCCGGCTCCCCCTCGATAGCGGTCCGGGCCTGTCGGCGGGCGAAGCGCCCCTCACCTCATCGGCGTATCGCTGACCTCGAAGTTGAACAGGTCCTGGTCGAACCGGCTGTAATCCTCGTAGCGCAACAGGTCATACAGGTCCCTTCGATGCTGCATCCTGTCAAGAAGGGCGTTCTGGTCGCCGTCGCGGAGAAGCACGTCGAGACCGCGGTCGACCTCCCCCATGGCCAGCCGCAGGGTGGTCACCGGATAGATCACGACATTGAAGCCCAGCGCCTCCAGCTCCTTGACGTTCAGCAGGCGGCTTTTGCCGAACTCGGTCATGTTGGCCAGGATCGGCACGGTCAGCGCGGCGCGCACCGCCTCGAATTCCTTTTCCGACCGCATCGCCTCGGGGAAGATCATGTCCGCCCCGGCATCGACATAGGCCTTCATCCGGTCGATGGCGTGGTCGAGACCCTCCACGGCCCGGGCGTCGGACCGGGCGATGACACAGAAGTTCGAGTCCATCTTGGCGTCCGACGCAGCGCGGACGCGCTGGACCATGGACGCGGTATCGACGATTTCCTTGCCGTCGAGGTGACCGCACCGCTTGGGCATCACCTGATCCTCGATGTGACAGCCGGCCAGCCCCGCCTCCTCCATCAGGCGGACGGAGCGGGCGGCGCTCATCGGCTCGCCAAAGCCCGTGTCGATGTCGATGAAGGACGGCAGATCCGTGACCCGGGCGATCTGCTGGCCGCGCGTCACGAATTCGGTCAGCGTCGCGATGCCGATGTCGGGCAGGCACAGATCGGCCGCCATCACCGCGCCGGAGATGTAGACGCCGTCGAACCCCTTGCGCTCGATCAACTGCGCGCACAGCGGGTTGAAGGCGCCGGGGAACCGGTGCAGCCCGCCGTCCGAAAGCTGGCTTCTGAAGTCTGCGCGCTTTTGCGCGGCGGTCTTGCGGGTGAACAACATCAGAAAATTCCCATAGCGGGGTTTTCGACCAGATAGCCGGCGGGAGCGGCCGGGTTCAAGCCGTGGAGCTCTTCGGCGGTGAGGTCGGGCAATCCCTGCACCAGGTCGAGGAACCGCGCGCTTTCCGACGGGTCCAGAATATCGTCCGTCAGGACCTTGAATTTGTTGATATACTCCGCCCGGCCGAAGGGGCGCGCGCCCAGCGGATGGGCATCGGCAACGGCCCGTTCGTCCTCGATGACACGGCCGTCGTCCAGGGTGATCACCACCCGGGCGCCGAAGGCCTTCTGGCGCGGGTCGGGGGTGTGATAGCGGCGGGTCCAGGCGGGATCCTCGGTCGTGGAGATCTTGCGCCACAGACGCACCGTATCGGGCCGCCTCGCCCGCTCGGGCGCATAGCTGTCCTCGTGATGCCACCGCCCGTCCTGCAGGGCCACGGCGAAGATGTACATGATGGAGTGGTCCAGCGTTTCGCGAGAGGCGTGGGGGTCCATTTTCTGCGGGTCGCCGGCGCCGGTGCCGATCACCGTGTGGGTGTGATGGGAGGTGTGCAGGACGATCGACCGGACTTTGTCGAAATCGTCGATCTTCCGTCCCATGTCGAAGGCCAGGTCGATCAGCGCCTGGGACTGATACTCGGCCGAATGCTCCTTGGTGTAGGTTTCCAGGATCGCCCGCTTGGGTTCGCCCGGACCGGGCAGCGGCACCACATAGGTCGGCGCGTAGGGCGATTCCCCCCGGTCCCGCGCGGTCCGCCCGTTCAGGATGAAGGCGATCACCGAATCCTCGCCCTCATAGATGGGGCTGGGTGCGCCCTCGCCGCGCATGCAGCGATCAACCGCCTCGATGGCGGTCTTGCCGGCATGGGCGGGCGCGAACGCCTTCCACGACGAAATCTCGCCCTTGCGCGACTGGCGGGTGGTGACGGTGCAGTGCAGCCCCTGCTGGATGGCCTGATAGACGATCTCGGTCTCGAGGTCCAGCAGCGCGCCGAGCCCCGCCGCCACCGACGGGCCGATATGGGCGATGTGGTCGATCTTGTGCTCGTGCAGGCAGATGCCCTTGACCAGATTGACCTGGATTTCATACCCGGTCGCGATGCCCCGCAGAAGATCCCGGCCGGTCCGGTTGCATTGCTGGGCCACCGCCAGCAACGGCGGGATGTTGTCGCCGGGATGGGAATAGTCGGCGGCCAGGAAGGTGTCGTGAAAATCCAGTTCGCGCACCGCCGTGCCGTTGGCCCAGGCGGCCCATTCCGCGCAGACCGTGTCGCCGGCCGGGGCACCGAACAGGGTCGCGCCGCCGGGACGCTTATGGGCCGTGGCCATGGCGCGGGCCGACCGGACCGGGCCGCGGTTCAGGGAGGCGACGGCCACCGCCGCGTTGTCGATGATCCGGTTGACGACCATCTCCGCGACGTCGGGGTCGACTTCGACCGGGTCGGCCGCGACCTCGGCCATTTTCCAGGCAAGCTGATCGGCGCGCGGAAGGCCGTCCTTCGACGGCGAGGCGTGGACTTTATGATCGATCACTGGTTTTGGTCACTTCGCGGGTTCGACGTCGAGGGGGTGGCACCGAAAGGGCACGAAGCCGCCCGGCCGCTCAATCGGTGACCGCCTGCGGCTTCTTCAACAGACCCCGCAGGAACATCGGCGCGACAAAGCCGCCGACGGCGGCGAGCCACAGGATGACGGCGATCGGCGTCGAGAACAGAAAGGTCCAGTCGCCGTCCGACAGCACCATCGCCCGCCGCAGGCTGTCCTCCATCTGGTTGCCCAGCAGGATGCCCAGGATGATCGGCACCGTCGGCACGTCCAGCTTGCGCAGGAAATAGCCCATGGCGCCAAACGCGACCATCAGCAGCAGGTCGAAATAGCTGCCCGACAGGGAATAGATGCCGACGAACGAGATCATGGTCACGCCGGGCAGCAGCACCCAGGCCGGCACCTGCAGCACATAGACGAAAATCTTGACCAGCGGCACGTTCATGATCAGCAGCACGACGTTGGCGATCAACAGCGACGCGATCAGGCCCCACACCACCTCCGGCCGGTCGGCGAACAGGGTGGGGCCGGGGGTGATGTTCAGGGTCATCAGCAGGGCCAGCAGCACCGCCGTGGTGCCCGACCCCGGAACGCCGAGCGTCAGCATCGGGACCAGGGCGCCGCCGGCGGCGGCGTTGTTGCCGGCCTCGGGCGCCGCGACGCCGCGCGGATTGCCCTTGCCAAAGCTGTCCTTGTCCCCGGCCACGGCCTTTTCGCCCATATAGGCCAGAAAACTGCCCAGCGACGCGCCCGCGCCGGGCAGCACCCCCGCCACAAACCCGATGAGGGTCGACCGCATCATGGTCCAGAAGCTTTGGGCGATCATCCTGAAGGGGATGGTCACCTTTGCCAGCCTCACGCCGATGGCCGTGTTCTTGCCGTGGCTCTCGATAAAGAAGAACACTTCGGCGATGGCGAACAGACCGACGATGGCAACCAGGAAATCCACCCCGTCCATCAGGTGCAGGTGCCCATAGGTAAAGCGCGGCATGCCCGACGTGTTGTCCAGGCCGATCATGGCGATGCCCAGACCGATGCAGGCGGCGATCGCCGCCTTGGCCTGATTGTTGGAGGCCATGCCGCCCAGGGTGCAGAACGCCAGCAGATAGAGCGCGAAATACTCGGCCGGTCCGAACAGATAGGCCACCCGCGCCAGCACCGGCGCCAGCAGGATCAGCCCGACGGTGGCCAGGAACGCCCCGACGAAGGATGCCACGCCCGACAGCACCAGCGCGTCGCCGGCCTTGCCCTGCTTGGCCATCGGGTAGCCGTCCAGGGTGGTCATCAGCGCCGGTTCGTCGCCGGGAATGTTGAGCAGGATCGACGATATGCGGCCGCCGTACATCGCGCCGTAATAGACCGATGTCATCAGCACCAGGGCGGCCGTGGCGTCCAGGCCCAGGGTAAAGGTCAGCGGGATCAGGATGGCCACCCCGTTCGCCGGTCCCAGGCCGGGCAGCGCGCCGATGATTGTGCCCAGAAAGCAGCCCAGAACCGCGAGCATCAGGGTGGTCGGCGACAAGGCGACACCGAACCCCATCGCAAGATTGGCGACTGTCTCCATTCCCGGTTAGCCGAACAGGCCTTTGGGACCGGCCACCAGACCCAGCCCCAAGACGTATCTGAACAGAATGAACAGACCGAAGGACAGGCCGACTCCGGTTATCAGCGCGGGGCGGACCCGCGGGCTGATCTGGTAGCTCAGGATCGACGCGGCCACCAGGGTCGGCAGCACGAAGCCGAGAGGCTTGAGCGTCAGGGCGTAAGCCACCAGCACGATCACCGCGACGGCCAGCGCGCCGAAGGTTCGGGCCGCCGGCCATTGGGGATCGGGATCGGGGCGCACGACCAAGACCAGCGCGCAGATCGCCGCCACGGCGCCGATCAGGATGGGAAAGGTTTTCGATCCGACCGGATCGGACAGAAAACTTGTCTGAAGCTGAGTGGCGCTCGCGATGAACGCGAGCGCCACGAACAGAACGACCAGACCGAAGATCCGGTCGGACGGCATTACTGGATGACCCCGATTTCCTTCGACAGGACGACGGTTTCCTCGATGACCTGGTCGATCCAGTCCTGGAAATCGTCGCCGACCTTGGTGAATGGGGCCAGACCGTTGGCGGCCATGGCTTCCTGCCATTCGGCGCTGTCGGCAACCATCTGCAGCTTTTCGGCCCAGGCGTTGAACTGTTCGTCGGAGATGTCCTTGGGCACGTAGAGGCCGCGCCAGTTGACGGCGACCACGTCGTAGCCCTGTTCCCTGGCCGTCGGGATGTCCTCGAAGCCGGGCACCCGCTCCTCGGTCAGCACCGCCAGCACCCGGATCTCGCCGGCCCTCAGGAAGCCCACGACCTCGGACATGTCGCCGGTCATCGCCTGGGTAAAGCCGCCCACGGTCTGGGTGATGGCGTCGGCGCCGCCATCGACGCTGATGTATTTGATCTTGCGGATGTCGTCGAAACCCGCGGCCTTGAGGATCTGCAGCGGCTTGATGTGGTCAAAGCCCCCGGCCGCGGAGCCGCCGGCAAAAGCGACGGATCCGGGGTCGGCCTTGATCGCGTCGACCAGATCGCCGAGCGTCTGGAACGGGCTGTCGTCGGCGACGACGATCACGCCTGGATCGGCCCCGATGGCGCCGACAAAACGGACCTGGTCGGCGGTGGCGCCGCCAAAGGCGTTCTGGGCCAGGCGGGTGGTGGTGGCCGACGATGCCGCGACGATCAGATCGGGGTCGTCGTTGCGTTCGTTGACGACGGTGGTGAAGGCCAGGCCGCCGCCGGCGCCGGCCATATTCGTGACTTGAACGGGATTATCCACCGCCTCGATATCGTAGAGAATCTTGCCGATCTGACGACAGGTGAAATCCCAGCCGCCGCCGGGGTTGGCCGGGGCGATGCACTCGGTTGCCGTGGCCGCGTTGGTGACGCTCAGGCTCAGGCCCAATACCGCACCGGCCGCCAGCGCCTTGAAAAAGCGTGTCTTCATGTGGTCCTCCCCAGGGGATCGGCGGGTGTGGCCCGCGCTCATCCATTTCCTTATGTGCGTCACGCTGCCACGGCACCGTCGCGCAAGTCAAACTGTATGGCCGAAGGCGCCGGGGAACGGCGACCGGGCCTTGGGCCGTCGCGTTCGGCGTCGTCCCGGTCACGCGGCGACGGTCGACAGGGCCGCGCGCACCGCGTTGGCGGCGTCGTTTGTGCCGGATCTGCCGCCCAGATCGGGGGTCGTGGAAACACCGTCGGCGATGACCTTGTCCACCGCCGCGCGCAACGCCCTGCCGTCGCGGATCATCGCCCCGGTGTCGTGCCTGTCGCCCAACCAAAGCAACATCATGGCCGCCGACAGGATCATCGCAAAAGGATTGGCCACGCCGCGCCCCACGATGTCCGGCGCCGATCCGTGGCAGGGCTGAAACACCGCGTGGCGTTCGCCGATGTCGGCCGACGGCGCCATGCCCAAACCGCCCATCAGCCCGGCGCCAAGGTCCGAGAGGATGTCGCCGAACATGTTCTCGGTCACCAGCACATCCAGACTCCACGGCCTTTCGACCATCCGAAGGGCGGCGGCATCGACATAGAGATGGTCGGCGGTGAGCGTCTTGTGTCGTCGAGCTTCGTCGTCGAAGAGACCGCGAAAGAACGCGAATGCCCGAAACACATTGGCCTTGTCCACGCAGGTGACGCGGCCGGGCCCCTCGCCCGCCGCCTTTCGGTCCTGGGCAAGGGCAAACGCGAAGCGAAACAGCTTTTCGCTGGTCTTGCGGGAAATGACGAGCGTTTCGCGCACCTCGTTCTCCCTCACCTCGCCCTTACCCTGGCTGAAGAACAGGCCCTCGGTGCTCTCCCGGACGAGCACGAAGTCGACCTTCTGCCCGCCCTCGAGCCGCAGGGGACTGCGCTGGCCGGGCGTGATGCGCACGGGCCGCACGCCGGCAAACAGATCGAAGACCTTGCGCAGCTCGATCTGCGGCGAGATCTCCGTCCCGTCCGGATAGCGGACCGAGGGCAAGCCCATGGCCGACAGCAGGATCGCGTCGGCGTTTCGGGCGATGTCCAAGGACGCGGCCGGCAGCGCTTGCCCGGTCTTGGCGTAATGCGCGGCCCCGGCCGGCGCGTGGATGAACGACAGATCATAGGCGGCGGATCGACCGGCGAGATGCTCGAGGATAGCCAGCGTCGGCGCCATGATCTCCGGCCCGATCCCGTCGCCGTCGAAAACCGCCACGTCGAATGTTCGCGCCATCTAGAAGTCCTCGATCGGAGCCGCCGGGCCTTAATTCCGGACATCGGGCCCACAAAACCCACAACGTTTATTGACAACGCATTTTTTAATGTATACGTCAATTTATGCAATAACAAACTCGTTATCCGGGAGGGCACCATGATATCCGTGTTGAGGACATTCGCCGCGACCGTCGCCATCGTCGGCACCTTTGCGACGGGCGCGACGGCCCAGACCGTCTTGCGGTTCAGCCATACCGACAATCCGGGAGGATCGCGTCAGGCGGCCGCCGAGGTGTTCGCCGCCAAGGTCGCCGAATACACCGAAGGGCGGTACGAGGTGCGGGTCTTTCCGTCCGGGCAGCTGGCCAACGACCCCAAGGCGATCGAGCAGCTTCAGCTGGGCGGCATCGATTTCACGGTGTCGGCGACGGGATCCTACGCCACGCACCTGACGACGCTGAACCTGACGGCCATGCCGTTTCTGGTCGACACCTACGAGCAGGGCTGGGAGTTCTACGACAATTCCGACTGGCTCCAGGGCGAATTCGACAAGCTGCCGGACGTCGGCTTCCGGGTCCTGTCGACGTGGGAGGCGGGGTTCCGCAGCTTTACGACCAAGAACCCGCTGGCCTCGCCGGCCGACGCGGTCGGCGAGAAGATGCGCGTCTTCCCCAACGACATGATCCGGTGGACGATGGAGGCGATCGGTTTCCAGACCGTCGTCATGCCGATCACCGATGTCTATCTGGCGATCCAGCAGGGCACGGTGAGCGGTCAGGAAAACCCCGTGGACACCATCCGGTCGCTGCGGTTCTACGAAGTGGCGCCGCACATCACGCTGACGCGGCACGTCTACAGCCCGCTGCCGCTGACCGTCTCCGAGGCGACCTGGCAGAAATTCTCGGACGCCGACAAGGAGGCGGTGCTGAAGGCCGCCGCGGAGGCCGCCGCGTTCAGCCGCGACCTGGTACGGAATTCGGTCGACAGTCAGCTCGAGGAGATGAAGGCCGAGGGCGCCATCGTCGCCGTGCCGGAGATCGGTCCGTTCCGCGATGCCGTGGCATCGGTCTATGACAAAGCGCGGGAGGTCTACGGCGCCGAGGCCGTCGACAAGGTCCTGGCCGACGCCAACGCCATCCGCCAAGCCATGCCCTCGCATTAAGTCGGTCGGGCCGCACGGTTCAGCCGGGGCATCGCCGCTCCGGCTGTTCTGTCTTGGGAGCGCTCATGGACTACAGGCCGCATTATCCGTTACTTGTGCGTCTCCTCAGCGGGGCGATCGATATCGGCCTGGCCATCGGCGGGCTGTCGGTCGTCGCGCTGGTCTTCACCAACGCGCTGTTGCGCGGAGCCGCCGGCTTCGATCTCGCCTGGTCGCTGGAGGTGACGGCCTTTCTGCTGCTCTGGTGCACGTTTCTGGGCTGCGCGGCGGCGATGGCGCGGGGCGCCCACATGCGGGTCACGGAAATCGTGGAGAAACTTCTGTCCCACCGGGCGCAGCGCCCCCTGTCCGTCTTGATCGACCTGCTGATCGTCGCCATCCTGGCCAGCCTGATTGTCACCGGCGTCTCGATCTCGTCCCACACCTGGGCCCAGAAAACGACGGTGCTGTACTGGCCGGTCGGGTTTCTCTACGCGTCCATGCCGGTGGGCATGGCGGCGTCCCTGATCTTTCACCTTTTCAACATGGTCCATGACTGGCGCCGTCCGGGAGACGCGGCGGCACACCCGTCCGCCCACCACAACGACGGCGCCGACCGGGAGGACGGCCCGTGATCCTGCTGTTCGTGGTTCTGGTCTTCCTGACCTCCGTCTTTCTGGGGATGCCGCTCGTCTGGGCGATCCTGCTGACGGCGGTGCTGCCGATCATCGTCTTCGATCTCGGCTATCCGCTGACGGGCCTGTATCTCAACTTCATCGGCGGCGTGGAGCCGAACCACTTTCTGGCCATCCCCCTGTTCATCGTCGCCGGAGAGCTGATGAGCCGCGGCGGCGTCGGCCTTCGCATCATCGGCTTCGCCAGGGCGGCGTTCGGGTTCATGCCCGGCGGGCTGGGCATGGTGGTGGTCGGCGCCTCGATGATCTTCGGCGGCATTTCGGGGTCGGCCATCGCCGACAGCGCGGCCATCGGATCGGTGATGATCAAGAACATGGCCAGGGAGGGGTACGACAAGGCGTTCGCCGCCGGCCTGGTGGCGGCGGCGGGAACCATCGGCATCATCATTCCCCCATCCATCCCGATGCTGATCTACGGGTTCGTGGGCAATGTCTCGGTCGCCGACCTGTTTCTGGCCGGCATGATCCCCGGCGTGCTGTTCGGCGTGGCGTTCATGGTGGTCTGCTACTGGGTCGGCAGGTCGACCGGCTGCGATCCCGGCGGCCGCACCACGACGCGGCGGGAACTGGCCCGGTCGTTCATCGGCACCGCGCCCGCCCTGTTCATGCCGGTGCTGATCCTGGGCGGCATCTTTTCCGGCTGGGTCACGCCGACCGAGGCGGCGGCACTGGCGGTGGTCTACGGCCTGATCGTGACCATCGTCGTCTATCGCGACTTCAAGCCGCGCGACCTGCCGCGCCTGATCATCGACTCCTTCGTCACCAGCGCGGTGGTGATGGTGGTGATCGGCGCCACGACGGTGCTGGGCTGGCTGATCACCCTGGAACAGATGCCCCAGATCCTGGTCAGCTTCGTCCAGGACGTGTCCGGCAGCCCCTGGGTGTTCCTGCTGATGGTCAACGCGATCCTGCTGATCCTGGGCCTGGTGCTCGACCCCGTCCCGGCCATCCTGCTGACCGCGCCCTTGTTCCTGCCGACCGCCCAGGCCTTCGGCGTCGATCCCGTCCATCTGGGGGTGATCATGACCTGCAACGTGGCGGTCGGCCTGTTCACGCCGCCGGTCGGCGCGACGCTCTACGTCGCCTCGCGCATCTCGGGGGTCGGCGTGCTGTCGATCGCGCGGGCCATGGCCCTGCTCTACATGGCGGCCATCACGGCGCTGCTGCTGGTCACCTATATCCCGGCCGTGTCGATGTCGATGGTCCACCTGTTCCGCTGAGCGGGGTTGGGGCTACTCCCACTCGATGGTTCTGAGACATGATAACGCGCTGAATTCTCAGCGCAATTTTTTCGACCCAAGGCAAAGAACCGACTCCCCGATCCGTCAGAAATTCGCACTCTTGAATTCAAAGGGGAATTTCTATGATTCGGAATCTGCTCGGTTCCAGCGACTATCGGTATCGATCGGTCAATTTCCAGAGACACGCGCGAAAATGATCATGTCGGGTTCATCGAAAAATGACCGTCAGCCTTCAGCACAGGCGTCTTCGCATTTACGTCTTTGCGGAAACACGCAGAGCGCCGTCGGCGCCGACCTTCGCTTCGAGGCGAAGACCGATCGAAGAGAAGACTTTTAATACGGTCGCGAATTCGGGATTGCCGCCAGCGTCAAGCGAACGATAGAGGCTTTCTCGGGCAAGGCCCGTATCCCGCGCAACCTGGCTCATGCCGCGAGCACGGGCTATGCCGCCGAGCGTATCGACGATAGTGGCAGCGTCTCCGGATGCCAGAGCTTTATTGAGCATCGTCACCAATTCATCAAGAGGCACAGCCTTCGGTTGAACGGGCGTTTGGGATGGCGGCTGCCTGAGCGGATCGAAGAAGTTCGGTTGCGCTTCTCTGTGATCGCCGACCCATTCTTCCGGTGTTGCGCGCTCCTTCACATCCATACGCAATTGAGCGCTGCATTGAGCGAGAAAGGCCTCCCATTGATCGGACGACTTGATGTTGAGAGCGGCCTTCTCAGAAACATTGAAGAGAATAGAAATCTTCCCGGCACGCACAAGCCGCAGGACGTTCAACACGGTGCCAGGGCTTTTGCCGTCCCAGATCATTAATCCAAAATCTGCCTTGCGCGCCATTTCGCGGTCCTTAGCGGCGTAAAACTGAAAGCCCTTCGCGCTCTTCGGAGCATCCACGTGGTGGATTTGCCATGAGCCAAGGTTGTTCCGGGGAGTGCTGCCCGAACAGAAGACGATGACCCTGTCGTAGCGCGCGTCTACAAGATGCTTTTGGACCGCCTTGTCCGCCCCATTTGCATCGCCAACGATAACTTGATGACCGCTGGCGACGACGTTATCCAGGCGTTTTTTAACCTCGGATGGAAGACGGGAAACGTGTCGCGAGCCGCCGATGAAGACTGTGTTCATTGGTTGCTCCGGGTTCGAGTGATGGTGAGGACGCTAACGCTGCTGGCTTTGCCTTCGGCTAGAAGCACGCTGGTGATGGCATTCATGGTGGCCCCAGATCGAAATAGATCATCGAAAAGCAGGACGCGCTTCCCGAACGTTTGAGACTGGTCGACGGTGTAGAGACCATCCAGCAGTGTCTTCCTTTGATCAGGGTCGGTCACGCCCTTGAGCTGAGTGGTCGGCCGAGTCGTGGTCACGCAAGAGGTAACAGGCAGCCCGACTACGCCCCCGATCCCGGTCGCAAGAACCAACACGGGTTGGACCGCGCGTTGGGCCGACGGCGGCACGGGAATAATGAGATCGAACTTGCCGCGATGCGGGTTCAGGAACCCCGCAGCTGTATCGATAATGGACTGTGCGGCGCTCTGATCGCCTCGGTATTTTAGTCTGTAGAGAAGCTCGGCAATCTTAGGCCGAACCGAATCGAACTGCATATGACCATATTCGTTGTAGCCCACTGGCGTGCTGCTGGTCGTGTGAAAGTCGAGTGCGATTCCCGACTTCCAAGTGCCCACGATGCTCTGAGGGTGGATATCGACAACGGCCATTAGCTCTCCAATCGGCCGCAATATGTAACCTGTAGGCTACAAGTTTGCAACGCTTTGACATGGCCTGACCCCGCCCCTCCCGGCAACTCTGCCTCGGACTTCGTTTCGTGCACTGACTGCCAGCCCGTCGGGATCTACGGAAATGTTGACACTTTATCTGTCGTTTGATATCGTTTGACATCGTTTATTGAGGACGGACTATGAGCACTGAGGGTTGGCTTTCACTGGAAGAGACTGCGGCCTATCTCGGAATGGGCAAGACGGCGCTTTATGCGCTGACGCGTGACGGCCGCATCCCGGCGAGGAAAATCGGCAAAAAGTGGATTTTCGAGAAAGCTGGACTCGACACTTGGGTTCGAGCCAATCAGCCCGTCCAGATGTTTTTCCTCAGCCTCGATTTCAGCATCGAAGGAAACGAGAATCTCCGAGACCCGCAGCGGGACGGCTACCTGCGAACCTACGAGTTTTTTCGTGCCGGAAAGAACAAGGCGATACTCCAGATCCCCGTCGGTTGCGGCAAAACGGGTTTGGCGTCGCTGTTACCGCTGGGCCTCGCCGAAGGGCGAGTCATCGTTATCGCGCCGAATCTAACGATCAAGAATGGTCTCTATGAAGCAATGGACATCACGAACCGCCAGAAGTGCTTCTGGCGGAGGGCCGGTGTGCTTAGCCAAGACCAGATGATTTCAGGACCCTTAGCCTGCACGCTGGATAGCGGCAATATTTCTGTCGCAAGCAAATCGCACGTCGTTATCACGAACGTGCAGCAGGTTGCCACCAACGTCGACAAGTGGCTGACTCAGTTTCCGGACGATTTCTTCGACATGATCATTGTCGACGAAGCACATCACAGCGCCGCCGCTAGCTGGCAGAAAGTCATCGACCGCTTCCCGAAGGCCAAGGTCATTCTGCTGACAGCCACGCCGTTCCGTAGCGATCGCCAGGAACTCGATGGCGAACTCGTGTTCCGGTATCCATTCCGGAATGCAACTCTGAAAGGCTACATCAAGCGCCTGAAAGCCAGCTATGTTGCCCCCTCTACGATCGAACTGGGTTTCTCGGATCAAGGTGGTCGCACTTACACACTCGATGAGGTTCTGAAATTAAAGGAGGAGGAGTGGTTCAGCCGTGGCGTCGCACTGGCGAGCCTGTGCAACAAGCACATTGTCGATAGCAGCCTCGAAAAGCTAGAGGAGCTACGGCAGAGCGGCACTCAACATCAACTCATAGCCGTCGCCTGCTCGATTAATCATGCACGAGATATCCGATCTCTCTACCGGGAGCGCGGGTTCAGTGCTGAGGTCATCCACAGCAAGCAGACAGAGGAGGAGCAGGCCGAGATTTTGGCGGCGCTGCGCAACGGGACGCTCGATTGCATCGTCCAAGTCCAAATGCTCGGCGAAGGCTTCGATCATCCGAAACTCAGCGTGGCGGCAATCTTCCGTCCCTTTCGATCTCTCGCTCCGTACATCCAGTTTGTCGGCCGCATCATGCGCGTGGTGGTGCAGAACGACGCCGGGCACCCGGACAACGTCGGTCACATCGTCACCCACCTTGGCATGAATCTCGATCAGCGTTTGAAAGAGTTCAAGCAGTTCGAGAATGATGATCAAGCATTCTGGGACAAGGTCATTGGCGGAGAAGAGCCGGAAGTGCCACCGGAGGTTCTCGACGGGACCGCACGGCTGCGCGCGACCGAGAAGATCGTCGTGCATGGCGAAATCGTCGAATCCCTGTGGGAGGAAGACTTCACCACTGTCGAGGATCAGCAGATCGTCGAGGATCTGCGCGAGCGGCTAAGATTATACGGCCTCGATCCCAGCCAGGCCGAGGAAATGATTAAGAAGGCTCAACAGGCACCCCTACGAAAGCGTGCGCCGGCGGAGCCGTTCCTAGTGCAGCCCCAGCGCGAATGGGAGGAATCTCGGAAGCGCCTCAATGAGCAGGCCAAGCGCCTTGCCAACCTCCTGCTCAACAATGTTCAATTGTCGATGAATGGCACCGAGCTGACCTACAAGTATAAATCTCTAAAATTGACCGGCCGCAATAACTACGTCTCTGCCCTGATGATGGTGAACGCTGAAATGCAGAAGCGGCTTGGAAAAGACCGCGGCCAAGCAACTACCGAAGAGTTCAAGGCAGTCCTCGATAATCTTGACGATTTGCTACAGACGCTGGCGCGACGCGTCAGAAAGGGAAAGTCCGACTATGACAAAGATAACGCCTAGGGGGCCGACCCCGTCTCTGATCGGAAGCACGAATGGTCGGCCGCGCCGCGTGACCGTAGTCCGAAAATCGGCGTGCTATCGTTGTCACGTCGATTTGCTCGGTGGCCATGCGTGCATTGAGCTTCCCAAACTTGGTGGGGCTTATGCCTCTGTAAAACGTCTCTGCGATCAATGCTTCCAAGCGATCATTGCCAAGACCTCCCAGGACCTCGACGAGCTACGCAAAATCTAGACGCGAAGTGAAAAATTGAGGCGGGTAACACCCATTTCCTGCGAAATTTGGATTTTGATGTCTGAATCGTAGCCAAGTTACGATAACTCATACTTTCTCGAAGACTCCGCAAAGGGTGGCGCTGCAAACTGCGGGCAGGCGGCCTCAGAAAAAGACCGTCAGAACGATCACAATTCCTGACGGTCTTTTCTCCGTCGCGTCTTGTGATTTCCGATCAAACCATCGGAAGAACCGTCAAATGAGTCGGCTTGGTTCGTCCGCCGCGAATGTCGCCCCCGTCAAATCAATGACTTGCACAAACAACGGCACGGAGAGACAATGAAAAGCGAATGGTCAATGAGCTATCCCGTAACCCTCTATTTTTCCTACGCTATTCCCCTCCAGCGCCCTCCAGGGTATCCCAAACCCCTACTCCCACTCGATGGTTCCCGGCGGCTTGGAGGTGATGTCGTAGGTCACGCGGTTGATGCCCTTGACCTCGTTGATGATGCGGGTCGCCACGCGGCCCAGGAAATCGTGCGGGAAGGGGTAATAGTCCGCCGTCATGCCGTCGGTGGAGGTCACGGCGCGCAGCGCGCAGGCCTGGTCGTAGGACCGGCTGTCGCCCATCACGCCGACGGTGCGCACCGGCAGCAGCACGGCAAAGGCCTGCCACACGGCGTCGTAGAGGCCGGCCGCCTCGATCTCCTCCAGGAAGATGGCGTCGGCCCGGCGCAGCACCGCCAGCTTGTCCGCCGTCACGCCGCCGGGCAGGCGCACGGCCAGGCCCGGGCCCGGGAACGGATGGCGGCGGATAAACCGTTCCGGCAGGCCCAGTTCGCGGCCCAGCACCCGCACCTCGTCCTTAAACAGCTCGCGCAAGGGTTCGACCAGCTTCAGCTTCATGCGCGCCGGCAGGCCGCCGACATTGTGGTGCGACTTGATGGTCACGCTGGGCCCGCCGGTGAACGACACGCTCTCGATCACGTCGGGGTAGAGCGTGCCCTGGGCCAGGAAATCGGCGCCGCCCAGCTTGGCCGCCTCGGCGTCGAACACGTCGATGAAGGTGGCGCCGATGATCTTGCGCTTGGCCTCCGGATCGCTCACCCCGTCGAGCTTGCCGACGAACAGAGCGGCGGCGTCGACATGGACCAGCGGGATGTTGTGGTGGCCCCGGAACAAATCCACCACCTGGGCGCCCTCGTCCTGCCGCAACAGGCCGTTGTCGACGAAGATGCAGGTCAGCGCGTCGCCGATGGCCTCGTGCAGCAGGACCGCCGCGACGGCGCTGTCGACCCCACCCGACAGGCCCAGGACGACCTTGCCGCCGCCGACCTGGCGGCGGATGGCGGCCACCGAGTCCTGGCGGAAGGCGGCCATGGTCCAGTCACCCGAACACCCGGCCACGCCGTGGGTGAAGGCGCGCAGCAGGGCCGCGCCATGGGGCGTGTGCACCACCTCGGGGTGGAACTGGACGCCGTAGAACCGCCGCGCGTCGTCGGCGATGACCGCGAACGGCGCGCCCTCGCTGGTCGCCACCACCGAAAACCCGTCGGGCAGGCGCGTCACCCGGTCGCCATGGCTCATCCAAACCTGCTCGCGCCGGCCCCTGTCCCACAGCCCCTCGAACAGCCGGCACGACGCCTCGACCTCGATAAAGGCGCGGCCGAACTCCCGGTGGTCGGAGGTTTCAACGGTGCCGCCAAGCTGGGCGCACATGGTCTGCTGGCCATAGCAGATGCCCATCACCGGCACCCCCAGTTCGAACACGATCTGGGGCGCGCGCGGCGTCGTCGCCTCGGTGACCGAGGCCGGGCCGCCCGACAGGATGATGCCCTTGGCGCCAAAGGCGCGGATGCGGTCGTCCGGTGCGGCGTTGAAGGGCCAGATCTCGCAATAGACGCCGCTTTCGCGCACCCGGCGGGCGATCAGCTGGGTCACCTGACTGCCGAAATCCAGGATCAGGATGCGGTCGTGGGCGGCGAGCGAGGCGGGCTCCGCGGCGGTGTCGGAGGCGGCGACATGCGTCATGGCGTTTGGTCCCGCGGGTCGGAAAGCGGCCCGGCGGCGCGCTCCAGGATGGCGACGAAGAAACCGTCGGTGCCGTGGCGTGCGGGCGTCAGCCGCAGGAAGGGTCCGTCGCAAGGCGGCGTGGTGCCCAGCACCTGGGTCCACACCGTTCCCACCGGCACGATGCCGAACTCTGGGTGGTCGGCCAGGAAACCCGCCACACGGTCCTCGTTCTCGTCGGGCAACAGCGAGCAGGTGGCGTAGACCAGCCGCCCGCCCGGCTTGACCAGCCGCTGGGCGCTGTCCAGGATCCGCGTCTGCAGGGCGGTCAGGTCGGCCAGATCGACGGGGCGCCAGCGGGCGTCGGGGTTGCGCCGCCAGGCGCCGCTGCCGCTGCACGGCGCATCGACCAGCACCCGGTCGAACTTGCCCTTCTGCCGCTTGATCCAGCGGTCGCGTTCGGTGACCAGCAGCCGCGGCTCGACATTGTCGGCCCCGGCCCGCTTGATCCGTTCCCTGGCCCGGGTCAGGCGGCCCTCGGACACGTCGCAGGCCACGACCCGGCCCTTGTTGGCCATGGCGGCCGCCAGGGCCAACGCCTTGCCGCCGGCGCCGGCACAGAAATCGGCCACCTGCTGGCCCGGACGGGCATCGACCAGCAGGGCCACAAGCTGCGAGCCCTCGTCCTGCACCTCGATGGCGCCGGACCGGAACAGCGGCGACCCGGCCAGGGGCGGCCGTCCCTCGACCCGGAGGCCCAGCGGCGACAGGGGCGTGGCCGACGCGGCGACGCCCATTTTCTCGAGTTCAGTCAGAACATCGTCGCGGTTGGCCTTGAGAACATTGACCCGAAGGTTCAGAGGCGCCGGCTCCAGAAGGGCCAGAAGCTCGGCCTCGAAGCTGTCGGGAAAGGCCCTCCTCAGGGGTTCGGCGGCCCAATCGGGACATTCGGCGCGCACCGGCCCGGGCATGTCGGGATGATCCAGCGCCTGGCCGCCCAGCCGTTCCGCCAACCGCCGCTCGAACGCGCTGAGCGCCCCGTCGGCGTAGCGGCCATCCGCGAACAATCGGCCGACATTGTCGGGCGGCAGGCCCTCGGCCAGGGTCAGTTCGGCGATCAGCCGCGAACGCGCGCCGTCGCTGTGCCCCACCCGGTCCAGCCACCAGCCGAGGCGGGCATGGTGGCGCAAGGCGGCGTACAGCCGCTCGGCCACCGCCACCCGGTCCTTTGAGCCGATATAGCGCTTGCCGCGAAAATAGGCCGACACCACGCCGTCGGCCGGGCGCGGCGAGCGCAGCACCTGGTCCAGAAGATCGACCGACGCGGCCACCCGCGCGGCGGGCGTCATGCCGCGCGCCTCCGCGACCGGCCGGATGCGCGCATCCGATGGCGGATCACAGTTCCCGCCGGTAGTTGGGCGCCTCGTGGGTCACCGTGACATCATGGACATGGCTTTCGCGCAGGCCCGCATTGGTGATGCGCAGGAATTCCGCCTTGGACTGCAACTCCGCGATGGTGGCGCAGCCGGTGTAGCCCATGGCCGCCTTCAGCCCGCCGACAAGCTGGTGGATGACGTTGGCGATGGGGCCGCGGTAGGGTACCCTGCCCTCCACGCCCTCGGGCACCAGTTTCAGCGCGCTGGTCACCTCCTGCTGGAAGTACCGGTCGGCGGATCCGCGGGCCATGGCCCCGACCGATCCCATGCCGCGATAGCTCTTGTAGGACCGGCCCTGGTAGAACACGACCTCCCCCGGCGCCTCGTCGGTGCCGGCGAACAGCGACCCCAGCATGACGCAGTCGGCGCCGGCCGCGATGGCCTTGGCCAGATCGCCGGAAAACTTGATGCCGCCATCGGCGATGACGGGTACGCCCTGGGCCCGCGCCGCCTCGGCCGTGTCCATGACGGCGGTGAGCTGGGGCACGCCGACGCCCGCGACCATGCGCGTCGTGCAGATCGACCCCGGCCCGATCCCGACCTTGATGGCGTCGGCGCCGGCGTCGATCAGGGCTCTGGCGCCGTCGGCGGTGGCCACGTTGCCGGCGATGATCTGGGTGGAATTGGACAGCCGCCGGGCGCGGGCGACGCTGTCGAGCACGCCCGCCGAATGGCCGTGGGCGGTGTCGATGACCAGGATATCGGCCTCGGCGTCGAACAGCGCCTCGGCCCGCGCCAGCCCGGCCTCGCCGGTGCCGGTCGCGGCCGCCACGCGCAGCCGGCCCTGATCGTCCTTGCTGGCCAGCGGGTGAAGCTGGGCCCGCTCGATGTCCTTGACGGTGATCAGCCCGATACAGCGATAGTCGCCGTCGACGACCAGAAGCTTTTCCAGCCGATGCTGATGGAGAAGCCGCTTGGCCTCGTCGCGGTCGGCGTTTTCCTTGACCGTGACCAGCCCGTCCCGGGTCATCAGCTCGGCCACCGGCTGGCCCGGGTCGGAGGCGAAGCGCACGTCGCGGTTGGTCAGGATCCCCACCAGCCGGCCCACCTTCTCGACCACCGGGATGCCGGAGATGCCGTGCCGGGTCATGAGTTCCAGGGCGTCGGCCAGCGTCGCCTCGGGACCGATGGTGATGGGGTTGACCACCATGCCCGATTCGAAGCGCTTGACCCGCCGCACCTCGTCCGCCTGGCGGGCGATGTCCAGATTGCGATGGATCACGCCCATGCCGCCGGCCTGGGCCAGGGCGATGGCCATCGGGCTTTCGGTCACCGTGTCCATGGCCGCCGAAAGGATGGGGATTCCCAGCTCGATCCCGCGGGTCAGCCGCGTCCCGGTGTCGGCATCGGCCGGCACGATGGACGACGCCGCGGGGACCAGCAATACGTCGTCAAAGGTGAGGCCTTGGCGAATTTCCATGAAATATCGGGTCAGTGGGGGTCCGGGAAATTCGCCGCACTATACCGCCGGCGGCCGCGTTGTGAAGAACTCATCTGTGGGCAGGGCCTTCAGGGCAGCCATGCGCTTGCGCTCCCCATCGATGCTGACGATATTTCAGGTGATCCTTTCAATCGGCGTCATCGGGGGGAAAACGGCATGCCGGTTCCAAAGCAAATCTTGTGGGTCCTGGTCGCCGATGGCGGCCGGGCCCGCATCCTGGTCAACAGCGGCGTCGGCAAGGGGCTGCATCCGGCATCGGGCGAGGCGTTCGACATCGACAACCCGCCGACCCGCGAACAGGGCACCGACCGTCCGGGCCGGACCTTCGACAGCGCCGGCCCCGGCCGCCACGCCATGGAGCCGCGGGTCGACTGGCACCGCTTCGAAAAGGTCAAGTTCTCCCGCGAGATCGCCCAGCGCCTGGACCGCGCGGCCCTGAACGGCGCCTTCGACCGGCTGGTCCTGATCGCCCCGCCGGCGACCCTGGGCGATCTGCGCGGCGCCCTGGACGGCAAGACCCGGCAGAAAGTGGTCGGCGAGATCGCCAAGGACCTGACCCAGCTTTCCGACCGGGACATCGAGGGGCATCTGGACGGCGTCGCCGTGGTCTAACGTTTGTCGCTGGGCCGCCCCTCGCCGCGAAATCCGGTGGCCACCAGATAGGTTTCGGCCGAATCGCTGCGGCTGGCCGCCGGCTTGGCGTGCCGGACCTTGGCGAAGTCGCGCTTGAGACGGTCCAGCAGCGTTTTTTCCGCGCCGCCCTGAAACAGCTTGCAGACGAACACGCCGCCCGGGGCAAGCACCTCGGCGGCGAAATCGTAGGCGGCGTCGGCCAGGGCCATGATCCGGATGTGGTCGGTGGGGGCATGGCCGGTGGTCGGCGCGGCCATGTCGCTGAGCACCACGTCGGCCGGCCCGGCCAGCGCCGCCTTCAGACGGTCGGGGGCGTCGGGATCCAGGAAATCGAGGCGCACCGTCTCGGCCCCGGCCACCGGCTCCATCTCCAGATAGTCGAGCGCCACCACCTTGCCCCCGGACGCGCCCGGCCGGACGGCGGCGACCGCGACCTGCGACCAGCCGCCCGGCGCCGCCCCCAGATCGACCACCCGCTGGCCGGGTTTGAGAAGCCGCAGTTTCTCGTCGAGCTGAAGCAGCTTGAACGCCGCCCGCGAGCGATAGCCTCGGCGCCGCGCCTCGGCCACATAGGGATCGTTGAGCTGGCGCCGAAGCCAGCGCGTGGACGATGCCTTGCGCCGCTTGGCGGTGCGCACGCGCACCGACGGATCGCGCCGCCCGGGGCCTGCCCCGCCTGCCCGACCGGTCATGGATCAGCCCTTGCGAGACGCCGGGCGGGCGCGCCGGGCCGGGCGCCCGGCCATCAAGTCGAGAAGAATGCCTTCGCGCACGCCGCGGTCGGCGACGCGCATGTCGCGGGCCGGCCAAAGACGGCAAATGGCTTCCAGCACCGCGCAGCCGCCGACCACCAGGTCGGCGCGATCCCGCCCGATGCAGGGATGGGCCGCCCGCGCCGCCTTGTCCATGGTCAGCAGCCGCCGGCTGACGGCCAGGGCGTGGGCGGTTTCCAGGGACAGGCCGTCGACCCGGCTGCGGTCGTAGCGCGGCAGATCCAGGAACACCCCGGCCACCACCGTCACCGTGCCCGACGAGCCCAGCATCTGCGCCTCGCCCGTGGCCAGCCGCGCGGCAATCCCGTGGCGGGCCTCGAAATCCGCCAGCGACCGGCCGACCGTCTCCACGATCGTCTCATAGGTCTCCACCGACACCAGATCGCCACCGTGCCGTTCGGCCAGGTTGACGACACCGACCGGCAGGCTGATGCCGTCGATCAGGAGCGGCCCCTCGGGCCCGATCGAAACCCACATCAGTTCGGTCGACCCGCCGCCGATGTCGAACATCAGGGCGCGCGGCACCGTGGGGTCCAGCAGCGGCGCGCAGCCGGCGACGGCCAGCCGCGCCTCCTCCTGGCTGGTGATCAGGTCCAGGATCATGCCCGTTTCCTGCAGCACCCGGTCGCGGAACCCGTTGAAGTTGGCGGCCCGCCGGCAGGCCTCGGTGGCCACGGCGCGGACATGCACCGCCTCGGACCGCCGGATCTTCTGGGCGCAGACGCGCAGCGCCTGAAGGGTGCGGTCCATGGCATCGGAGGCCAGGGTGCGCCGGACGGCCACGCCTTCCCCCAGCCGCACCTGGCGGCTGAACGAATCGATGACCCGGAACCCCTGCCCCGTCGGCAGGGCGACCAGAAGGCGGCAATTGTTGGTTCCCAGATCGACCGCGGCATACCGATCGGCCCAGCGCCCCGGCCGGCGGCGCGCACGCGGTTCCCCGTGCTGGGAGAGGGCGGCCGGCTCCAACACGCACCTTCCTTTCCATGGATGGGCGGACCCAAGGCCAGCCGCGATGTTAAACGAATTACCGCCGGCCTGGGCCGGGCCGATAACTGTACCCCAGGCGGCGATCCGGCGCAAAAGGAACGGCGCGGACGGGCTCGACCGGGTTGTTTAGCGGGGGGTTAACAATCGGCCATGTATATGATACCAACGCGCCTCCGCTGGGGGATCGTCTAGCGGTAGGACTACGGACTCTGACTCCGTCAACCCTGGTTCGAATCCAGGTCCCCCAGCCAACCTCGCTTCCCCCGGGATTATGAGTCCGTCAGGACCGAGAGCCGCGCCATGGTGCGCGCGACCCTCTCCGATTGCCATCCCGTTCCAATCGTGCTTTGCCAGACGGGCACGCAGACGGGAGGTCTTGAATGGATGACGAGCGCGCATTGGGCGAGGCCACCGCCGCGCCGGACTGGTTCGACGCCACGCTGCACTGGGTGTCGCTGATGTTCGAGGCGGCGGGGGTCGGGGCGATCGTCCTGGCGGCGCTGGTGGCCGGGGCGGTGGCGCTTGGCGGGGTTCTGCGCGGCGGCGACTGGAACGGCAGCTATCACGCGTTCCGTACGCGCCTGGCGCGCGGCATCCTCCTGGGGCTGGAATTCCTGGTCGCCGCCGACATCATCGGCACCGTGGCGGTGGAGCCGACCCTGCGGAACCTGTCGGTGCTGGGCCTGATCGTGCTGATCCGCACCTTCCTCAGCTTTTCGCTGGAGGTGGAGATCGACGGGCGGTGGCCATGGCGGAAGGGCGATCGGGACAAGGCGCCGCCGGCCTAGCCCGCCGCCCCTACCGCCCCGGCAGCCACAGGGCGATGCCGGGCACGGTCATCACGATGGCCAGGGCGATGAGCTGGAGAACGATAAACGGCCACAGGGCGGTAAAGATGTGGGCCAGGGTGATGGAGGGCGGCGCCACGCTTTTCAGATAGAACGCGGCCGGCCCGAAGGGCGGGCTGAGATAGCTGACCTGCATGTTCATGGCGAACAGGATGCCGAACCATACAGGGTCGTAGCCCAGCGAGATCACGATGGGCACGAAGATCGGCATGGTCAGAAGCGCGATGCCGATCCAGTCCATGAACAGGCCCAGCACCAGCAGGATGGCCATCATCACCAGGATGATGACGATCGGGGCCACGTCCATGCCCAGGATGGCGCCGTTCACGAAACGCGTGCCGCCCATCAAATTATAGACGCCGACCAGGGCGCTGGCGCCGATGCCGATCCACACGATCATGCCGCAGGTGTTCAGCGTCTGGCGCAGACTGTCGCGGATCATGATCCAGGTCAGCTCGCCGCGCAGGGCCGCGGCGGCCACCACGCCGACCACGCCCATGGCCGCCGCCTCGGTCACCGAGGCGATGCCGCCATAGATGCTGCCCAGCACCCAGGCGGCCACGGCGACCGGCACGATGACCCCTTTCAGCGCCCGCAGCCGTTCCGACAGGGGCTGTTGTTCCGATTCGGGCAGCGGCGGCCCCAGCTCGGGGTTCAGGCCGCAGCGGATCAGGATATAGGCGGCGTAGAGCGAGCACAGCAGCAGCCCCGGCAGGATCGTCGCCAGGAACAGATCGCCGATGGAAACGCCGGCCGTCAGCCCATAGATGATGAGGACGATGGAGGGCGGGATCATGGTGCCCAGCGAACCGCCGGCGCAGACCACGCCGATGGCGATCGACCGGTCGTATCCCAGGCGCAGCATCTGCGGCAGGGCGATCAGCCCCAGCAGCACGATCTCGCCGCCGATGATGCCCGACATGGCGGCCAGGAACAGGGCCGCGACCAGGGTCTGGACGGCGACCCCGCCGCGCAGCCGCCCGGCCCACATGCGCATGGCGTTGTAGAGATCGTAGGCGATGCCCGACCGGTCGAGGATCGAGGCCATCAGCACGAACATCGGCACCGCCACCAGCACATATTCGTTGACGAAGCTGTAGATGCGGCTGGTCACCAGCGGGATGGCCATCAGCGGCCTGGCCTCGCTGCCGATCCAGAAGATGGCGAAGAACAGGGCCACCAGCCCGGTGACGAAGGCCAGCGGCAGGCCGGTCAGCAGCAGCACCAGGATGGCCAGAACCATGATGACGGTGCCGGCGCCGATGCCGATCTGGTCGATGGCGAACAGGAAATCGAGCGGACCCATGCGCCGTCAGCCCGCGTTGAATTCGGGATCGGAATCGCCGGTGGCGGCGGGCGGACGGCCCAGCAGCGCCTGGATCAGGTGCAGCAGGGACTGCACGGCGATCAGCATCAGCGACACCATCAGCAGGCCCTTGACCACGGGCGGGATCGGCGGGTTCCAGGCGGAGCCCGAGGTTTCCAGCCGGAAGGATCCGTCCGGGGCGAAGATGGATTTGTCGAAAAAGTCGATGGCCGCGTAGCCGACCCCGACCGCGAACAGCAGGGTCAGGAACGCGTTGAGCACATCCATCACCCGCTTGGCGCGGGGGCCGAGCGCGTCGTAGATGAGCACGATGCGGATGTGCTTGTCCCGGGCCAGGGTGTAGGCCCCGCCATAGGCGAACAGGATCGCGACGATCGCGATGGTGGTCTCGTGCGCCCACAGGGTCGGCCGGGCGAACACGTAGCGCAGCACGACCTCGACAAAACTGACGACGACCCCGACCAGGAACAGAAGGCTGACCACCCGCCCCACCGCGTCGACGGCGATGTCGAGCCGGGTACGGAAGGTCACCTGTTCGAGATGATCGAAGACATGCGCCGCCTCCGACGGGTCGACGGCGCCCGGATCGTCGGGCTTGGTATCGTGGCTGTCGGTCATCGGCGTCTGTCCAACGGTGGTGGTACAAAGCAAGGAGCGGTCGGGGCCGCGTCGCCCAGCCCTACGGCCGGACAACGCGCGCCCCTTCCCGTCTTACGGGATGATCCCGGCCGGCGAAACCGTCAGTTTTCGCCGATCAGCCCCTGTTCGGTCAGGTAGGCGGACACGGACTCGTAGACCTTGCCGGCCATCTCGCTGCGCCCGGCCCAGTTGGCCCATTGCGACTGGGCGAGAGCCCGGAACCGGGCCCGCTCCTCCGCCGGCCAGTCGATGACCTCGACCCCCTGCTCGCGGGCCTCGACCACGGCGACCGCGTCCAGCATCTCCAGCCGTCCGGTGATGTCCTCGGCGAAATCGCGCACCGAGACCTCCATGATCATCTTCAGATCATCGGGAAGCTCGTTCCAGACATCCAGGTTCATCGACACTTCCATCACCGGCATCGAATGGAAACCGGGATAGAGCGGGTAGCGGGCGAATTCGTGCATGCCCAGCCCGTGATTGGTCGAGAACACGGTATAGTCGGCGGCGTCGATCACGCCTCGCTCCAGGGAGGTGTAGACTTCCGATCCCGGCAGCGGCACCGGCGATGCGCCGGCGGCGGCGAACACTTCCTGCACCATGCCTTCGGGCGCGCGGATCTTGACGCCCTCGAAGTCCTCGATCTTGCGGATCGGCACCGTGGACACCAGCGCCTCCACGCCGGCCGCCGCGGCGCCGACGAAGCGGAGGTTGTAGGGCTCGAGCAGCTCGTTGAACAGCTCGAAGCCGCCGCCATACCGCATGTAGCCGAACATCTCCGACGGGTCGCCATAGGCGCCGACCAGATTGCCGAGCATGGCGAAGGCCGGGTCCTTGCCGGCGAAGTAGGACGGGTCGGTGATGTGGCCGGTCAGGATGCCGGCGCCAACCGCCTCCAGCGTCTCGTTGTATTGAACGACGGAGTTGACGGCCAGCACCTCGATATCGATCCGGCCGCCGGACATGACGCCCACCCGGTCGGCCCATTCCTGCTGGATCGTGAAGAAATTGTCTCCGGCCTGGGCCGACGTCTGAAACGTCCACTGGTAGTCCTGGGCCGATGCCGCGCTGGCCGCGCCGAGGGCGATGATGGAGACGACTCCCTTTAAGATCAGTCTCTTGGGCATAGAGTTCTTCCTTGTTGGATTAACGATTTTGGTGGCCAGAACGATGTGGCCAGCCGCTGCGACCGGCGACGCCGGCTCGAACGTGTCCTGCGTGGTAGCCCATCCGCCGGCCAATTCCTAGAGTCGCGTTGTCGCCCCGGACCAGGGCGCACCGGCAAATCGCGCCCGACCCCCCAGCGTCTCCTCGATGCGCAGGGCCTCGTTCCACTTGGCCATCCGTTCCGACCGGGCGAAGGCGCCGACCTTGAGTTGCGGCACCCCCCACCCGACCGCCAGGTGGACGATGGAGACATCCTCGGTTTCACCCGACCGGGCCGAGACGATACCGTCGAACCCGACATCCCGCGCCGCCGTCCAGGCCGCTAGGGTCTCGGTCACCGTGCCGCGCTGGTTGGGCTTGATGAGAACCGCGGTCCCCGCCCCCTCCTCCACCGCGCGGCGGATCCGGGCGGCGTCGGTGACCAGCAGGTCGTCGCCGATGATCTGGAGACCGGGCGCCGCCCGGGTCAGGGCCGCGAAACCTTGCGGGTCGTCTTCCGCCAAGGGATCCTCGATGGACACGATGGGGTAGCGCTCGACCCAGCCCAGCAGCAGCGCGATCATCCCGTCCCGGTCGAGGGCGCGGTTCTCGAGCGCCAGGCGATAGCGCCCGTCGCGCCCGAATTCCGACGCCGCCACGTCCAGGGCGATGGCGACGTCGTCGCCAGGGGTCAATCCCGCCTTCTCGATGGCCCGGACCAGGGTCTCGAGAGCCTCCTCGTTGGTGGCGAACGACGGCCAATAGCCGCCCTCGTCGGCAACACCGTAGCGACGGCCGGTTTCGTCCAGCAGCGTCCCGGCGGCGCGATACACCGCCTCCGTCCGGTCCAGCGCCTCGGCAAAGGACCGGGCCGTGGGGCACACGACCAGGAAATCCTGGATATCGACTCGGCCGCCAGCATGGGCACCGCCGCCGAAAATCTGGATTTCGGGCAGTGGCAGGGTCACCGCGCCGTCGCCGCCCAGATGCCGGTAAAGGGGCAGGCCGCGCGCCGCGGCCGCGGCGTGGAGCACGGCCAGCGACACCGCCAGACAGGCGTTGGCCCCAAGCCGCGCCTTGTTCGGCGTCCCGTCGAGATCGATCAGCACCCGGTCGATGGCGTTCTGGTCCGTGGCGTCAAGACCGGTCAGGGCGGCCGCGATCTCGGATCCGACATGGCCGACGGCGCCGCGCACGTCATAGCCGCCGCACGACGCGCCACCGTCCCGCAGATCGACCGCCTCGCCCGATCCCATGGACGCCCCGGCCGGAGCCATGGCCCGGCCCGTGGCGCCCCCGGCCAGACGGATTTCCGCCTCGACGGTCGGCCGGCCGCGGGAATCCCAGACGCGCCGGCCCTTGACGGCCGCGATGGCGGTATCGGTCACTTCTCCAAGTCTTTCGCCCAGGTGTCACGAACCGTCGCCAGACTGTCGGGCGGCGCCAGGAGCAGCCGCCGCGCGACCCGGCGCACGCGGTTCTTGTCGGTGTCTTCGGTCACATACTCGACCGGCGACTTGCCGTCCACCCGCCCCAGAAACAGGCCCGGCAGCAGTCGGGCGGCCCGGCGTTGCAGCGCCGCCGGTTCCTCCCAGGTCACGCCGGCCAGATAGGTCGCGGCCAGCGCGTCGAAACAGGCGAGGAACCGCGCCCGGGCGGGCGGCGTCCACAGGCATTTGAGCAGCAGATGATTGAGGCAGAAGGCGAGGTCGAAGGCCGGATCGCCGTACCAGGCACATTCGGCGTCCAGAAAGACGGGGCCGTCCGGTCCCAGCAGGATGTTCTTGGGGCTGACATCGCCGTGCACCAGGGCGCCGTGTCGCGCGGCCGTGACGTCGGCCAACGCCGCCAGCGCCGGGGCCAGGTCCGGATGCGCCCGCCCGGTGGCCAGCAGGTACGGCTCCAGCCGGATGGCGTGGAAGATGGCGTCGGTGGGAAAGGCCTCGGCCACATCCGCGCTGCCCGCCGTCGCGGCATGGATCCGCACCAGCCGGTCGGCAACCTGGCGGGCCATGGCGGGATCGGCCCTTCCGTCGCGCAATTCCGTCTTCCACAGCCGGTGCCGGTCGCCGGAAAGGTAGGCCATGGCCAGGACGCCCCGCGCCGAATCCTGACCCAGCAGGCGCGGCACGGCCTCGGGGACGACGCCCGCCGCGATCTCCAGCCACCGCGCCTCGTAAACATTGCGGTCTATGGGCGCCCGCCAGTCGGCCGCCACCTTCAGCTGGTTGAGCGCCCGCTTGACGCAGATCGGGCCGTCCTTGAGATCGACGCGCCAGATGTCCGAGGAGACGCCGCCGGTCAGCGGCGCGAACGCGGGCCGGTCTCCGGCCTTGGCCAGGCCCATGCCCCGCAGAGCCTCCAGAACCTCGGCCGGGCCGGCATCCGTCTCCGCCTTCATGAATGCAGGGCGGCCTCGGCCGGTTCGAAATAGGCTCGCCGGCTGCCCCGCTGGTTCTCGTAGATCGACCCCTGATGGATGGCGGGCGGCAGCGGCAGGCGAACCGGCACCGGTTCCACCCTCGGCACGACGCTGTTTTCGCCGGTGATCAGCTTGTCCTGCCACGCCGCGAAGTCCGCCGTGCCCAACAATGGCCAGGCATCCGCCGCGCAGTATTGATGCAGCAGCAGCCGCCGGGGCCGGTCGGACCGGTTGGCGGCCGAGCCGTGGATCAGCCGCGCATGATGGATGGTCACGGTTCCCGCACGGCCCGTCAGGGGGACGGCGGTCCCGAAATCGACGCCGCAGGACGCTGGATCCATGGCGCCGCAGAACCGTCCGTCGGCGTGGTGATCGTGGATCGGCCCGAGATGGCTGCCGGGCACGACCAGCAGCGGCCCGTTCTCCTCCCCGCAATCGTCGAGCATGATCCCGACGGCCGCCAGATCGTCGTTGGTGTGGGGATAGAAGGCCCAGTCCTGATGCCATTCCACGGGCGCGCCGTGTCCGGCCGACTTCATGTTGAGCTTCGACGTGTCGAACCGGACGCCGCGGCCCCACAGCGCCCCGAGGATGGCGACGATACCGGGGTGGCGCACCATGTCGGCAAAGACCGGGTCGGCCAGATGCGGGGTCTTGAGCCGCCGGACGCGCGGCGCCTCGGGGCGATGCAGATCGTCCAGATCGTAGAGATCGGTGTGTCCGGTGACGTCGGCGGACGCCGCCACCAGGGCGTCGGTCACCGCCCCCAGCCGCGCCACCTCCGGCGTCGACAGTACGTCCGGCACCACCAGATAGCCCTGGGCCCGATAGAACGCGACGTCGGCATCGCCGATCATCTCTCCCTCCCCAATCTCAGGCGGTTACAGTCCGTTTTCAGCCATGATGCCGCAAGGGGGTCGGGGCGGCAACCCGCCGGCCGGCCCAGGCGAGGGCGAGCCAGGGGACGATGATCCATTGCATGGCAGGGCTCAGGCCGACGCCGATACCGGGCAGTACCGGCATGGCATCGGCGTAGGTCCAGCTTTCCAGCATCCGGGTGTTGACCCATTCGCTGCCGATCGTGTAGCCGACGCCCGAGGCCAGCACCCACCAACGAACCGCGGCAAAGCGGCGATGCGGCCAGTCCGAACCGCCCGCCAGCAAGAGGGCGGCAACGAGGACCGACAACGCGATCAGGACATCGCCCGCCGCGCAATGCAGGCCGTAGAGGACGATCCGTCCCGGCGGCTCGGTCCGCCAGACAGTGTAGAGCGGCATATGCGCCGCCTCCCAGACCAGATGGCCGGCGGCGGATGCGGCGAGATACCGGCCCAGGACACGGAGCCACTCGCCGTTTTCGGCCACCGGCGTGGAGGCACTGGGTGCCGCGCTCATTCCAACAACAGCCGGCGGCGCTCCTCATACTCGGCCCGGTCGATCTCGCCGCGGGCAAACCGCTCGCGCAATATGTCCAGCGCCTCGCGGCCGGGCGGCGGGTGCGGGTGCGACGACGATCCCAGCCACCGCACCAGAAGCACGATGGCGACGATGATTCCGCCCCAGAACAGGGCCATCATCCCGAACCCGAACGCCATGTGGCCATAGCCCCAGCTACCGCCCCAATAGGGACCGCCGGAGGGCACCTGCGCCGCAGCGGGGGGTGCCGCGCCGGCCGCAACCAGAACAGCCGTCAAAGCCGCCATGAGAATCTGTGGGGAGGCCATGACCTTCTCTCCCTTCTGGGTTGCCGACAGTACGACGCTAAAGGATCCACCTCACGGAACGTCAAGCGCGAAGGTACAGATCCCCCCGCGTCATGGCGGTCAGAATAGACCTTTTGTTGTTGCCAGGACCAGCGCGGGTTTGTCAGGGTCTTCGCCAACGAGGCAAATTGGTAAATGGAGGTCCGCTATGGCGTGGCGTGGCATTTGTTTGGCCGCTCTTTCCACGCTCGCACTGAGCGCCTGCGGCGGCGGAGGCGGCGGTAGCGGCCCTTCGATGCCGGCCGATTTCGTCACCGCGGAATACCTGGCCAGCTACGGACTGCCCACGGCCCGCGCCGCCAGCGCCTATGGCATCGGCGCCACCGGCGCCGGCGTCAAGGTGGCGGTGATCGACAGCGGCATCGACCTGGACCACCCCGACTTCGCCGGCGCGATCGATCCGGCCAGCTTCGATATTGTCGCGAGCTCCTTCGTTACGGTGGACGACCAGAACGGTCACGGGACCGCCGTCGCCGGTCTGGTCGGTGCCCGGCGCAACGGGTCAGGCATGCACGGCGTCGCCTACGAGTCGACCCTCCTGGCAATCCGTACCGATGACAACGGCCCCTGCAACCCGAGCTGCGGCTTCCAGTACACCGATCTTGCCGCCGCGACCAACTACGCGGTCGCCAACAATGCCCTGATCCTGAACTACAGCCTGGGCGGACCGGCCAGCAACGCCGGCTTTGAGGCGGCCCTGCTCAACGCCACCGCCAACGGGCTCAATTTCGTCGCGTCGTCGGGCAATTCCGGCGGCGCCAATCCGGAGTTTCCGGCCGCCCTGGCGGCCGACGGCCGGTTCAACGGGCAGGGGATCGCCGCCGGCGCCGTCGATCAGAACAACCAGATCGCCTCCTTTTCGAACCGGGCGGGCACGGCCCAGAACTTCTTCCTGGTGGCGCCGGGCGTCAGCGTCCTTACCACCACGCGTGGCGGCGGTTTCGGCACGGCCAGCGGCACCTCCTTCTCGGCCCCGCAGATCGCCGGGGCCCTGGCCCTGATCCGCCAGCGCTGGCCCGGGGTGACCGCCCAGCAGGCGGTGGACATCCTGCTGCAAAGCGCCACCGACCTCGGCGCCGCCGGCACCGACCCGATCTACGGGCGCGGTCTGCTGAACCTTCAGGCGGCCTTCGCCCCGTTGGGGGCGTCCAGCGTGCCCACCACGGGCGCCACCGCTCTGACGGCATCGGGCGCCAGCCTGGAGGCTTCCGGTCTCAGCCTGGGCGGCGCCTTCGGAGACGCTCTCGCCGGCGAAAGCGCCTTTACCGACGTGGTTTTCCTGGATTCCTACGCGCGGGATTTCCAGACCGACCTGTCCCCGGCCATCCAGTCCACGGTGTCCGCCATCGATCTAGAGGGCTGGCTGACCGCCCGGTCGGACGACCGGACCCTGTCCGGGGGCGATCTGCCGGTCACCGTGACCACGTCCATCGCCGAGACCACCAACGCCTGGGACGATCCGGACGGTCTGTACGAGCCCGATCGGCGCTTCGCCATCGCGGCGACCCCCGCCCCCGGCCTTCATGTCGGGTTCAGCGACGGCTATGGCCTGGGCACCGCGCTGGGGCTGGGGTCGGCGGCGCCGTCCGCCGTCGGCGGTCTTCTGGCCCCGGACGCGCGCGGCACGCCCTATCTGCGTCTGGCGGGCAAGGGCCGGGCCATCGATCTGGCCGGCGACCTGGGCGGCGGCTTCACCCTGGCCCTTGGCGCCTCGTCGGTGACCGCCGACGGCGCCGACGCCACGCGGACCGACCGCGATGCCTATGTCGCCGAGCTGCGGCACCGCAGCGAAAGCGGGATCGTGCTGGGTCTGTCGCTGGGAACGCTGGGGGAGGACGGCAGTCTGCTCGACTCGGTTGGCGGTGGGGCCTTGGCCCTGGGAGACGATACCGACACGGGCTTTGTCGGCCTGTTCGGCCTGGCCCCCCTGGACGGGTCGACCGATCTGTTCGGCGGCTATGCCACCGGTGTCACGCGCGCCGCCGCCGACGGGTCCAGCCTGATCCGCGATATCGACGGCGTGCGCAGCGACTCCTTCACCGTCGGCGTGGCCCGGCGGGACCTGCTGACGGCCGGAGACCGGCTGACCATCGCCCTGTCGCAGCCCCTGCGCGTGTCGGCCGGGCGGGCGACGGCCGTGGTGCCGGTCAGCGTTTCGGCCAACGGCGCCATAGAACGCCGTACCGAAACCGTCTCCCTGGTGCCGTCGGGGCGCGAGATCGATTTGGATATCGGCTATCGGGTGCCGCTGGGGCCCGCCGACGATGTGTCGGTCAATCTGATGATCGCCCGCCAACCGGGGCATGTGGCCGACGCCGCCCCGGAAGGCGCGGCCGGCATCAAGTACCGGCTGAAATTCTAATGGTCTAAATCAGACATAGGGTACCCAGGGGCACCCTATGTTATTCAGACCGCTAGGAGCCTGTCCGAGAATTCGCTAGGCGATGCGAGGGGGTCTCTGATTCACTG
>JBQLZQ010000036.1:0-11776 GCA_052168355.1 Inquilinaceae bacterium
CCTCCCACCACTCCATCCACGCCGCGTCTCGACGATTCTCGGACGGGCTCCTAGCATCAAGACGGGCTCTAAGCGGCCGGCTTTGGCGAGGCGGGCGGCCGAAACCGGCGCAGGCGCGCGGCGGCGCGGAACGGCGCCTCGGCCAGCGGCCCCAGTTGCTTGGCCCGGCCCAGGGTCCGCCCGGCCCGCAGGACATCGTCGATCCGCCGGTCGAGAAAGGCCCAGGTGGCCTCATGGTCGGCCGACCGGTCGTTCATCCAGAACAGAGTCGTCGCGGCCAGGACGCCGGCCAGCAGGCCGCGCTTGCTGTAGAAATTGAAATCCGTGGCCGTATCGCCCGCCGCCCGCCACATCGCGTCGACGGTGCGATAGAGCAGACGGCCGGCCGGCGTGCGGCCCGGCATGGCCAGGGCGATCGCGGCCCGGCGCCACGCCTCCCGGTGAGGGCCCATGGCCTCCAGCCGGCGGCGCACCACAAAGGCGATCCGGTCGCGCACCCGCAGGGCCATGAAGTCGTCCCCCGCCTCCTCGACCGCCGCCAGCATCCGCCGATCGGCCCAATCGCTGAAATGGGCGATGACCTCGCGCGGGCCGTCGGGGAAGGCCAGCAGCCCGGTATCGGCGTCATAGCCGGCCCTGGCGATCCCGTCCGCCAGGGCCTTCCTGGTCCACCCGTCGAAGGGTACGTTGCCCAGCGTGGCCAGCAGGATCTCGTCGCGGATCTGGTTCAGGTCCATGGGTTCTCTCAGCTCTCGTCGTTGGGCACGGGGTCGGGATCGGACTCGAGTTCGTCCATGAGGTGGCGCAGCTCGCTCTCGAAGGCCAGATCGCGCAGGTCGGTCATCCGGTCCAGGAACAGGATCCCGTCGAGATGATCGACCTCATGCTGAACCACCCGCGCGTGAAACCCATGGGCGGCCCGTTCGACCGGTTCGCCATCGAGCCCCAGGCCGCGATAGCGGATGGAGGCGAAGCGGGGCACCAGGCCGCGCAGGCCGGGGATGGACAGGCACCCCTCCAGCCCCAGCTCCCGCGCCTCCCCCAGCGGTTCGATCACCGGGTTGACCAGCACCGTGACGCCGGCCGGCCCCTCCGGCTCCCCGCTGTCCTGGCGCCCGGGGGGGACCCGGAACACGATCAGCCGCTGTCCGACATGGATCTGAGGCGCGGCCAGCCCCACGCCCGGCGCGTCGTCCATGGTTTCGACCATGTCGGCGGCCAGGGCGCGAACGGCGGCGGCGGTCGGGTCCGCCACCGGATCCGCCCGGCGGCGCAGAACAGGGTGCCCCATGCGGGCGATCTTGAGCAGGGCCATGAAAAGCGGTTAACCGATGCGAAAGGCGACAACCATGGGCCTACTATAGGCGCGACGCGGTGGATCGGACCCAAAAAACGGTACACGGCGGCGCTACGCCTTGTCGCGCCGGGGCCTCCGTGCTAGAAACCCGCCTCAATCGGCCGGTTCCTCCGGCCGTTTTCGGCTAAGGAGCGTTGAGCCAATTGCAAGTTCAGGTTCGTGACAACAATGTCGACCAGGCCCTGCGCGCGCTGAAGAAAAAGATGCAGCGCGAGGGAATCTTTAGGGAAATGAAGCTTCGCCGCAGCTATGAGAAGCCGTCGGAGAAGCGGGCTCGGGAAAAGGCGGAAGCCGTCCGTCGGGCGCGCAAGCTGCTGCGCAAGCGCCTGGAGCGCGAAGGCTACTGATCCCAGGAAAAGGTCCGCGCGCCGCCCGCCGGACCCGAATGGAGCCCTCGATGACCGCCCCGCCGCCTTGGCCGGGCGGATTTTCGTGTGTGAGGACACCCGTGTCTGACAACACAGATCTGGCGCCCCTGACCCTTCCCCACCCCTGCCCCGACCGCGCGGCCGTCGAGGCGCGTCTTCGCGCCCTGCCGGATACCGATCTGCGCGGTCTGTACGCGATCACCCGCCGTGCCGCCTCGGCCGCCAGGGCGGCGGGCGACATGGACCGGCTCTACGGCCTGGTGCGGGGCACCAAGACCCTGCAGCGTCTCGCCGGAGACCGGGGCATCTACGATCTGGGACCATAGCGAAGGACGGCGACTGGCCTCGAGCGAATCTGCTCTATCCCCCCATCAGTTCGTCGATGTCGCCCTGATGCAGGATCGAATCGTTGCCGTGGATGATGGCGCTGGCCAGGTCGATCTGACGGCGGATGAGCCCCGTGACCTCGGCCACGATGGCGTTACGGGCTGCGCTGTCATCGCCGACCGCATCGATTTTCTCAAGGCCCCGCAGCACCACCCTGTTCATCCGCCCGACGGTCAGGTCGAAGGGGCGCCGGTATTTGGCCGGGGCGTTCTGATAGGCCAGAATGGCCAGATCCTTGTCCCGAAACACGCTGTCGCGGAAATGGTCCTCATAGCTTTTGGGCGCCCATTCGCGGGCGTCCTCAAGGCATTCCGGCATGTCGGGAACGAGATCAAGAAGCATGATGATCTCGTTGAAATGATTGAGATAGTCCGTGGCCAGAAGCGTCGTTTCATTGATGTTGCGGCCCCGCGCCAGCCGGCCAAGCGTCCGCGGATAGACCGCCCAATCAGGCGGGCCTTCGACACTGGCCTCGAGGTTGACTGCGGATGTCATGGGTTGACGGACAGACCTTTGCAGCGGGGCCGAGACTCCCGATCAGGAATCCCGCGATTTCAACCTTCTGCACCTGTCTGACACCAAATAGCTACGGTTGAGTTAACCCTGTCCCCCACCGGATCGTTAGGCCATGCCCTTAACGATCTCCTCGCACATCTTCTTGGCGTCGCCGAACAGCATCATGGTGTTGTCGCGGAAGAACAGCTCGTTCTCCACCCCGGCATAGCCCGAGGCCATGGACCGTTTGACGAACAGCACCGTCTTGGACCGCTCCACGTCCAGCACCGGCATGCCGTAGATCGGGCTGGCCGGGTCGGTCTTGGCGGCCGGGTTGGTGACGTCGTTGGCGCCGATCACAAAGGCAACGTCGGCCTGGGCGAAGTCGCGGTTGATGTCGTCCAGTTCGAACACCTCGTCATAGGGCACGTTGGCTTCGGCCAGCAGCACGTTCATATGGCCCGGCATCCGTCCGGCCACCGGGTGGATGGCATAGCGGACGTCCACGCCTTCGGCCTTGAGCAGGTCGGCCATTTCGCGCAGGGCGTGCTGGGCCTGGGCCACGGCCATCCCGTAGCCGGGCACCACGATCACCGTCTGGGCGTTCTTCATGATAAAGGCGGCGTCGTCGGCGCTGCCCTGCTTCACCGACCGGTCGCCGCCCGGACCGCCGGCCGCCGCGGCCGCTTCGCCGCCGAACCCGCCCAGGATGACGTTTATGATCGACCGGTTCATGCCCTTGCACATGATGTAGCTGAGGATGGCGCCCGACGCGCCGACCAGGGCGCCGGTGACGATCAGCAGGTTGTTCTGCAAGGTGAACCCGATGCCCGCGGCGGCCCAGCCGGAATAGCTGTTGAGCATGGAGATGACGACGGGCATGTCGGCCCCGCCGATCGGCAGGATCAGCAGGAACCCCAGCGCCAGGGAGGCGATGACGATCAGCCAAAACGCCGTGGGAGACTGCCCGGCGATCAGCCAGACGACCAGCAGCACGACCAGAATGCCCAGCCCCAGATTGAGGAAATGCTGCCCGGAGAAGATCAGCGGCTTGCCCGACACAAGCCCTTGAAGCTTGGCGAACGCCACCACCGACCCCGTAAAGGTGATGGCGCCGATGGCCGTGCCGATGGCCATCTCGATCAGGCTGCCGGCGGCGATGGCGCCGGGCGTGCCGATGCCGTAGGCGGCCGGGTTGAAGAACGCGGCGGCGGCGACGAACACCGCGGACAGACCCACCAGGCTGTGAAACGCGGCGACAAGCTGGGGCAGCGCCGTCATCTCGATGCGCCGGGCGACAAATGTGCCGATCGATCCGCCGATCAGGATGCCGATGATGATCATCCAGTAATTGACGACCTGGGCCAGCAGCAGCGTGGTCACCACGGCGATGACCATGCCGGCGATGCCCATGATGTTGCCCATGCGTGCCGTTTCCGGCGACGACAGGCCACGCAGCGCCATGATGAAGCAGACGGCGGCGACCAGATAGGCGAGGACGGCGAAACTTTCCATGATCTGCTACCCGGCCCCTACTTCTTCTTTTTCTGATACATCTTCAGCATCCGTTGGGTCACGATGAACCCGCCGAAAATATTCACGGAGGCCAGGACCACCGCCAAAAAGCCCATGACCTGGCTAAAGCTGAAATTGGCGGGACCGGCGGCGATCAACGCGCCCACGATGATGACGGAGGAGATGGCGTTGGTCACGCTCATCAGCGGCGAGTGCAGCGCCGGCGTCACGTTCCACACCACGTAATAGCCGACAAAGCAGGCCAGCACGAAGACCGTCAGCCCGATCAGGAGATAGTCGTGGCCGGCACCCGCGGTCGCGACGGTCAGGCGGCTGGCTTCCTCCGCCAATTGGACGGCACGGTCGGCGAGGATCTGGGCTTCCGTGGCGATATCGGCGGCCGATTCGGCAAGGGCATCGGGTTCCATGGCGTCTTCCTGAGATCTTGAGGCCGGTTCGGGTCAGGCGGCGGACGGGTCGGTGGCGGGCGCGCGTTTGGGCTCGGGCGCCTGGTCCGGTTCCTCGTCGTATTGCCGCTCGGGCCTGGGCGCCGGCGCGGCGGCGGCCGGGGCGGCGGCCGGGGCGGCCTCTGACGCGGCGGCCTGATCGCCCTGGCCGGACGCCTGTGGCGCTTGGGCGCCGCCGAAGGCGGGGTGGACGATCCGGCCGTCCCGGGTCAGGGCCGTGCCCTTGACGGTGTCGTCGTCCCAATCGATCTTGAGCGTGCCCGTCTCGCCGTCGACCATGGGCGACAGGAAGTTGAGCAGGTTTTTGGCGTAGAGCAGAGAGGCCGACACCGCGACGCGGCTGGGCACGTTGACGTGCCCGACGATCTTGACCCCGTGCTTGACCACCACCTTGCCCGGCTTGGACAGCGGGCAGTTGCCGCCCCGCTCGACCGCCAGATCGACGATCACCGATCCCGGCTTCATGGTCTTGACCATGTCCTCGGTCACCAGCACCGGGGCCTTGCGGCCGGGAATCAGCGCCGTGCAGATGACGATGTCCTGCTTCTTGATCGTCTCGGCGATCAGCGCCGCCTGCTTTTCCTTGTAGGCGTCGCTCATCTCCTTGGCGTAGCCGCCGGAGGTTTCGGCCTGGCGGAACTCGTCGTCCTCGACGGCGACAAACGTCGCCCCCAGGCTTTGCACCTGTTCCTTGACCGCCGGGCGCACGTCCGTGGCCGACACCACCGCCCCCATCCGACGGGCCGTGGCGATGGCCTGCAGCCCGGCCACGCCGGCCCCCATGACCATGATCTTGGCCGGCGGCACCGTGCCCGCGGCGGTCATCATCATCGGCAGGGCCCGGCCATACTCGGCCGCCCCGTCCAGCACCGCCTTGTACCCGGCCAGGTTGGACTGGCTGGACAGCACATCCATGCTCTGGGCCCGGCTGATGCGGGGCATCAGCTCCATGGCGAAGGCGTCGACACCGGCCTTGGCATAGGCGTCGAGGGACTCCCGCGTGTCGTAGGGGTCAAGCGCGGCGACCAGGATGGCCCCGCGCTTCATCATTCCAAGCTCGTCCGTTTTGTCTTCGCCCGCGACCATCGGACGCTGGACCTTGAGCACGATATCGGCGTCGGACAAGGCCTCGGCGGCCGACGGGGCAATCGTCGCGCCGGCGTCCTGAAACGCCGAATCGGGAATGGACGCGCCGTCGCCGGCCCCCGTCTCGACCGTAACGTCGAACCCCAGCCCCTTGAACTTCTTGACGGTTTCCGGCGACGCGGCGACCCGCAGTTCGTGCGGCCGGATCTCCTTCGGTATCGCGATCTTCATGCTGACTGCCTCTCTGCGGTTCTCGTTCGGACCGCGCCCACCGGTCTTTTGCCGCAGAAGCGCACAATGCCGCAACCCCTTCCCGCATGGCAAGGTCGCGGGGACCGCGTCACCATATCCCGACAAGCCGCCAACAAGCCGCCAACAAGCCGGGTGACAATGACGCTGAGTTGTGTAGTCTATCCCGCGAGACACAGGGGCGTTCGCCGTATGGCGGGCTGAGAAGCACCCTTTGAACCTGACCCAGATCATGCTGGCGTAGGGAGTTGCTCGGGGCCGTCGACAGGATCGTTCCCCTGTCCAGGCCACCCAGCCTCCGCCAGCCGGAGGCGACGATGACCCAGCCAAGGCAAATCCTGTCTCCCTCGGCCAGCTTGGCCGCGATGCGCGCGGCGACGCCGCTGGTCCAATGCATCACCAACTTCGTGGCCATGAACATCGCGGCCAACACGCTGCTGGCCGCCGGCGCCTCCCCCGCCATGGTGCATGCGCCGGAGGAATCGGGCGAGTTCGCGGCCATCGCCGGCGCGCTTACCGTCAATATCGGCACCCTGTCCCCGACTTGGGTCGACGGCATGACCGCCGCCGTCGAGTCCGCGCGGCGGGCCAGCCGTCCCTGGGTTCTGGATCCCGTCGCGCTGTACGCCACGTCCTACCGGCGCGGCGTGGCGGCGCGGCTGATGGATCTGTCGCCGACGATCGTGCGCGGCAACGCTTCGGAGATCCTGGCCCTGTCGGGCGGCGACAGCGCCGGCCAGGGTGTCGATGCCGGCGACCCGGTGGAGGCGGCCAAGGACGGCGCCCGCGCCCTGGCGGCGCGGCGCGGTTGCGTCGTCGCCGTCACCGGTGCCGTCGATTTCGTGACCGATGGCACCCGCGCCGCGACCGTGACGGGCGGATCGCCGTTGATGCCCAAGGTCACCGCCCTTGGGTGCGCCCTGACCTGTCTTGTCGGGGCCTTCGCGGCGGCCGCGCCGGACCCGTTCGACGCCACGGTCGGCGCGCTGGCCACCTTCGCGGCGGCGGGGGAGATCGCGGCGCGGGACGCCACCGGTCCGGGATCGTTCGCCTGGCGCTTCCTCGACGCGCTGGCGGCGCTGGACGGCGCCACGCTGGACGCCCGCGCGCGGGTGACGGCGGCATGACGGGCATCGATCTGTCGCTCTATCTGGTCCTCGATCCCGATCTCTGCGAGCCGCGCGGCGGCATGGTCGAGGTCGCCAGGGCGGCGGTGGCCGGCGGCGCCACGGTCGTCCAACTGCGCCACAAGACGGCCTCGACCGAAGACAGGATCGCCGCCGGCCGCGCCCTGCAGGTGGCGCTGGCCGGCACCGGCGCGCGGCTGATCGTCAACGACGATGTGGACGCCGCCGTCGCCCTGGCCGCCGACGGGCTGCATATCGGCCAGGGCGACATGTCGCCCGTGGCGGCCCGCGCCCGCATCGGGGACAAGGCGATCCTGGGCCTGTCGGTGGAAACCCTCGCCGCCTCCAGGGCTGTTGACCCCGCCCTGGTCGACTATGTGGGCGTGGGGCCGGTGTTCGCCACGCCGACCAAGCCGGACCACGAGATCCCCATCGGCTTCGACGGGCTGGCCCGCCTGGTCGCCGCGGCACCGGTGCCGGCCGTGGCCATCGGCGGCCTGAAGATCGACCACGCCGCGCGGGTGGTGGCCGCCGGGGCGGCCGGCATGGCGGTCGTTTCGGCCGTCTGCGCCGCCGAAGATCCGCGCGCCGCGGCCCGCGACCTTGCCCTCGCCCTCGCCAGCGCCTTCAAGGCTAACGCATTCGAGGAGGAAGCCCGCCGATGATCCCGAACGTTCTGACCATCGCCGGCACCGACCCCAGCGGCGGCGCCGGCATCCAGGCCGACCTGAAGGCGTTTTCGGCGCTTGGCACCTATGGCATGGCGGCGATCACCGCCCTGGTCGCCCAGAACACGCAAGGCGTCGACCGCATCCTGGACGTGCCAGCCGACTTCGTGGCGGCCCAGATCGACACGCTGTTCGCGGACGTGCGGGTCGACGCGGTCAAGATCGGCATGATCAACACGGCCGAGGTGGCGGCGGCGGTCGCCGACCGGCTGCGCCATCATCGGCCCGGCATCGTCGTCCTGGACCCGGTGATGGTCGCCAAGAGCGGCGACCGGCTGCTGGCCCGCGACGCGGTCGACATGGTGCGCGACGCCCTGGTGCCCCTGGCGACGATCATCACGCCGAACCTGCCCGAGGCCGGCGTGCTGCTGGGGTCGGATCCGCCCGAAAGCCTGGAGGCCATGGAGGACGCGGCCCGCGCCCTGCACCGGCTGGGACCGCGCCATGTGCTGCTCAAGGGTGGCCACCTGACCGGAGGCGCCAGCCCCGACCTGCTGTTCGACGGCGAGACGCTGACGGCGTTTCCGGCCGACCGGATCGACACCGCCAACACCCACGGCACGGGCTGCACCCTGTCGGCGGCCATCGCCGCCCTGCTGCCGCGACGTCCGTCGATGGCGGCGGCGGTCGCCGACGCCAAGGACTATCTGACCGAAGCCCTGCGCCGCGGCGGCGACCTGGATGTCGGCCACGGCCACGGCCCGGTCCACCATTTTCACGCCCTGTGGCCAATCAAGATGCAGGAGGACGCACCATCGTGAAAACCTTCAGCGACCGGGCCTGGGACCGGACGGAAGCCCTGCGGCGCCGGATCGACGACCTGCCCTTCAACCGCGAGCTGGCGGCCGGCCGCCTGTCGCGGGCGCGGTTCCGATTCTACATGATCCAGGACGCGCTCTATCTGGAGCAATATTCCCGCACCCTGGCCATCGCCTCGGCCAGGGCGCCGGACGCCGCCGCCATGGAATTCTTCGCCGGCGCCGCCCAGGGCGCCCTGGTGGTTGAACGCGCCCTGCATGGCGGTTTCTTCGAACAGTTCGGCGTCGCCCCTTCCGACGCCGCCAAGACCGAGCCGTCGCCGACCTGCTACGGCTACACCAACTTCCTGCTGACCGTCGCCCACCAGGCCCCCTACGAGGATCTGGTCGCCGCCGTGCTGCCCTGCTTCTGGATCTACTGGGACGTGGGCAAGCGCATCGCCGCCGAAACCGTCCCCGACAACCCCTACCGGGCCTGGATCGACACCTACAGCGACCCGTCCTTCGGCCGCTCGGTCGAAACCGCCATCGCCGTCGCCGACCGCGCGGCCGCCGCGACGACGGCGTCCGGGCGCGCCGCCATGCTGGCCGCCTTCACCCGGTCGGTCCAATACGAATGGATGTTCTGGGACAGCGCCTACCGCGAGGAGGCGTGGCCGGTGGCGGCGTAGACCGCCCCCTCACCCCCCCGGCACGGGGATCGGCAGGCCGTGTTTCTTCAGCATCTTGGCCTGGCGCTTGTCCAGCACGTCCTGGTCGAAATCGTCGATCAGCTCGTTGAACAGGCGGTACCAGTTGACCTCGGCCTTGAGGTGCAGGAACACCGATCCCAGGCCGAGCGCCGCGCGATCCATGAACACGAATTCGCGCGGCACCTCGACCCCGCCCATCTCGCGCAGGGCGACGTGGACCTTTTCGGCCGTCTCGCGCCCGTAGACGCCGGTATCGACCTCGCCGATGGTGCGGGTGCGGTCGTCCAGGATGGGCCCGTAAAGGAAGTGCGCCCACACATTCAGAACGCCGATCAACTCCTTGGAAAGGTTCTTGAACCCCCAGGTCTCATAGGCATGGACGGCAAGATCCAGATCGTCCCGCTGCAACGCCCGGTAGAGATCGATGACGCCGTTGACGAAGGAGGGCGGGAACACCCGCACGCAGCCGAAATCGAGCAGGTTGATGGCGTTGTCCGGGCGCACCGAATAGTTGCCAAGATGCGGATCTCCGTGGATGACGCCGTAATAGTAGAGCGGGTGGTACCAGGCGTGGAACATGTTCATGGCCAGGGCGTTGCGCTGCTCCACATGGGATTCGACAAAGCCCATGATCCCGTCCCCTTCCAGCCAGGTGGCGGTCAGCAGCCGCTTGGTCGACAGCTTGGGCACCACTTCGGGCACGTGGACGCCGTCCACCGGGGACAGCATGTCGTGATAGAGCCGGCAATGGCGGGCCTCCAACTCGTAATCCAGCTCCTCGCGCAGCCGGGCGGAGATCTCGGTGTGGATCTGCTTGGTCGAGATGGCCTTGTCGTAGCGCTCGAAGACGCTGAAGATCAGGCGCAGCTGGCGCAGATCGGCCTCCACCGCCGACTGCATGTCGGGATATTGCAGCTTGCACGCCAGCAGCCGCCCGTCATGATCGGTCGCCTTGTGCACCTGACCCAGCGACGCGGCGGCCGCCGCCTCCCGCTCGAACGTCTCGAACCGCTTCTGCCAGTCGGGGCCCAGCTCGGCCATCATCCGGCGCTTGACGAAGGGCCAGCCCATGGACGGGGCGTTGGACTGAAGCTGGCGCAGCTCGTCGGCATATTCCTTGGGCAGCGCCTCGGGGATGGTGGCCAGCATCTGAGCCACCTTCATCAGCGGCCCCTTGAGCCCGCCCAGCGCCGCCTTCAGGTCCTCGGCGTGCTTTTCCCGCTCCACCTTGATGCCCAGGTAGCGCTCGCCCGCCATGCGCGCCGCAAGACCGCTCATGGACGTGGAGACCCGTGCGTACCGGCGCAGCCGGCCGCCCAGGGAGTTTTGTTCGGTATCGTTCGACATGGCTCTTAAAACTGGACCTCGGGCGCCGGAATACCAGCCGATCGCGACAATTTGGCGGCGGCCGACGGAAGATCGTCACGGTATCCCACCTTCCCGCCTCCCCCAATCCTCACGGCGCGGGGTTGCGGGGCACGGCGGCGGGCCCGGCCGGGCGCAGCACCAGCGCCAGCCCCAGCGCGATCAGGACGAACGACAGCAGCGACCCCGGTGTCAGGGTCTCGCCGATCAAAAGATGGCCCAGCGCCAGGGCCACGGCCGGCGTGGCGAAGGCATAGGAGGTGGCCACGAACGGCGTGGCCCGGTTGATCAGCGCGTTGAGGCAGAGCACCGGCACGATGGTGCCCGGCCCGACCAGATAAAGAAAGGGCAGCACCACGCCGGGCCGGAGGTCGACCGACGGCGTCTCGACCGCCAGGCTGGCGGCCAGAAACAAGGCCGCCGCCGCCAGCATCTGGCAGGCCGACACGACCACGGACGACGGCAGGCGCAGCCGCCTCGTCACCATGATGCCGATGGCCTGAAGCAACGCGCCCAGGCCGGCGAAGGCCAGGGCCGGCGACGACAGAAGGGCGGTCCAGTCGACGGCCACGATGGTCAGCACGCCGGTGAACCCGATGACCAGCCCGGCCAGCGTGACCGCGCCGACCGGCCGGCCGGCCAGCCCGTGGAACAGGCACACCCAGAACGGCACCGACGCGCTGATCAACGCCACCGTGCCCGACTCGACGAAGGTCAGGGCGACGATGAACCCGCCGCCGCCCAGCCCGTACAGCAGCACGCCGGACAGACCGGCCGACACCAGAGTGGAGCGCGACAGGGGCTCGGATTGGCGCCACCGGGCGATGGCCAGCAGCGTCAGCCCCGCGCCGCCGAAGCGCAGGGCGCTCAACAGCAGGATCGGCGAGGAGTCCGCCAGCACCTTGACGGCGGTAAAGGTGGACCCCCACAGAAACCACGTCCCGAACAGCGCCAGGGCCAGTTCGGGAACGGTCAGCGGCTTGAACGGCACGGCGCGGCCCGACATCGACACTCTCCGGGGGCAGGTCGCCCTGACGGGAAAGGGGGGCCGCAGTGTCCATGGGTTTGGGGAGGACCGCAACGGGGGACCGACCGGCGCACGACATGCGCCGGCGGCCGGCAAGCATGGCGTCCGGGCAGCGCGGGCTGCCCGGACCCCTGTCTCAGGCCACGAGGTCGAAC
>JBQLZQ010000037.1:0-7193 GCA_052168355.1 Inquilinaceae bacterium
ATTCACGTCATTGGTGGAAGCGGATCCGCTTCCACCAATGACGATCGCGCTCTAGAAGTCGGTGCAGCGGCCGCCCACCTCCCAGTCGCCGTAGCGGGTCGGTTCCGGCCCCTCGCGGCCGCCGATTTCCGCGGGGGCGTGGGGGGGCAGGCCGGACGCGTCCCCGGACTTAGGCGCCGAACCCTTTGCCTTCTCCTTGGGGGGAGTTTCCTTCGACGCGTTTCGGCGCGGCACCGAACCCTCGCTCTCGACGTTATCAATCATAAAGGGGATATGGCGCGGCGTCCGCCTTCTGTCCATATCTTGAAGCGCGTTTGCCGCCGGACCACCTAAACGGGCTAACGATCGGTCGAGTCATAAGGGATCGCCAGAGGATGGGATACGCACGGACAGCGATACTGCTGGCGGGGATGACCGCCCTGTTCCTGGGCGTCGGCTACATGCTGGGCGGGCAGGGCGGCATGATCATCGCCCTGCTGTTCGCGGTGGGTACGAACGCCTTTGCCTACTGGAACTCGGACAAGGTCGTGTTGCGCATGCACAATGCGCGGCAGGTCGACGCCCGCACCGCGCCGGACTATTACGGGCTGGTCGAACAGCTTGCCGCCCGCGCCAACCTGCCCATGCCCAAGGTCTATATCATCGAGACCGAGCAGCCGAACGCCTTCGCCACCGGCCGCAACCCCGAAAACGCGGCGGTGGCGGCCACCACCGGCCTTTTGCGGCGCCTGACGACGGAGGAACTTGCCGGGGTCATGGCGCACGAGCTGGCCCACATCCGCAGCCGCGACACCCTGATCATGACGGTGACCGCAACCCTGGCGGGCGCCCTGTCGATGCTGGCCAATTTCGCCCTGTTCTTCGGCGGCAGCCGCAACAATCCGCTGGGGCTGGTCGGAACCATCCTGATGATGATCCTGGCGCCGCTGGCGGCGATGGTGGTCCAGATGGCCATCAGCCGGTCGCGCGAATACGAAGCGGACCGGATCGGCGCCGAGATCTGCGGGCGGCCGCAATGGCTGGCCAGCGCGCTCTTGAAGATCGAGTCCCTGGCCAAGGGGATCGACTATCAGGGGGCCGAACGCAATCCCGCGACCGCCCACATGTTCATCATCAACCCGCTGCACGGCTATCGCGCCGACAATCTGTTCTCCACCCACCCCAAGACCGCCAATCGGGTCGAACGGTTGCGCCAGATGGCCGGCGACACCGGCCCCTGGAGCTGAGGGAACGGACCGGCGACGGCGCCTATCGACAGGAACGAGGCGCGGCGCTAAACCCTACCGCCATGCCCAACCCCAACCCGTCCGATGCGGCAGGGCTCGCCGCGCGGCGGGCCGCGCTGGGACTTCTCCACGCCGTTCTGGCGTCCCGCCAGCCGCTCGACGACGCGCTCGACGCGTCCTCGGATCTGGCCGCGATGCCGGCGCGCGACCGCGCCTTCGCCCGCCTTCTGGCGGCCACGGTGCTGCGCCGGATGGGCCAGCTCGACGATGTCGTCGGCCGGACGCTGGACCGGCCCCTGAAGCGGCACGCGATGGCGGTGCGCGACGTGCTGCGGCTGGGGGCGGCCCAGCTTCTGTTCCTGGCCACGCCGCCCCACGCTGCCGTATCCACCGCCGTGGATCTGGTCGCGTCGGTCGGCCAGGACCGGTACGGGTCGCTGGTCAACGCGGTGCTGCGCCGGGTGGGGCGGGAAGGACCGGCAATGATCGCCGCGCAGGACGCGGCCCGCCTCAACACCCCGGACTGGCTTTGGCAAAGCTGGGTCGGCGCCTATGGCGCGGAGACGGCCGCCGCCATCGCCCTGGCCCATCTGGCCGAACCGCCGCTCGATCTGACGGTCAGGGGCGATGCCGCCGGCTGGGCCGGGCGCCTGTCGGCCCGGCTGCTGCCCACCGGAACCCTGCGTCTGGATGCCCACGGTCCGGTCACCGACCTGCCGGGCTTCGCCGAGGGCGCCTGGTGGGTCCAGGACGCCGCCGCCGCCCTGCCGGCGCGGCTTCTGGGACCGGTCGACCGCCGCCGCGTCGCCGATCTGTGCGCCGCGCCGGGCGGCAAGACGGCGCAGCTTGCCGCCGCCGGCGCGCGGGTGGTCGCCGTCGACCGGTCGGCGCGCCGCCTCGACCGGCTGCGCCGCAACCTCGACCGTCTGGGCCTGGCCGCCGAGACCGTGGTGGCCGACGCCACAAGGTGGCGCCCCGACGAACCGTTCGATGCCGTCCTGGTCGACGCGCCGTGCAGCGCCACCGGCACCATGCGCCGCCACCCCGATGTCGGCCGGCTGAAGGACCCCGCCGGGCTGGAAAAACTGACGGCGCTTCAGGCCCGGCTGCTGTCCCATGCCGCCGATCTGGTGAAGCCCGGCGGCCGCCTGGTTTTCTGTACCTGTTCGCTGCAGCCAGAGGAAGGCGCCGCCCAGATCGAAAGGCTGCTCGCAAACCGGCCCGATTTCGGCCGCGATCCCGTCGCAGTGTCGGAGGTCGGCGGCCTGGCCGAAATCGTCACCGACGCGGGCGATGTGCGCAGCCTTCCCTGTCACGCCGCCGACTGGGGCGGCATGGACGGCTTTGCCATCAGCCGGTTGCGGCGCGCCAGCTAACTTGATACCCACGGTGCCGATGCAACAGAAAACCCGGATCGCCCCTTCCATTCTAGCCGCCGATTTCGCCCGTCTGGGCGAGGAGGTGCGCGCGGTCGACGCGGCCGGCGCCGACATGATCCATGTCGATGTCATGGACGGACATTTCGTCCCGAACCTGACCATCGGACCCGCGGTCGTCGCAGCCCTGCGGCCGCACAGCGGTCTGCCCTTCGACGTGCATCTGATGATCGCCCCGGTCGATCCGTTTATCGCCGCTTGTGCCGATGCCGGGGCCGACATCATCACCTTCCACCCCGAGGCCGGCCCCCATCCGCACCGCACGATGCAGGAGATCAAGCGGCGCGGCTGCAAGGCCGGCATCGCCCTCAACCCCGGCACGCCGGTGGCCGCCGTGGAAGAATTGTTGCCGGAGATCGACCTGGTGCTGGTCATGACGGTCAATCCCGGCTTTGGCGGCCAGCGCTTTATTACCAGCCAGCTCGACAAGATCGCCCGCCTGCGGCGCCGGATCGACGATCTGACCGACAGCCGGGACCGAACCGTCGATCTGCAGGTCGATGGTGGCATCATTGCCGAAACCGCGCCCCGGGCGGTGGCCGCCGGCGCCGATCTGCTGGTCGCCGGCACCGCCTGTTTTGCCGGCGGAGCCGATGCCTATGGCGACAACATCCGCGCGCTGCGCGGCGGCGGCTAGGTCATGCCGGGGACCGCCGACAGCGTCGTTCGGGCGCCGCGCCGCTTGCGTGGAACGCTGCGGTCCCTGGCGTTCGGATCGCCGTTGTATCCGCTGACCCTGGGACGGCACGGCCCGCGCCAGCTTTTCCTGGTCCCGGCCGACGTCTGGCCCGGCGACGCCCAGAAGGGTGCGGCCATGATCGCCGGCCGGTTTACCCACCAGGGCGAAACCATGGAGGCGGACCTGCCGTCATGGACGCCCGGCGATGTCGGACCGGAGATGCTGGCCGCGCTGCACGGCTTTGACTGGCTGCGCGATCTGCGCGTGCTGGGGGGCGATGGCGCCCGCCGTTTCGCCCGGTCGATGGTCAATGCCTGGATCGATCGCAACGACCGCTGGGATCCGTTGATCTGGCGGCCGGATGTTCTGGGTTCGCGCATTTCCGCGTGGCTCGGGGCCCACGACTTCTTCTGCGCCAGCGCCGAGGACGCGTTCCGCCAGCGTGTCTTTACGTGCCTCAACCGCCAGCTCCGCCATCTCGGGCGCACCGTGCCGGGCGAGGTCGAGGGCGCTCCCCTCATCGCGGCGCTCAAGGCGTTGATCTACGGATCCCTGTGCCTGACCGGCGACCGGGCGCGCCTGAACGCCGCCCTTCGGCACCTGGACCGCGCCCTGGATCGCCAGATCCTGGGCGATGGCGGCCATATCGGCCGCAACCCGTCGGTGGCGCTCGACGTGCTGCGCCATCTGGTGGATATCCGCGCCGCGCTGCGCGCCGGGTCGGTGCCGGTGCCCACGGCGCTGCAGGGGGCCATCGACCGGATGGCGCCGGGCTTGCGGTTTTTCCGTCATGGCGATGGCGGTCTGGCCCTGTTCAACGGCGCGTGGGAGGGCGAGGAGATGGTCATCGACGCCGCCCTGACCCGCGCCGACGCCCGCGCCCGCCCGGTCAAGAGCGCGCGCCATTCGGGGTTCGAGCGGGTGTGGGCCGGGCGTACCCTGCTGCTGATGGATGTGGGGTCGCCGCCGCCCGAAGGGTTCGACGCGGCGGACCATGCCGGCAGCCTGGCGATCGAGGTTTCCATCGGCCGGGAACGGCTGATCGTCAATTGCGGCGCCTATCCGGCCCGCAGCAATCCCGATGCCCGGTCCTGGCGCACCGCGCTGCGCGGCACGGCGGCCCATTCGACCTTGACCCTGAACGACGCCAATTCCAGCGCCGTCGAGGCCGACGGCGGGCTGGCCGAACCGCGCGCCACCGTAACGGCGGAACGGCACGAAGCCGACGGCGCGGTGTGGATCGACGCCAGCCACGACGGGTACGTCACGCGCCTCGGGGCGGTGCATCGCCGCCGGCTCTATGTCAACGCCGACGGCGACGACGTGCGGGGCGAGGATCTGCTGGACGGGCCGGCGGGCACGCCGTTCGCGGTCCGGTTCCATCTGCACCCGGCGGTCCATGCCTCGATCACCGAAAGCGGCGCCACGGTGCTGTTGCGCCTCTACAGCGGTCTCGGCTGGCAGCTCAGCGCCGCCGGCGCCGACCTGACGCTCGAGGACAGCGTCTATTTCGGCCAGGCCGAGGGGCCGCGCGACACCCGCCAGATCGTCCTGTCGGGAACCACAGGCGCCGATGGCGCGGCCGTCCAGTGGGCGTTGAGCCGGGTCAAGCGGGCGACCTGAACCGGACTTCCACCGTTGCGGCCACCCCCTTAATGGTCCATAATAACTGGACCGTTGAGGGGCACGATCATGGATGACATTCGATACGCGCCGGAGACGAAGATCGGCGTCACGGAATTCAAGGCAAAGTGCCTGGCGCTGATCGACCTGGTGGCCAGCGGCAAGATCGATCGTCTGGTCCTGACCAAGCACGACAGGCCCGTCGCCTGCGTCTCGTCGATGGGCGATGCTCCGGCCGACCTATGGGGAGCGATGAAGGGCACGATCCGCACGCCCGCCGCGACCGACCTGACCCAGCCGACGGGAGAGCGCTGGGACGTGGATGACTGATCCCGTTCTGCTCGACACTTGTGCCGCCATCTGGTTGATGAACGGCGATGGGATGTCGGGGGCGAGCCTGGCCGCGATACGGGCCGCGCAACAGCACAATGTCGGTGTCTATGTCTCGCCCATCACGGCATGGGAGATTGGGGTGCTGGTGGCAAAGAACCGCCTCGCCCTGACGCAGCCGCCGGAAACCTGGTTCGCCGGACTGCTGGCGCAAACCGGTGTCCGGCTTGCCGACCTTTCGCCCTCGATCCTGATCCGGTCGTCGGCCTTGCCGCAATCGCCGCCGTCCGACCCCGCCGATCGTATGATCATCGCGACCGCGCGGGAAGGCGGGTTCACGCTGATCACCCGCGACCGGACGATGCTCGCCTATGCGGCGGCGGGTCATGCCCGCGCCATTGCCTGTTAGCGCCGTCGAGCGAGCATTCGACAAGCGGCGCCGGTGCCCCTAAAACGAACGCCTCTCCCACGCTGCCCCGGATCGTCATGCCGTCATCGCTTCACCCCGTCAGACGGGCCCTTCTGTCGGTCCACGACAAGGCCGGCCTGGTCGACTTCGCCCGTGCCCTGGTCCGGTCCGGCGTCGAAATCCTGTCCACCGGCGGTTCCGCCCGGACCCTGACCGAGGCCGGCCTGCCGGTCACGGAGGTGTCCGATCACACCGGCTTTCCGGAGATCATGGACGGGCGGGTCAAGACCCTGCACCCACGGATCCATGGCGGGCTGCTCGGCCGGCGCGACGATCCGGCCCACCGCGCGGCGATGGAAGAGCACGGCATCCCCGGCATCGACCTGCTGGTGTCCAACCTCTACCCATTCGAGGCTACGGTGGCGTCTGGCGCCGATGAAGACGCCTGTATCGAACAGATCGACATCGGCGGTCCGGCGATGATCCGGGCCGCGGCCAAGAACCATGCCTTTGTCGCCGTGGTCACGGACCCCGCGGACTATCGGGCCGTGCTGGACGAGATGGCGGCCAAGGGCGGCGCCACGACGCTGACCCTGCGCCGCCGGCTGGCCGCCGCCGCCTATGCGCGGACGGCCGCCTACGATGCCGCCGTGTCCGGTTGGTTCGCCGGCGTGCTGGGCGACGCCCTGCCACCGCGCCTGACGGTGGCCGCAACCCGGACCGAAAGCCTGCGCTATGGCGAGAACCCGCATCAGAGGGCGGCCCTCTACCGAACCGGCGCCGCGCGGCCGGGCGTGGCCGCCGCCCGCCAGATCCAGGGCAAGCCGCTCAGCTTCAACAACCTCAACGACGCCGACGCGGCCTTCGAGCTGGTGGCCGAATTCGACCGGCCGGCGGTGGTCATCGTCAAGCACGCCAACCCCTGCGGCGTCGCCCTGGACGACGATCTGGCGGCCGCCTACGCCAAGGCCCTGGCGTGCGATCCGGTCAGCGCCTTTGGCGGCATCGTCGCGGTCAACCGGACACTGGACGAGGCCATCGCTTCCGCCATCGCCGGAATCTTCTGCGAGGTGGTGATCGCGCCCGACGCCGATGCCAAGGCGCGGGCGGTGCTGGCGGGGAAGAAGAACCTGCGCCTGCTGCTGACCGGCGCCATGCCCGACCCGGCGGCGACCGGGCTGACCGTGCGCACCATCGCCGGCGGTCTTCTGGTCCAGGACCGCGATGCCGGCCGCATCGCGCCGGCGGATCTCAAGGTCGTGACGCGGCGGGCGCCGACGGCGGCGGAACGGGACGATCTGCTGTTCGCCTTTTCGGTGTGCAAGCACGTCAAATCCAACGCCATCGTCTACGCCAGGGGCGGCGCCACCGTCGGCATCGGGGCCGGTCAGATGAGCCGCGTCGACAGCGCCCGCATCGCGGCGCTGAAGGCCGTCGACGCGGCATCGGCGGACGGCGCGGCGGACCCGGCAACGCGGGGTTCCGTGGTC
>JBQLZQ010000038.1:0-50402 GCA_052168355.1 Inquilinaceae bacterium
TCACGCCTTGGGCGGGATCGCCGAAGCGATTCCACCCAAGGCGATCCTGCTCTAAGCCGGCTCATCGGCGATCTGCCGCTGCGGCGACACCCGCTGCCTCAGGACCGCGACAAAGATCAGCGCGGTCGCGAACATAATGACGCTGTAGGTCGCCGCCGGCACGGTCACCAGACCGCCGCCGAACAGCAGGGTCGCCACCGCGATCGCCAGCGTCCCGTTCTGCAGGCCGCATTCCACGGAGATGGCCACACGCTGGCGGATTCCCGACGCAAACATCCGCGCGATGAGGTAGGCCAGGGCCATCATGACGACGTTCAACACCAGGGTGACCAGGCCCGCCTGGGCGAAGTAGTCGATCACGTTGTGCCGCTCCTGATAGATCGCGCCGAACAGCACCAGGACAAACAGCCCGGTCGAAATCCGGCGCGCCGAAGGCTCGAAACGAACCGCCAAGCCGTCCGCCCATCGGCGCAGCATAAGACCGGCGAGGACGGGGACGGTCACGATGACGAAGACGCTGACGGCCGTCCTGGCGACCGACACATCGGCGCCGAGGTCGGCGCCCATGAGCTGGCCGTAGGAGAAGACGACGACAAAGGGGATGGTGACGACGCTGAGCAGGCTGATCACCGCCGTCAGCGAAATCGACAAGGCGACGTCGCCGCGCGCGAAGGCCGTCAGGATGTTCGAGGTCACGCCGCCCGGCGCCGCCGCGATGATCATGACCCCCAGCGCCAGTTCCGCCGGCAGCGGCCACAGGCTGACCAGCAGAAAAGCGACGGCCGGCAGGAGAAGAACCTGCGACAGGGCGCCGACGGCAAAATCGCGCGGACGCCGGGCGACGCGCGCGAAGTCATCGAACGTCAGACCCAGGCCAAGCGCGAACATGATGAACGCCAGCGCGACCGGCAGGACGATTTCGGTCACAAGACCCACGGCAATCCCCTGTTTCTTCCGCCAAGGAGCGCCGGAACCAAGGTATGCCGGCCATCGCCGGCAAGCCTATGCCGCCGCTGCGTCCCCGCCAATCCCAATGTTTCCGAGGATGGGGTCCTTCATCGGCGGCAAGGGGAAACCGACGGAGCGGCCACGCGAGACGACTGGCGCCACCGGTCACTTCCGTCCCTGGCGGCCCGGCTTCACCTTCGCGTAGTGGCGTGCGGCCTTGGCGCGGTTTCCGCACGTTTTCATCATGCACCACTTCCGCCTTGCGTTTCGGGTTTCGTCCAGAAACAACCAGCCGCACCGATCGCCGGGGCACAGCTTGATGCGAACCATCTCGCGTCGGTCCGAAAGCAGGGCGAGCGCGGAGGTGGCGACGATATCGAGAAACTGGGATTTTTCCGGAGGTCTCGCCGACCCGTCCAGAACCATGCCTCGGGCCGGAAATCGTCCGATCGGCATCGCAGACCGTTCACGCGCCCCATGCGTGGAGGACACGAACAGCGACCGAAGGGCAGCGCGGTACGCAATGGCGTCTTCGATGTCGTCCGGCCGGTCCGCGTCCCGCAGGCCAGCCGCCGTCGCCCAGAAATCGAGATCGGCCGGCGATGTGAGATTCTCGTGCAAGACAGCGCCTTCCTTGCTCCAGTCGGCGGTATTGAGGAAGTCCAAGGCCAGACGCCCGGCGATCAGGCGGATCGGATGGTGGCCAGCGTATCCCATGGGTTATTCTAACCACTATACCGGTTGACACGCAACGTGAGAGAGGGTTTATCCCTCTCCATGGTCAGCTCTCGCACGTCCACGACTCTCACGCGGCGCGGCACCTGGGACGGGTTTTGCGATCTTCTTCCCGTCGCCGTCTTTTCCCTACCGTTCGGACTTGCCTTCGGCGCGGCCGCCGTCGAAGCCGGCTTACCCCCCGAAAAAGTCGTCGCCCTCAGCGTACTCGTCTTTTCCGGCGCCGCGCAGTTCGCGACGCTCGACTTTGTCGGACCCGACGTGGCTTGGGCATCCCTTTCGCTCATCGTGCTGGCGGTCAGCGCCCGGCACATCGTGATGGGCGCGGCGCTGTCGGGCTGGCTCAACGCTCTTCCCCGTGGGCAACGTTTTGCCACCGTCGCCTGGTTGAGCGATCCCAATTTCGCACGCAGTCACCCAAGGCTCCGCGACGGCGCATCGGAAGTCGGCCTGCTTCTCGGCGGCGGTCTGGCACTTTGGGTGAATTGGGTGGCGGGAACCGTTGTCGGCGCCTTGGCCGGCGATATCATCGGTGACGTGTCGCGCTTCGGCTTCGATGTGGTGATGGTTGCCTTCTTCGCCGCCATGGTCGCCGGAGCGGTTCGCGGGCCGGCTCTGGCATTGTCTGTGTTGGCGTCGGTCCTTTGCGTCGTCGTGACCCATGACAACCTGCCGGCGGGCTGGGCTGTGCTCCTCGCCGCGCTCGTTGGCGCGGCCCTCTCCCTCGTTCGGCGGGAATAGATGAGCTGGCCACTGATTTTTCTGGTTGCGGCGCTCGTCTATGGAACCCGGGCGCTTGGCCCCCTCATCATGGCGGGTATCGTCCCATCGCCCCGCCTCGTGCGATTTCTCGACACGCTGGCGATCTGCGTCATCGCGGCCATCGTGGCGTCGGCCCTCGTGCAATCGGGCCTCCGCGAAGTCTGTGCCACAGCCCTGGCGGCGGCGGTCATGGTGATCACGCGAAGCCCGTTTTGGTCCATGGCGGCCGGTGTTCTTCTGGCGGCGGCCTGGACCGCATTCGGGGTCTAGGAGGATTGGATCCGCTTGGGGTTCGGTTGACCGTCAGCGTGCCCCGGCGCCCTCCTCCCCGATCGACGCCGGTGCCCGGCCGCCGCGGTCCTCGGCCGGCAGGCGGCCTTCCTCGGCGGCGTGGCAGGCGCTGTGGCTGCCTTCCTGGGTCGGCAGAAGGCGCGGCACCTCGTCCCGGCAACGCTGGTTGGCGAAGGGGCAGCGCGGGTGGAAGGCGCAACCGGTGGGCGGGTCGATGGGGCTTGGCACCTCGCCGGCCACGGGCGCCCGCTCCCGCCCCGTCATGTCCAGGTCGGGGATCGTGTCGAGCAGCATGCGGGTGTAGGGATGGCGCGGGAAGCGGAACAGGGTCTTCTTGTCGCCCCATTCCACCAGCCGGCCCAGATACATCACGCCGACCCAGTCGGACACGTGATAGACGACCGCCAAATTGTGGGAGATGAACAGATAGGTCAGCCCCAGCCGGCGCTGCAGATCCTTCATCAAATTGAGGATCTGGGCCTGCACCGAGACGTCCAGCGCCGAGGTCGGCTCGTCGCACACCAGGAAATCGGGGTTGGAGGCCAGGGCCCGGGCGATGGAGATGCGCTGGCGCTGGCCGCCGGAAAATTCGTGGGGAAATTTCTCCATGTCCTTGGGGCTGAGATTGACCTGGGTCAGCAGCTCCCCCACTCGCGCCCGCATGGCGTTCCTGTCCGGCGCCAGCCGATGGGTTTTCAGCGGTTCGGCGATGATGTCGGCCACCCGCCAGCGCGGGTTGAGGCTGGCGAACGGGTCCTGGAAGATCATCTGCAGCCGGCGGCGGAAGGGCATGGCCGCCGCCCGCGTGGTCATGTGGGCGATATCCACGCCCTCGAACAGCACCTGGCCCTTGGTCGGCCGGTACAGCCCGACCACGCAGCGGGCCACGGTCGACTTGCCGCATCCCGATTCCCCGACCAGGGAAAAGGTCTGGCCGCGCGGGATGTCGAAGCTGACGCCATCGACCGCGCGCAGGATCTGCCGATGGCCGCCTTCCAGGACACGGTTGAGCAGCGGCTTCGACACATCGAAATACTTGGCCAGATCGGTGACCCGGACCAGCGGCTGGGTCCGGTCGGCCCGGGGATCGGTCTGACGGGCGGGCTCAGCCATGGGCCGGCTCCTTCGCCGCCTGGGCCTCGGCCGGGTCGTACAGCCAGCAGGCGGCCCGGCTTTCCCCCGCCGGCAGCAGGTCCGGGCGCCGCCGGTCGCAGGGGTCGAACCGCCTTGGACAGCGCGGATGATAGGCGCAACCCGCGGGGATGTCGGTCAGGCGCGGCATCGATCCATCGATCTGGCGCAGGGTTTCGGCGTCGTGACCGATGGCCGGGATCGAGCCCATCAAGCCGATCGTATAGGGGTGCCTGGGCGCCTTGATGACATCGCGCACGGGACCGATCTCGACGATGCGGCCGGCATACATCACGGCAACCCGGTTGGCCGTCTCGGCGATCACGCCCATGTCGTGGGTGACCAGCATGACGGCGGTGCCGTGATCGCGGCACAACCGCTTGAGCAGGGCCAGGATCTGCGCCTGGATCGAAACGTCCAGTGCGGTGGTCGGTTCGTCGGCGACGATCAGCCGTGGGTTGGCGCACAGCGCCAGGGCGATGACCACGCGCTGGCGCATGCCGCCGGAAAACTGGTGCGGGTAGGCGTCGATCCGCCGTTCGGGTGCCGGAATGCCCACCTCGCGCAACAGGTCGATGGCCCTCTCCCGCGCCTGGGACTGGCTGAGATCGGTATGGGTCTGGATGGTTTCGACCAGTTGCCTCCCCACCGTGTAAAGGGGATTGAGGCTGGTCAGCGGGTCCTGGAAGATGGCGCCGATCTTGGCCCCGCGGATGCGCCGCATTTTCTCGTAGGGCAGATCGTCGATGCGCTGCCCGTCCAGCAGGATCCGGCCGCCGGCGATCCGGCCCGGCGGCTCCAGCAGGCCTATGATGGCGTTGCCGGTCATGGATTTGCCGGCCCCGGATTCGCCGACCACGCCCAGCACCTCGCCCGGCGCGATGGTCAGGGAAACGTCGTCGACCGCCACCAGGGTGCCGCGCCGGGTGGGAAACTCGACCCGCAGGTGCTCGACAGTCAGCAGCGGCTCCGACACGTCCCTCACCTCAGCTTGGGGTTGAGGGCGTCGCGCAGCCAGTCACCCAGGAGATTGATGGACAGGGCCAGCAGCACCAGCGCCAGACCGGGGAAGAAGGTGATCCACCATTCGCCGGAAAACAGGAAGTCGTTGCCGATGCGGATCAGCGTGCCCAGCGACGGCTGGGTCGGCGGCAGCCCGACGCCCAGGAACGACAGCGTCGCCTCGGTGATGATGGCCAGCGCCAGACCTATGGTGCCGATGACCAGCACCGGACCCAGCACGTTGGGCAGCACGTGACGCACCATGATCAGCAGCGGATGGGTGCCGATGACCTTGGCCGCCTGGACATATTCCTTGTTTTTTTCCACCAGGGTCGATCCGCGCACGGTGCGGGCGTACTGCACCCAGTTGGAAATGCCGATGGCGAAAATCAGCACGTAGATGGCCATGTCGTTGCCGAGATGCCGCGGCAGCAGGCCGCGCGCCACGCCGTCGATCAAAAGAGCGATGAGGATGGTCGGGAAGCTGAGGAAGATATCGGCGACCCGCATGATCAGCCCGTCCACCCAGCCGCCGGCATAGCCGGCCAGCAACCCCAGGCTGGTGCCCAGCGCCGCGGCGAAGATGACGGCGGCGAACCCGACGATCAGCGACAGCCGGGCGCCGTGCATGATGGTCGACAGGATGTCGCGCCCCTGGTCGTCGGTACCCAGCAGGTACCGGTTGCCCGACAATGTCTCGCCCATCGGCGGGGTGAACCCGTCCATCAACTCCAGGGCGGCGGGGTTGAAGGGGTCGTAGGGCGACAACAGCGGCGCGAATCCGGCGGCCAGAAAGAAGATCAGCGTCACCACCGCCGCCATGACGGTCACCGGCGACCGGCGGAACGAATAGAAGATGTCGCTGTCCAGCGCCCGGCCCCAGGCGCCTTTGCGGGCCGGCGGCGCGGCGTCGACCGGGCGCGCGTCGGCCGGGCGCGTATCGGCGGTCACGATGTCGCCCCCACCCGCTCGGCCCGCAGCCGCGGGTCCACGGCGTAGTACAGCAGGTCGACCAGCAGATTGATGGCGACGAAGAAAAAGGCGATCAGCACCAGGTAGGCCGACATCACCGGGATGTCGACGAACTGCACCGCGCCGATGAACATCAGCCCCATCCCCGGCCATTGGAACACCGTCTCGGTGATGATCGCGAAGGCGATGATCGACCCCAGCAGCAGCCCGGTGATGGTGATCACCGGGACCATCGTGTTCTTCAGGGCATGGCCGAAATGGACCGCCCGGTTGGTCAGGCCCCGGGCGCGGGCGAACTTGATGTAGTCGGTGCGCAGCACCTCCAGCATCTCGGCCCGCACCAGCCGCATGATCAGGGTCATCTGGAACAACGCCAGGGTGATCGACGGCATGATCAAGGCCTTCAGCCCGCTGGGTGTCAGCAGGCCCGTGGACCACCATCCCAGATGCACGACCTCGCCGCGCCCAAAGGACGGCAGGATCTGGAAGCTGACCGAAAAGACGGCGATCAGCAGGATGCCGATCAGAAAGGTGGGCAGCGACACGCCGACCAGGGAAAACACCATGAAGGCCCGGCTGAGCCAGCTCGATCTGTGGAGCGCCGTATAGACCCCCATGGGCACGCCGACCGCCATCGCCAGCAGGGCCGACACCAGCGACAGTTCCAGGGTCGCCGGCAACCGTTCGATCAGCAGATCCTCCACCGGCCGGGCCATGCGGTAGGAAATGCCGAAGTCGCCCTGCACGGCATTCCCGACGAACCGCGCGAACTGGACGTAGAACGGGTCGTTGAGGCCCAGCCGCTCGCGCAGTTCGGCGCGCTGCTCGGTCGTCGTCTCCTGACCGACCATGTTGTTGATCGGGTCGCCGACATAGTTGAACAGCAGAAAGGCGATGAACGACACCACCAGCATCACCAGCACGGACTGCAGCAGACGCCGGATGATGAAGGCGATCATGGCGGGTTCCCGAATGACGGGGCCGCCGGCGACGCCGGCGGCCCCACGACCCTAGTCCGCGAACGTCACGTACTTGAAGAACGGCGTGTTGTCGCCGCGGATCGGAACATCGACCCGGTCCGCCGAGGCCCAGTTGATCACCTGATGGTGCAGCGGAATGTAGGGCCCGGCATCGTCGACGATGGCCCACACGTCGGCGACCATCGCGTCCCGCGCCTCAAGATCCGTTTCGGTCAGCATGGCCGCCACCAGCCGATCGACCTCGGGGTTGGAATAGCCTGTGTAGTTCCAGGTGCCGCGCGACCCGTCGGGCGTGTTGTAGAGGAAGTTGAAGACGTATTCCGAATCGAAGGTCGGGACACCCCAGCCCAGCATGTAGAACCCGGTTTGCTTGTTCTGCAGCTCGGCGAAGTGGATGCTGCGCGGCCGGGCGACCAGATCGACGGTGATGCCGACCCGGCCCAGCATGCCTACCACCGCCTGGCAGATCCCCTCGTCATTGACATACCGGTCGTTGGGGCAGTGCAGCGTGACCTGGAAGCCGTCGCCGTACCCCGCTTCGGCCAGCAGGGCGCGCGCGGCATCCGGGTCGTAGGGCAGGCGCTCGTCGAGCGCCGGGGTGTAGCCGTCGATGAAGGGCGGTGCGATGACCCCGGCGGGTATGCTGTTGCCGCGCATCACCACCCGCTGGATGCCCTCGATATCGATGGCCTGATAGATGGCCTGACGGACCTTGGGATCGGCGAACGGGTTCCTGCCCTCGACATTGTCCCAGGGGATATCGTCCGAGCCGACATCCATGCCCAGGAAGATGACCCGGTTCTCCGGCGCGGTGGATACCGATATGCCGTCGGCCCCTTCCAGCCGCTCGAGATCCTGGACCGGCGGGTCGAGCACATAGTCCACCTCCCCCGACAGCAGGGCGGCGACGCGGGTCGGCGCCGACTTGATCGGCGTGAACTCGATGCGGTCGATCTCGGTGGGAAACATGTCGTTGCCCCAATACTCCTCGAACCGTTCCATCACCGTCAGATTGTCCGGCTCGCGGCTGACCAGGCGAAAGGGGCCGGTGCCGTTGGCGTTGCGCACGGCAAAGGTTTCCTCGCCGCCGGCGAAGTCCTGTGCCTGCGTCACCCCGTTCGATTCGGCCCAGCCCTGATCGATCATGAACACGTTGGTCAGATTGTTGGGCAGCAGCGGGTTTGGCCCGTCGGTGACGATTTCGACGGTCAGGTCATCGACCTTTCGGACCTCGGCGACGGAACTGAGATACCCCTCGAAGTCCGAGGTTTCTCCCCGGGCGCGGTTCAGCGAGAAGACAACGTCGTCGGCCGTGAACGCACTGCCGTCATGGAAGGTGACGCCTTCGCGCAGGCTGAACGACCAGACGCTGGGGTCGTCGGTGACCTGCCAGGATTCGGCCAGCGCCGGTATCAGCGCCAGATCGTTGTCGCGCTCCACCAGCGCTTCATAGACCTGGTTGTTGAGCTGGTTGGTCGGCCCTTCGTTCTGGGCGTGCGGATCGAAGGTCAGCGCATCGGCCGCGCGGGTGTAGCGAAAGAGGTTCTGGGCGTCGGCCGGCAGCGCCAGGGCGCCCACAACGGTCAGCGCTACGCCCGCGAGCAACGTCGATCTGATCATCTGTTCATGCCTCCGTATTGACTGTCTGTCGGATTTTTTTCAGCATGCAGCCTGCCCCGCTCCGGTGCAACCGGAGACGATGGGGATCGGCGCGAAGGCGGCACCCGCGCCGATCCATGATCGCGCTCGTCAGTCCGAGCCGACCCGCACATGGCGCCACATCAACTTGTTATCGGCCCGCTGGGCCACCTCCACCCCCTCGCGCACGCCCCAGGCCAGGGCCTGCTGATGGAGCGGAAGGTAACCGACGTCGTCGTGAAGAAGCTGCCAGGCCTCGGCGATCAGGCGGTCGCGCTGGGCCAGATCGGTTTCCACCAGGATCCTGGACGTCAGGGCATCGATCTCCGGGTTGGAATAGTTGCCCAGGTTGAACCCGCCCACGCCTTCGCCCTGCGTGTGAACCAGGTCGCGTAGCGGATTGTAGCTGTCGAAGCTGCCAGGGGTCCAGCCGAGCAGGTAGAAGGACGTATCGTAACCGCCCTGGGCCAGCACCTTGCCGAAATAGACCGACCGGGTCTGGGCCAGAAGATCGACCGTGATGCCGATTCGCCCCAGCATGCCGACCACCGCCTGGCAGATCGCCTCGTCGTTGACGTAGCGGTCGTTGGGGCAATCCATGGTGACCGAGAACCCGTCGGGATAACCGGCCTCGACCAACAGGGTCTTGGCCCTCTCCGGATCATGGGGATAGCGCTTGAGGAAAGCGGGAAACCCGTTCACTCCCGGTGCCACCATGGCCGCCGTCGGCGTGGACTGGCCGCGCATCACCACCCTTTGGATGGCATCGGCATCGATGGCCAGATAAAAGGCCTCGCGCACCCTGCGGTCCTTGAAGGGGTTCCTGCCCGTAATGTCGGAATACAGCAGCTCGTCCCGGCCCTGATCCATGCCCAGGAAGATGGTCCGCAGTTCCGGCCCGGTCAGCGCGCGCACGCCGTCCGCTGCCTCGACCCGTTCCAGGTCCTGGAGCGGCACGGGGAAGGCGACGTCCAGCTCGCCCGACAGCAGGGCGGCGACCCGGGTCGGCGCCGAGGCGATGGGCGTCAGCACGACTTCGGTCAGATTGTGCTCCGGCTCGTCCCACCAGTTCGGGTTGACCACCGCCACCGTGCGCACATCCGGCTCCCGCGACTGGATCATGAAGGGGCCGGTGCCGTTGGCGTTGCGGTTGGCGTAGAACTCGCGGTCCGGCTCAGCGACGTTGGTAACCGCGACGGCGTCGTTCTCCTCGGCCCATTCCCTGTCCATGATGAACCAGGTGTCCCATTCCGCGTTGAGGATGGGATCGGGCTCGACGGTCACGAAATCGACCGTGTAGTCGTCGACCTTGATGACCTCCGCCACGTTGGATAGGCGTGACGCCAGGTCCGACCCGTCGGCGCGGGCCCGGTCGGCCGAAAACAGGACGTCGTCGGCATTGAAAGGATTACCGTTGTGGAAGGTCACGCCCTCGCGAAGGCTGAAGCGCCATCGGTTGGGCTCGACGATTTCCCAGCGGGTTGCCAGGGCCGGCTCGATGGCCAGATCCGGCCCCCGGCGGGTGAGACCCTCATAGATGTTGCCCTGATAGCCCAGCGTGAACGTCTCGTTCAGCGAATGGGGATCGAGCGTGTTGACGTCCGCCTGGAACGAGTAGCGCAGTGTTTCGGCGGCCGCTTGGGTCACGGCAAGCACCGCCAGAGCGGCCCCTGCCATCAAGGTAAATTTGCCGTTCATTTCCTTGTATCTCCGTCATGTAGCGCGAAGCCTTCCACCGGTTTATTAGGTTTTCTTACGCAAAACGGGCCGGCTGATATCGAGCAGACGCAATGGTTGCAGTCCTGTCAACGCAATTCCCGTGCGCTCTTGTCGCCTTTGCCGATTGATCGAGGTCAATGCGCCCGCCCTCTTTCCGGTCGCCAATAGCGAGATTTTGAGCGACATGGTGACGCGCGGGCATGACGAGCAGCTTGGAAAAGGGTAAAATGGATGAAAATGGGATGGTTCGCTTGCCCCTAAGCCGGTTATCGGCTGATCGAGGCCGACCGATAACCGGGGAATCCGGCATGGATTACGAGAAAATATTTCAAGCGGCTATCGACGGTCTGCAGGCCGAGGGGCGCTACCGCTATTTCGCCGAACTGGAGCGGCAGGCGGGGGCTTTTCCCCAGGCCCACCATCATGGCGTGGCCCACGGCGCCGGCCTGCCCCATGGCGAGGAGCCGGGGCCGGTCACGGTCTGGTGTTCGAACGACTATCTGGGCATGGGCCAGCACCCCGACGTCCTGACGGCCATGAAGAAGGCCGTGGACCAGCATGGCGCCGGCGCCGGCGGTACCCGCAACATTTCCGGCACGAATATCTACCATGTCCTGCTGGAGCGGGAGCTGGCCGATCTGCACGGCAAGGAAGCGGCGCTGATCTTCACCTCCGGCTATATCTCCAACGAGGCGACCCTGTCGACTCTGGCCAGGATGGTTCCCGGCTGCGTCGTCTTTTCAGACGCCCTCAACCACGCGTCGATGATCGCCGGCATCCGTAATTCGGGGGCGGAAAAGCAGATCTTCCGGCACAATGACGCGGCCCATCTGGACCAGTTGATGAGCCGCTACCCGAAGGACCGGCCAAAGCTGGTGGCCTTCGAAAGCGTGTATTCGATGGATGGCGACATCGCCCCCATCGCCGATCTGTGCGACGTGGCCGACCGTCACGGCGCCATGAAGTATCTGGACGAGGTGCACGCCGTCGGCATGTACGGTCCCCGCGGCGCCGGCGTGGCCGAGCGCGAGGGTCTGATGGACCGGCTGACGGTGATCGAGGGCACCCTGGGCAAGGCATTCGGGGTGATGGGCGGCTATGTCACCGGATCGGCCGCCCTGATCGACGTGGTCCGCAGCTTCGCTCCCAGCTTCATCTTCACCACGGCCATGCCGCCGGCGATCGCCGCGGGCGCCCTGGCCAGCGTCCGTCATCTCAAGGTCAGCACGGCCGAACGCGCCCGGCAGCAGGAACGGGCGGCCCAGCTCAAATATCTCCTGGCCGAGGCCCATCTGCCGGTGATGCCGTCCGACAGTCACATCGTGCCGGTCCTGGTCGGCGACCCGCGCCGGTGCAAGCTGGCCAGCGACATGCTGCTGGACCGGCATCGAATCTATGTCCAGCCGATCAACTACCCCACCGTGCCCCGGGGCACGGAGCGGCTGCGCATTACGCCAACCCCGCTGCACGACGATTTGCAGATGGCCCGGCTGGTCGAGGCCCTGAAGGACGTGTGGAGCCGCCTGGCCATCGAAAAGGCGGCTTAGAGCAGGATCGCTTTGGGTGGAATCGCTTCGGCGATCCCACCCAAGGCGTGAATCCTACTCTATTCATAGAGTTAGAGAGCGATTCACGTCATTGGTGGAAGCGGGTCCGCTTCCACCAATGACGATCGCGCTCTAGGCGGCACCCACCGTGGGGTGGTGCAAAGCGGTCGGCGGTCCCTTATCGCACCGAGGCGACAAGAAAGGTCCGCTGCACCCCATCGTGTTCGGTGATCGAGACATATTCGCCCTGCACCAGATGGTGGCGATCGAACTTGAAGATCGGCTCGTCGATATCCTGAACCTCGCCGTCATAGTGAAACGCCCAACTGCGGTGGCGCGTGTGCACGAGGTGGCCGTGCTCGTCATCCTCCCCCGCCCAGAACCGTCGCACCCGGCACCGGTCCTTGTGGGTGCGCCATTCGGCATCGTCCAAGGTTCCATCATCCGTGAGCGGCGCCACGAACTCGTACCCGTGCGCATCGCTTCCCCGCGGAAACTCGGCATTTCGGGCCAGGTGCAGTCGGATGGTCTTAAACGCCATGGCTATTGAACCCTTATGTGTTTTCGGTTTTCCGGAGATGGCTCCACCGGGGGATTAAGCTTTGCGTCGGGCCGCGGCGTGATGGTCGAGATAGTGCTTGAGGACCAGCTTCAGCTTGGCCACATGGACGAAGTCCCTCCGCGCCCGCGCGGCATTGATGTCATCCTCGATGATCCGACGGACGTGAACCTCGCCCGATGGTGTCCGGATCAGATAGTGCCCCAACTCCAGGGCCACGATCTCTGGAACATGCTCGTGTTCCGCGATCGCGTCCACCTCTTCCTCGGAAAGCTCGGCAAGGGCGAGACAGTCTTCGAATGTCAGCATCGTTTCCCCCTTTTGTTTCCTGTCGGCGCATTGGCGCTACTTCTTCAAGCGCGGAGACCGCGGCGGTTTCGAGCCGGACCGCAAGGCCAGCGACTCTTAGTGCGCCAGCAGCGTCGGTATCGCCGTGTTCGCCAGGACGTGACGCGTGACGCCGCCCAGCACCATCTCGCGCAGGCGGCTGTGGCCGTAGCCGCCCATCACCAGCAGATCGCACTTTTGGCGTTTGGCCGCGTCCAGGATCGCCTTGCCGGTGCCGTCGCCCTCGACGTCCAGGTGGTGGGCGGTCGCGGCGATCCCGTGCCAGCTTAGATGCGCCGTCAGGGACTTGCCAGCCTCCGCCCCCACAGCCTTGTTGGCGGTCAGCACATGCACCTGATCGGCCCGGCGAAGCAATGGCAGCGCGCCGGCCACGGCGTGAGTCGCCTCCCGTCCGCCATCCCAGGCCACGGCCACGGTTCGGCCGCTGAAGGTGGCCATGGGTCCGGGCAGCGCCAGCACCGGCCGGCTGCCGCCGATCAGCACCGCCTCCAGCGCCAGATTGGCCCGGAATTCGTCCGGGTCGACCGATTGCGCCTGGCCGATCACCGTGACGTCGGCCAGGCGGCAGGCCGCCGTCAGGACCAGATCCTCGCGGCCTTCCGCCGTGCGCACCGCGAACGAGGCGCCGGTGACCGGCGGCGCATCGGCCAACGGTATGCCGGTTTCCCGCACGATCCTGTCGACGGTCTGTCGCGCTTCCTTTTCCCGGCGCGCGGCCTCCTCTTCGGCGGCGCGGATCAACTGGTCGACGGCCGTCGACGAGAAGCCCTCACCCAGGATCGGCAACGTCTCGGCCGCGGGCACCTTGACGAACACCGCATCCACGTGGGCCTCGAACGTCATGGCCAGGGATATCGCGCCCTTCAACACCCAGGCGTCGCGATCGGTTCCGGACAGCACAGCCAAAACGGATTTGTATGTCATTTTCCTTAGCCTTTTTGCGGCCGCAAGCCATCATGCACGATGCATCGACTAACCCGCAATCTGGAACCTAGAAGTCCCGGATGGGCCGCTCAATGACATGGATCAAGGAAGGGAACCGTCAGGGATCGAGGGCGGCGGCGCGCCTGCCAAGGATGGGGCGACAGGCCTCCAGGGCCGCCGCCGCGACACGGTCGGGTGCCGGCGACGCGTCGACCCTGGACCACGTCAACGGACCGATGTCGTATGCGGCCTGACGCGCCACCACCCGCGCGTCGGCGTCGGAGGCATCGCCGACGCGCTGGCCGACCCGCTGCTTCAGAACCTCCTCCGGCGCCTCCAGCCAGATGCCCACGAACGGCACCCCGGCCGCCTTGGCCACGTCCTCGATCGCGGCGCGCTCCGCGGGGTCGGCGAACACGGCATCGGCAATGGCGGCGTGCCCCGCCGCGAGCACCTCCCCCGCTGCCGTTTCAAGCGCGCCATAGATGTCGGCCGTGACCTCCGGCCGGTAGGCCGAAGCGTCGAGCCGCTGGGTTTCGGGAACGCCGAAAGCCCGCTTGCGAAACACGTCGCTGCGCAGGATCACGGCCCCGGGCGCCGCCCCCGTGCCCGGCGCCAAGCGGCGGGCGATTTCCGTCTTGCCCGTTCCCGACAGCCCACCCACGGCGATCAGGAACGGCGGCGGCGGGTTCAGGTACGCGATCGCGCTGTCCAGATAGCCCGCCGCCTGTCGCCCCAGCGCGCCGTCCGTCTCCTCTCCCGCCGTGGCCGCCATGCTGGCCCCCACCTTGGCGCGGACCGCGGCGCGCGCCGAGAGGAACAACGGCAAGGCAGCCAAACCCGCATAGTCCCCGGTGCGCGACAGGTAGCGGTTGAGGGCCCGGTTGCCCATTTCCCGCAGCCCGGCATGATCCAGATCCATCAGCAGGAACGCCAGATCGTACAGGACATCGATGGTCGCCAGGGCGTCGTTGAACTCGATACAGTCGAAGATGATCGGCCGTCCGTCGATCAGACAGACATTGCGCAGGTGCAGGTCGCCGTGGCAGCGGCGCACGAACCCCTCCGCCGCCCGCCGGTCCAGGGCCGGCCCCACGCGGTCCAGGGCAGCGGCGCCGGCCTGTGACAGTCGCGCCACCCGGTCAGGCGCGAACAGGGCCGGGCTTTCCTTCAGTTCGGCAACGTTGTCCTCGGCCACCCAACGCATGGCGGCGGAGGCCCCGCCATCGCCGTGCCGCGACGCGTTTTCGTGGAACGCGGCGATCTCGTCGGCCAGGGCGTCGACAAGATCGGGCGTCAGGGCGCCGCGGGCGGCCAGGCGGTCGAACAACCCATCCTGGTCGAACCGGCGCATGACCACCACCCAGTCGACCGCCGGCCCCTCGCCATCCCACTCCAGGGCCCCGTCGGGTCGGCGCCGGATGGCCCGCGCCTCCAGGTACAGGTCGGGAGCGGTCCGCCGGTTCAAGACGATTTCGGCGTGACAGGCGGCCTCCCTCAACGCCAGGCTCGACAGATCCATATAGGGATAGTCGACGGCCCGTTTGAGCTTGTAAGCGCGGTCGCCGGCCAGGAACACCATCGCCCCATGGGTGTCGATGCGGACCACCGGCTGACCGCCGTGATGGGCGGGATCGGCCAGGAAAGCGGTAGCGGCGCTTTGGTCTTCGACGATGTGACTGGCGGTCATGGCGGCGGTCCCGGGATGCTTGGAGCGCGTCAGGACGCCGGCGGGGCGCCCGCGCGTCCTGCGGCGATCCGCCGGTCGAGCCGATCGTCGTCCAGTCCCGCCGGTTCCTGATGGAGCATCACCTCGGCCCCCGGAAAGGCGTCGGCCAGCGCCGCCTCCACGGTGTCGGCGATATCGTGGGCGTGGCGCAGGGACATGTCGCCGTCGAGCTCCAGATGCAGTTCGATAAAGGCCGTGGTGCCGGAACTGCGGGTCCGCAGATCGTGAAGGCCGCTCACGCCGGGCTGATCCAGAACGATAAGCCGGATCCGTTCCCGATCCTCGCGCGGCAGTTCCCGATCCATCAGCATGTTCAGCGCCGAACGGCCGATGGCGGCCGCGCTGACCAGAAGATAGGCGGCGATGGCGATGCCGGTCGCGGGGTCGATCCAACTGGCGTCGGTCGCCGTCGCCGCGACCAGGGCCCCGATGGCGCCCAGGTTCATCAGCAGGTCGCCGCGGTAATGCAGGCTGTCGGCGGCAATGGCCACCGACCCCGTGGTTCGGGTCACATGCCGCTGGAACAGCACCAGGGCCAGGGTCAGAACGATGGCCAACACCAGAACCGCGACACCGAGTTCCGTCGTACGCAGCGGCTGCGGTTCGATCAGGCGGCTCAGGGCCTGAAAAACGACGACCAGGGCCGATCCTGCGACAAAGCCCGCCTGGGCCAAGGCGCCCAGCGGTTCCGCCTTGCCGTGGCCGAACCGGTGGGCCCTGTCCGGCGGGCGCTGGGCATGGTGAACGCTGTACATGATGACCAACGACGCGGCGAGATCGACCACGCTGTCGAGCAACGTCGCTAGGATGATCACCGAACCGGTGATCAACCACGCGCTGAGCTTGGCCGCGACCAGGGTGGAGGCCACGGCAACGCTGGCGATCGTTGCCAGTCGCCGCAGTCGGGCCGACGCCGTCCAGGCCTCGCTCGATGGATCATCGGTCATTTTGGGGACCGTTTGAGAGCGGGGCAAACACTTACGGATAGAGGCGGACAGTGCGCCAGCCGGCTTGCTCCCGCTCATAGACCAGCCGGTCGTGGAGCCGGAATTGCCGATTGTGCCAAAACTCGATCCGGCGCGGCAGGACCCGGAACCCCGACCAGTGATCGGGGCGCGGGATCTGGCCCACACCGAATTTCATCGTATAGTCGGCGACCCGCTTGACCAGATCGCCACGGCCTTTCAGGGGCCGCGACTGGGTGGACGCCCAGGCGCCGATCCTTGAGCCGCGCGGCCGGCTGGCGAAATAGGCGTCGGCTTCGGCGGGCTCCACCGATTCCACCGCTCCCTCCACCCGCACCTGCCGCCGCAGGCTTTTCCAGTGGAAACACAGGGCGGCCTGCGGATTGGCGGCCAATTCGCCGCCCTTGCGGCTTTCCAGGTTCGTGTAGAAGACGAACCCCCCATCGTCGACCCCCTTGAGCAGGACCATGCGGGCGGACGGCGCCCCATCGGTTCCGGCGGTCGCCAGAGTCATGGCGTTGGGGTCGTTGGGCTCGGCCCGCTCGGCATCGGCTAGCCAGACGCGAAACAGGTCGATAGGATCGTCCACGGCGGCGAGTTCGGGCTCGTCCTCTCGGTCGATATCCGTCTCAATCATCCCGATTTCAGCCATAGTTGCGACGTATTCAGCGGCCACCATAGAAGATAACAAGGGTTTGTCCACGGGTGGCCGCCATCTTCGGAGGGAACCGGCGGTCCCTAACCGACGTTAGGAGGTTTATGTGCCCCTATGCCCATTCCAGAGCGTTCAGAAGGATGACAACCGATGAATAAGATCAAGACTATTACGGCCGCCCTTGTGGCCTCGGCCTTTCTGGGGGCGTGTCAGGATGTCGGCACCAAACAGGCGGTCGGCACGGGCGGCGGCGCCATCGCCGGCGGTTTGCTCGGGTCGCAGATCGGTGGCGGAACCGGGCAGCTTGTGGCCACGGGGGCCGGCGCCCTTCTGGGCGCGTTCCTGGGTGGCGAGATCGGCAAGTCGCTGGACCGCGCCGATCAGGCGGCGGCCAACCAAGCCGCCCAGCGGGCCTTCGAAACCTCGCCCAGCGGCACCACCGCGTCCTGGCAGAACCCCGATTCGGGCAACCGCGGCACCATCACGCCGCAGAGCGCCTACACCAACAATCAGGGGCGGCCCTGCCGCAACTTTACCCAGACCATCTACGTCGACGGCCAGGCCCAGACGGCGAACGGCACCGCCTGCCGCAACGCCGACGGCACCTGGACCGTCACCAGCTGATCGAAGACCCTTTTCGGGATCCAACGCTCAAGGCCAGACCCGCGGGGTCTGGCCTTTTTCCTGCGCCGGAGCGGTGCAGACCATATCCTATTTCGAAACAGGCTCTCAGGTAAGGCATTGTTAACCGCTCCCCGGCACTGTTGTTTCGCCGGGTCCCGTCGGCTGGCGCGATCGCGCCGGTCCGGACCGGTTTCCCTTCGGTTCATGGGTGCACTGTGGTCGATCCCTACGCCGTCCTGGGCGTATCGCCCAAGGCCGAACAGGACGAAATCAAGAAGGCGCATCGCCGGCTGGTCAAGGAGTTTCATCCTGACCTGAACCCCGGCGATCCCATTGTCGCGCAGCGCTTCAAGGACATCACCGCGGCTTACGCCGTGGTCGGCAGCCCCGACCTGCGGGCCAAGTTCGACGACGGCGAGATCGACAGCGACGGCCGTCCGCGTCGCGGCCGGCCCCATGGGCGGCGGCGGTCGGGAGCGGGATTCCGGCCCGGCGGCATGTTCGAGGACATGTTCGGCCGCGGCGTCCGGACCAAGGGGGTCAATGTCACCTACGTCCTGTCGGTGCCGTTCGTCGACGCGGCCAAGGGCGGCAAGCGCCGCCTGACCCTGGCCGACGGCAGCAGCGTCGATGTCGCCATCCCGCCGGCCACCGATCATGGCCAGGTGCTGCGCCTCAAGAAGCGCGGATTGCCGGGCATGGGCGGCGGCCCGGCGGGGGACGCCCTGGTCGAAATCGCCGTCGAACCGCATCCGCACTTCACCCGCAAGGGCATCGACATCCATCTCGAGGTTCCGGTGACCCTGCACGAGGCAGCCCTTGGCGCCACCCTGGAGGTGCCGACCATCGACGGAAGGGCGATCCTGAAGCTGCCGCCCGGGGCCCATGCCGGCCGGGCCGTGCGGCTGCGCGGCAAGGGGTTGGCCGCCGGAGGCGGACGGGGCGACCAATATGTCCGGTTTCGGATCGTGCTGCCCGACGATCCCGACGGCGCCCTGGCGGCTTTTCTCAAGGGCTGGACACCCAAGCACAAGACATCGCCGCGCGACGGGCTGTAGCGCCGCTTCGTGCCGGCGGCCCCTACCCCGCCCGCTGCGTCGGTACCGCCCGCGGTTCCGACCCGGCTGCATCGGTATTGACATCGACGATGAGGTCGCGCAACGGCACCGACAGCAACGCCTGTTGTTCCTGGTCCGCGCGGTCGACCAGGGCGGCCGCTTTTTCCTGCCAGGGCTGGGCGATGCCGTCGATACCGACCGAGCCGCGCAACCCCGCGCCCAGCGCCCGGGCAAGATCGTAAAGGGTGGCGGAGGACAGATCGCGCGACACCAGCCATGCGCCGTTGGCCGACCGTTCGATGAATTTGCGCCGACGCAACTCGTCGAGCATGCCGTCCAGGACCGCGCCGCCGACCGGGACCCGCTTGACCAGGGTCCGCCGGCGCAGCCCGACCCCCAGGCGCGACGCCGCCGCCAGTTCGTGCAGGATGGCCAGGGCGACGGACAGGCGCTGTCCCGACAAGAGCTGTTCGACACCCGCGCCCCACAGCTTGCCCGCCCGCCATTCGGGCAGTGCCGCCGCGATCAGGGCGCCGATCAGCACCACCGACCAGACCAGGTACAGCCAGATCAGGAAGATCGGCACGGTGGCCAACGCGCCATAGATGGTCTGGTAGGCGGGGAAGGTCTGCAGATACAACGCAAACCCGGCCTTGGACAGTTCCAGGCACACGGCGGCAACCGCCGCCCCGATGACCGCGTCCCAGGTGCGGATGGCGCGGTTGGGGATGACCGCATAGAGGACGGTCAGTCCGATGAATTCGAAGATTCCCGGCAGCAGGTCGGCGAGGATCCCCCACCCCGCCCCGCCCCCGATCCGGTCGGAAATCAGAAACTGGGTGGTCAGGGACACGCTGGCGGCGACCAGAAGCGGCGTCATGGTCAGGATCGCCCAGAACGACAGCAACCGGATCAGAAGGCCCCGCGATTCGCGGACCCGCCAGATCTTGTTGAAAGCCGCTTCGATGGTCGACAGAAGCAGGATCGAGGTGACCATCAAGCCGATGACCCCAAGGCTGGTCAGGCGCGTCGTGTTGCGCGTGAACCCCAGCAGATACTCCTGCACCACCTCGCCCACTTGGGGCACCAGGTTGGTGAAGATCAGGGACTGAACATTGGCCCGCACCTCGGCGAAGGCTGGAAAGGCCGAGAGAATACCGACGGTGATGGTGGTCAGTGGCACCAGGGCCAACAGCGACGTGTAGGTCAGGGCGGCGGCCGACTGCAGGCAATCGTCCTTGAAAAACCGGGAGATAGCGTACGTTGTGAAGGTGCGCACGTCGCGCAGGACGTCGGTCAATTTGGGCCATCGGCCGGCCAGCCGCTTCATGGCCGTGTCCGGCCCCGACCCCCTGTCGGCCGTGGTTTGACCGGTGGGGCCATTGGTGTAGGATCGGCGCTCTTTTGCAAGCAACCGTTTTTGTATCGAGGCAGGCGCATGACCGTTCCCTCTCCGCTGATGGCCGGCAAGCGCGGCATTGTGATGGGCGTCGCCAACGACCGATCCATCGCCTGGGGCATCGCCAGCGCCTGCGCCGCCCATGGCGCCGAACTGGCGTTCACCTATCAGGGTGATGCATTGGCCAAGCGTGTCAAGCCGCTGGCTGAATCCGTTGGCTCCACCCTGGTGTTGCCGTGCGACGTCAGCGACGATTCCAGCATCGCCGACACGTTCGATCTGCTGGGCCGCGAGTGGGGATCGCTGGACTTTATGGTTCATGCCATCGCCTTTTCCGACAAGGCGGAGCTGGACGGCGCCTACCTCAACACCACGCGGGCCAACTTCCAGCGCACCATGGATATTTCCTGCTACAGCCTGACGGCGGTGGCGCAGCGCGCGGCGCCCCTGATGACCGGCGGGGGCAGCATCCTGACCCTGACCTATTACGGTGCCGAAAAGGTCATGCCCCATTACAACGTCATGGGCGTGGCCAAGGCCGCGCTGGAGGCCAGCGTTCGCTATCTGGCCACCGACCTCGGCGCAAAGGGCATACGTTGCAACGCCATTTCCGCGGGGCCGATCAAAACCCTGGCGGCCAGCGGAATCGGCGATTTCCGTTACATCCTGAAATGGAACGAGCTGAACGCTCCGCTGCAGCGGAATGTGACCATCGCCGAGGTCGGCGATTCCGGTCTTTATCTGCTCAGCGATCTGGGCCGCGGCGTCACCGGCGAGGTTCACCACGTCGATTGCGGCTATCACACCGTGGGCATGGTGGCGGTGGACAACGCCGGCGCCACGGCCCAGCTTCTGGGCGCCCTGGCGCCCGAGCAGTGATTAAGATCCTCTTCCTTTCCGCAGATTTTTTTGTGGTTTAGGTCAGACACATGGCCGGAAACAGCTTCGGCACCCTGTTCCGCTTCACCACTTGGGGTGAAAGCCACGGCCCCGCGATCGGCGTTGTCGTCGACGGTGTGCCGCCGCGTCTGGCCCTGACCGAGGCCGATATCCAGGTCCATCTGGATCGCCGGCGCCCGGGCCAGTCCCGTTACACCACCCAACGCCGGGAACCCGACCAGGTGCGCATCCTGTCGGGTGTTTTCGAGGGACAGACGACGGGCGCGCCGGTGTCGCTGATGATCGAGAACCAGGACCAGCGGTCGCGGGACTATGGCGACATCGCCCGAACGTTCCGCCCCGGCCATGCCGACTATACCTATTGGGCCAAGTACGGCATCCGCGACTATCGCGGCGGCGGCCGATCCTCGGCGCGGGAAACGGCGTGCCGCGTGGCCGCCGGGGCCGTCGCCCGGATCGCCCTGGGATCCGCCGTCGCGGTGCGTGGCGCGCTGGTCCAGATGGGGCCGCATCGGATCGACCGGGACCGCTGGGACTGGGACGAAGTCGCCCGCAACCCCTTTTTCTGTCCCGACGCCGAAACGGCGGCCCTGTGGGCCGACTATCTGGACGGTGTCCGCAAGAGCGGATCGAGCATCGGCGCGGTTATCGAGGTCGTCGCGTCGGGCGTGCCCGCCGGCTGGGGCGACCCGATTTACGCCAAGCTGGACAGCGATCTGGCCCGCGCGATGATGACCATCAACGCCGTCAAGGGGGTCGAGATCGGCAACGGGTTCGCCGCCGCCGCCCTGTCGGGCGAGGACAACGCCGACGAGATGCGCCGGGGGCCCGACGGCACTGTCGCCTTCCTGTCCAACAATGCCGGCGGCATATTGGGCGGCATCTCCAGCGGTCAGGACGTGGTGGTGCGGTTCGCCGTCAAGCCGACCAGTTCCATCCTGACGCCGCGCCGCACCGTCGATCAGGACGGGCAGGAAACGGAGATCGCGACCAAGGGACGGCACGACCCCTGCGTGGGCATCCGCGCCGTGCCGGTGGGCGAGGCCATGATGGCGGTCGTGCTGGCCGACCATGCCATGCGCCACCGCGCCCAGTGCGGCTGACGACGACACGACGGACAGCGTGATCCTGGAGGAATCTCGGCCATGCCCCAACCCGATCATGTCATGCGCCTGCGCACCCCCGACCCGGGCGGGCTGGACGAGGATCTGAAGGCCTATCTGGACACCTGCCAGCAGAAGCTGGGCATGGTTCCCAACGTCCTGCGCGCCTACGCGCTGCGCCCCGCCAAGCTGCGGACCTTCATCGCCCTCTACAACGAGCTGATGCTGGGCGACAGCGGCCTGTCGAAGCTGGAGCGGGAGATGATCGCCGTCGTCGTGTCGTCGGCGAACCGCTGCTATTACTGCCTGGCCGCCCATGGCCAGGCGGTCCGCTATCGGTCCGGCGACCCGCAGCTTGGCGAGATGATGGTCATGAACTATCGGGTGGCGGACCTGGAGCCGCGCCAGCGGGCGATGTTGGATTTTGCCTGGACGCTGACCGTGACGCCCTACGCGGTGGACGAAGACGACCGCGCGGCCCTGCGGGGTCACGGCTTCAGCGACGAGGACATCTTCGACATCTGCGACGTCGCCGGCTTCTTCAACATGTCGAACCGCGTGGCGTCGGGCGTTGATATGATGCCCAATCCCGACTATCACAGCATGGACCGCTGATCGGGCGCGGAAATTGCGACCGGCGGACGGATTGGGTTGCATAGGGCATCGGATCGATGGGGCGGTTTCTTCTCTACGTGCTGGCCGTGATCGGCTTCCTGAGCCTGGTCGCGGTCGCCGGCGCGGGCTGGTTGGCCTACGACTTCATCGCCTCCGACGACGCCGAAGAGGCGCCCGACAGAATGGTGCTGGTCGTCGATCTGCGCGAAGACCCGCCCGAAGGCCCCCCGGCCACGCCGCTGCTCGAGGCGCTGGGGCCGCAGCAGCCCACGGTCCGGGAAATCACCGAGGCCATCGACCGGGCCCGCGACGACGACCGGGTCGGGGCCTTGGTCGCCATACTGGGCGGCGACACGTTTGGCCCGGCCAAGGCCCAGGACATCCGCGACGCCGTCATCCGTTTCCGGGAGTCCGGCAAGCCGGCCCTGGCCCATTCCACCAGTCTTGGCGAATTGGGGCCGGGGACCATCGCCCACTACGTGGCGGCGTCCTTCGATGAAATCTGGCTTCAGCCCGGGGGGTTCGTCGGCCTCACCGGTATTCATGTCGAGATCCCGTTCGCGGCCGACGCGCTCGACGATTTTGGCATCGAACCCGACTTACTGCGCAGCGGGAGGTTCAAATCCTTTCCGGAAATCTTTACCGAAACCGGGTTTTCGCCGGCCAACCGGGAGATGACGGAAAGCCTGGTCGGCGATCTGTTCGACCAGATCGTCGCCGGCATCGCGGAGGGGCGCGGCCTGGCCCCCGCCGAGGTCGAGCGGCTGATCGATACGGGCCCGCACACGGCCCAGGCCGCGCTCGATGCGGGTCTGATCGACGGGCTGATCACGGCGGCGGATTTCAGCGGCATGGTCGAGGAACGGACCAGCCGGTTCGCGGTGACCGTCGAACCGTCGGACTATCTCGCCTTCGAGGTGGAGGACGAGATCGTCCCGGCCGGGCGGGTGGCCCTGATCCACGCCGTCGGCACCATCCAGCAAGGCCGCAGCGTCGACGGCACGTTGATGGGCGTGCTGATGGGGGCCGATACGGTGGCGGGCGCCATCGAGCAGGCCATCGAAGACCCCGGCATCGACGCCATCCTGTTGCGCATCGACAGCGGCGGCGGGTCGGCCATCGGATCGGCAACCATCGGCGAGGCGGTGCGCAACGCCGTGGCACAGGGAAAGCCGGTCATCGCGTCGATGGCCGGGGCGGCCGCGTCCGGCGGCTATTGGATCGCCGCGGAAACCTCCGAAATCGTGGCACAGCCCGGCACGCTGACCGGATCCATCGGCGTGTTCGGGGGAAAATTCGTACTGGAAGGCCTGTGGCGCGACCTGGGGGTCAACTGGCAGGGCGTCCAGCGCGGCCGGATGGCCGACATCTGGACCTTCAACCGGCCATACAGCCCGGCCCAGGAAGCACAGCTGACGGTCCTGATCGACGACATCTACCAGCGTTTCATCACCCTGGTGGCGCGGGGCCGCGGTCTGAGCCCGGCCCAGGTGGACGCCATCGCCCAAGGCCGCGTGTGGACCGGCGCCCAGGCGCTGGAGCTGGGTCTGGTCGACCGGCTGGGCGGACTGGACGCGGCTCTGGCCGCGGCGCGGGAGCGGCTGGCCCTGGCCCCGGATGCGCCACTGGACATCGTGCAGTTGCCGGAACCGCCCTCGCCTTTCGCCGAAGCGCTCGATCTTCTGTCCGGTGTCCGCACCGGCGACAGCGCGGCCCTGGCCGTGCTGGACCGTCTGGGTCCCTTGGCGGGCGCCGCCGGGCCTCTGGCCGACCCCGCCACCACTGTGCTGCGGATGCCGGAGATCCAATTCTCGCGGTAGGGAGTGCTCTGGAAATACGATGCCAAGCGTCTTTTCGCCAGCAACCTTGTTTATTTTTCAGACTGTTCTTCTTGATCTTTAATTGCGAAAATTAGGAATTCCACGTTGCCTTCGGGACCGGTGATCGGGCTTTTGTCGAGCCCCAGCACCCGCCACCCGGCCTGATCGCCGATCCACGCGGCCACATCGTCGCATACGCGGCGACGCAGAGCCGGGTCGCGGACCACGCCGCCCTTGCCCACCTCGCCCCGCCCGACCTCGAACTGGGGTTTGATCAGCGCGATCAGGCGGGCGCCCGACCGAGCCAGCGCCATGGGCGCCGGCAGGACCTTGGCGAGGCCGATAAAGCTGGCGTCGCAGACCACCAGATCCACCGGCTCCGGCACCAGACCGGAATCCAGATGGCGGGCGTTGGTCCGCTCCAGAACGACGACGCGCGGGTCCCGACGCAGGGACCAGGCAAGCTGGCCGTGTCCCACATCGACGGCATAGACACGCGCCGCACCGCGCTGCAGCAGGACATCGGTAAAGCCGCCCGTGGACGCCCCGATATCGAGTGCAACCGCGCCGGTCGGGTCGACGGCGAAGACATCGAGGGCATGGGCCAGCTTGATGCCGCCGCGACCGACCCAGGGATGGTCCTGCCCCTTGACCGTCAGGATCGTGTCCGGCGCCACCGGCTCGCCCGGTTTAGCGATGCGGCGGGTTCCGGCGAACACCACGCCGGCCATGATCAATGCCTGGGCCCGGCTGCGGCTTTCCGTCAGCCCGCGATCGACCATGGCCTGATCGGCGCGGCGGCGCGGCGGCTGGGCCATCGGTGACGGGCAACGGGCCTGCGGGCGTCAGGCCGACGCGGGCTTGTCCAAGGGAACGTCCAGACCCAGCGCGGCCATGGCGGTGGCCGCGATGGCCCGGCCGTTCAGTCCGGCGATTTCGTACTGGCGCTCCGGCTTGTCCTGATCGATAAAGATGTCGGGAAGGACCAGCGGCCGCACCCGGACGCCGCCGTCGAGCAAGCCGGCGGTGGCCAAATACTGCAGCACGAACGACCCGAAGCCGCCGATCGACCCCTCTTCCACGGTCACGAGCACCTCATGCCCGGTGGCCAGACGCCGCACCAGATCCTGGTCCAGAGGCTTGGCGAACCGGGCATCGGCGACCGTCGTGCTCAGGCCACGCGCGGCCAACTGGTCCGCGGCCTCCAGACACGCGCCGAGCCGCCCGCCATAGCTGAGCAGCGCCACCTTGGTGCCTTCGCGGACCACCCGGCCCTGCCCCGGCTCCAGCACCTGGCCCCGTTCGGGCAGATCCACGCCCACCCCCTCGCCGCGCGGATAGCGAAAGGCGCAAGGCCCTTCGTCCCACGCCGCGGCGGTCGCCACCATGTGCATCAGTTCGGCCTCGTCGGACGCGGCCATCAGCATGAAGCCGGGCAGGCAGCCCAGATAGGCCGTATCGAAACTGCCGGCATGGGTGGCCCCGTCGGCGCCCACCAGCCCGGCGCGGTCGATGGCAAAGCGCACCGGCAGCCCCTGAATGGCGACATCGTGGACCACCTGATCGTAGGCACGCTGCAGGAATGTCGAGTAAATCGCTGCAAACGGCTTGAACCCCTCGGCGGCAAGGCCGGCGGCGAAGGTCACGGCGTGCTGTTCGGCGATACCGACATCGAAGCACCGGTCGGCGAACCGGGCGCCGAACTTGTCCAGCCCGGTTCCCCCGGGCATGGCGGCGGTCACCGCGACGATGCGGTCGTCGACCGCCGCCTCGGCGATGAGCGCCTTGGCGAACACGCCGGTATAGCTGGGGGCGTTGGCGACGGGCTTGGCCTGGGCGCCGGTGATGACGTCGAACCGGGAAACCCCGTGATACTTGTCGGGCGAGGCCTCGGCGGGTTCGTATCCCTTTCCCTTCTGCGTCACGACGTGGACCAGGATCGGGCCTTCCTCGGCATCGCGGACATTGGTCAGCACGGGCATGAGATGGTCCAGATTGTGCCCGTCGATCGGCCCGACATAATAAAATCCCAACTCCTCGAACAGGGTCCCGCCGGTGACCATGCCGCGGGCATATTCCTCCGCCCGGGCGGCGGCGCGCTTCAGCGGCGGTGGAAACTTGTCCGCCAAATCCTTCATGACGTGGCGCAACGACCGGTAGGACCGGGACGATATGAGACGCGACAGATAGGCGCTCATGGCGCCGACGGGCGGTGCGATCGACATGTCGTTATCGTTGAGGATGACGATCAGCCGCCGGCGCATGGACCCGGCATTGTTCATGGCCTCGTAGACCATCCCGGCGCTCATCGCGCCATCGCCGATGACGCAGACGATGTTGTTGGCGTTCCCGTCCAAATCCCGGGCCACCGCCATGCCGAGCCCGGCGGACACCGAGGTCGAACTGTGGGCAGCACCGAACGGGTCGTACGCGCTCTCGGACCGGCGGGTGAAGCCGCTCAATCCCCCGGACTGGCGCAGGGTGCGGATGCGGTCGCGCCGGCCGGTAAGAACCTTATGCGGATAGCATTGGTGGCCCACATCCCAGATCAGCCGGTCGTCCGGGGTGTCGAAGATGGCATGCAACGCCACCGTCAGTTCCACCACGCCCAACCCCGCGCCCAGGTGACCGCCGGTCACCGATACCGCGTCGATCACCTCCGCCCGCACCTCATCCGCCAACTGCTTGAGCTGGTCCACGGTCAGGTCCTTCATCGCCGACGGCGCGGCAATGGTGTCAAGAAGAGGCGTCTCGGGCGGCATGGCGTTCTCCGAAAGCAGGACGGGGACACCTTCCCCCTCAATCAACGACCGAACGGGTCAAGACGGTATCTGGACACGCGACACCCCAAGACACATCCGAACTCTCACGGACCGGCAATGCCCGCGTATGTCATACTAGTGACATCGCAGGGGATTGCCACCCTTCGGCGGATCGATCCGGCGGCCCCTTTTCTATCCGCCCATTGTGGCGGAAAGCGGTACTTCCCGCATCGACCGATCTTCGGTTCCCGGGCTCTGCCCGATTGCTTTCATGTCTAACGATGAAGACTCAAGAAGTACGTCGCCACGCGTCGCCGACGATAAGGATTGCGGCAAGTGATGACCGGGATCATGCCTGCATCATCGACCTCTAAGCCATCTCAATGCGAATTAAAGGCGATTAATTGTTTGATATAAATCGATATAGTCCCGGTTCTTCTAACGAACGACCCGGCCAAACCGGCCATAAACCAAGATAATATCATTATATATGGAACTTCCCTTTTGATTAATTACATATTTACCAAACAAATCGGCAATTGATAAGTTTTTTTGTCGCATATTATGTATCTTCTATTAACCATCCGTTCATGCTTATTATAGGGTACCCCTGGTTCAGTCGCATAAAGGACGCCTTCCGATGACCGATATAGCCAGAACAGCCCCTCTTCCCGGCGCCCTTCGCACGCTTGCCGAGCTGATCTCCCTGCCGAGATCGCGGCCGAATCACCTGGGTTCGGGCGCGGCGGGGCGCCCGTCATGGCTGAACCGTCTCAATCAGTTCAACGAGATGGTCGTCACTTACGAGCCGGACTCTCGGATCCTGTGGCAGCGCATGAAGCCCAACAATCGACCCAGCGTGACGCCGGGGCTTGTTCGCGACCTCACATCGGTAATGCACTTGGTGCGCGACGCCTTCGCCGAAACGGCGGTCAACGACGAACCGCCGATTCGCTACCTGGTGCTCGGCTCCGCCCTGCCCGGCATTTTTAGCATGGGCGGCGACCTGCCGATGCTTGTCCGGCTGATTCAAGACCAGGACGGCGACACGCTGCGACGGTACGCCCACGGGTGTATCGACATCATTCACGGCCACGCCAACAATCTGGGGCTGCCGATCCACACCATCGCGCTGGTGCAGGGCGAAGCTTTGGGGGGCGGTTTCGAAGGTGCCTTGGCACAGGATGTCATCGTCGCCGAGCGCAGCGCCAAGTTCGGGCTGCCCGAGATCCTGTTTAACCTGTTTCCCGGCATGGGCGCCTATACTCTTCTGGCCCGCCGGCTCGACCCGCTGCGCGCGGAAAAGCTGATCACCAGCGGCAAGGTCTATTCGGCCGAGGAGCTGCAGGAGGTCGGTTTGGTCGACGTGGTCGCCGAGGATGGCGAGGGCGTGGACGCGATCCATGCTTACATCCGGCGATACGAACGGCGCTATACGGCCCATCAGGCCATCATGAAGGCGCGCAAGATCGTGCGGCCCGTCTCGCATCAGGAACTTCTGGATATCACCAATGTCTGGGTCGAAACGGCGCTGTCCCTGGCGCCCGCCGATCTACGGAAGATGGCGCGGCTGGCCGGCGCCCAGGACCGGCGCCTCGGTCAGGCGGGGCCCGATGAAATCCGCGCCGCGTCGGTGGCTCACCCGGCCTGACCTTGGGCCACCATCGCCGGGCAGTGCCAGCGTGGCGCGGCTGCCGTCACCCAAGTTTTGGTGCCCTGCTTTCAGTGAGTCCGCGCCATATCGAACAGGGGAGTGGAATCACCGGATCAATGGATCGCCTATGGCGAACCCATCCGACCCGGATCCGCTCTAAGACGACCGGCTGGTCTGGTCCCGAGCGGTCAGGTAGCGGCCGATGGCGCGGCGGTAGCGTGAGAATTCGTGGGCGATCTGGTCCACTTCGCCGGCCGCTCGCTGCTCGAAGTCGTCGCGGTTGACGCTGTTGACGCCGCAGCAATGCTCATAGAGCTGACGAGCCCCGACATTCGCGGAGGCGCTGCGCAGGGCATGGACCAGATCGCGGAACGCATTCAGGTCGTTGGCGTCGACCGAGGCCTGGAGTTGCGGAAGCAGAATTTCGGCGTCCCGAAGGTATTCCTCGACGACCTCCGTCACGAAATCCGACCCCGGATCGAGCGCCTGGAGATCCTGAAGGACACGGCGGTCGATGACTTCGTGCTCGTTGCTCTTGCGGAACCGCGGATGGCTTTCGATCCGGGTGATGGACTCGTCCTCGACGTCCTCTTCTAGCTCGACCTCGGGCACGTCGACGGTTTCGACCGGCGTCAGCAGCGACTGGATGGCCCGCACCAGGGGGTCGGGCTCGATCGGCTTGGTCAGATAAAGGTCGATTCCGGCGTCCTTGGATAGGGCGCGCATCGACTCCGTCGTGTCCGCGCTCAAGGCGATGATCGGCAGGCGCGGTCCGGACATGTGGGCCATCCGGTAGAGCTTGGCCACATCGAGCCCGGACGTTCCCGGCATGTTGATGTCGAGAATGGCCATGGCGATGTCGTCGTTATCAAGGATGTCCAGCGCCTCATCGCCATTGGCCACGATGACCGGCGCATAGCCGGCCCGTTCCAGGATCTTGCCGATCACCATCCGGTTGACGGCGTTGTCCTCCGCCACCAGGATTCTCTGGCCGCCACCGGACGGACACGCTTGGGAGTCCTGCGACTCCTCACCTTCCTCCTCCAGCCTCCGCGGTCCGAACGCGAAACCCGCCCGCACGGCCGACCGCAGCATCCCGCCATCGACCGGGACCTGCACGCCGGAGAGGAATTGGAGCGGCGGCGCCGGCGGCGGTGCGCCCGTTCCTGCGCCGCCCCCCTCAAGCATGATGAAGGAAGCGCGTTTCCCGACCTCCGGGCTGCGCAGTTCGTCGCACAGCGCGACCGGGTCGACAGCCGGATCGCGTCCGTCGACCAATACGACACCGCGCCCGCGTATCCCCATCAGCATCTCGCGTGCCTGGGTCGCATCGGTGGCGAATGTCAGCTTCACATTCATCGGGTCCAGCGCGTTTTGAATCGGCGGATGAAGCCCGGAATCCCCGGTGACGACGACAACCCGACCGCCGGCAGCGGCCGCAGCCGCCGCAAACCGTTCCCGCGCCTCGCCCTCAGCCGACGCCAGGGGCACGATCAGCGAAAAGCGGCTACCCACCCCCTCCTCGCTCTCGACCGCGATTTGGCCGCCCATGAGCTCCGCCAGCTGTCTGACGATCGCCAGTCCAAGCCCGGTGCCGCCATAGCGCCGATTGACGGATTCATCGGCCTGGGTGAAGGTGTCGAAAATGCGCTCGAGATGCTCTGACGCCACGCCGATGCCGGTGTCGATCACCCGGAAGCGGACCACCTGGTTCCCAAGATCCGGGGCGTCTGTCATGTCGACCACGACCTGGACGTGCCCCCGTTCGGTAAACTTGATGGCGTTGGCGGACAGGTTGAACACGGCCTGGCCCAGATGATGCCAATCGCCGTGCAACGCGAACGGAACGTCCGGCGCGACATGGACGCTGAGCGCAATGCCCTTTCCTTCGGCCTGGGGACGCAGCATGGCGATCAGATCGGCGAGTTCCATATGCAGGTCGAAGTCGTCGTTCTCCAGCTGGAGACGGCCGGCCTCGATCCGGGTCAGGTCGAGCACTTCCTCGATCATCGCCAGCAGGCGGCGCCCCGACCGGCGGATGGTGTAGACCATGTCGTACTGGTCATCGGCCAGTTTGGTCTTTTGCAGCAGATCGCCCAGGCCGATGACCGCGTTCAAGGGCGTACGCAGTTCATGGCTCATGTTGGCCAGGAAGCGGGACTTGGATTCGTTGGCCCGTTCCGCCTGGATCTTCGCCTCGGTCAGTTTCTTGATCAGGGTCGATGCGTAGACAGGGATCAGCACAACGGCCAGCCACATGCCAATCGACAGTTCCGGCTGTGACCGCCAATAATCGGACATCATAATGGCCGCCGCGAAAAAGACCGAGGACACCACGATCGAGAGGCGCAAGGCCGAGAGCCCGTAGCGAAAGCCGTTTCCCAGCGAAACCCACAAGAACATCAGATAGAAGGGCGCGCCGTGTTCGCCTTCCAGCCCAAGAACCAGGGCAGTCACCGCGAAATCGCCAAGCATACCCACGATGCGCCGCCACAGGCAGCGTTCCGGGCGCCAGATGATGTGGCCGGTGATGCCGATGGCGATCACGAAATAGGCCAGCGCGACCAGATGCCCGCCCTTGGGTTCCGACCCAGGCCCACCGAGGATCATGAACAGTTTAAAATAGACGACCACGGCACCCATGATGAAGATGCGGATAATCGCCTGTTCGTGCTCGCTGTCCTGACGGTTCTTCAGCCGGGAAAGCAGCCTGCTCGCGTTGAGCGGGATTTTTGCGGCGGATTGGGACACTGGGTGGGCTACCTCAAAGGTCACTCACTTGGGATGCCGGCCATACCGGCCCTGTCTCGACAACCGATGCCTCTTAGGTAGGCTGGACGCTGCGCCCGGATGGAAAGCGGATATGGATGGTCGTCCCCTCGCCGACCGCGCTCTCGATTTCCAAAACACCGCCATGGGCCTTGATCAGATCGGCCGAAAGGGGAAGTCCCAGTCCGGTCCCGGCATGCTTGCGCACCATGGAGCTTTCGATGCGGCCGAAGCGGGTCAGTGCGATCGTGACCTCCTCCTCGGTCATCCCGATGCCGGTATCGGCGATCACAACGCAAATGCCGCCGTCGGCGGCGGTGTCGGCGGTGACATCGATATGGCCGCTGGCCGGCGTATACTTCACGCCATTGGTCAGAAGGTTGACCAGCACCTGCTTGAGCTTCGATTCATCGGCGTTGAGCGCGGGAAGATCCGGTTGGACGTTAAGCCTTATCGCCACGCTGCTTTCGCGGGCGCGGTGCTGAACCAGCCGGATCGCCTCGTCGATGGCCTTGCCGACATCGATGGTCCGCTCATGCAGCCGCAACTTGCCCGCCTCGATCTCCGACACCTCCAGGATGTCGTTGATGATCTGCAGCAGGTACTCGGCGCTGTCCTTGATATCCTTGGCGTATTCGTGATAGCGCGGCGCGCCGAGCGGCCCGAACACCTGCCCAACCATCAGATCTGCGAAACCGATCATGGCATTGAGCGGGGTGCGCAGCTCATGGCTCATGTTGGCGAGGAACTCGGTCTTGGACCGGTTCGACATTTCCGCCGTGTCCTTGGCCCGCAGCAGCTCCAACTCGGCGCGTTTGCGCTTCGTGATATCGGTGGCGACCGTCAGCACTTCCCACCGCGCGTCGGCACTGACCATGATGGGCATCTTCACCATCTGCAGGTGGATATGCTCGTCGGCGGCGGTGGTCATCGCTTGCTCGGCAACCGGCAACGCCTTCTGCAACTCAAGCGCGCGATTGTCCTCGGCCAGCGACTTCTCGGCGAAAGCCGGGTCGGACGCGTGAGTCCCCAGGGGATTTCCAACGACGGCCTTGACCGAAACCCCGAACGCATCCGCCAACGCCTTATTGGCCAATGTGACCCGGCCGTCGGCATCGGTCGTGTAGATAAAGTTAGGCGTGCTGTCGATCACCAGGCGCAGCTTTTCCTCGCTGACCCGAATCCGCTCGGCATGTTCCCGCTGGGCGCTGTCCAGGGCCTGCTTCAGCGACACCGCGCGGCCCTTGATGATCTGCTTTTGCCGGCGCATCGACAGCAGGTTACGCACCCTGGTCCGGAATTCCCGGTGATCGATCGGGCTCAACAGGAAGTCGGTGGCCCCCGCCTCCAGGGCGTGATACCGGAAATCCTTGTCCTCATAGGCGGTGACGACAATGATCGGGGCATCGAAACCGGGCAGCTTTGTCAGGCAGTGGTGGGTAAACTCGGCGCCGTTGAGAAGCGGCATTTTGTAGTCGGTAATGACCAGATCGACATCGCGGTTTTCCATCCAGGCAAGCGCCAGGGTGGCGTCCGCGAAGGTGTGGACCTTTGCGTTCGGCTCAAGGGAGCTGCTGAGCTTTGCCAGGATGTTACGGTTCGTGACCCGGTCGTCGACGATGACGATCTGGACCGCGATATCATCCTCGCTGGCTACCGAAGCCTCCGTCTCGAAATCGCGATTTGCTACCCATGCCATGATAATTAACTATAATTCATCAGATTGCTTACCAAAATCTTTACGCCGAATTTTTATTATAAGTTGGAAAGCATTGTTACCGCAAACTTGCTTCAGAAATCGTTAACCTGCTTTATTATGGGCGAGGCGGTTTCTTTGCTTCCCTTTGACGACGTGAAGCCTGCCTTGGAAAGCGGGGCAAGGCCGGCCGGCTTGGGACCTATCGCTGATCGGCGAAGGGATTGGGGACCGGCGCGGCGGGGTCGAAGCCGAGATAGGCCCAGGTTTTGCCCATCTCCGGGGGCAACGGCGCGGTGACGTCGAGGACCCCGCCACCGGGGCGCGGCACGACCAGACGGCGGGCATGAAGGTGCATCCGAGGATCCACCTCGGCGCCCGGCAACACCGCACCGCTGCCCCCGTATTTGCGGTCGCCCAGGATCGGCACGCCCAGCGCCGCGGCGTGGACCCGCAGCTGATGGGTTCGGCCGGTCAGCGGCCACATCGCCAGCCAGGTGGCGCGCGATCCGGCCCGATCGACCATGGCATAGAGAGTGGTCGCCGGCTTGCCGCCGCCGGTTCCGGCCCGGACCATCTCGCCCCGGGGCCCCGGGCATTTCTCGAGCGGGAGGTCGAGCCTGCCCCGCTCGGGATGCGGCACGCCGACGACGGCCGCCCAATATTCCTTCTGGGCGTCCTTGGACCGGAATGACGTGGTCAGGGCGCGCGCCGCCGCGGCCGTGCGAGCCAACACCAGAACGCCGCTGGTATCCCGGTCCAGGCGATGGACCAGACGCGGTCTTTCCGCGGCGCCGAACCTCAGCGCATCGAGCAGCCCGTCGAGGTGGCGCCCGGTCTTTGGCCCGCCCTGTACGGCCCATCCCGCCGGTTTGTCGATGGCAATGACCATATCGTCGCGGTACAGGACCAGATCGCGGACGGCCCTGGTTTCCGCCTCGGTGGGCGGCGCCGGCCGCGCCGGCGGCGGCCGTGCTTCCGCCTCGTCGGGCAAGGGCGGCACCCGCACCGTCTGCCCCGGCCCCAGCCTTTGCCCGGCCTTTGCCCGCTTGCCGTCGACCCGGATCTGACCGGTGCGCAGCAGCTTCTCCAGCCGTCCGTGTCCGACCTGCGGAAAACGGTTGCGGAACCACCGGTCGAGCCGCATGTCGGCATCCGCGGTTTCGACCAGAAGGGTGACGACACTGGTCATGCCAGCAGCGCCCGGGCCAGCCGGAGTCCGGCGATCAGACCGCCGATGCACAGGATCAGCGAGGCCGCCACATAAGCGGCGGCGGCCCAGGCCTCGCCGCGTTGCGCGAGGACCACGACATCCAGGGAGAACGTCGAAAAGGTGGTGAAAGCGCCAAGCACGCCGACGACCAGAAAGGCTCGGACCTCGGGCCCCGGCGACCAGACCAGCGCCATGACTTCGACAAGGAGCCCCATGGCCACCGACCCCACCACATTGACGGCCAGCGTGCCCCAGGGAAACCCGATGCCGACCAGCCGCGTCGCCCCGACCATGACCCCGTAGCGGGCCAGGGCGCCCAAGGCGCCGCCCAGGGCCACCGCCAGAACCATCTTCACGCGCCCTCTCCCTCGTTCTGGCGGCGGTCGCGCAACCGGGCCCAATAGTCGAGCCGCTTTTTGATCTCGCGTTCGAAGCCGCGCTCGGGCGGCCGGTAAAAGGCGCGGCGTTCCATGCCGTCGGGGAAGTAGTTCTGCCCGGAGAAACCGTCCTCGGCGTCGTGATCGTAGCGATAGCCGCTGCCGTACCCCAGATCCTTCATCAGCCGGGTCGGCGCGTTGAGGATGTGCATGGGCGGCATCAGGCTTCCCGTTTCCCGCGCCGCCCGCCCCGCCTCCTTGCTGGCGACATAGGCGGCGTTGGATTTGGGCGCGGTGGCCAGATAGATGACCGCCTGGGAAATGGCCAGTTCGCCCTCCGGCGAGCCCAGGCGCTCATAGGCGTCCCAGGCGGCCAGCGTCTGGGTCAGGGCGGCCGGGTCCGCCAGACCGATATCCTCGACCGCGAAGCGGGCCAGCCGCCGCGCGATGTAACGCGGGTCCTCGCCGCCGGCCAGCATCCGCGCCAGCCAATAGAGAGAGGCGTCGACATCCGACCCGCGCAGGCTTTTGTGCAGGGCGCTGATCAGGTTGTAATGCCCTTCCTGGGCCTTGTCGTAGATCGGCGCCCGGCGTTGGACGATACCCGCCAGACCGCCCGGATCCAAAGGGTCGGACCGGTCGAGGGCGAACAGTTCCTCGCACAGATTGAGCAGGAATCGGCCGTCGCCGTCGGCCATGGCCTTGAGCGCCGTGCGGCCATCGTCGGTCAGCGGCAGGTGCCGCCCCTCCAGCGCCTCGGCCCGGTCCAGCAGCCGGTCGAGCGCCGCGTCGTCCAGCCGCCGCAGCACGAACACCTGACAGCGCGACAGCAGGGCGGCGTTGAGCTCGAACGACGGGTTTTCCGTCGTCGCCCCGATCAGGGTGATGGTGCCGTCCTCGACATTCGGCAGGAACGCGTCCTGCTGCGACCGGTTGAAGCGATGGATCTCATCGACGAAGAGCAGGGTTCCCTGCCCGGCGTGGCGACGCTCGGCGGCCTGGTCGAACACGCGGCGCAGATCGGCGACGCCGGAAAACACCGCCGACAGCGGCACGAATTCCATGTCGGTGCGGTCGGCCAGCAGGCGGGCCAGCGTCGTCTTGCCGCAACCGGGCGGCCCCCACAGCACCATGGAAGCCAGCCGATGCGACCCGACCATGCGCCCGATGGGCCCCTGGGGCGACAGAAGATGGTCCTGCCCCACCACCTCGTCCAGCGACTGCGGCCGCATCCGGTCGGCCAGCGGCCGCGGCGCCAAGGTGTCGAACAACCCCGCCGTGGCGGTTCCGGACGGTGTCTTCGCCCGCCTCTCAGCCATCGACCGTGGTTTCCATCCGGCGGTCGCCGCGCTGGATGGCGATCCGCCACCGGTCCCGGCCGGCGCCGTTCAAGATGTCCAGATCGTCGACGCTGTCGATCGGCTGGCCGTCGATCGCGACGATGACGTCGGCGGGGGCGAGCCGCAGGCGGCTGGCCGGGCTGCGCGGCGCCACCTCCAACACCACAACCCCCTGGCGCCGGCTCCCCCGATAGCCCGTCTCCTCGATCAAGGCGGGGGACAGGTTGGCGACCACCGCCCCGACCAGGGGATGACGGCCCTGCAGGCGCGTGACGCTGCGCGGCGGCACCTCCGGCGGCGGTTCGACGTCGAAGGCCACGTCGATGCGGCGGCTGTCCCGGTACAGGGTCAGCACCGAGCGGCTGTCGAGGCTCAAGGTGGCGACGTGATAATCCAGCGCTTCCAGATCGTTGATCGGCATGGTGTCGACCCCGACGATGACATCGCCGACCCGCAGATCGGCCCGCAAAGCCGGGCTTTCGGGATGCACCGCCCGCACCAGAACACCGCCGGGAAACGGCAGGTCCAGCGACCGGGCGATGGCCGCGGTCACCACTTCGCCATCCACGCCCAGCCAGGGCCGGATCACCCGCCCGCCATTGTCGACGCTGGCGACCACGGCCCGGACCATGGCGGCGGGAATGGCAAAGCCGATGCCCAGCGACCCGCCCGTGCGGCTGTAGATGGCCGTGTTGATGCCGATCAGACGGCCGCGCATATCGACCAGCGCCCCGCCCGAATTGCCCGGATTGATGGCGGCGTCGGTCTGGATGAAGAAAGAATAGTCGGTGATGCCGGCGGTGGTGCGCGCCAGAGCCGACACGATGCCGCTGGTCACCGTCTGGCCGACGCCAAACGGATTGCCCACCGCAAGGACCAGATCGCCGACCTCCAGATCCTCGTCTCCGGCCGGCTCGAGATAAGGCAGCGGCTCGCCGCCGGTATCGACGCGCAGCAGGGCCAGGTCCGTCCTTTCGTCGCGCAGGATCAGCTCGGCCTCGAACTCCCGCCGGTCGGCCAGGATCACGGTGATCGCGTCGGCATCCCTGATGACGTGGTGATTGGTCACGATCAGCCCCTCGGCACCGACCACCACCCCCGACCCCAGGGCGTTCTGGGGCGGCGGCGCCGGGCCCAGCTGCAGGCCGGGGCCGAAGAACCGCTCGAAAAACGGGTCGCTGAACAGCGGCGAGGAGACCGGTTGGCGGGCCATGCGGGTGGCATAGATGCTGACCACCGACGGCGCCACGTCCCGCACCAGCGGGGCGAAGCTGAGGGTGATTTCCGCCGAATCCTCGGGCACCGCCCGGCTCTGGGCGGCGACGGGCGACACCGCGCCGATCATCAAGGAGATCGCGGCGATTAGGGACAAAAGCGTGAACACACGAACCATGGCGGCCATCCTATCGACCGGCCGGCGGCCGCACAATCTGGGCGATGCGCCGTGAGCCGAATGCCGGTCTCGGCGGCCGGAGTTCGCCCCAAAGCAGCCGCCGGGCCGTGGCCGCGTTGACGGCGGCTACGCGGGACGAAGCGGCCATTCGAAAGAACCTGCGGCCATGTCATTTCCGGTCATCCCCGGCTTTTCCCCCAAGCCTTGAGTTGGTCGCGGAGTGGTGTCCCGTTCGATTGGCCACTGATGCGTAGAACGGCCCGCAATACCTCGTCAATTGGCCGCGCCGTATCCAGCTCGTGTGTCGCGATGCGACGCAATAGGGGTTCCACCTCGCGGGTGTTCTCCACGATCCGCTGCGCCTCGTGAGACGTTTTGCCATAGTCATTTCCTGTCCGGGTCCGGACGCGGTCGAGCAGGATGTCGGTCGGCGCGCGCAGAAGGACGATGCGATCGAAGCGCGGAACAAAGCGTCCCATGTTGGGCGCGCAGCCGGCAACGAAGAGCGGGGCGACGTCTTCGTCGTCGAGTAGTTTCTCAAGACGTGCCTCGTCCCAGAGCCAGTCGTGTCCCGGGTTCGCGCCGGTCGGGTCGCCGCCACACGGTACCCAGCCCGACCACCCATCCTCGTCCAAATCGATCGCGCGGTACCCCAAGGCCGCCAGAGCGGCAATCGTCGATGACTTTCCCGTCCCGGACATCCCGGTAATCAGAACTTTCATCGTTATCCCCCCGTCTGTCGCCAGCCCGGTGCCTCTCAGGCGATGACTGGTCCGTCGGCGCCGGTCAGCTTCCGACCCTCGTTGCGCATCCTTGAGCATTTTCAGTTGGATTTCAGAAGGCTGGTTTGCTTCGATGGCGCGATCTCTGCGGCGGACTCTGCGGCGGATCTTCCCAAGGCACGAGCCCTGGGGAAGACCGCCAATCCGGTCAGGTGTCCGCTTCCGCGCCTTACATGCCTGAACGAGACGTTCTGAGACGCTTTGGATCAACTATCGCGACGAGGCCCCCCGCCGATGCAATCAGGTTCGCGTCTGCGGTGGCGAGGGCATCGGCCTGGAGTTGGGTCAAGGCTATGTATTCGGCCAGCTCCGTCGTGCCCAATCCCTTTCGATCCGCAATGGCCCATGCCTGGCGGCGCATCACGGCATCGCCAAGGAACCTGATCTTCAGCTTCGCGAAGCGGGCGTTGATGGCCAGGCCGTCACTTTCCGCCAGTTCACCGCTGCGGACGCGCTTGAAGAGCCTGTCGAGAACCTGTGACCGCAAAAGGGTCGGGGCCAGCAGCGCATAGGAGGGATCCGACACGATCTCTTCCGCAGCAATCAGGATGGCCGTGTCGGGGTCGATGACGACACGGGCCATCTTGTCGTCTGACGATCCCATGGGTACCCCACGTCTGCTTTAGACCACTAGAACCACATATCCTTGACGGTCCTGCCATCCCGCGGGAGATCATCGAAGCTGTCGTGCCCGTCGAAATGGTCGATGGGCAGGGCGGCGATCGGGTCGGGCTCCGTTAGGCGGAGATTGACGGCCGTCCAATGTCGCCCGTCCTTCCCGGCGCTGGTCGCGACGTAATGGGTGACGCAGCCACAGGCGCCGCAGAAATGAAAGTCGATCGCGCCACCGTCGGCCCGCCGATATGTGCTGGTTTCGCCCGCCGCATGGATGTCGTGACCAATATGCCCATAGGCCCACAGAACCCCATAGCGACGGCAGATCGTGCAGTTGCAGGCGGTTACCGACTCTGGCTGCGTGTCAAGCGTCCAGGAAACCCGCCCGCAATGGCATGTGCCTTTCATTTTGCGCTCTCCTTCATCGTCCCGGTACGCCACCAACACGTTGGCGATGCGATTAGAGCGCGATCGTCATTGGTGGAAGCGGACCCGCTTCCACCAATGACGTGAATCGCTCTCTAACTCTATGAATAGAGTAGGATTCACGCCTTGGGTGGGATCGCCGAAGCGATTCCACCCAAGGCGATCCTGCTCTAGCTGTCGACTTTGGGCCAGTAGGTTCCAAAGCTCCAGAGATTGTTCTCCGGGTCCCGGCACACGAATTCCCGTGATCCATAGTCTGTGTCATGGAGTTCCATTTCGATGATGGAACCGGTCGCACGGACCTTGTCGTAGAGATCGTCGAGATTTTCGACCGCCACGTAAAGGGCGTCGGTACGTCTCCCGGTCTTGTCGCCGACGAGCCTCCCATAGTCGTCGTCCCGTGCTTCGCCCACCATGACGATCGAAGAGCCGAGCGAGAACTGAGCATGGGCCAGTGAGCCATCTTCGCTCCGGTAGAGCGCGTGTTCAACAAACCCGATCGTATCCTTAAGCCATGCGATTGCCGCATCCGCGTCGCGATATCGAATGGTGGGGAAAATGCAGGGAGGGGTCATGAGATCGGTCCATATGTGATTGTGCTGTCACGATAGACCGGATGTCGGGTGTTGAATTGAAGATTTCGGAACTGATTAGAGTTGCAGGCGTGGCTCCGACGGTCTTGTCCGTCGCGCCCATGCAGACGGCGGCTCCCCGGCGAAGTCCTGAAATGCGCGGATCAGGTGGGCCTGGTCCGCATACCCTGCTTCGGCGGCGATCATCGCCCAACCGGTCGCGGCAGAACCGAGCGCAAGGGCGCGCGCCCGCTGAAACCGGAGCATGCGAGCCGCTGTGACCGGACGAATACCGGTCTCTTGACGAAACCGCGTGCTGAGGTGACGCGTGCTCCATCCGATGGCAGTAGCGGTCTCCGTGACCGTTTTTCCCTGGGCCAGCAAGTGCCATGATTGTCGAATGGGTATCGAGGCGGCGTGACCAAACCTCGGCGCGAGAAATCGTTCGATCAGATCGAACCGCACCTCCCAATCCCTCGTGCCGTAGAGCCGGTCATGGATCGTTTCATATTCGCCGCCGAATTGATCGACAGCACTCAATTCGACAACCTGCGACGCAAGTTCCGCGGCTGCGCCCCCGAACAGGCGGGCGGCGCCCAGCGGTGTCAGATCGACTTGCAACAGATGGGCTCCGGGTTCGCAGGACACAGTCACGGGGCCAGGATATAGGCCAGCGGTGAAGCTCGAGGTGCGGGCGATATCGCCCTGGCGCCCGAGTTGAATATCCCAAGGCTGGCCAAGATTGAAAACAATTGGAAAGACAAGCTCTGCCGTCTCCAGAAAGCGGCTTTCTTCGGTCTTCGAGGCATAACCTGAGATGCGCGCAATCAGCCCGGTCAAAGCCTGAGAAGGCATGCGAGAGATGAAGGTGACTTCGGCCATGTGGGCAGCATAGCAAGTTGCCTGTGGCCATCTCCACATAGCCGACGTCCATCGTCCATGCAGCATCGGTCGAAGCGGGCCCGACCCGGCCCTTCGCTGCAAACCCGGCGAATGACCGGTCCTGGCCTGGCCCACCCCTGCGATCAAACCCAGTCAAAAAGCGCTTTGGCTCAAAGGCGGACATCGAAACGACAACAGGCGATATCCGCCCCGCCCGCTCCGCATCGGGGGCCCGCGACCGCTGAGACCGGCATCAACGTGCGGCGGCGGTCCGGCCCCGAGTCCGCATCTCGCTCATGAATCTGGCGCTCCTCGGACCTCTGAACTGGATTACGCCGCTGTTTTCAGCGCATCGTCGAGTTTCCTTCGGAATGCCGTTTTTTGCTGATCGGACATACCCTCGGTTCCCCTGTTCACCAGCGCGGAGACGATCTCCACCGCGACGTCGCCACGCTCCTCGGCATCGATCGCAGGCAGCATCATCCGGATGCAGTTCGGCATCATTTTCGTGAGCATCATTTCCTGCATTCCGTGGCCAGAGCCGCCGCCCATCATCTTGCCCATCGTGCCTTCCATTCCGGGCCGACCGTCTCCCCCGGCTTCGGACATCATGCCCATCATCATTTTGGGCATCATCTCCGCCATGTTCATGCCTTCCATCATTTTCGGCATCATCTCTGCCATCATGTGCTGCTTCTCTTCCGGAGTGATATCGGCAAAGAATTTCTCCATCATGCTGTCCATCATGGATTCCTTGTCTTCTTTGCTCATTCTCTCCATCATCAAATCCATCATTCGTTGCATTATGCTCATGACTTTGTCCTCCCCTTGAAGGCCGCGTTGATGAAGCTCGACGAACGACTTCTTTTTCCGCAGCGACGGGTAGACGGGGCAAGAAACGACCGGAACCAGTTTGAAGCGCTCAAGCTTCGCCGTTACGCCGCGCGGTTCCACCTGGATAGATCTTTTATTACCTGCCGACCCGCCAAACAGGACTGCGACTGATTTCTAGCCCGACCGAGGATCAAGAGTATTGATGCAGGTCAAGAAGAGATAACTCGATCGCTCCGGCTCAACGGCGTAAGTCACCATGGCAACAGGCGATGTCCGCCATGCATGATCAAGCAGGCAATGGGGCCCGCTTCGGCCGTTGGCTGAGCGTGACGTCTGTCGGGTTCAGGGGCCCGCAACGACGAAGGGCGGCCCCGAGAGGCCGCCCATTTTCCGTACCGTCGCGCCGTCCCGACTTCAACCCGTCAGGACTCGTCCTCCTGGTCGTCATCGGTCTGGACCGGGCCGCTGTCCTGGCCCTTGGCCGCCTCGTCCCGCTCGACGAGTTCGATGATGGCCATGGGTGCGGCGTCGCCATAGCGCATCCCGGCCCGAAGCACCCGCGTATAGCCGCCGGGCCGCGACTTGTACCGCTCCGCCAGGGGGCCGAAAAGCTTGGCCACCATCGCTTCGTCCCGCAGCCGGGCGTAGGCGATCCGTCGCTTGTGCAGGCCACCCACCTTGCCCAGGGTGATCAGCTTCTCCACCACCGGGCGAAGCTCCTTGGCCTTGGGCAACGTGGTCTTGATCTGCTCATGCTTGATCAGCGCCGCCGCCATGTTGGAGAACATGGCCTTGCGGTGGCTGGTGGTACGATTGAGCTTACGTCCACTGAGACCGTGACGCATGGATAGGCTCTCCCTTCTCTGACGGGGCCTCGCGCACGAGGCCGATTACGGTCGCCGAACCCCCGGCATCGGGAACGCCGGGCAGAACGGGCGGCGGGTCACCGCGACCCTGGGCTGCGCGACACGATCGCGCTTAGTAGGGCTCCTCCAGCCGCTTGGCCAGATCCTCGATGTTCTCGGGCGGCCAGTTGGGGATTTCCATACCGAGATGCAGCCCCATCTGCGACAGCACCTCCTTGATCTCGTTCAGAGATTTCCGGCCGAAATTGGGAGTGCGGAGCATTTCCGCCTCCGACTTCTGCACCAGATCGCCGATATAGACGATGTTGTCGTTCTTCAGGCAGTTGGCCGAGCGCACGGACAGCTCCAGCTCGTCGACCTTGCGCAGAAGGTTCTTGTTGAAGGGAACGTCTTCGCCGCCTTCCTCGCGCCGCTCGTGGGTCGGCTCCTCGAAGTTGATGAACAGGCGCAGCTGCTCCTGAAGAATACGGGCGGCCAGGGCCACCGCATCCTCGGGCGTGACGGCGCCGTTGGTTTCGACCTGCAGCGACAGCTTGTCGTAATCGGTGACCTGACCGACGCGGCTGTTGTCGACCTTGTAGGAGACCTTGCGCACCGGGCTGTACAGCGCGTCCACGGGAATCAGGCCGATGGGCGCGTCTTCCGGGCGGTTCTGGGTCGCCGACACATAGCCGCTGCCGGTATCGACCGTCATTTCCATGTTCAGCCGCGCCCCGTCGTCCAGGGTGCAGATCACCAGATCCGGATCCATGACCTCGATGTCGGCGCCGGTGATGATCTGGGATGCCGTCACCACGCCCGCCCCTTCGGCGTGCAGGCGCATCTTCTTCGGGCCCTCGGCATGCATGCGCAGGGCCAGCGCCTTGATGTTGAGAACGATGTCGGTCACGTCCTCCCGCACGCCGGGGATGGACGAGAATTCATGGAGCACGCCGTCGATCTGGATCGCGGTCACGGCCGCGCCCTGCAGCGACGACAGCAGCACGCGACGCAGGGCGTTGCCGAGCGTCAGGCCAAAGCCGCGGGCCAGCGGTTCGGCCACGATGGTCGCCTTGCGCTGGGGGTCCGTTCCGGCCTGCACGTCCAGCGGGTTCGGCTTGATCAGTTCCTGCCAGTTCTTCTGAATCACGAGGGGAGTTCCTTATCGCCAACAAGCGGCCCGCGCGACGCGGGCCAATGATCCCGGCAATGCTCCGTCCAACGGCGGACCACAGCCCTGCTCCACCCCACTGCTAGGCGACGGTTTGGCGGTCCGCCGCTGTCCCGGGGAGGGGGATGATCGTCTGATGACCCTAGACGCGCCGCTTTTTGCGGGGCCGCACGCCATTGTGGGGAATGGGGGTTACGTCGCGGATCGCGGTGATCTGAAACCCGACCGACTGCAGCGCGCGCAAGGCTGATTCACGGCCGGATCCCGGCCCCCTCACCGTCACGTCCAGCACCTTCATGCCGTGTTCCTGGGCCTTGCGTCCGGCATCCTCCGCCGCCATCTGGGCGGCGTAGGGCGTGGACTTCCGGCTGCCCTTGAACCCCATGCCGCCGGCCGACGACCAGGCGATGGTGTTGCCCTGCGCGTCGGTGATGGTGATCATGGTGTTGTTGAAGGAGGCGTTGACGTGCGCCACGCCGGCCGTGATGTTCTTGCGTTCCCGTCTCCGGATCCGCGCCGCGGTTACTGGTTTGGCCATGTGTTCCTATGCCTTTGCCACAGGCGATCCCGGCGAGACCGGGGACTGCCCAATTACTTCTTCTTGCCGGCGATCGCCTTGGCGGGGCCCTTGCGGGTCCGCGCATTGGTGTGCGTCCGCTGCCCCCGAACCGGCAACCCACGGCGATGGCGCAGACCGCGATAGCAGGCCATGTCCATCAGCCGCTTGATGTTCATCGAGACTTCGCGGCGAAGATCGCCTTCGACCTGCAGGTCGCTGTCGATGGTTTCGCGGATGCGGAGAATCTCGTCCTCGGTCAACTGATTGACCCGCCGTTCGGTCGGGATGCCGAGTTTCTGGCACAGATTGGATGCCTGGGTCCGCCCGATGCCGTGAATCGAGGTCAGAGCGACTTCGACCCGCTTCTGGGTGGGAATGTTTACGCCCGCAATACGCGCCACGCGCCGTCTCCTGATTCAGTCTTCATATACGCCCTCCCGGGCCACCCGCTTCTCTCTAGCCCTGCCTGGCCATCGACATCGCCCGCCAAGGCCCCATGTGGACCCGCCAAGCCCGATCCGCAAGCCGCGCGTCCCCTGGTCCAACCCCACCCGCTGCCCGCGCCCGCCACCAAGGCGTGCGGCGGAAAAAGCCGGCGTCAAGGCAAACGACAAAAGGCCGCAGCCCGTCGGGAAGCGGAAGCCGGCACTATAGCGGCCCCGCCTGCCAAGTCAAGCCGACAGGGCCTGTTCGATCTGCCGCGTCACCTCGTCGATCTCCGCCATGCCGTCGATCTTGGTCAGCATCCCCTGGGCCTCGTAATAGGGCAGGACCGGCGCCGTTTGGCCGCGATAGGCATCGAGCCTCTGACGCACCGTCTCGGCATTGTCGTCGGACCGACGCATGAACTCAGTGGCGCCGCATTGATCGCAGGCCCCGTCGACCTTCGGCCGCTGGTAACGGTCGTGGTAGCCGGCGCCGCACTTGACGCAGGTGAAGCGGCCCGAAATGCGATCGATCAGCGCGTCCTCATCGACCTTGATCTCGATCACCCGGTCGAGGGTGCGGCCCTTGCGGGTCAGCATCTCGTCCAGCGCCTCGGCCTGCCGCAGCGTGCGCGGAAACCCGTCCAGGATGAAGCCCGATTTACAGTCCGCCTCGTCGATCCGGTCGGAAATCATGGCGATCATGACGTCGTCGGGCACCAGATCGCCGGCGTCCATCAGCGCCTTGGCCTTTTGCCCCAACGCGCTTCCCGAGGCGACCATGGCCCGCAGCATGTCGCCGGTCGACAGCTGCTTGAGACCCAGCCGGTCCTCCAGTCGCTTGGCTTGGGTGCCCTTGCCGGCGCCGGGAGGTCCGAACAGGATGAGGTTCATCCCCGTCTCCCGCGCAGCTTCGACTTCTTGATCAGCCCTTCATACTGATGGGCAAGAAGGTGGGAATGGATCTGCGCCACCGTATCCATGGTCACCGACACGACGATCAGGATGCTGGTGCCGCCGAAGTAGAACGGCACGGCGTATTGCGAGATCAGAAATTCAGGCAGCAGACAGACAGCGGTGAGGTAGAGCGCGCCCACGAGGGTCAGACGGGTCAGCACATAGTCGATATAGTCCGCCGTGTTCTTGCCCGGCCGAATCCCCGGAATGAAGCCGCCATACTTCTTCAGATTGTCGGCCGTGTCCTGCGGGTTGAAGACGATGGCCGTGTAGAAGAAACAGAAGAAGATGATCAGGGCGGCGAACAGGATCATGTAGAGTGGCCGGCCGTGGCCCAGCATGGCGCTGATGGTCTGGACCCAACCCGATGATGCCTCCGCGCCGGAAAAGCCGATCAGGGTTGTCGGCAACAGCAGCAGCGACGAGGCGAAGATCGGCGGGATGACGCCGGCGGTATTGATCTTCAGCGGCAGATGGGAGGATTCGCCGCCGAACATGCGGTTTCCGACCTGCCGCTTGGGATACTGTACCAGCAGGCGCCGCTGGGCCCGCTCCATGAACACGATGAAGAAGATGACGCCGATGACCAGCAGGATCAGGACGATGATGAACAGCGTCGACAGGGCGCCTGTGCGGCCCAGATCCAGGGTTCCGGCCAGGGCCGTCGGCAGGTTGGCGACGATGCCGGCGAAGATAATCAGCGAGATGCCGTTGCCGACGCCGCGGGCCGTGATCTGTTCGCCCAGCCACATCAGGAACATGGTGCCGCCGACGATGGTGATGACCGCCGTCAGCCGGAAGAACATGCCGGGATCGAGCACCGGCCCACCATCCAGGGCCTCCAGCCCGACCGCCAGCCCGTAGGCCTGAACCGTGGCCAGCAGCACGGTGCCGTAGCGCGTGTACTGGTTGATCTTCTTGCGCCCGCTCTCCCCCTCCTTCTTGAGCTGGTCGAGGGTCGGCGATACCGCCGTCATGAGCTGCATGATGATCGATGCCGAGATGTACGGCATGATGTTGAGCGCGAAGATGGTCATCCGGCCAAGCGCGCCACCGGAGAACATGTCGAAAACGCCCAGCAGACCGCCGGCATTCTGGGCGAAGATCTGGCTGAGCACCTCGGGGTCGATGCCCGGCACCGGGATATAGGTGCCAAGCCGGTAGATGATCAGGGCGCCGAGCGTGAACCAGATGCGCTTCTTGAGTTCCGTCGCCTTGGCAAAGGCGCCGAAATTCAAATTGGCGGCGAGCTGTTCAGCGGCTGATGCCATGGGGCCCTCGAGGCTCGGTATCTGAAGGGGAGCGTGTACCGTACGGCACCGTGCCTCCCCTATGTAAGCGCGTTTCGTCGCGCTTTAAGATTTCTCGGCCCCGGCGCCGGTCACAGTGACTTGACCGCCGGCCTTCTCGACCGCGGCCACGGCCGCCTTGGACGCGCCCGCCACCTCGATCGTGATCTTGGCGGTCAGATCGCCCTTGGCCAGCAGGCGGACACCCAGGCCACCCTTGCGGATCAGGCCGGCGCCCTGCAGGGCGGCCGCATCGATTGGCGCCGAGGCGTCCAGGGTCTTGGCGTCGATGGCCTTTTGCAGGCGCCCAAGATTGACCAGCGCGTATCGCTTGGCGAACAGGGCATTGTTGAAGCCGCGCTTGGGCATCCGGCGATAGATGGGCATCTGCCCGCCCTCGAAGCCGTTCAGGGCGACGCCCGTGCGGCTGGTCTGTCCCTTGACGCCACGGCCGCCGGTCTTGCCCTTGCCCGACCCGATGCCGCGGCCGACCCGCATGCGCGACTTGCGGGCGCCGGGATTGTCGCGAAGTTCGTTGAGTTTCATGCCAGGCAGTCCTTGAGCCAAAAATCTTTACGCCAGGGGTGGGAACGGGTGTTTTATCGCGGCTGCTCGACGCGCACCAGATGCTTGACCTTCTCGATCATGCCGCGCACCGAGGGGGTGTCCTCCAACTGGCGCGTCCGGTGCATCTTGTTGAGCCCAAGACCGATCAGCACGGCCCGCTGCGATTTGTGCCTGCCGATCGGGCTGCCGATCTGGGTCACCGTCACGACCGAGTCCGGCGCCGGACGGTCGGCCTTGCGGCGGACCGGCCGCTTCGCTTTCGCCGGTTTCCTTTTCGGCGCCGCCGACTTCTTCGGCGGTGCCTTGGCCGCCGGCGTGGCCCGGGTCGCCGGCTTGGCCTTGGGTTCGGGCTTGGCCTTGGCGGTCGGTTTCGCCTTGGTCGCGGGCTTTGCCTTGGCGGCCGGCTTGGCCGTCCCCGCGGTCTTGCCCTTGGCCGCCCCAGCCGGCTTGGCGTCGGCCTTCTTGGCCGCCGGTTTCGACGCGGTTGCCGCCTTTTTCGCCGGGGGCTTGGAGCCCGCGGTCTTCTTGGCCGGCGCCTTTTGCTTTGCGCCCTTTTCCTTCTCGGTCTCAGCCACTGATTGCCTCCTGCTGCTCGGCAGCGTCGGTGCGGCCGCCGTGCTCACGGCGGACGACCACATCGCCGACCCGCTTGCCGCGCCTGGTGGCGACCGCACGCGGCCCCTCGACCAGGCGCAGGGCCTCGAAGGTCGCCTTGATCATGTTGTGCGGGTTGGAACTGCCGGTCGACTTGGCCACCAGATCCTGCACCCCCAGCGCCTCGAAGATCGCGCGCATCGGGCCGCCGGCGATGATACCGGTTCCCGGCGGCGCCGACCGCAGCACCACGTTGCCCGCCCCGTACCGGCCCTGGATGTCGTGATGCAGCGTGCGTCCCTCACGCAGGGGAACGCGGACCATCGACCGCTTGGCCTGCTCGGTCGCCTTGCGGATCGCCTCGGGCACCTCGCGTGCCTTGCCGGCGCCGTGGCCGACCCGGCCGCGGCCGTCGCCGACGATCACGATGGCGGCAAAACCGAAGCGGCGTCCGCCCTTGACCACCTTGGCCACGCGGTTGATGCCGACCAGCCGTTCAAGCAGGTCACTGTCTTCACCGCGGGACCGGTCGTCCCGTCCCTCTCTGGGGCCCCGTGCCATATCGTCGCCTTTCCTAGAATTCCAGGCCGCCCTCACGGGCGGCATCGGCAAGGGCCTTGACCCGGCCGTGATACAGATAGCCGCCACGGTCGAACACCACCTGGGTGATCCCGGCGGCCGTCGCGCGCTCGGCGATCAACTTCCCGACGGCACCGGCCGCCGCAACATCGGCCCCGGTCTTCAGCCGGGCACGCAAATCCTTGTCCAGGGTCGACGCCGCGGCCACGGTGTGACCTTGGACATCGTCGATGATCTGGGCATAGATCTGCCGGCCCGACCGGAACACCGACAGGCGCGGCCGCAGGTTCCGCCGGGCCGCCAGTTTGGTGCGCATGCGCCGGCCACGGCGTTCGCGCAATTCTCTCGTCATCAACATCGCGCGACTCCTACTTCTTCTTGCCTTCCTTGCGCAGAATGCGCTCGTCGTCGTACCGCACCCCCTTGCCCTTGAAAGGCTCGGGCTTGCGCATGGCCCTGATCTCCGACGCCACCTGCCCGACCTGGCGCTTGTCCCGCCCGGAAATCTTGACCGCCGTCGGCCGTTCGCACTTGATCGTGATCCCCTCCGGGATGGGATACCGGATTTCGTGGCTGTAACCGAGCTGCAGCACCAGATGCTGTCCCTGCACGGCGGCGCGGTAGCCCGTTCCCTCGATCTCCAGGGACCGGGAAAAGCCCTCGCTGACCCCGATCACCAGATTGTTGACGAGGGTCCGGCTGGTCGCCCACATGTTGCGCGCGAACTTCGAATTGTTTCGCGGGGTGACGGCCACGCGCCCGTCCTCGTCCTTGGACACGGCGATATCCTCGACCACGACAAGACGCAACTCGCCGTTCTTGCCCTTGGCGACCACTTCCTGCCCGTTGACCGAGACCTCGACACCCGAGGGGACGGGCACGGCATGCTTACCAATTCTGGACATTTATCGGTTCCCGAAAAACGCTGGACAGTCTGACATCAGAAGACCTGGCACAGGACCTCCCCGCCGACATTCGCGGCCCGCGCCTCGGCATCCGACATGACACCGCGCGGCGTCGACAGGATGGCGATGCCCAGCCCGTTATAGACCCGCTGAAGATCGCTGATCTTCGAATAGACGCGGCGGCCCGGCTTGGACACGCGGTCGATCTTGCGGATCACCGGCGAACCGTCGTGATATTTCAGCTCGACGTTCACGGTGTTGATGCCGGGCCGGATTTCCTCGGTCGTGTAACCGCGGATGTACCCTTCGCGCTTCAGCACCTCGAGCACATTGACGCGGAACGTCGACGCCGGACTGGCGACAACCGCCTTGCCGGCCATTTGGCCATTGCGAATCCGCGTTAGCAGATCGCCCAGGGGATCACTCAACGACATTGGGTCTGCGTCTCCCTTACCAACTTGCCTTGACCATGCCGGGGATCTGGCCCTTGGAGGCCAGGTCCCGCAAGGCAATGCGGCTCAGCTTGAAACGACGATAGACGCTGCGCGGCCGTCCGGTGAGCTCGCACCGGTTGCGGATCCGCGTCGCCGAACCGTTGCGGGGCATCTCGGCCAGCTTCATGCGCGCGGCGAACCGCTCCTCCGCCGGCACCGACAGGTCGTCGGCGGTGGCCTTGAGGCGGGCCCGCTTGTCCGCGTACCGCTTGACCAGCCGCTCGCGCCGCTTGTTCTTCTCGATGGCACTCTTCTTCGCCATGGCTCGCCCTCGCCCT
>JBQLZQ010000039.1:0-22890 GCA_052168355.1 Inquilinaceae bacterium
CTCGGACAGGCTCCTAGAGCAGGATCGCCTTGGGTGGAATCGCTTCGGCGATCCCACCCAAGGCGTGAATCCTACTCTATTCATAGAGTTAGAGTCCGGGACCCATACGGGTGGGAGTCGTTGGCGGGGCCGGAATTTCGGGGCCGGGGCCGGGCGCCGGCGGGACGTCGCCGGGCGGCGGTATCTCAGGCGCGCCGGGCGGGCTCGGGAAGCCAGGCGGCGGCGATGGCGGCGGAGCGTCGGGGGCCGGCGGCGGGATCTCGTCGGGGCGCGGGGAATCGGGCGCCGGAAATCCGGGCGGCGGCGCGTCGGGTTGCGGATCCGGGGGCGGCGCGGGAACTTCGGGCGGGTGGTGAGGGTCCGAAGGCTCGGGGCCCGGTTCGGGCGGCGGCGTCTCGGCCGGCGGGGCATCGGGCTGGGGATCCGACGGTGCGGGATGCTCTGGACGCTGGGCGGAAGACATCATCACGCGATGGTGACGCAACGCCGTTGCGCCGGCAATAACCTATGTCAAGCCGATGCCGTCGCCGGCCCGCTGGGCGGCGATCCGGGGCCCGTCAGGCGGCGGCGAAGGGCCGGAAACGGCTGGTGTCGAGCAGGACGGAACAGGCCAGGGACCGCTTGTCGTAAGGGTCCCGCACGTTGCGCAGGCGCGCATGGGCCAGGTTGGCGGTGTCCGTGTACACGCCTTCGATCTCCCACACGATCTCGTTCCCGTCCGCGCTGCGGTACTTCTGTCCGGGTGTGATCTCTTTCTTAGCCATCCTAATCCCCCATACCTAGAGGTCGTATCACTGGATTTTGACCGACGTGTGCTGAAAAAACCGTTAATCGCCAAACGATTGGGCCAAAAAACGCCGAAACCTGCGAAATCGATGGATCGGGGGATACAACCGTCGGGGGCATCGAGGTCCCTTAACGCCTCCTTCATCCGCCACATTCTACTCTGGGTCGAGGAATTCCGGGCCGCCCGACCCCTCCACGGCCACGGCAATCGGGCGGCCGCCGCCGGAACCATGAGATTTCTAAGCGTTGGGGCAGGTCATGGCTCAGGTCTTTCAAAAGAACAGCCGACGCGATCGGCGCCTCCTCACCGAAAGGCTGTATGTCCTTCTGGATGAGCACCGCTTTCGCTGCCTGGACTGTTCGCTGGGCGGCATGTCGCTGCTCGACCCGGCCCGGTTCATGCGCGGGCGGCGCCTGGGCGAGGCGGTCGCCGGCAAGATGGGCGTCATCGGCGATCAAAACCTGCATCGCTTTTCCGCGATCATCCATCGCATCGAGCCGCGGAAAAGCCTGTTCGCCATTCGCTTTGTCGGCTTGTCGGACGAATGCTTCGACTTTCTGGAATCCGCGATCACGGGCCATACCAGGGTCTGAGGGTCCTTATCCAGGACGCTTCGCCCACCTTACCCACTCTCCGCTTTGTGATGACCGGTGCAATTGCCGGGTCGGGGACCCTCCGGCATCATGGCCGGGCGGGGATGGTGGTATGACAATGTGGACAGACGGTGGGGCATCGCGCCGAACCGCGGGCGGCGGCCCGCGGTGGTTTGTGGCCGGCGCGGTGGCGTTGGCCGTGGTCGGCGTCCTGGCGGCGATCGTCTGGTATTGGGGCCGGGACATCGCCGACCTGGCCGGATCGGCCGCCGCCATCGAGGCGTTTTTGGAACGCTGGGGCGCCTGGAGCGCCGTCGCCTCGATCGTCATGATGATCCTTCATTCCTTTGTGCCTCTCCCCGCCGAGCTGATCGCCGTGGCCAACGGCATGCTGTTCGGCAACCTGGCCGGGATCGCCATCACCTGGATCGGCGCCATGATCGGCGCCTGCGTTGCGTTCGGCCTGGCCCGCTGGCTGGGGCAGCCCTTCGTGCGCCGGCTGGTACCCGAACGCCACTGGCCGGCCATCGACGCCTGGACCGAGAACAGGGGCGTGGCGACGCTGCTGGTCGCCCGGCTGATGCCGGTGGTGTCGTTCAACCTGATCAACTATGCCGCCGGGCTGGCCGGCGTGTCCTGGCTCGTGTTCCTGTGGACCACGGGGGTCGGCATCCTGCCGCTGACCATCTTCAGCGTCGTCATGGGCGACCAGATGCTCACCGCCTCGCTGGAGGTCTGGGGCCTTGTCCTGCTGGCGATGGTCGGGTTTTGGCTGCTGTGGTCGTGGCACCGGCGGCGCCAGGCGGCCGCCACGGCACGGCCGGCGGCTCCCGAGAACCACCCGCCAAGGGTCTGACGAGATCGACCCTTAAACCTTTGCCAAACTGTGTTGGTCCGCTTTGAGCATTTTTGAACCAACCAAAAACCTGTCATGATCATTCGACACTGTTCGTTCGACACGATCGGCCAGCTCAGGTTTTGAGGGGTGGGAGAAAACATGGAAAGCAGCGAGATCCACATTTTGGATCAGCGTTCCGTGCTCGATTATTTCGACAGTCAATCGGTCGGTCTTCCCGTGGCGATATCACCGCTCGAAGCGTGGAACCACATCATGTCAGAGCCGCGCCCGCTCCTACAGGCTGCGTTCCGGGTGCGAGACGCAATCTCCTCGAAGTTCGGCGTGAAGCGTATCGGCGGCTTTACCGGGGACAGAAGGGAAACGGTTAATGTCGGCGATATGCTCGATTTCTTTCTCGTCGAACATATCTCGCCAAACGCTCTGGTCCTGACGGAGCGTGACCGTCATCTGGATGTCATGACCTGCCTCTCGACATCCGGTCATGAATTGACCATCACATCCTCGGTCAAGACCCACAACACCTTTGGCCGGGCCTATATGATTCCGGTCGGGCTGGCCCATAAGCTCATTGTGCGGACCATGCTCCAGCGGCTCAGGAAAAAGTTGGGCGCCGGGAGTTGAGCGGCGTTTTTTCAGACCAACTCAGTCGACAGAGTCGATATCGAAAACAGTTTAGCGGCATGGCTCAAACTGTTGTCTTCGCCTTGGCCGCCCGCAGGATCATCCCGTAGAGATCGCGGGGCTCGTCGGGGTCGGCCATCAGGTCGAGGGACTGGTACTGGCCGGTGCGGTCCAGCTGGTCGCGGAGGTAGCACAGGGCCGAGAAGTCCTCGATGGCGAAACCGACGCTGTCGAACAGGGTGATCCGCCGGGCATCGCGCCGCCCCGGCGTTTCGCCCCGCATCACCTGCCAAAGTTCGACAACCGGATGGCCGGCATCGAGTTTCTGGATCTCGCCCTCGACGCGCGTCTGGGGCGCGTACTCCACATAGATGTCGGACCGCAGCAGGATATCCCGGTGCAGTTCCGTCTTGCCCGGGCAGTCGCCGCCGACCGCGTTGATGTGCACGCCGGACCCGACCATGTTGTCGGTCAGGATGGCCGCGTTGCGTTTGTCGGCGGTCGCGGTGGTGATGATGTGCGCGCCTTCGACGGCGTCCTGGGCCGATGCGCACCGGGCGATGTCGAACCCCTGTCCCGCCAGGTTGGCGGCGCACCGGTCGACAGCGGCCGGATCGACGTCGTAAAGCCGCAGCCTGTCGACACCCAGGACCGCCTTGAAGGCCAGCGCCTGGAATTCGGACTGGGCGCCGTTGCCGATCAGCGCCATGCAGTCGGCCCCGTCCGGCGCCAGGTATCTGGCGGCCAGCGCCGAGGTGGCGGCGGTGCGCAGCGCCGTCAGGATGGTCATTTCCGACAACAGGAGCGGATACCCCGTGGCGACATCGGACAGCATGCCGAAGGCGGTCACGGTCTGCAGGCCCTCCTCGACGTTCTTGGGATGGCCGTTGACGTACTTGAAGGCGTAAAGCGTGCCGTCGCTGATGGGCATCAGCTCGATCACCCCGGTCGGCGAATGGGAGGCGACGCGCGGCGTCTTGTCGAACAGCTCCCAACGCTGGAAGTCCCGCTCCAGATAGTCCACCAGCCCCCGGATCATGTCCTCCACGCCGATGTCGAGCACGATGTTCATCATGTGATCGACACTGACGAAGCGCACGAGGTTGAGGGCCTTCGGATCGGGGAGGGACATGATTCGGGTCGGTCTTTTCGGGGGAACCGGGCCTGTCTTCCGGCATCGCGCGCCGGTGTCATGCCTCGGTTTCCGTGGAGTTCCAGGCGACCTTTGCACCACCGTTTGACAGGAGCAAGCACAAAGGCGGACAGTTTTGACGGTGGCTCCCAAGTCGTTTCATGGTCTATCGAAGTCTTTATGAGGGGGCCGTCAGAATCCGCCATAGTGTTGGCGGGACCCGATTTGAACAGGGGGACGACCAATGGGATTTCTGGAAGCTATTTTCAACGCCATCAGCGACGGAACCTGGGGGTGGTCTTTGATACCCTTCCTGGTCGTCCTTGGGATTTTCTTCACCATCGCCTCGGGACTGGTTCAGTTTCAGTTTTTCGGCCGCATGTTCAAGGTTCTGTTTCCGGGCAAGCAGGTTGGGGCGGAAGGGCATATCAGTTCGCGCGAGGCGCTGCTGGTCAGCGTCGGCGGACGGGTCGGCGGCGGCAACATCGCCGGCGTGGCCGTGGCCATCACGCTGGGCGGTCCCGGCGCCGTCTTCTGGATGTGGGCGGTGGCGCTGATCGGCATGGCGACCAGCCTGTTCGAATGCTCGCTGGCCCAGATCTACAAGCGGGCCGAGGGCGACGGCACCTATCGCGGCGGGCCGGCCCGCTACATCATCCACGGACTGGGTCCGAAATTCGGCTGGCTGGCGGTGGTCTACGCGGTGTCGCTGATCGCCGCCTTCGCGCTTGGCTTCAACGCCTTCCAGGGCAACACCGTGGCCGGCGCGGCGGAAGACAGCCTGGGCATCGGCCGGATCTGGACCGGCCTGGGTCTCGCCATCCTGACCGGCTTCGTCGTTTATGGCGGCATCAAACGCATTGCCAAGGTGGCCGATGTGGTCGTGCCGATCATGGCCGTCGGCTACATCGCCATGGCCCTGATCATCATCCTGCTCAACATCGGCGATATCCCCTCCGTGCTGGCGACGATCGTGACCAACGCCTTCGGGTTCGAGGAGGCGGTCGGCGGCGGCATGGGGGCCGCGGTGGCCAACGGTCTGCGGCGCGGGCTGTTCTCCAACGAGGCCGGTCTGGGCAGCGCCCCCAACGTGGCGGCGGTGGCCTATGTCCGCCACCCCATCAGCCAGGGCATCACCCAGTCTCTTTCCGTGTTCATCGACACCATCGTCATCTGTTCCTGCACGGCCTTTGTCATCCTGCTCGGCGATGTCTATGTGCCGGGCGCCGAAAGCATCGACGGCATCGTCCTCACCCAACAATCGCTGGTGTCCCATGTCGGGGCGTGGGGGCAGTATTTCCTGACGACGGCCATCCTGCTCTTCGCCTTCAGCTCCATCATCTACAACTATTATCTGGGCGAGAACGCCCTGACGGTGCTGACCGAAAGCCCGATGTCCCTGCACGTCCTGCGTGTTCTGGTCGTGGCGCTGGTGTTCGTCGGGGCCTCGGCGCCAGGCGCCACGGCGGTGTTCTTCTTCTCCGATCCGATGATGGGCGTCCTGGCCATGGTCAACCTGCTGGCCGTCATCATGCTGTTTCCCGTCGGCATGCGGGTGCTCACCGACTACCGGGAGCAGTTGAAGCAGGGGATCGAGGATCCGGTGTTCGACCCGGCGAAGTTCCCCGACCTGGACATCGACCGCAAGGCGTGGGATCTGGCCGGGTAGGGACGGGCGCGGGGGTACGCTCCGCCCCCGCGACGCTTTGCGCCGGCAGGGCGTCCGATGTAGAACCCCATCTCTTGGGACCGAGGGGCCTTGCGCGCCCCGGCACCGTTTTGGGGATCCGTATGACCGGCATTGTGCCAACCCTGCTTGGCCTTGTCGCCGCGCTGATGCTGGGCGTGGCGCCCGGCCACTCCTTCGCGCGGGAGCGGGTGGTGGTGTTCGCCGCGGCCAGCCTGAAGACCGCGCTGGACGACGCGGTGCGCGCCTGGCAGGCCGAGACCGGAGAGGTTGCCGTCGTGTCCTATGCCGGCAGCGGCGCCCTGGCGCGGCAGATCGACCAGGGCGCTCCGGCCGACCTGTTCCTCTCCGCCAACCCGGACTGGATGGATTACGTCCAGGACCGGGGCCTCATCGATCCGGAGACGCGGGTCGATCTGTTGGGCAACCGGCTGGTGTTGATCGCCCCTGCCGACGGCGGGCTGGATCTCGAGCTGGCGCCCGGTGTCGATCTGGCCGGCGCGCTGGGGCCGGACGGGCGGCTGGCGGTCGCCAATGTCGACGCCGTGCCGGCGGGGCAGTACGCCAGGGAAGCGCTGGTAGCCCTGGGCGTGTGGGACAGCGTCGCCGATCGCCTGGCCCAGGCTTTGGACGTGCGCGCCGCCCTGGTGCTGGTGTCGCGCGGCGAGGCGCCGGCCGGAATCGTCTACCGCACCGATGCCGCCGTCGATCCGGGCGTGCGAACGGTGGCGACGTTCCCGGAGGACAGCCATCGGCCGATCGTTTATCCGGCGGCGGCGACGGCGGACGCCGGCCCCGAGGCCCGCGCCCTGCTGGCCTATCTGACATCGGCGGCGGCGCGGCCCTGGTTCGAGGGCCAGGGCTTTGCCGTGATCGACTGACGGGTGTCCGCCCTGACGCTCACGCCGGAAGAATGGACCGCGCTGCGCCTCAGCCTGCGGGTCGCGCTGTGGGCGACGGCGGTCAGCCTGCCGTTCGGGCTGGCGGTGGCGTTCGTTCTGGCCCGTGGCCGCTTTCCCGGCAAGGCGATCCTGGACGGGATCGTCCATCTGCCGCTGATCATGCCGCCGGTGGTCACCGGGTATGCGCTGCTGCTGCTGTTCGGGCGGCGCGGGCCGTTGGGCGAATTCCTGGAGCAGCAGTTCGGCATCGTGCTGGCCTTTCGCTGGACCGGGGCGGCGCTGGCCTGCGCCATCATGGGCTTTCCCCTGATGGTCCGGGCCATGCGCCTGTCGATCGAGGCGGTCGACCGCGGCCTGGAGGACGCGGCGGGTACGCTCGGCGCCAGCCCGCCGCTGGTCTTTCTCACCGTCACCCTGCCGCTGATCCTGCCCGGCCTGATCGCCGGGGTGATCCTGAGCTTCGCCCGCGCCATGGGGGAGTTCGGGGCGACCATCACCTTCGTCTCCAACATCCCGGGCGAAACCCAGACCCTGCCGTCGGCCATCTATACCTTCACCCAGATCCCCGGCGGTGACGCCCAGGCCCTGCGCCTGACCCTGATCTCCGTTGCCGTGTCGCTGGCCGCGCTGCTGGTGTCGGAGCTGCTGGCGCGCCGCGTCGGAGCAAGGCTGTCGGGACGATGAGCGGGGTGGGGGCCGTGTCTTTTTGCGGGGCGTGTCCGCTTAAAGACTCTCTCCGAGAGCCCCCGACGACGCCTCAAGAAAAGCCAATGGCGCCGTCCCGCACAGGTCCCGCGTCAAGCGCGGGACTCGTCGTCTGGAATCTTCAGGTGAAGAGTTTCAGAGAGAGAAGCCGAAAGCCCCGGACAACGATCCGGGGCCCGTGCGAAACGGTGACGCATCGTGAAGGCCCAATGGCGCCGTCCCGCACAGGTCCCGCGTCAAGCGCGGGACTCGTCGTCTGGAATCTTCAAGTGAAGAGTTTCAGAGAGGGAAGCCGCGAGCCCCGGACGGCGATCCGGGGCCTGTGCGAAACGGTGACGCATCGTGAAGGCCCAATGGCGCCGTCCCGTACAGGTCCCGCGTCAAGCGCGGGACTCGTCATCTGGAATCTTCAGGTGGGAAACTTCAGAGAGAGAAGCCGAGAGCCCCGGACAACGATCCGGGGCCTGTGCACGCCGGTGCGGTTGCGCTCAGGCAAACGGCGCCGTTCTACGAGGGCGCCGGCTCGGGGGCAGGGATCGTGAGCCTGGACGTCGCCATCCGCCACCGTTTCGGCGCGCTGGACATGGATGTCGCGTTTTCCGGCGGGGACGGGCTGACCGCGCTGTTCGGCCGGTCCGGAGCGGGAAAATCGTCCATCGTCAATGTCATCGGCGGGTTGGTCCGGCCGGTCTTTGGCCGTGTGGTGGTGGACGGGGACACGCTTCTGGACACCGAGCGGGGCGTCTGGGTGCCGCCCCACCGGCGGCGGGTCGGCTACGTCTTTCAGGACGGCCGCCTGTTCCCCCATCTAACGGTGCGCCAGAACCTGTTCTACGGCCGCTGGTTCACACCGCGATCCCGCCGCTATGGCCATCCCGACGATGTCATCGCGCTGCTCGGCCTGGGGCCGTTGCTCGACCGTCAGCCGGCGCGGCTTTCAGGCGGCGAGAAGCAGCGGGTGGCCATCGGCCGCGCCCTTCTGGCCAGCCCCCGCCTGTTGCTAATGGATGAACCGCTGGCCTCCCTCGACGATGCGCGCAAGGGCGATATCCTGCCCTTCATCGAACGGCTGCGCGATGAGTTCCGGATCCCGATCGTCTATGTCAGCCATTCGGTGCCGGAGGTGGCGCGGCTGGCCGGCACGGTGGTCGTCGTCGCCGACGGCAAGGTGGCGGCGTCCGGCGGTGTCACCGCCATGATGCAGCGGCTGGACCTGTTCCCCCTCGCCGGAGCGGCCGATGCCGGCGCGGTGCTCGACGCCGTCGTCGCCGAGCACGATCGCGCCTTCGGCCTGACGGTTCTTCGGGTCGCCGCCGGTACCCTGCTCGTGCCGCGGCTGGACCGCCCCGTCGGATCGGCGGTGCGGGTGCAGGTGCGGGCCCGCGATGTCATGGTTGCCACGCGAAGACCCGAGGGTTTGAGCGCCCTCAATATCCTGCCCGCCACAGTGGCGGAGGTTGGGGCGCCGGACGGTGCGACGGTGCAGATCCGCCTCGACTGCGCCGGCGATGCCCTGCTGGCCCGGCTGACCCGGCGGTCGGTCGACGCGCTGAAGCTGGCGCCGGGGGTGGCCGTGTTCGCCGTGATCAAAAGCGTGTCCTTCGACCGCGGCCGTTCGGATCCTCCCTAGGATGGAAAGCGAGCGGCGCGGTCAAGCACAGGCCCCGGATCAAGTCCGGGGCTCGCGGCTCCTTTCTTTGGATGTCCCCGACGGGTAACTCCGGACGACGAGTCCCGCGCTTGACGCGGGACCTGTGCGGGACGGCGCCGCCGGCTTTTCCCGAGACGTCGCTGTCATGCAAAGGCCCCGGATCAGGTCCGGGGCTCCCGGCTTCTTTCGTTGAAATTCTCCATTGCACACTGCCGGACGACGAGTCCCGCGCTTGACGCGGGACCTCTGCGCGGCCTCACGGATCGCACCTAACTGCTATTGGCATCGGCTACGTTGAACGACAGCGTGACGCGCAGGCCGGGGGCGTTGTCGTCCAGGGTCAGGGTCGCGCCGTGCAGGGTGGCGATGGCGGCCACCAGGCTGAGGCCCAGACCGTTGCCGATGGTGCTGCGGCTGCTTTCCAGCCGGACAAAGCGGTCCAGCACGCGGTCGCGGTCGGCCGGGGGGATGCCCGGCCCGTGATCGGCCACGGACAGCACGATCCGCCCGCCCGCGATCCGGCCCGCGATCTCCACCCGGCCGCCGTCGGGGCTGTATTTGATAGCGTTGTCGGTCAGATTGGTCAGCGCCTGGGCCAAAAGCTGGCGGTGGCCGCGGATGCGCAGATCCGGCGTGACCTGGGTGACAAGGGCGATCCCGCGCTCGGCGGCCAGGGGGTCGTACAGCTCGGCGACGCTGGCCACCACGGCCGCCAGGTCGACCGTCTCGAAGCTGTCGGCGGCGCTACCGGCCTCGGCCCGCGCGATGCTCATCAGCGCGTCGAAGGTCTGCAGGATGCCGTCGGTTTCGGCGATGGTTTCGGCGATGGCATGGCGATAGTCGGCCACCGACTGGTCGCGCAGCTGCAGCAGTTCCAAGCGGCTTTTCAGCCGGGTGAGGGGGCGGCGCAGATCGTGCGCGACGTTGTCGGTCACCTCGCGCATGCCCGACATCAGCCGCGCGATCCGGTCCAGCATGGCGTTGACCTGATCCGACAGCCGGTCGAACTCGTCGCCGCGGCCGCTCACCGGCAGCCGGTGCTGCAGGTCGCCGGTCACCACGCCCCGGCTGAAGCGGCTGATGGCCTCGACCCGCCGCAGGGTCAGCCGGCTCAACACCCACCCCTCCGCCAGTCCCAACAGGGCGGTGATGCCCAACGCCCAGATCAGGGTGCGGGTGATCATCGCCCGGAACCGCTGGCGCTCGCTCAAATCGTAGCCGACCAGCAGGCGGTACCCTCCGGTCAGGGCAAAGGTCCGCGCCCTGGCGGGGATCGACGTCGTTTCCGAACCTTCCGAGGCGCGCAGATGGTCGACCCGGAAATCGATATAGGGGCCGTCGGCCGCCGCCGACGCCGCAGCGGGCCAGCGGTCCAGGTTCCCGGCCAGGGCCGTGCCGGCCCGATCGGTCAGCAGATAGATGCCGCTGCCGCTCTGGCGGCTGCGCAGGTCGATGGCGGTTTTCAGGCCGGCCAGCCCCCGGTCGCGGTATTGGCCGGCCAGCCCGCTCAACTCGGCGTCGAGGGTCTGGTCGACCTGCCGTTCCAGCAGGCCGGCGGTTGTCAGATAGATGAAGACCAGCAGCACCAGAACCGACAGGCCGAAAAGCGCGCTGTGGGCCAGGGCCAGGCGGAACGACGCCGTGCGCAGCAATCCCGGCCGCGGCCCGCCGTCGACCGCGGGCCTACCCTTCGGCACGGATCATGTAGCCGGCCCCGCGCACGGTGTGCAGCAGGGGCTGGTCGGCATCCCTGTCGACCTTCTGCCGCAGCCGGCTGATATGAACGTCGATGACATTGGTCTGGGGATCGAAATGATAGTCCCACACCGCCTCCAGCAGCATGGTGCGGGTCACCACGCGGCCGGCGTTCTGCATCATATAGTCCAGGATCTTGTACTCGCGCGGCAGAAGCTCGATCGACCGGTCGCCGCGCCGGGCCGTGCGCGACAGCCGGTCGAGCTCCAGATCGCCGACCCGCAGGGTGGCGTCGGGCGCCTCGCCGTCGTTCCGCCGGCGTCCCAGCGCATCGACCCGGGCCAGGAATTCGGCCAGGGCGAAGGGTTTGGTCAGATAATCGTCGCCGCCGGCGCGCAGGCCGCGCACACGGTCTTCCACCGTTCCCAACGCGCTCAGGAACAGAACCGGCGTGGTCACGCCGCTGGTGCGCAGGCTCTGGACGATGGTCAAGCCGTCGACCTTGGGCAGCATGCGATCGACCACCAGCGCCTGATAGGGCTCGCTGGCGGCCATGAACAGACCGGTCTGGCCGTCGGCGGCCAGATCGACGGTATGACCGGCCTCCCGCAGGGCCTTGGCCATGTAGGAGGCGGCTTCCTCATCGTCCTCGATGATCAGCACGCGCATGGAAAAACCGGGCTCGGGACGGACGACACTCTCGATCGACGATACATATGGCATAGCACGAGAAGCGGGTCGGTCGGCAAGGCAACGCCCGGTCCCGGCGGGGGGGAGCCGGGAACCGGGCGCGCATCCGTCACGGCTTTTAAGCGTCTTGCAAGTTCACCGCGACGAACAGGGTATCGCCCTGCCGGTTGACCAGCAGCAGCAGTGCTCTCTGGTCCGTCTCCTTTGCCCGTTCCACCCGTTCCACCATCTCCGCCGGCGAAACGACCGGCTGCGAGGCCGCCTCGACGATCAGGTCGCCGGGCCGGAGCCCGGCCTCGGCGGCCGGGGAGTCGGGGGCCACGTCCGTCACGAGGGCGCCCTGGATGTCGTCCGACAGGCCGAGCGACTGGCGCTGTTCGGCGGTCAGCGATGCCAGTTCCAGGCCCAGCGTGCCGGTCCCCTGGTCGGGGACCGGGGCGCTGGCCACTTGCTCGTCCTCCAGACGCTCGATCACCGCGTCCAGGGTGAGCCGGTCGCCGCCGCGTAGGACTTCCAGATCGATGCGGTCGCCGACCGGCGTGTCGGCCACCAGGCGGGGCAGGTCGCGCATGGTCTCGACCTCGGCTCCGCCGAACGACAGGATGACATCGCCCTGGCGCAAGCCAGCCCGCTGCGCGGGGCTGCCGGGCATGACGTTGGACACCAAAGCGCCCGTCGCGCTGTCCAGACCCAGCGCGTCGGCCAGATCGGGCGTGACCGTCTGGATGTTGACGCCCAGCCAGCCGCGGACCACGGTTCCCGTCTCGCGAAGCTGGGCGATGACCGGTTGGGCCAGGGTCGCCGGGATGGCGAAGCCAAGGCCCACGCTGCCCCCGTTGGGGGACACGATGGCGCTGTTCACGCCGACGACGTTGCCGTCCATGTCGAACAGCGGGCCGCCGGAATTGCCCTGGTTGATGGCCGCGTCGACCTGCAGAAAATCGTCGAACGGCCCGGCCTGCAGATCCCGGCTCTGGGCCGAGACGATGCCGACGGTGACGGTGCCGCCCAACCCGAACGGGTTGCCCACCGCCATCACCCAATCGCCGACCCGGGCCTTGCCCTGGTCCGCCGCGAAGGCGACGAAGGGCAGGTCACGGTCGGCCTCGACCTTGAGCAGGGCCAGATCGGTCCTGGGGTCGCTGCCCACCAGTTCGGCCGGGAATTCGGTTCCGTCGGTCAGGGTGACGGTGATATCGGTGGCCCGGCCGACCACATGGTCGTTGGTCACGACATACCCGGCCGGATCGATGATGAAGCCCGACCCCTGGGCCTGTCCGGGACCGCGGCGGGGGCGTTCGAACTGCTGGCCGGGACGGCCCTCGAAGAAACGCCGGAAAAACTCCTCCATCTGGTCGTTCGGCTCGCCGTTCGGCTGGCGAAGGCGCGGCCCGGTGTCGGAGGTAGTCTGGGGTGCAATGGTGGTCGAGATGTTGACCACGGCCGGCGACACCTGCTCGGCCAGATCGGCGAAGCTGTCGGGAACCGGCGCGGCTAGGGAAGCGGTGCCGCCAAACAGGAACGTCAGGGCCAGTCCGGCCGCCGCCAGTCTACGGCGAGGCCAGGCCGGACCGGCCGAACGCGGCGACCCGCCGGCATCAGCCATCTTGAAAAGGGAAGGTCTCATGGGTCGTGTCTCCTGCAATGGGGACGGTCCAAGGAGGACGGCGGGACGCCGCCCCGGTCGCCTTCTAATTAGGCTGGCGGCGATGACACGGTGATGGCGCAATCATGGATTATTGTTCATGTTGCTGTGCACCACTGGCGCCGCACGGCGAAATTTGGTCCAATAGCGCCTAACGAATGGTCCCGGATCCGGTGACTCGGCTCATCGGGTGCCGGGATCGACAATGACGGGCAGGCATGACAAAGCAGGCGATCGCGCGCGATAGGGGCGATGCACCACGCTTGGTGACCGGGTTGCTGGCGTTTGTCGGCGCTCTGGTCTTTATAAGCGCACTCATTAATTTGCCGACCGAGACGCGGTACGTCTTGGCCTGGCCGCACGCGGCCCTGTCTGCCGAGATCGTCCTGCTGTTTGCCGCTCTGGCCGTGTTCCCGGCTCTGCGCGGACGATGGGCCCTGGCCGTCCGTTATGCCGCGTCGGCCGCGATCCTGACGGTCGTGGTGCTCAAGCTGGGGGACATGGCGGCGCACGCCGCCCTGGGGCGGCCTTTCAACCTCTACTTCGATATCCATTTGTCATCGTCGGTGGTTGCCCTGTTGCGGGGCGCGCTGGGCGATCCCGGGGCCACGACCCTGTTAGCGGCCCTGGCATTCGGCGGGGTGGCCCTGGCGGCGGCCAGCTTTCTTGCCATCGGCGCGATCCAGCGCCTCGCCTGCCGGCCCACCGGGCGCGCGGTGATCCTGGGGGCGACGGTGGTTGCGGCGGTTCTGCTGGCCGGGCAGCGGTTGGCGCCCGACCTGTTCGGATCCGTGCGGCCGGTCATTTTCCAGGGGGCGGCGACGGCGGTGAACCAGGCCCGGCTGTTCCGCGAGGCGCGGGCCGAACAGGCGGCCTTTGCCCGGACCGCCGACCAAAACGGACCGTCCTCCCTTCCCGAGGTCGATTTGGGCGCCGCGCTGGAAGGGGTCGATGTTCTGCTGATCTTTGTCGAATCCTACGGGCGATCGGCGATCGAAGAACCCCGCTACGGCGCGACGCTGGGGCCCACGCTCGACCGGTTTTCCGCGACGCTGGACGCGGCCGGCGTGGCGTCGGCGTCGGGATGGCTGGAATCGCCGGTGCAGGGCGGGCAATCCTGGCTGGCTCATGGAACCCTGCTCAGCGGCCTGTGGCTGGACTCCCAACTGCGCTACAATCTGATGATCGGCCAGGGGCACCGGACGCTGGTCCACGACTTCGCCCGGGCCGGCTATCGGACCGTGGCGGCCATGCCGGCCATCACCCTGGCCTGGCCCGAGGCCGCAAGCTTCGGCTACGCCCAGACCTATTTCGCCGACGATTTCGGCTATGCCGGGCCGCCCTACAATTGGGTGACCATGCCCGATCAGTATACGCTGGCGTTCCTCCAGCGCGCCGAGAGAACCGGCCGTCCGGGCGACGCGCCGCCGTTGTTCGCCGAGGTGGCGCTGATCAGCAGCCACGCGCCATGGACGCCCGTGCCGGAACTGGTGGAGGATTGGACTTCCATCGGCGACGGCGCGATCTTCGACCGCTGGATCGACCGCGGCGAGCCGCCGGGCGTCGTGTGGGCCGATCCCGACAAGATCCGCACCCAATACGTCCTGTCGGTGGATTATTCCCTGCAGGTTCTGGAACACTATGCGGCCGACTTCGTTGATGAGGAGACTCTGCTGATCGTGGTCGGCGACCATCAGCCGGCACCGGTCATTACGGGAGAAGGGGCAAGCCGTGCGGTTCCCTTGCATGTTCTTTCCGGCGACCGGCGGTTGGTCGATCGGTTTGTCGGCGGTGGGTTGACCCCCGGGATGAGACCGGATCCCGGTTCTCCTGTTCCGACCATGGACCGGTTTCGCGGATGGTTTTTAAGCACCCTTGCAAAACCTCAGATGGACGTTGGCGACGCCGCTGGTTCGCATCCGTTTGGATCGGAAATGAAAGAATCGTCGGCATCCGGCGTCCATAGGGATGAGGCGGCATTCCGCCTTGGCAACGAACATGGGCGGCGCGCGGATGGATCGTAGGGCATTTGTGGCGGGCACCGCCATGGCGGGCGCTGCGTTGCTGACCCCGACGATCCGCCCCGCGCGGGCGGCTCTGGTCTCGGAGGTCGGCGTACCGTTCAGCCCGTCCGGACTGATCGAACGGGCCCGCGCCCTGAGCCGGGAACCGTTTGCGCCGCGAACACAGGAACTGCCGGAACCCTTGAGAGCCCTCGACTATGACGGCTATCGCGATATCCGCTTCGATCCCGCTCAGGCCCTGTGGCGGGACCAGGACGTGCCGTTCCAGGTCCAGTTTTTCCACCTTGGATACCGGTTCCAGCGGCCGGTCAGGATTTTCGAGGTGTCCGACGGCGCGGCGTGGGAGGTGCTTTACGCGCCCGAGATGTTCAACCTGGGGGGCAACGATTTCGGCGCCTCCCTGCCCCCCGATCTGGGCTTTGCCGGGTTCCGCGTCCATCACCCGATCAACAGGTCCGACCATTTCGACGAGGTCGTTGTCTTTCTTGGCGCCAGCTATTTCCGGGCCGTGGGGCGTCACCAGGGGTACGGGCTGTCGGCCCGCGGGCTGGCGGTCAACACGGCCAACCAGGGCGGGGAAGAGTTTCCGTCCTTTCGTGAATTCTGGCTGGAACGGCCGGGCCCGGGTGCCGGCGCCATGGTGATCCACGCGTTGTTGGACGGGCCCAGCGTCACGGGTGCCTGCAGCTTCACAATTCGGCCGGGCGACGCCACCATCATGGACGTCGTCTCGGTGTTCTTTCCGCGCCAGGATATCGCCCGGTTCGGTATGGCGCCGATGACCAGCATGTTCCTGTTCGACAACAAGGACCCCGCGCCGTTCGACGATTTCCGGCCGCGGGTTCACGACAGCCAGGGTCTGTCGATCTGGTCGGGCCGAGGCGAATGGATCTGGCGCCCGCTGCGTAACCCGTCGCGCATCACCGTCAGCTATTACGGTGACGAAAATCCGCGCGGTTTCGGGCTGCTGCAGCGGGAACGGGACTTTACCGACTATCAGGATCTGGAATCGCGCTACGAGCGCCGCCCCAGCCTGTGGGTGGAACCGCTGGGCGGCTGGGGCAGGGGAGCCATCCAGCTGGTCGAATTGCCGATCCAAGGCGAGATCTTCGACAATATCGTGGCCTTTTGGGTGCCGGAATCGCCGGCCAAGGCCGGATCCGAATGGCAGCTTGCCTACCGTCTTCACTGGGCTCCGGCGCCGCCGACGCAGCCGATGGGTGCCGTGGCGGCGACCCTGATCGGCGCCGGGAGCACACCGGAAACACGCAAGTTCGTGATCGACTTTGATGGCGGCGATCTTGAAAACGCTCCGCCCGACTCCCCAATTGAGGCGGTGGTCACGTTGTCGGCCGGCCGGATCGTTACCCTGGTCAGCCAGCGCAACGAAGCGATCGGCGGTTGGCGCACGTTCTTCGACATCGACCCGGAAGAGGCGGAGGAGATCGATATCAGGTGTTTTTTGCGCAATGGCGAGGCCGCGCTGACCGAAACCTGGAGCTTCCTGTGGCAAGTCTGACGGATCTTGGCGCCGCCCTGTCCGACGTGGACAGGCTGGCCAGCATCAAACGGTTCCGCCGCGCCGTGGTCTTTGGCTTGGCGCTGATCACCACTTTGGGGGCCACGATCGCCCTGCACCGGGCCCTGTCCTTTGGCGGGGTGACCGTGCTCGAGGGCATCATGCTGGCCCTGTTCGCGGTCAACATGGGGTGGATCGCCCTGTCTTTCTGGGGGGCCCTGGCGGGTTTTCTGACATTGTGGTTCGGGTGGCGCAATCCCGGCCTCAAATGGCCCGATGCCGGCGACGATAGCCCCTTAAAGGCCCGCACCGCCATCCTGATGCCGGTCTACAACGAGGCCCCGTCGCGGGTCTACGCCAACCTCGAGGCGATCTACGAATCCCTGGTCGATACCGGGCAGATCGCCCATTTCGACATGTTTGTTCTCAGCGACAGCACCGATCCCAATACCTGGATCGCGGAGGAGGTGGCGTGGACCACCCTGTGCCGCCGGGTGCGCGGCATCGGCCGCATCTTTTACCGCAAGCGCCGCTACAATATCGCGCGCAAGTCCGGGAATATCGAGGATTTCTGCCGCCGCTGGGGCAACCGTTACGAGCATATGGTGGTTCTGGACGCCGACAGCGTCATGACCGGTACGGCGCTGGTCACGCTGGTCCGGCTGATGCAGGCCAACCCCACCGCCGGGATCATCCAGGCGCCGCCGGCCATCGTTAACGGTCATACCCTGTTCGCCCGGGTGCAGCAGTTCGCCGGTCGTCTGTCCGGGTCGGTGATCGCGGCCGGTCTCAGCTTCTGGCAGGTCGACGACGGCAATTACTGGGGCCACAACGCCATCATCCGGACCCGGGCGTTTACCCAGCACTGCCAGCTTCCGGTGCTGCCGGGCAAGGCGCCCTTCGGCGGTCCGATTCTCAGTCACGATTTCGTCGAGGCGGCGTTCATGCGGCGGGCCGGCTGGCGGGTCTGGATGGTGCCCGAACTGGGCGGATCGTTCGAGGAATGCCCGCCGTCGGCCATCGATTACGCCATTCGAGACCGCCGCTGGTGCCAGGGGAACCTGCAGCATCTCAAGGTCATCCCCATGCGCCGCCTGCATCCGATCAGCCGGATGCATCTGGCCATGGGCGTCATGTCCTACCTGTCGTCGCCCCTATGGCTGGCCTTTTTGGCGACCGGCATCCTGGCCGCCGTGCAGACTCATCTGTTCCCGCCGGTCCCCAATCTGCCCTATCAGGCCTATTTCACGCTCGTGGGCGGGATCCACGCGCCGCCGGTGGTCACCACCTTTGGCGTGGCCATGGCCATGCTGGTGGCGCCCAAGCTGTTTGGCCTGGCCCTGCTGCTGCGGCACGGTCATCTGCGGCGCGGGTTCGGCGGTTTCGGACGGGCCGTTTGGGGGGCGGTGGTCGAAACGCTGTTCTCGGCCTTGATGGCGCCGGCCCAGATGCTGTTCCAAAGCCGTTTCGTGGCGGAAATCCTGCTCGGCCGGGACAGCGGCTGGAAAGGTCAGCGGCGCGACGGTGACGGCATCACCTGGCGCGAGGCGGCAGGCCGGCACGCGGGTCATACGGTGGCCGGTTTGGTCATCGCCGTGGCCGGGTATTTCGCCATGCCGTCCCTGATCTGGTGGCTGGCGCCCGTGGTGCTCGGTCTGCTGCTGTCCATTCCGCTGTCCTATTATTCGGCGCGGGAAGATCTGGGCCTGTGGCTGCGCGACCGCGGCGTCCTGACCATTCCGGAGGAAACGGATCCGCCGTCGGTGGTAACCCGGGCCAACGTGGTCGCGGAACAGTTGGCCGACGCCGATCCGGCCGGTGATGCCCTGGCCCGGGTGATCGCCGATCCCACCGTGCACGCTCTGCACCGGGCGCTGCTGCCCGCCAATACGGATTTTGCCGTCGGCGACCCTGAGAACCTGGCCCAGGCCCGCAGCAAGCTGAAGTCCAGCGCGTCCGGGGCGGCGTTGTCGGTGTCGGAGACGATCGCGGTGCTGTTCGACGCCGTGACCCTGGCGGAACTACACGAAGAAGCGGTGCGCGAGGCGGCCCGTGCCGGTCGCCCGGCGGAAACCGGTTCGCGCAACCCCGTGCCCGAAATCGCTTGACGGTTTCGCCCGTCGGGCGCGCACCATGGTGTCCGTTTCCGGGGAACGTTCGGACGGTCGGCCCGTTCACCTTTCCCTTGCGTGTTCACAGAGATTGACCGGAGGACGCGATGCGCTGGAGCCTGGAGCACCTGCGAGGATTCTCGCTGCGGGCGACGGATGATACCCTTGGCAAGGTCAAGGACTTCCTGTTCGACGACGACACCTGGACCGTGCGCTACATGGTGGCCGATACGTCCCGCTGGCTGTTCGGCCGCAGCGTTCTGATCGCGTCCGAGGCGTTGGGCCATCCCGACGTCGCCGAGAAGGCGTTTCCCGTCGACCTGACCCGCGACCGCATCAAGAACAGCCCGGAAATCGAAACGTCCGCCCCGATCGGGCGCGAGCAGGAAGACGCCATACGCGCCTATTACGGCTGGCCGCCCTATGGCGCGCCGGCGGTGCCGGCCGCGCCCGACACCGGCGGCGAACCGGCCGCGGCGCCGCTGCGCCCCGATCTGCGGCTGCGCAGCGGGCACGATCTGACCGGCTACACGATTTCGGCAAAGGACGACACCCTGGGCCGGGTGGAGGATTTTCTGATCGACGAGGATGGCTGGCGCATCCGTTATTTGGTGGTGGATATCGGGTCCTGGCTGCCGCTGCGCCGTGTCGTGGTGGCGCCGGAATGGGTCACCATGGTCGACGAACGCGACCGTCGCATCCATGTCGACCTGACCCGCGAGCAGGTCGAGCACAGCCCCGACTACGACCGGTCCATGACCGTCGACCACGACTACCAGGAACGGCTGCACCGCCACTACAACAGGCCGCTGCCGCGCCCCTGATGCCGCCGACTCCCCGCGTTGCGGTTTGCCAAGCCATGCCATACTCTGCCGGCAAACAATCCGGGAGGCACGGTCGCGCATGCGCATCGGGATCGATTTGGGCGGAACGAAGATCGAGGCCATCGCCCTCGACGACGAGGGGCGGGAACTGGAACGGCACCGCGTCGCGACACCGCGCTTCGACTATCCAGGAACCGTAGCGGCCATCGCTGAACAGGTCGAGCGGCTGGAAGGCAAGCTGGGGCAGACCGGCACGGTGGGGATCGGAATGCCGGGAGCCCTGTCGCCGGTCACCGGCCTGGTCAAGAACGCCAATTCGGTCTGGCTGATCGGCGAGCCATTCGACAAGGACCTGTCCGAGGCTTTGGGACGTCCCGTGATCTGCGCCAACGACGCCAACTGCCTCGCGGTATCGGAGGCCGTGGACGGGGCGGCCGCGGGCGCCGGCGTCGTCTTTGCCGTCATCCTGGGAACAGGCTGCGGCGCCGGCATCGCCATCGAGGGCCGGGCCCATACCGGCGGCAACGCCATCGCCGGCGAGTTTGGCCACATGCCGCTGCCATGGCCGCGCGACGACGAGCGCCCCGGCCCGGACTGCTATTGCGGCATGACCGGTTGCGTCGAAACCTGGGTCTCGGGGACGTCGTTCGAAGCCGATTTCCAGCGCGCCACCAGCCGCAAGATCCGGGCGCCGGAGATCGTGGCCGACGCCGAAGCCGGCAACCCCGAGGCCGAGGCCGCGCTGCAACGCTACGAACATCGCCTGGCACGGTCGCTGGCGGTCATCGTCACGGTGCTGGACCCGGACGCCATCGTTCTGGGCGGCGGCATGTCCAACGTCAAACGCCTGTACCGCACACTGCCGGAGATCGTGCCCCAATTCGTGTTCGGCCGGGAATGCGCCACGCCGATCCGCCCGGCCAAGCATGGCGACAGCAGCGGCGTGCGCGGCGCCGCCTGGCTGTGGCCGGCAAAGCCGACCGTGGAGACCGTGTAGGGCGGTCTTGTCGCGACACGAGGCTTCGAAGCCGGTTCCAAGCCGCTTGCGATGGGCACCGCATGTCTGATTTAAACCACTAGGAATGGCGGCGAGCGGTTTGAAATCTCGTCGCAAGACCGCCATCCTCACCTTCCCACGGATCACGCGTCATGGATATCGCTGCTCTTCTCGCCGACCTTGGTCTCGATGATGCGCAAGTGCGTGGCGGCGGACTGACCGTCTTTTCCCCGATCGACGGGTCGGCGATAGCGCATGTCCGCGAACACACCGAGGCGGATCTCGATGCCGCCATCGGCCGGGCCGAAACGGCGTTCGCCGCGTGGCAGGCGGTGCCCGCGCCACGGCGGGGCGAACTGGTGCGGTTGCTGGGCGAGGAGCTGCGCGCCCACAAGGACGCCCTGGGGCGGCTGGTGACCTTGGAGAACGGCAAGATCCTGCAGGAAGGCCTGGGCGAGGTGCAGGAGATGATCGACATCTGCGACTTCGCCGTCGGCCTCTCGCGCCAGCTCTACGGCCTGACCATCGCCTCGGAACGGCCGGGGCACCGGATGATGGAGACCTGGCACCCGCTGGGTCCCATCGGCGTCATCAGCGCCTTCAACTTCCCGGTCGCGGTGTGGAGTTGGAATGCCGCCCTGGCCCTGGTGTGCGGCGATCCCGTGGTGTGGAAGCCGTCGGAAAAAACACCGGTGACGGCGCTTGCCTGCCAGGCATTGCTGCGCCGGGCCATGGACCGGTTCGGCGACGCGCCGAAGGGCTTGAGCGAAGTCGTCATCGGCGGACGGGGGCTGGGCCGGCGCCTGGCCGAGGATCCGCGCGTGCGCCTGGTCAGCGCCACCGGCAGCACGGCGATGGGACGCCAGGTCGGTCCGGTGGTGGCCGGGCGGATGGGGCGCGTTCTGCTGGAGCTCGGCGGCAACAACGGCATGATCGTGGCGCCGTCGGCCGATCTCGACATGGCGGTACGGGCGATCCTGTTCGGCGCCGTGGGCACCGCCGGCCAGCGCTGCACGTCGCTGCGCCGGTTGATCGTTCATGACGATATCTACGACCGTTTGCTGCCGGCCCTGAAAAAGGCCTACGGGGCCATCGCCGTCGGCGATCCGCTGGAGCCGGGGATCCTGGTCGGTCCGCTGATCGACGAGGACGCCCTTGGGGCGATGACCCGGGCGCTGGAGGCGGCGCGGGCCGAGGGCGGCACGGTCACCGGCGGCGATCGGCTTGGCACACCAAAGAGCGGCGCCTATGTCCGGCCGGCCATCGTCGAGATGCCCGATCAGACGGAAACGGTGCGCGCGGAAACCTTCGCGCCTATACTCTATGTGCTGCGCTACGACGATCTGGACCGGGCCATCGCCCTGCACAACGGTGTGCCGCAGGGCCTGTCGTCCTGTATCTTCACGACCGACATCCGCGAGGCCGAACGGTTCCTGTCGGCGACCGGCAGCGATTGCGGCATCGCCAACGTCAATATCGGGCCCAGCGGCGCGGAAATCGGCGGTGCCTTCGGCGGCGAGAAGGAGACGGGCGGCGGCCGTGAATCCGGGTCGGATGCCTGGAAGGCCTATATGCGCCGGCAGACGGCGACGGTGAACTATTCCCGCGACCTGCCGCTGGCCCAGGGCATCACCTTCTCGGTGGGGTAGGGCTTCGGTGGGAGAGGGCGCGCCGCGTCGGCGCGTCCGCGGTTTTGCAAGACAGGAGAGACAAGCATGCGGATCCTCGTGGCATGGATCGTTGTGGCGATGGCGGTCGTTCTGGCGCCGGTTTCCGGCCAGGCCCAGCAATGGCAGCCGATCGACGCCTCCGAAGCCAGGCTGGATATCGCGCCGTCGGCCTTTGGCACCCAGGGCATCCAGCGCTCATCGGTGACGGCCCAGGGCGCGCGGTACGAACGCTGGTCCACCGGGCTCGATTCCTCTCGGCGGTTTTTTCACGTCGTGCTGCGGGAGGCCATCGGCCTGACCGTCATCGCCGATCCCTTGGACATCCCCACCGTTGCGGCGGAGGCCTGGCCGGCGGCGGCCGGTGCCGCGTTCGAGGATCCGGTGGAACTGATCACGACCCTGGGCCCGACGCGGTACCGGCGGTTCACCCAGGCCGGCATCGGCTGCGCGGCGTTCATCACCACCTTCGGTGACTATCGTGGCGGTTATCCCGCCAACACCGTGCAGGGGATCTACTGCGATCCGGGCACGCGCACCCTGCCGCAGGACGATGTTGAGCGCACCCTGAACGCGATCACGGTGCGGCGCTAGAGCGCGATCGTCATTGGTGGAAGCGGACCCGCTGCCACCAATGACGTGAATCGCTCTCTAACTCTATGAATAGAGTAGGATTCACGCCTTGGGTGGGATCGCCGAAGCGATTCCACCCAAGGCGATCCTGCTCTAGGAGCCCGTCCGAGAATCGTCGAGACGCGGCGTGGATGGAGTGGTGCGAGGC
>JBQLZQ010000040.1:0-4496 GCA_052168355.1 Inquilinaceae bacterium
CCTCCCACCACTCCATCCACGCCGCGTCTCGACGATTCTCGGACGGGCTCCTAGAGCAGGATCGCCTTGGGTGGAATCGCTTCGGCGATCCCACCCAAGGCGTGAATCCTACTCTATTCATAGAGTTAGAGAGCGATTCACGTTATTGGTGGAAGCGGGCCCGCTTCCACCAATGACGATCGCGCTCTAGCTCCGCCCCGCCTCAGGCGTCGGTTGATTGGTCTCCGGATCGCACGGCGATTCGGCGGATACGGGCGATGGTCAGGATCGACAGGATCACCGACAGGGTGAACAGGTAGATCCCCGGCTTGACCAGGGCGCCGCTGAGCACCGTCACGTTGAGGGCGGCGACCAGGATGGCGATCACCAGAACGTCCAGCATCGACCATTTGCCGAGGCTCTCCAGCCAAGCGAGCAGCGCCGTCGGGGGGCCGTGGGCAAGATCGGCCGCGAACCAGATCCAGGATGCCAGGGTCAGCTTGGCGGCCGGGAACAGCACCGAAAAGATCAACAGCACGGCAAACAGGAAATACTGGCTGTCCCGCCACAGGATACCCAGCCCCCCCAGGATCGAGACGCTGTCCTGCAGCACGAACAGGGTCTGAACTGAAAGCGCCGGCGCGACCAGCCCGGCGATGAGCGCGACGGCGGCCACGATCAACGCCGGGCCCACCATCCGGCGGTCGGACGGGCTGGACGTGGATTGGAGCGTGCGGCGGGTCACTCCACCTTGCCGACGAACCGCCGCGCCGTCATGCCGACCGTCGACCCCTGGACCACCACGGAAAAGACCACGACGACATAGGTGGCCGTCAGGATCGTGGCCTTCAACGGTCCGGGCGGCAGCGACAGGGCCAGGGCAATCGAGATGCCGCCGCGCAGGCCGCCCCAGACCAGCAGCGGAAAGGCACCCGGCGTGAAGGGCTGAAAGCGCTTGAGCACGCTCATCGGCACGCCGACCGCTATGGCCCGCGCCGCCAGCACCACCAATATGGATCCCAAACCCACAGCCAGATGCGGCGCGTCGGCGGCGATGGCGATCACCTCCAGCCCGATCAGAAGGAACAGGACGGCGTTGAGAACCTCGTCAAGCAGCGACCAGAAACTGGTGAGGTGCAACCGCGTTCGCTCGCTCATGGCATATGCGGTGCCATGATTGCCGATCAGCAGACCGGCCACGGCCATGGCCACCGGACCGGCGATGTGCAGGCGGTGAGCCAGGGCATATCCGCCCATGACAACGGCCAGGGTGATCAACACTTCCAGATTGTGCTCGTCGACCGTCTTCATCGCCCGGTAGGCGATCCAGCCGATGACCAGACCGAACAAGGCGCCGCCGCCCGCCTCGACGACGAACAGTTCGGCGGCGTGGAGGATGGAAAACTCCTCGGCGCCGACCGCCGCTGCAAGCAGAATGGAGAAAATCACCACGCCGACGCCGTCGTTGAACAGGCTTTCGCCGGCGACCTTGACCTCCAGCGATGGCGGGACCTTGGCCGACTTCAAGATGCCCAGCACGGCGACCGGATCGGTTGGGCTGATCAGCGCTCCGAACACAAGGCACCAGGCAAAGGGAACGTCGAGACCGGTGACGATGGTCAACCCCTTGAACCCGGCCGCCACCAGGACCGTCGAGACGACCACACCGAGCGTGGCCATGACCCCCACCGCCAAGCGTTGACGCAGAAGAGCGCTGAGATCGACGTGCAACGCACCGGCGAACAGCAGGAAAGACAACATCCCTTCCATCAGGGCGGTCGAAAAGTCGATTTCGAGGACGAACTCCCGCACCGTATCGTCCAGTTCGGCGGCGGGGAACGCAAGCTGGACGCCGATGGTCGCCAGCGAAGCCACCGCACCCATGATCGTGAGACCGATCGTCTGCGGCAGCTTGATGTATCGGTGGTTGAGATAGCCCAGGACGGTGGCCAGGACGACCAGGATGGCCGCCGTATCCAAGGCGTTCATCGAGAGAAGGCCCCGCTAGGCCGGGCTTCTATCGCTCCGCCCCGGACACCGGCGGCCGATCCGACGAGATGGCGCCGGCCAAGATGGGAGCCGGACCCGCCGGCTAAAAGGAGGTTCCTGTCAAGGCGAACCCGGCCAAGGAGAGCACCGCGATGATGTAGAATAACGTGCCAAATAGTTTCAGGCGATCCATGAGACCCTCGGAACCAATCATTTTGACGTATTTTCATGCTCAACCTGTTTAAATTTTGTGAATAAAGCTTAGAGGCCAAGGATAGGGCAAGGGAACGGGCTATTTCACGTTATTCCTATGTCCTGTTTCAATACGGGTTCCTAATCATCGTGGCGGGATGGCTTTTGTGATCTTGTCGGCGATCTCCATCAACTTACCAACTTCCAGATCCTGTGCCTGGGCCAGCGCGTGCCAGCGTTCGACGTCCTCCGGCGGGACCCCCTTTCCCTCGACCAGGCCGCCGACGATCTTCTCCAAGGCCAGCAGACGGAACTTGATGGTCATTTCCATGGCATCCTCCCGGCGGTTTTGGCCCGATCGAAGCCTTGGAAGGCGCTTCGTTTCGGGCGGTGCGCGGGTAGTGTAGCGCGCCGCCCGCCGTCGCGCCTCAGCGAACTCTCTTGTCCAGCGTCGTGGGATGGTGCAGAAAGCGGCCCGATGAATACCCAGACAAAGCCCGGCCTTCCCGACGCGTGCGGCGCGCTCGACCGCATCGTCGAGCGGATAGACGGCGTCCCCGTGGCCCTCTTCCTGGACTTTGACGGCACCCTGGCACCGATTGTCGGCCGGCCGGAACTGGCGGCGTTGTCAGCCGAAATGCGGGATCTGGTGCGCGATCTCGCCGGGCTGTGCCCGGTGGCCGTGGTCAGCGGCCGCGACCTGCCGGACCTCAAGAGCCGGGTCGACCTGGATTGCGTGTTTTATGCCGGAAGCCACGGCTTCGATATCGTCGGTCCCGGCACCCGGACGTTGGCCCATGAGGAAGGGACGGAGTTGCTGCCGCACCTGGACGCGGCCGAGGCGGAGATTGCCGACCGGCTGGCGGGCATGGACGGGGTCGAGATCGAACGGAAGCGGTTCTCCCTGGCCATTCACTATCGCAACGTCACCGGCGCCGACCTTCCGGCCCTGCGACGGGCCGTCGACGACGCCATCTTGTCGCGGCCGGATCTGCGCCGAACCGAAGGCAAGAAGGTCATCGATCTGCAACCGGACGTCGACTGGCACAAGGGCAAGGCGGTCGGCTGGCTGTTGGAGGCTCTGGGGGTCGACAAGGATGGCGGTGTGCCGATCTATATCGGCGATGACATCACCGATGAGGATGCTTTCGAAACCGTGCGCGATACCGGGATCGGCATCGTCGTCGACCTCCATGGCCGGTCCAGCGCGGCCCACTACGGATTGGCCGATACCGGCGCGGTGGCGACGTTTCTGGCCGCCTTGAAGCGGGTTCTCGCCGACCGGGGATGACGACAGGACGGCCATTCTTTCGGCTCAATATTAACCGGTTATGCCCTATTTCTCCCCTAGGATGTCGGCTTCGGATCCCACCCAGCGGCCGACTGCCCAGAGATCATGCCGTCCTCCCCGCCCGTCCCGCCCCCTTCCACGGTGCTGATCGCCGATTCCGGTGTCGGCGGCCTTAGCGTGCTGGCCGAGGTCGCGGCCCGACTGCCCGGAGCCGATCTGATCTATGCAGCCGACAACGCCTTCTTTCCCTATGGCATCAAGCCGGACGGGGTTCTGATCCCCCATGTCGCCGGCCTGCTGGAAGACCTGGCGGCGCGGTATCGGCCGGATTTGGTGGTCATGGCCTGCAACACCGCCAGCACGGCGGCCCTCGATGCCGTGCGCGAGGTGCTCGCGGTCCCCGTGGTCGGCACGGTACCGGCGATCAAGCCCGCGGCCGCGGTCAGCCAGAGCCGGACCATCGGGCTTCTGGGTACCCCGGCCACCGTGCGTCAGCCCTATACGCAGCGGCTGATCGACAGTTTCGCGGCCGATTGCACCGTTATCCGTCACGGGTCGCGGGACCTGGTCGAGCTGGCCGAGGCCAAGCTGCGCGGAGCGCCCCCCGACCCGGCGGCCCTGCGCCGGGTCCTCGACGGGATGTTCGAGCAGGTGGGCGGGGCGAACATCGATACGGTGGTTCTGGCCTGTACCCATTTTCCGCTGCTGCGGTCCGAGCTGGCCGCCATCGCGCCCCGACCGATCCAATGGGTCGATTCCGGCGCCGCCATCGCCGCCCGGGTGGCCTTCCTTCTCGACGGGACGGGCGCCGATGCGGTCCCGCCGACATCCCGGCCGTCGCGGCGCCTGGCGGTGCTGACGGCCGACGACGGGTCGGCCCATGCCCTGCGCCCGGCCTTTGCCCGTTTCGGGCTGCGGCAGGTTGAGATCCTGGCGGGCGCGGACGCCACCCGCGACGCCGTGCCGCCGATGCCGGCGGCGTTGGGCATGGCCTAGAGCGCGATCGTCATTGGTGGAAGCGGACCCGCTTCCACCAATGACGTGA
>JBQLZQ010000041.1:0-74930 GCA_052168355.1 Inquilinaceae bacterium
GGTCCCGCGTCAGGCGCGGGACTCGTCGTCTGGGATTTCCTGTCGGAGACATCCGACAAAAGCAGCCGTGAGCCCCGGCCCCCGAGCCGGGGCCTGTGCGCGACGGTGAGGCCCGGAGACAAGCCAACGGCGCCGTCCCGCACAGGTCCCGCGTCAGGCGCGGGACTCGTCGTCTGGGATTTCCTGTCGGAGACATCCGACAAAAGCAGCCGTGAGCCCCGGCCCCCGAGCCGGGGCCTGTGCGCGACGGTGAGGCCCGGAGACAAGCCAACGGCGCCGTCCCGCACAGGTCCCGCGTCAGGCGCGGGACTCGTCGTCTGGGATTTCCTGTCGGAGACATCCGGCAAAAGCAGCCGCGAGCCCCGGCCCCCGAGCCGGGGCCTGCGCGCGACGCTGAAGCCCGGAGACGGCCAACGGCGCCGTTGGCAGTCGTCCGGCGGGGTCAGCCCCGCGCGTTCGGGGCGGTCCGCCCGGACGCCGGCATCGCGTCGTCGGGGCAGGCCGCGCGCTCGATCTGAACGACGGAATGGTCGAGCCCCCAGCGGTCGCGCAGCAGGGTTTTGACGGCGGCCAGGACCCTGTCGTGGTCGGCCCCGGCCGAGACGGTCAAATGCAGGGTCAGCAGCGGCCGCTCGGCGGTCAGCGACCAGGCGTGGACGTGGTGCACGTCGGCGATCTCCGGCACCGCTTCGCGCAAATCGGACCTGAGTCCGGCGATGTCGATGTGGGCTGGCGTGCCTTCCAGCAGCACATGGCCGCTCTGGCGCACGATCAGCCAGGCGCTGCGCAGGATCAGCGCGGCCACCACCATCGACAGGATGGGATCGATGGGTGTCCAGCCGGTGGTCAGGATGACGATGGCGGCGGCGATGGCCGCGACCGATCCCAGCAAATCGCCCAGCACGTGCAGGGCGGCGCCGCGCATGTTGATGTTGTGGCGGTCGCCGCCGTGCAGGATGGCGAACACGACGATGTTGACCGCCAGTCCCGCGACGGCGACGGCCATCATCGGCCAGCCCATCACCGGCACCGGGTCCAGCAGCCGGCCGATGGCGGCAAAGCCGATCCAGCCGACGATGGCGATCAGGGTCATGCCGTTGACAAAGGCGGCCAGCACCTGGAAGCGGTGATATCCGTAGGTCCGGTCGGGATCGGCCGGGCGGCGGGCGATGCGAAACCCGAACCAGGCCAGCGACAGGGCGGCGAAATCCGTCAGCATGTGTCCGGCATCGGCGATCAGCGCCAGGGATCCCGACAGCACGCCGCCGATGACCTCCACCACCATGAAGCCGCCGGTGAGGATGATCGCCCAGGCCAGCCGCCGCTCGTTGGACGCGTGGACATGACCCGACCCGTGACCGTGGGAACCATGGTCGCGGGCGCCGCGACCGCGAGGGCCGTGGTCGTCCCCGGGCAAGGGCGCGGTCCCGGTCCCGGCGGCGGGGGAGGAAGGGGGGCGGTGGATCATGAGCCTTTTGGAGCCTTGGTCCGGGCGATGCCGGCCACCTTACCCCGCCGTTCGATCCTTGCCGACCCCCGCCTCGCCATCACATCGCGGCGCGTCAGACCCGCGACTGTTTCAGCAGGTCGCGGATTTCCTCCAGCAGCACTTCCTGGGGCGGGCGCGGCGGCGGCGTCTCGGGCACCGCCTCCTCCTTGCGCTTGGCGCGGTTGAGCAGGCGGATCATGACGAAGATGGCCAGCGCCACGATCAGGAAATTGATCACCGTATTGATGAACTGGCCATAGTTGATGGTCGCCGCGCCCGCTTCCTGGGCCGCGGCCAGCGAGGGATAGTCGGTGCCGGAGAGATTGATGTAGAGTTCGCTGAAGTCGATCCCGCCGGTCACGATGCCGATGGGCGGCATGACGACATCGTTGACGAGGGATGTCACGATGGCGCCGAAGGCGGCACCCATGATCACGGCCACCGCCAGATCCACGACGTTGCCGCGCATGATGAAGCTTTTGAATTCCTGGATCATGGTCTTCCTTTAGTCCTCGAATGTTTTCGCTAAGTCGTCACAGTAAACGCCGAGATTTTTTTGTAACAAACGGGTTCGTGATTTAGAATGTACGTCAATTTTCTTATAGCGAAACGATCTGAATATTCCAAAGTGATTTCTCGGGATCGGCGTCATCGATCATGGTGCTGAAATCGCCGACCCGATCCTGGCAGGATCTGACATGGGTGGACTTCGAGGGGCTGGACGCGGAGGACACGGTCGTGGTTCTGCCCGTGGCGGCGATCGAACAGCACGGACCGCACCTGCCGCTGGCCGTCGACGCCATCATCAACCGCGGCATCCTGGACCGGGCTCTGGCCCTAGTGCCGGCCGACCGCCCGGTCCTGGTTCTCCCGGCCATGACCGTCGGCAAAAGCGACGAGCATCTGGCGTTTGCCGGAACCTTGAGCCTGTCGGCCGAAACCCTGGCCGAGATGTGGACGGAGGTCGGCGAAAGCGTCCGCCGCGCGGGGTTGCGCAAGCTGGTGCTGTTCAACAGTCATGGCGGCAACCCGGAGACCATGAAGATCATCGCCCGGAGATTACGGGTTCGCCACGGCATGTTGGCCGTAACGACAAGCTGGGGCGATGTGGGGCTGCCCGACGAGTTGTTTTCGGACGCCGAGCTGGCCCATGGCATCCATGGCGGGGCCATCGAGACGTCGATGATGCTGCACCTGGCGCCCGATCTGGTCCGGCTGGACGAGGTCCGGGATTTCCCCAGCCTCGGCGCGCGCATGGCCCGGGAGTTCGATCATCTGCGGCCCGACGGCGCGGCCAGCTTTGGGTGGATGACCCAGGACCTCAACCCGGACGGCGCCTGCGGCAACGCCGCCGACGCCGATGCCGAGCGCGGCCGGCGGCTGGTAGACCATGCCGCGGCCGGTCTGGTCGCCTTGATGGACGAGGTACGGCGCTTTCCCCTCGACCGTCTGAAGCAGGGTCCGGACGATGCCTGACGCGCGCATCAGCGGTCCAGGAAGGCGGCCCCGAACGGCGGCAGGGACAGGGTTTCGCCGGTGAGGGTGACGGCGAACCCATGTCCCTCGGTCGGCCGCCAACCGGCGCCGACCGCCAGTGTCGCCTGTACGTTCGACAGGTTGAAGGCGCAAAGGAGACGGTCTCCCGCGCCCTCGCGTTCGAAGGCGTAGATCGGCGCGGCCGTCTCCAGCGGCCGTTTGGCGCCGGTCATCAGGCTGGGGCGTCCCTTGCGCCAGGTCAGGAACCGGCGGTAGGCGGCGAGCACCGAATCGGCATCGGCCTCCTGCCGGTCGACGGAAAGGGCCCGATGCTCGTCGGGCACCGGCAGCCAGGGGGTGCCGGTGGTGAACCCGCCATGGGGCCGGTCGCCGGCCCAGGGCAGGGGCGTCCGGCAGCCGTCGCGGCCCTTGAAGTCGGGGTAGAATTCGATGCCCCACGGATCGACCAGCCGGTCGAAGGGGATATCGGCCTCGGCCAGCCCCAGCTCCTCGCCCTGGTAGACGCACAAGGTTCCGCGCAGCGACAGAAGGCAGGCCATCAGCAGCTTGGCCAATGCCGGCCGGTCGCCGGACAGATGGGGCAGGGCGCCCCAGCGGGTGACGGGCCGGATGCAGTCATGGTTGGTGAAGGCGTAGGTCGGCCAGCCGTCTGCCACCTCCCGTTCGGTGCGGCCCACAACGCGCGCCAGGAGCGGGGCATCGAAATCGGCGTGGGTCAGCTGAAAGGTGTAGGCGCTGTGCAACCGGTCGCTGCCGCTGGTGTAGCGGGCGGTGGCGTCGATGGAATCGACGTCCGCCACCTCGCCCATCAGGAACCGGTCGGGATAACGGTCGGTCAGCCCGCGCAGCCGGTTGAACAGGCCGATGATCTCCGGCCGGTCGCGGTCGTACAGATGGCGCTGAAAGGCGAAGGGGTTGCTGGCACCGCCGCCGATGTCGCCGGCCATGCCGTCGGCCGGGGGGTTGTCACGCAGTTCCGGGTCGTGGATCAGGGTGGTGATGGCGTCAAGGCGCAGCCCGTCCACCCCCTGCTTCAGCCAGTATTCGACCTCGCCCAGCATGGCGTCGACCGTTGCGGCGTCGTGCCAGTTAAGGTTGGGCTGGCTGCGCAGGAAATGATGCAGGTAATACTGGCCGCGCCTGGGGTCCCACTGCCAGGCCGGACCGCCGAACATCGACAGCCAGTTGTTGGGCGGCGTGCCATCGGGTTTGGCGTCGGCCCAGACATAGCGGTCGGCCAGGGGCCCGTCGCGGCTGCCCCTGCTGTCCCGGAACCAGTGGTGCTCGTCGGACGTGTGGGCGAGGACCATGTCGACGATGACCTTGAGCCCCATCGCGTGGGCCGCCTCCATCAACCGCAGAAAGTCTTCGTTGGTCCCGAACAGCGGATCGACCGTGCGGTAGTCTGAGACGTCGTAACCGAAATCGCGCATCGGCGATTTGAAGAACGGCGAGATCCAGATCGCGTCGACGCCCAGCGACCGCACATAGTCGAGCCGATCGGCGATGCCCCGCAGGTCGCCGACGCCGTTGCCGTCGCTGTCGAGAAAGCTGCGCGGGTAGATCTGATAGATGACGGCGCCGCGCCACCAAGGTTGGGTCATGATTTCTCTGCCTCGGATCCAAGGGTTTCAGAGTGATAGGACACGGCCTTGGCGGGCGATGCAATGGCCTGCCGCCTCGCCCGGTCGCCTTCGCGCCGACCGATTTTGCCGCCGGCCCGGCGATGTGCCATCGTGGACCGCGTCAGACCGAAGGAGCGATCATGACGGACGAGATCGGGGCGTTCTGTCCGCACGGGGATATCCGCATCGCGGGCGCGGCGACCGGCCCGCTGGCCGGCCTAACCTTGGCGGTCAAGGATCTGTTCGATATCGAGGGCCATACCGCCGGCTGCGGTAATCCCGACTGGCTGGCCAGCCACGGCCCGGCCGGCGAGACGGCGCCGACGGTGACCGCCTTGATGAAGGCCGGCGCCACCCTGGTCGGCAAGACCATCACCGACGAGCTGGCCTTCAGCCTGAACGGCGAGAACTTTCATTACGGCACGCCGGTCAATGTCGCCGCGCCCGGCCGCATCCCCGGCGGATCCTCCAGCGGATCGGCGGCGGCGGTGGCCGCCGGGCTTGCCGATCTGGCGCTGGGAACCGACACGGGCGGGTCGGTGCGCGCGCCGGCCAGCTATTGCGGACTGTTCGGAATGCGTCCCAGTCACGGCGCCATGCCGCTGGACGGGGTCATGCCGCTGGCGCCCAGTTTCGACACGGTCGGATGGTTCGCGCGCGACGCGGCTTTACTTCAAAGGGCCGGCGACGTGTTGCTGGCGCTCGGGCCTCACGGCGCCGCCGACGATGCGGCGGTCACGGGATCGGTGCTTTATGGGATGGACGCCTTCGACCGCGCGCTGGACGAGGCCCGCCCGGCACTGGACGCCGCCGCCGAGCGGGTGGGCCGGACGCTGGGGCCGCTAACGCGGGTGACCGTGGCCGAGGATGGTCTGGCGTCGTGGCTGGCCCACTTTCAGGCGCTGCAATGGCGGGAGATCTGGCGCACCCATGTCTCCTGGATCACGGCTCATCGGCCAAGGTTCGGCCCGGCCATCCAGGAACGGTTCGATCAGGCCTCCCGGGTGACAGACGCGGCCGTCGACGACGCGGCCACGGGCCGAGCCGCGGTGCGGGCCCGTCTGGCCGATCTGCTGCCCGCCGGCACGATCCTGGTTCTGCCGACCGTGCCGTCGATCGCGCCGCCGATGAACCAGCCGCCCGACGAGGCGGTGCGGAACCGCCAGCGGGCGCTGGCCATTCTATGCATCGCCGGGCTTGGCGGGCTGCCGCAGATCTCGCTGCCGCTGGCCACGGTTCGCGACTGTCCCGTCGGTCTGTCGCTGATCGGACCGGCCGGCAGCGACCGCATGCTGCTGGCCGCCGCGCGGCGCGTGGCCGAGGCGATCTAGGAAGACAGTTCCCCGTCAATCCTCAAGGAAATGGTAGTGGGATCAAGTTGGATGGGTGGGGCCGTGGCCTCGTCAGGCCTGGCAATGGGCTAGGATAGTTTTGTCTTGTCCGTGCGCGCTTGCTCACTGCGGAATTCCGCCACCGGAAGGCCGCCGACTCCCCAGTCCTCCATCTCGACTTCGTCGATCACGACGAAGGTCGTGGCCGGGTTCTTGTCGAGCACCTCCACCAACAGATCCGTGGCCCCCCTGATGAGGCGCCGTTTCTGTTCAAAAGTCGCGCCTTCTCGGGTGATCTTGATATTCACGAAGGGCATGTCCCTATTCCTTGTTTGGAGCGGCTGGCCGCCCGATCGGTTCGTGGTGGAAGACCTTGGCGACGATCCGCCAGCCGTCGGCGGTCCTGATGAAGGTGAGGAAGTCGGTGAAGTAACGGGCGCCGATGGCGCAATGGGCCTGGACGAAGGCCGTCCTGGGGCCGGCAAAGGCGATCGACACGATCTCGTCGCGCCGGGCCTCGCCGCGCGCCGCGGGCGGCTGGCGCGCCTCGACGATCGGAAAATACTCCGTCATGCCGAGATTGACGATCTCGTCGTCGGTGGCGCAGACATAGCGCGCGGCGGGGTCGAAAACCTGTCGCAGCCTGTCTGTGTCGCTGTGGTGGAGACCGTCGAAGTAAAGTTGCATCTGCGCTTCGATGGCGGCGCGGGCGTCGTGCATGTCGGGGCTCCTGTCTTGGGGGTGCCGGGCCCGCCTGGAGCGGGCCCAGCCCTGCCGGCGGATCAGACCGCCAGTCCTTCGCGCCGCAGAACCTCCGTCACCTTCGGACGCTTACCAACGCGCGCGATGTAGTCGCGCACCTTTGGCAGCGGACCGAGGTCCAAATCGATAAGCCTCGCCCAGGAGGCGACGACGAAGGTGTAGGCGTCGGCCACCGTAAAGGTGTCGCCCATGACGTAGGGCCGGCCATCGGACAGCCGCGCCTCAAGCGCGTCGAAGCGTTTGCCCAGCTTGGCGAGCGCCTGATCGCGCAGTGCTCCCTCGGGCTTGACCGGGGCAAAGAACGGCCCGAAGGATTTGTGCAGTTCCGAGGCCGTGTAGTTCAGCTGTTCCTGAAGCCGGACACGGTCGAGCGTGCCGTTCGCCGGGGCAAGGCCCGCCTTGGGCTTGAGATCGGCCACGTACTGCAGGATGGCCGGCGCCTCGAGCAGGATCTCGCCATCGTCGAGCTCCAGCGCGGGCACATAGCCGAGCGGGTTGATCCGAGCATAATCGGCCCCGCTTTCGGTCGTCTTGGTCGCCAGATCGACTTTCTCGAGGGTATGGGCGAGACCCGCCTCGTTCAGCGCAATGTGAACCGACTGCGAGCAGACGCCGGGGGCGTAGTAAAGCTTCATCGCGGTATTCCTTTCCTTGAGGGTGGCCATCCGGTCACGCGAGTAGAGGTAAGAAAGCAGGTATCTATTGTAAATCAGGTTTCTTCATGATACTGTCTTTTCGAGTTTCCGATCGGTAACCGGAGCCCGGCCATGGCCTTGAGAATGCGCAAGAACAAAGCCCCGGCGCCGCCCGAGGCCTGCCCGCTGCTCGAATGCATGTCGATTATCGGCGGAGCCTGGACGCCGAACATCATCTGGTATCTGCGCGGCGGGCCCAGACGGTTCAGCGAACTGCGCGCCGATATTCCGCAGATCTCACCGAAGATTCTGACGGCCCGTTTGCGCGAGTTGGAGGACTGCGGCGTGATCGACCGCCGGGTCATGCCGACCTCTCCGCCTTCGGTGGAATACACTCTGAACGAGCTGGGCGTGCGCCTGGTGCCGGCCATCGAGGCGATCGCGGCCGTCGGGGAGGAAATCAAGCGGCGGCCGTCCGCCCGCGCCGGAACCGTAGCGGCGACCCCTCGGTTGAAGCATTTCCGCGCCGCGCGGCGAGCGGCCGAGGTGAAGCCTTAAAACAGCCGGTGCAGTGCCGCGTAGTGGAGCAGCAGGATGGTCTTGGCGTCGACGATGCGGCCGTCCTCGACCATCGAGAGGGCCGTTTCCAGCGTCAGTTCCAGGATCTCGATATCCTCGCCCTCGGCCACCACGCCGCCGCCGTCGTTGACGCGGTCGCCGGGCCGGTATTCGGCGACGAAGAAGGTCAGCCGTTCGGTCACCGAACCGGGGCTCATGAAGGCATCGAAGACACGGCGCGGGTTTGCCACCCGCACGCCCGCTTCCTCCTCCACCTCCCGCCGGATGCAGTCTTCGGGACTGTGCTCGTCGAGGATGCCGGCGCACACCTCGATCATCGGCTCGGCGTGACCGTTGACATAGGCGGGGTAGCGAAACTGGCGGGTCAGCAGGACGACGCGGCGATCGGGATCGTACAGCAGAATGGCCGCCCCGTTGCCGCGGTCATAGGTCTCCCGCGCCATTGTCTGCCACCGACCGTCGCGGCGCCGGTAGTCGAACGTGGTCTTTTTGAGCACGTACCAGTCGTCGGACAATAGCTCGACCTGGCGCACCCGCACCGGACCGTCGGGCGGCGGGGCTTCAGCGGTCATAGCTGATCAGGGCGCTGGCCGGCACGTCGAACCGCGACCGTCCGTTGAGGAATGTCAGTTCGATGATGCAGGCGACGCCGCGCACATCCGCGCCGACCTCGCGCAGCAAGGCGATGGAGGCGGCCATGGTACCGCCGGTGGCCAGCAGATCGTCCATCACGACGACCCTTTGGCCGGGGGTCACGGCGTCCTTCTGGATCTCGATCGTATCCTCGCCATACTCCAGCTCGTAGGTGTGGCTGACGGTCGCGCCCGGCAGCTTGCCCTTTTTGCGCAGCATCACGAAACCGCAGCCCAGGGTGAGGGCCAGCGGCGCGGCGGTCAGGAAACCGCGGGATTCGATGCCGACCAGAAGATCGGGTTTCAGCGGCCGCACGATATCGGCCAGCCGGTCTACGGTTTCCCGCCATGCCTTTGGGTGGGCCAAAAGCGTTGCGATGTCGTAGAACAGGATTCCCGGCTTGGGAAAGTCGGGGACGCTGCGGATGTGGTCTTTGAGATTCACCGAAGGTCGGCTCCCGTGGCGGCGATCGAAGTGGACAGGCAGCAATTAGTAGCGGGCAGGGTCGGTTGGGTCACCGAAAAGATGGCGGACAGTCCGGGAGGGCCGGAGGATCGCGGCCGATTGCGGTGAGCCGCGACGGCACCCGGGCCGTCGTTGCCGTCAGCGGCCGTTGGGACCTGCGCGCCGCGCTCGATCTGGACCGGCGGGTGAGGCTGGCGGCCGGCGAGGTGACGGGGGTGCAGACGGCGGCGATCGATCTGGGCGCGGTTTCCGCGCTGGACACCGCCGGTGCGTGGTTGCTCCAACGGACACGATCAGACCTCAGGGCGCGTGGCGTCGATGCCGGCTTTGCCAACGCCACCCCGGCCCAGCTGGCGCTGCTGGAGGCGGTGGAAACCCGATCGGCGGATTGCCAGGTCCAGGAACGCAGACCCAACAAGCTGGTCGAGATCGCCGAGCGGGTGGGCAAGGCGACCTTCGCCTTTATCGGCGAGGCGATGAGCCTGCTCAATTTTCTCGGAATGGTGTGCGTGCGCCTGGCCGGCGTAGTCGTGCACCCGGGCCGGCTGCGGCTGACATCGACGGTGCATCACATGGAGATGACCGGCCTGAACGCGATGCCCATCGTCGGTCTGCTGGCATTTCTCATCGGTGTCGTCCTGGCCTATCAAAGCGCCGATCAGCTCCGTCAGTTCGGAGCGGAGATCTTTGTCGTCAATCTGCTGGGCGTATCGGTGCTGCGCGAGTTGGGGATCCTGATCACCGCGATCATCGTCGCCGGCCGGTCGGGGTCCGCCTTCACCGCCCAGATTGGCACCATGAAGGTCAACGAGGAGGTCGACGCGCTGCAGACCCTGGGGCTCGATCCGGTCGACGTGCTGGTGCTGCCGCGGATCCTGGCGCTGGTCGCCACCCTGCCGCTGTTGGCGTTCTACGCCAATATCATGGCGTTGGCCGGCGGGGCGGTGATGAGCTACACGCTGATCGACATCAGTTTTGGCGCCTTTATCCAGCAGCTTCAATCGGCGGTGACGCTGACCACGCTGTGGGTGGGTCTGATCAAGGCGCCGGTGTTCGGCTTCGTGATCGCGCTGGTCGGCTGCTACGAGGGGCTCAAGGTGACCCGCAGCGCCGAAAGCGTGGGTCGGCTGACGACCCAGTCGGTGGTCGAGGCGATCTTCCTGGTCATCGTTCTGGACGCCTTGTTTTCGGTGCTGTTCTCGCTGATCGGGATCTGATCGATGGAAGAAGCCGGCCCCGACGCCAAGAACACGGTGATCACGGTACGCGGCTTGCGCACGCAGTTCGGCAGTCAGGTGATCCATGACGGGCTGGATCTGGACGTGCACCGCGGCGAGGTGCTGGGGGTGGTCGGCGGCTCGGGCTCCGGCAAATCGGTGTTGTTGAAGGAGATCGTCGGGCTGATCCGTCCCGCCGCCGGCCGAATCACGGTGCTCGGGAAAAATCTGAATGATTTGCACGGGGCCGAACGGCAGAGCCTGCAAAGGCGATGGGGCGTCCTGTTTCAGGACGGAGCGCTGTTCAGCTCCATGACGGTGGCGGAGAATATTCAGGTTCCGCTCAAGGAATTCACCGATCTGCCGGGTGACATGATCGACGAAATCACGCGGATCAAGATCGCCATGGCCGGCCTTCCGGACGTGGCCTCGCTGCGCAAACCGGCCGAACTGTCCGGCGGCATGCGCAAGCGTGCCGGGCTGGCCCGCGCCCTGGCGCTGGATCCCGAAATCCTGTTTCTGGACGAGCCGACGGCGGGCCTGGACCCGATCGGCGCCGCCGCCTTCGACCAACTTATCGCCAATCTTCAGCAGAGCCTTAATCTGACCGTCTTTATGGTGACCCATGACCTCGACAGCCTGGGCGCAATCTGCGACCGTATCGCCGTTCTCATCGACAAGCGCGTCATCGTCGACACCATGGACAAGCTGATGACCCTGGACCATCCGTGGATCCGCGACTACTTCCACGGGCCGCGCGGCCGGGCGGCCCGCGCCGCCGCCGCGAACGGCTGAGCGGTCTCCATGGAAACACGGGCAAGCTATGTCGCGGTCGGCAGCTTCGTGCTGATCGTCGTGTTGGGTTTCCTGGTGTTCGCGGTATGGCTGGGCCGGCTCAGCGTCGATCAGATTTCGGCCCGCTACCTCATCTATTTTTCAGGGTCCGTCAACGGGTTGCAGGTCGGATCGCCAGTGCGGTATCGCGGCATTCCCGTCGGCCAGGTGGAGGATATCCGGATCGATCCGTTCGATGTCGGCCGGGTTCGCGTGTTGGTGGAGTTGCGCGACGACACGCCCATCGTCGAAGGGAATGTTGCGCGGCTCGAGCTGCAGGGCATCACCGGCGGCGTCTTTATCGAGATCCGTGGGGGTGAGCAGGGACAGCCGCCGCTGGTCGCGGATGCGGGCGCGGACTATCCGGTCATTCCGTCGCAGGCATCGTCGCTGCAGGCGGTGCTCGATTCGGTGCCTGAGCTGGTGATCAGCACCACCAAGCTGATCGACAGCGCCTCGGCATTCCTGTCGGTGGAGAACCAGCAGGCGGTGTCGGACTCGCTGGCCAATGTCCAGGCGCTGACGGGGATACTGGCCCAAGAGGCCGGCAACGTCGCCGGCGCGCTGGAGCGGATCGACGCGCTGGTCGTCAACCTGGACGGGTTGGTTTCGGAAACCAGGGTCGATGCCGCGCGTCTAAGCGACCGTCTGGACGGCACGCTGGAGACGGTGGACGGGGCGGTCGGCGAGATGGGTGACGAGGTTACGGCCGCGGTCCGACAGGTGCGGCAGGTGGCCGGGTCGTTCTCCGAAACCGCCGACACGCTGAACGGTCTGCTCACGGATGTCAGGCCCGGCGTACAGAACTTCGCCGGGGAAGGGCTCTATGAGTTCACCCTGATGGTTGCCGAACTGCGCGGTCTGGCCCGCAGCCTGGGGCGGGTCGCCGAACGGCTGGAGCGGGCGCCGGCGCAGTTTATTTTTGGTGATTCCGATAGGGGAGTAACCGTCGATTGACCGGGCCATGACCGACGCTAGACACCTCTCCCGCCGCCGTTTTGGCGGTGGCGCCATCGTTGCGGCAGCTTTGACCGTGGGCTGCGGGCCCATAAGGCTGACGCCCGAACCGCCGCAGCTGTATCAGCTCTCGCCGAAAAGCACGTTCGACGAGGATCTTCCGAAAGTCGTCTGGCAGATCCTGATCGAACCGCCGGTGGCCGCCGCCGGGCTGGACACGGCGCGCATCGCGCTACGCCAGTCGGTGACCACCCTGGACTATTACGCGGACGTTTCGTGGACCGACAGGGCGCCGGAGATGGTGCAGACGCTGATGGTCGAAAGCTTCGAGAACAGCGGCCAGATCGTCTCGGTCGGCAGGGAGTCCATCGGCCTTCGGGCCAATTATGTGCTCAAGACGGAGCTGCGCGAGTTTCAGACGGAAACATTCGGCGGCGGACCGTACCAGGTTCGTGTCCGGCTCAACGCAAAGCTGGTGCGCATCCCCGACCGGGTGATCATCGCCGGCGAGAACTTCGAATCCCTGAATTCCGTGAGCGAGCAAAACTTCGGGGCGGTCATCCACGTCTTCGACGAGGGGTTGGGAAAGGTGTTGCGCCGCCTGGTGGAATGGACCCTGCGGGAGGGCGAGGCCGACTGGCGGGCACAACAGCGGAACCGGCCGGCATAGGCAAGGACACCAAAAATGCACAAAAAGATGATCGCAACGCTTGTCCTGACCGGGCTGATTGTTGCCGCGACGCCGGGATCGATCCGTTCCGTCCATGCCCAGGACGCGGTTGAGCGCGAGACCCTGGTGATGGGAACGGGGCGGGTTGCCGGGTTGTACTACCCCGCCGGCGGCGCCCTTGCCCGCACCGTCAACGCCAGCGATGCCGGCCAGAGATTACGGATGGTGATCGAAAGTACCGGCGGAAGTCAGGAAAACCTGACCCGGCTGGAAGAGGGCGGCCTGGATCTGGGGATCGCCGATTCGGCCCAGCACTACAGGGTCTGGAACGGTCATGCGGAGGCCGAGGAGACGGCGGGATCCGTGCGGTCGCTGATGGCCCTGCACGCCGAGCCCCTGACGGTGATCGTGCGGGCCGACGCCGGCATCGACGCCGTCGCCGACCTTTGGGACCACCCGGTCAATCTGGGGCCCGACGGCGATGCCACCCGGGAGCTTTTCGAGACGGTGCTGACCGCCTTTGGCTGGACCGAGGACAAGGTGGAGGTGCACGAGGTGCCACCAGCCGGGCAGGTCGCCGGTCTGTGCGACGGCACCTACGATGCCATCGCGTTTGTCGCCCCCCATCCCAGCGGCACCATCAACGCGGCGCTGTCGTCCTGCGATACCAGGATTCTGCCGGTGACGGGGCCGGAGATCGAGGCGCTGACGGCCGAGTCACCCTACATGGCGCAGACGATCATCCCCGGAGGTCTTTATCCCGGCGTGACGGCGGATGTGCCGACCGTCGGCCCGACTGCCACCCTCCTGACCACCGATGCGCTGGACCCGGAGGTCGCCTACGCCATCGTCAAGGCGGCGGTGGAGAATCTGGACGCGCTCAAGGGCCAGCACCCGGTGCTGGGGATGATCACCGCGCAGTCGATGGCCCGCGCGGGGCTGACCGCGCCGCTGCACGATGGGGCGATGCGATATTACCTTGAGGCCGGGATCATCTGACGCCGGCCTTGCAGTCCCGTTTCTGCGGCACAGCATAGGGTCCTGGACCGTGATCGACCTTGACGCCGTCAGCACCGACCGCCTTCGCGCCATGCAGGAGGCCGGGGCCGATGCCGCGCTCTGCCAGCGCATGGCGGCGAAATCCGGCGTGACGATGATCGACGAGGTCATGCGGGGGTGTGACGAGGCGTCGCCCTGGACCCATTTCCCGCCAGGCGATGTCTACGACCCGGAGCATCACTCGCAATATTATTACCATGTGCACCCGCCGGAGGAGCAGGGGGAGGAGCACGGCCACTTTCACACCTTTCTACGCCCTTCGGGCATGCCCGAAGGGACGACGCCGGCGCCGGTCGTCGATTTCGTGTCTCCCGCGGATCCGAACGACGCGCTGAGCCATCTGGTGGCCATCTCCATGGATCCGGGAGGCGAGGCGCGCAGCCTGTTCGTGACCAACCGCTGGGTGACTGCCGAGACTTGGTATGCCGCCGATCATGTGATCGCCATGCTGGATTGCTTCGCCATAGAACTGGCGCGGCCGTCCTGGCCGCTCAACCGCTGGATCACCGCGCTGTTCAAGCTGTTTCGGCCGGACATCGAGCATTTGCTGGTCCGGCGGGACGCGGTCATCGCCGAACACGGCCGATGCCGGCCGGATGTTAACGTGCTGGAGGACCGCTCCCTGGAGGTCCCGGCGACTTTGCGGATTTCGGTGCCTGAGCGCATCGAGGCCGTGGCGGGAGTGCTGCGCCAGCGCCGCCGCGCCGCCCGCCGGACGATATAGCCTGCGCTTTTCGGATTTTGGTTAAGTTTTCCTTAGCCAATGGAGGAGACACTGGGGAGAACCGGAGACCCGTTTGCGGGCTCCGCCTCCAGGCCATTGACCGACGGGACACCATGACCATGAAGCTTTCCGGAGACGACGTCACCCGTCTCATGTCCGACCCTTCGCCCGCCACGCGCGCGACGCTTGCCGAGAAGGTCGTCCATAGCCTGGAATCGGGCGCGATAGGCCCGGAGGAGCGCCGGATCGCCGAAGACATTTTCCGGATCATGGCGCGTGACGCCTCCCAGGCGGTGCGTGAGGCCCTGTCGATCAATCTGAAAAGCTTCAAGGACCTGCCGCGCGATGTGGCGTTGGTGCTGGCCGGCGATGTCGACGAGGTCGCCACGCCGATCCTGCAGTTCTCGGGGTCCCTGAGCGACGCGGACCTGATCGAGCTGGTCGGCGGGTCGAGCGAGGCGAAGCAGACGGCGATGGCCCGGCGGCCCACCCTATCGGGTCCGGTCGCCGATGCGCTGGTCGACACCGGCAACATCGCGGTGGTCGAGACGGTGGTCGGCAACAACGGCGCCGAACTGAGCGAAGCGACGTTGAGCGGCGTTATCGACAAGTTCGGCGACTCGCCGTCGATCCAGGAGCCCCTGGTCCTGCGGAACACGCTTCCCCTGACCATCTCGGAGCGGCTGGTCTCGTTCGTATCGGATCGTCTCAAAGAACATCTTTTGAAGAACCACGAACTGTCGCCGGATACCGCCAGCGAGTTGGTGCTGCGGGTGCGCGAGCGCGCGACGGTGCAGCTTCTGCCCGGCGACGCGGCTCCTGAAGATGTCGACAAGCTGACGGCACAGCTTTATCGCAACGACCGGCTGACCCCGTCCCTGGTTCTGCGGACCCTGTGCACCGGGGACATGATGTTCTTTGAATCGGCGATGGCGGTGCTGGCGGACGTGCCGGTGACCAACGCCCGGATGTTGATCCACGATTCCGGCAAGCTCGGGATGGAGCGTCTGTACGAGCGGGCGGGGCTTCCCGTCGCGCTGTTCCCCGCCGTGCGGGCGGCGCTGGATATCGCCGATCAGACCGATTATCGAAGCGCCGACTACGACCGGAACAGCTATAGCCGCACGGTGATCGAGCGCATGCTGACCAATATGGAGGATCTGCGCCCGGAAGACGCCGACTATCTGCTCCGTCGTCTCGACGATCTGATCGTCCCGCCGGCCGCGGCTTAAGGGCGGCGCTACTGCAGGAGGGTGCGGGGCAGCCACATGGCGATGCCGGGGAAACCCAGCACCAGCAGCAAACCGACCAGCTGTAGCAGCACGAACGGAACGATGCCGCGATAGATCGCCTGGATGCGAACCTCCGGCGGCGCCACCCCTTTCAGATAGAACAGGGCGAACCCGAACGGTGGCGTCAAAAACGACGTCTGCAGGTTGACCGCGACCAGGATCGCGAACCAGTACACGACCTCCGTCGGGTGGCTGAGATGGCCGCCGAAATCCATCAGCCGGACGATGGGCGTAAAGATCGGCAGCACGATCAGGGTGATTTCGATCCAGTCGAAAAAGAACCCGAGCACGAAAACGACGCCCATCAGGACGAACAGGATCCCCCACGACCCGAACCCGAACCAGTCGATAAACTCGACCACCAGATCGTCGCCGCCCAGGGACCGGAACACGAACGAAAAGGCGGTGGCGCCGACGAAAATGAAAAACAGCATGCCGGCGGTCAGCGCCGACCGCTCGATCACGTCCTTGAGGACCCCGAACGTCAACCGCCGGTTGAGGAGGGCCAGCAGCGTGGCGCCAAACGCACCGACACCCGACGCCTCGGTCGGGGTGGCGAAACCGGCGAAGATCGATCCCAGCACCAGGACGATCAGAAACAGCGGCGGGATAAAGCTGCGCAATACCATGATGATCAGCCCGCCGGCCGTATCCGGCCCTTCGCTGCCGGGCAGGGGCGGCGCCATCGAGGGCCGCAGACCACAGGTGATGGCGATAAAGGCGAGATAGAGCGCGGCCAGCAGAAGGCCGGGCATGATCGCCGCCAGGAACAAGGTGCCGACCGAAACCGACAGAAGATCGCCCATGATCACCAGCATGATCGACGGCGGGATCAGGATCCCCAAGGTTCCCGAGGCGGCGATGGTGCCGGTGGCCAAGGGGATGTTGTAGCCGCGCTGAAGCATCACCGGCAGGGCCAGCAAGGTCATCATCACGACCGAGGCGCCGATGATGCCGGTGGTCGCGGCCATGATGGTGCCCATCATCGTGACCGACAGGGCGAGGCCGCCCGGCACGCGCCGCAGCAGAACCTGAAGACAATGCAGCAAATCGCTGGCCACGCCGCTTTTTTCCAGCATGGTGCCCATGTAGATGAACATGGGGATGGCGACCAGCACCGGGTTCTCGACGATGCCGCCGAAAATGCGGTTCATCACCAGGGAGAACTGGATGAGCCGGAAGACCTCGAACTCGTAGCCGATAAAGCCGAAGGCGATGCCGACACCGCCCAGGATCCAGGCCACCGGGTAGCCGGTGAACAGGAGGCAGGCCAGGGCCACGAACATCAGCACCGGCAGATAGTCTGCGATGGCGGCCATGATCAGTTTCCGGGCCGATGGGTAACGGGCTGATGGGCGGCCGCCTCATGCGCGACTGGATCGTAAGGTGCGACAAAGGCGCCAGCTTCCTCACGCGTGTGCGGCGGACCGAATAGAAACACCAGACAGCGGAGCAAGACCGCGAGTCCCGACAGTAGGAGGAACGCGAACCCGATGGGCACCACGGACTTGATGATCCAGCGGTGGGGCAGACCGGTCAGGGCGGAGGAGCCCTCATTCTGCAGGAAGGACCGCTCGGCAAAGCCGTAGCCGTACCACAGCATGAGGCCGCAATAGGGAAAGACGCACAACAGCACCCCCAGGATCTCGATCCAAGCGCGGGCCCGGATGTCCAGCCGGTCGCGCAAAAGCTCGATCCGGACATGGGCGTCCTTGAGGTAGGCAAAACCGAGGCACAGCAGGAACAGAACGCCGTGCAGGTGCCATTGCAGTTCCTGCAGCTTGGTCGATCCGAGCACCAGGAACCGGCGGGTGATCACGTCGAACAGGATAACGATGATGATCGGGATGGCCAGCCACGCCGCCAGCTTTCCGACCCCGATGACGATACGCGACAGCCCGTCGCTGACGCGCAGCAGCATCTCACCCATGCAGCCTCCCATAAACCGTCATACCGGCCACGCACGACACCACAACGCAAGACAGGCCGGAGCCCGCATTTCGCGAACCCCGGCCCGTCATGGCGTGATCAGTCACGGGCTCAGTCGAGATAGCCGAGTTCGCCCCAGACCTTGTAGTTCTCGCGGAACGTGCTCAACGAGTCCCAGACGCGCGCGAAATCCTCGTCGCTCTCGATCAATTCCTGGGTCACCTCGCCCCACGCGGTGCGCAGCGCGTCGAGAATTTCCGGGGACCATTCGTGAATGGTGACGCCGTGCTGGTCCTGAAGTTCCTGCAGGGCGGCGAACTGAATGGCCTCCCCTTCGGCCAGACCGTAGCGGACATTGTCGCCGCACACCGCCTCGATCTGGGCCTGCTGCTGTTCGGTCATGCCGTTCCACAGATCCAGGTTGATCATCAGGTCGAACATGGTCGATTGCTGATGCCAGCCCGGGAAGTAATAGTGGGACGCGACCTGATAAAAGCCGAGGTTGAGGTCGATGGCGGGCATGGAGAATTCGGTGGCGTCGATGGTGCCAAGCTCCAACGCCGGGAAAATGTCGCCGCCGGCCAAAAGCTGGGTCGAGACGCCCATCTTTTCCATGACCCGGGCGCCCAGCCCGAAGAACCGCATCTTGAGGCCGGCCAGATCCTCCGCCGATTCGATCGGCTGACGGAACCAGCCCGACGCCTCCGGCGCGATGACGCCGCAGATGACGCTGTGGATGTTGTAGCGGTGGTAGATCTCCTCGAACATCTCCTGGCCGCCGCCGAAATAGTACCAGGCCAGATACTCGCCCGACTGCGGGCCGAACGGCACGGCCGCGAACAGGGCCAGCGACGGCACGCGGCCCGCCCAGTAACCGGGGGTCGACCAACCGGCTTCGACGGCGCCGGTCGACACCGCGTCGAACACCTCCAGCGCCGGAATCAGCGCGCCGGGATCGAAAAACCTGATCTGGACATCGCCGCCGGAAACCAGGTCGATCCGCTCCTCGATCCGCTTGCCCAGCGTTCCGAGCTGGGTCAGCGTGCCGGCATAGGTGCTTGCCATGTTCATCCGCACCGGATCGGCGGATGCCGGATCCGAATAGACCGACAGGGCGGTGCCGCCCATCAGGCCGGCCACGGCGGCGGTCGTCAGAATTTTCCTAAACGTCATAAGTATTTGCCTCCCAATTGGCGTCACCGGAGCGGCCGCGCAGGGGCGTCTTGATCGGGCCCAAGGTTTTTCAGCGGCAACTCGCAGCAACCGAAGTCGCTGATGCGGGCGACGTTATGGGCATTTCACACGGTGAACAAGGCAAAAGTCGATGCCTGGAGGGCGGCCGGCGGCGGGCCTGCGGGTGGCAGCGTCGGGGACAACCGTACGTGGTGGGAACCGCTCGCGGATCGCGGTGGATCCGGCGGGTGTCGCGCCGCGAAAGGTTTTAGACGAGGAGGTCGATATACTGGCCGCGCTGACGCCGGTTGCGCCGGGGGCGCAGTTTGCCGCTGCGTTCGGGGGCGTGCAACGCGCGCGCGGTTTCGGTCTTGGTGGCCTGGGGCACATGCACCGGTTTGGGCATGGCGGCGGCCACCGGCGGAACCGGTTGCAGGGGTGCGATCGGAGGGACGGCGACCATGATCGCTATCTGGCGGCGTTAACCGTAAGGCGCAAGAAGCTCATACACTCCTCCTTTCATATCTTAGATTAGCAAATAATCTTTAGAGAGGGGTTAACGGGGTCAGTCCCGTGCCGCATGGATAATTAATTGACTAAAGCAGTTATATATGATGCTTTCAACAAGCAACTGTCCAGAGATCAGGGCCAGCCCATGCCGCAATCGAGCCGCCTTTCGCGCGTCGACCTGGTCCGCCGCTTCAATCGGTTTTACACGCGCCGCATCGGCGTGCTTCGAGAAGGCCTGCTGGACAGTTCCTTGAGCCTTGCGGAGGGGCGGGTGATCTATGAACTGGCCCACCGCGACGCCGCGACCGCCGCCGATCTGGTCCGCGATCTCGGCCTGGACGCCGGTTATCTCAGTCGTCTTCTGAAAGGCTTCGAATCCCGAGGGTGGATCGACCGGCGGCCGTCGGGCACCGACGGCCGCCGGTGGGTCGTGACCCTGACGGAGGCCGGGCGGCAAGTGTTTGCCGACATTGACGCCCGATCGCGGCGCCAGGTGGGGGATTTGCTCGATGCCTTACCCGATGCCGCTCAGGCCCGCCTGGTCGATGCCATGGTCACGGTCGAGACGCTGCTGTCGGAGCCGGAGCCGGGCGCCGTATCCTACATGCTGCGGCCCCACGAACCGGGAGACATCGGCTGGGTGATCCAGCGGCACGGGGCGCTGTACAGCCAGGAGTATGGATTTGTTCCAGCGTTCGAGGCCCTGGTGGCGGAGATCGGCGCGCGCTTTCTGCGCGACTTCGATCCCGACCGCGAGCGGTGCTGGATCGCCGAGCGCGGCGGACAGCCGGTCGGCTCGGTGTTCCTGGTCCGGGAGTCGGCGGAGGTGGCGAAACTGCGTCTGCTCCTGGTCGACCCCGCCGCGCGGGGGCTGGGCATCGGTCGCCGCCTGGTGGAGGAATGCATCCGGTTCGCGCGGCGCGCCGGCTATGCCCGCATCACCTTGTGGACCAACGATGTATTGGAGGCGGCCGGCGGCCTTTACCGGGCGGCTGGCTTCCGGCTGGTGGCCGAGGAGCCGCACAGCCAGTTCGGCCCGCCCATGGTCGGCCAGACCTGGGAACTCGACCTGTAGACCCCGCAGTCAGTCCTTGTCGGTCAGCGGGGCCGGGGCCGGCGGCGCCTCGTAGCTGCCCAGCACAGATTGGTCGAAATCGACGACGGCGCCGGTCATCAGACCGGATTCGTCGGAGGCCAGGAAGGCGATGGCGCGGGCGACTTCGTCCGGCTTGATCAGCCGGCCGAAGGGCAGGGCGTGTTCGGCCCGGTCCAGCCAGCCTTCGTCGGCCTGGTGAAACTCCTTCTGGATGCGGTGTTCGCCGGGCGTGTCGGTCCAGCCGATGTTGAGCCCGTTGACCCGGATGCGATGGCGCATCAGGGCAAAGCCGTGATTGCGGGTGAGCGTCAGCAGCGCGCCCTTCGACCCCGAATAGGCCGAGATGAAGGGCTGGCCGCCATGACCGGACATGCTGATGATGTTGACCACCGTGCCGGCGATGCCCTGCCGCCGCATGAGCTTGGCGGCGTCCTGGGTGAGAAAGAACGGCGCCCGGACATTGACCGCGAAAAGCCGGTCGAACAGATCCGGTGTGGTGTCCCACACGGTGCCGCGGTCGGTCAGACCGGCGCAGTTGATCAGCGTATGGACCGCGCCGAAGGCTCTATCGGCCTCGGCGATCACCCGCCGGCAATCGTCGACCTGGCCAAGATCCGCTTCGACGAAGCGGGTGGGGCAGCCCTCCCGTTCCAGCGATGCGGCCACCGCCCGGCCTTTCTCGGCGTTGCGGCCGCAGATCACCAGCCCGGCCGCGCCGCGCCGCGCGAACAGCCGCGCCGCCGCTTCGCCCAGCCCCTGGGTGCCGCCGGTGATGACGGCGTAGCGGCCGGCGAACTGGTCGGGAAACCCGTCGCGTTTTTCGGTCATGACCATGGTCCTCCCTTATCGCACCGGATTGACGACATCACGGTGTTCCGCCCGCATGCTAGAAGCACCGTCGCTCGGCCGCAAAGACACAAATGCAACAGGCGTTCCAAGCTCGGATTTGTTGGAACGGATGACCATCCGCCTGCTATAGCAGGCCAAGCAAAGAAAAGGGGGAGGATGGTCATGGTGGGGTTTGCCCTGTTGGGGGCCGGTCGGATCGGCCGGATGCACGCGGACAATCTGGCCGCCAATCCGCGCGCGACATTGGTTTCGGTGTTCGACGTGCACGCGCCGTCGGCCGCCGAGGTGGCGCACAAGCACAACGCCCGCGCGGTCCCCGACGCGGCCGCCGCCCTGGCCGTTCCGGGGGTCGACGCGGTGCTGATCGCGTCGTCCACCGATACCCATGTCGACCTGATCACCCTGGCGGCCAAGGCCGGCAAGGCGGTTCTGTGCGAGAAGCCGATCGATCTGGATATCGCCCGCGTCGACCGCTGCCGCGAGGCCATCGCCGGTCTCAAAGTGCCGGTCCAGATCGGCTTCAACCGCCGCTACGATCCCAGTCATCGGGCCGTGGCCCAGGCCGTGCGGGACGGCGAGATCGGCACGGTCGAGCAGGTGATCATCACCAGCCGCGATCCCGAACCACCGCCGGCCGCGTATCTCAAGGTCAGCGGCGGGCTGTATCGGGACATGATGATTCATGATTTCGACCTTGCCCGGTTCGTTCTGGGCGAGGAGCCGGTGGCGGTCAGCGCCATGGGCGGCGCCCTGTTCGACGCCAACGCGGCCGCCCTGGACGATGTCGACACGGCGATGGTGACGATGCGCGCGGCGTCGGGCGCGCTGTGTCACATCAGCTGTTCGCGCCGCGCCGTGTTCGGGTACGACCAAAGGCTGGAGGCCTTCGGCAGCAAGGGCATGGTGCGGTCGAAGAACCGCCGGCCGACGACGGTCGAGCGCTATGGCGCGACGGCCACCGCGGCGCGCGACCCGCTGCTCAACTTCTTCATCGAGCGCTACGCCGAAGCCTATGTGCACGAGATCGACGATTTCATCGATGCCGTGGAGCAGGGACGGCCGCCGTCCGTCACCTTCGAGGACGGCCGAAGAGCCCTGATCCTGGCCGACGCGGCCATCGAATCCCGCAAGACCGGCCGGGTGGTCGAGGTCGGGTCCTAGGCCGACCGGCGCTTGACCTTCCGCCGGTTGCGCGCCCCGTTTTCCAGCAGCCTGGCCATGCCGATGGCCAGGGTCTGGGCCAGGCACATGGGGGCGGCCAGGGAGCGGGAGAAGTTGAACTCGCCTTCCGCCACCTCGAAGGCCACGGTGGCGTGCTTGGCCAAGGGGCTGAGCTGGGTGTCGGTGATGGCGACGATGGGCACGCCGCGCTGGTCGGCCGCCTCGACGATGTCGACCACCTCCCTGGCATAGTGGCGGAAGCTGACAGCCAGCAGCACGCAGTCCCTGTCCATGATCTGGGCCTGTTCCGCGGCCAGGCCGCCGGCGCCGTCGATCATGCGGACGTCGCGGCGCAGATGGGTCAGCACATAGCCCAGATAGCTGGCCACCGGATAGGCGCGAAGCTGGCCCAGCACATAGATGACGCGGGCGCCGGCCAGCAGCGCCGCGCCCTTGGCCAGGCTGTCCTCCGTCACCGTGTCGAGCAGGTGCTGCAGGGCCGCGCCGTCGCCGACCACCAGGTCGTGCAGGGCGGCCAGATGGGTGGTCTTGGCCTTCCGACCCAGTTCCTTCTTGAGCGCGCTCATGCGGTCGTTGAAGCCGGGGGCGGCGGTCAGCAGACGCGATTGAAAGACCCGCTGCATCTCGCTGAACCCGGCATAGCCGAACGATTGGGCAAAGCGCACCAGGGTGGATGGCTGGACGCCGGCCGCCCGGCCGATGGTCTTGGCCGTTTCCAGGGCCACGTCGTTGGGGTTCTGGACCACGAAGCGCGCGACCTGCTGGAACCGCCGGCTCATGTCCCCATGCCGCTCCGCGACATCGGTGATGAGCTGCTCGTAGGTGAGGGGGGCGGCCATGACGCGGGTTCCGGGTCTGCTATCCTGACATTCGCTGCGACCATCATCGGCGCGATGGGGCGGCCAAATCAACCACGGGCGGGCGGCTGGACAACGGGGAACGTTAATTCTAGCCTTCGGCGAACGGCAACGATCGGTCCGAAATCGGACGAGGCCGCGAAGGGGGGCGGGGATGCGCGAGAACCGCATGCGCACGGCGTGGCGCGAGGGGCGGACCGTGGTCAATGGCTGGCTGGCGGTGCCCAGCGCGTTTTCGGCCGAAACCATGGCCCACCAGGGCTGGGACGCGCTGACCATCGACATGCAGCACGGCGTGGTCGACTACCAGGCGGCGGTGTCCATGCTGACCGCCATCTCGACCACCGACACCGTGCCGATGGTGCGGGTGCCGTGGCTGGATCCCGGCATCGTCATGAAGATGCTGGATGCCGGCGCCTACGGCATCATCTGCCCGATGGTCAACAGCGCGACCGACGCCGAACGGCTGGTCGCCGCCTGCCGTTACCCACCCCGGGGCGGCCGCAGCTTCGGCCCGATCCGGGCGTTGCTGTATGCCGGCGCCGACTATCCCAAACACGCCAATGACACGGTGGCGGCCTTCGCCATGATCGAAACCCGCGACGCGCTCGACAATCTGGACGATATCCTGCGGGTCGACGGGCTGGACGCGATCTATGTCGGGCCGGCGGACCTGTCCCTGGCGCTGGGCTGTGCGCCGGGCTTCGATCCGGAGGAAAAGACCGTGGTCGAGGCCATCGACCATATCGTGGGCCTGGCCGGCAAACATGGCGTGGTGGCCGGGATTCACAACGGCACAACGGCCTATGCCAGGCGCATGATCGACAAGGGCTTCCGCTTCGTCACCATCGGGTCCGACGCCCGCTTCATGGCGGCCGGATCGCGGACGGTGCTGGACGCCATGCGCAACGCCTGACCGGGGCCTGACCGTCATGACCTACGACGATTTCAACGCCTTCTGCGGCGCGCTTCCGGCCACCAGTCACGTGGTGCAATGGGGCGGTTCGCATGTCTGGAAGGTGGGCGGCAAGGTGTTCGCCATCGGCGGCTGGGGCGACGACCAGCCGGCCTATGCCTTCAAGGTGAGCGAGCTTTCCTATGATATCCTGAAGGATCAGCCGGGTTTGCGCCCGGCCCCCTATCTGGCCTCGCGCGGCATGACGTGGATCCAGCACCATGCGGCGCCGGGCCTGGCCGACGAAGACCTGAAGGACTATCTGCGCCAGTCCCACCGCATCGTCGCGGCCGGCCTGTCGAAGAAGAAGCAGAAGGAACTGGGGTTGGCCCACGGCCAAAGCTAGAGCGCGATCGTCATTGGTGGAAGCGGACCCGCTTCCACCAATGACGTGAATCGCTCTCTAACTCTATGAATAGAGCAGGATCGCCTTGGGTGGGATCGCCGAAGCGATTCCACCCAAGGCGATCCTGCTCTAGCAGATCGGCTAAAGCCCAACGAAGACCCTGATGACCACGGCATTCGCGATATCCACGAAGAAGGCCGACACCAGAGGAAGGATGATAAAGGCGGTCGGCGCGGCGCCGTACCGTTTCGTCACCGCCGACATATTGGCGATGGCGGTCGGTGTGGCGCCGAGGGCGAACCCGGCAAAGCCGGAACTGAGGACGGCGGCGTCGTAGCTTGCGCCCATCGCCCTGAAAAAGAAAAAGACGATAAACGCGACGGTGATGACGACCTGGAGAGAAAGCACGACCAGCAGTGGCCCCCCAAGCCCCGTAAGCGTCCAGAGCTGCATGCTCATCAGCGACATCGCGATGAAGACGGACAGGCAATAGTCCGATACGACCGCCAGCGCCCTGGTCCGCGCCGGCCATGGCAGGGACGGGAAGAGATGGGGGACCGTGTTGGACAGGATGATCCCGGCGATCAGGCACGGCACGAAGAGGGGCAGCTTGAAGCCAGCGGCCGCGATGGCCTCGTTGGCGACGTAGCCGAGGATGACCGCCACGTGAGCGGCCAGCAGACTGCGCATCAGGCTGACGTGGTTGACGACATCGTCGACCCATGTTTCCTCGCGATAAGGGAGACCGACCACAAGGCCGTCGGAGGGTTCGGGCCAAAGCCGGCGCCGCGTGATCAGAAATTTCGCGATCGGCCCTCCGATCAAGGCGGCGAAGATAAGGCCAAGCGTCGCCGCGGCCACACCGATTTCCGCCGCGGCGGCGAAATCCGCTTCCGTCTCGATCGTCGGCCCCCAGGCGATGGCCGTGGCGTGACCGCCGATCAGCGATGCGGATCCCAGAAGAACGCCGGCCGCCTTCGGCAGGTCGAACCCGACCGCGCCGATCAGGCCGACCACGTTCTGCAGCACCATGAAGGCCAGGGTAAGCCCGAGCAGGATGACCAATTGCCGTCCGCCCGCGAACAGGTCGGCGATCCGCGCATTGAGCCCGATGCAGGCGAAGAAGATCACCAAAAGTTCATCTCGGACGGCAAGGTCGAACTGGATTTCCTGACCGGAGACGCCAAACCAAGCCCAGACCAGAAGGGCGACGGCGAGGCCGCCGGAAACGGGCTCCGGAATGCTGTAGTTCCTCAGGAACGCCACGCGCCGGGCGAGGAAGGCCCCGAGAAAGAACACCACGAACCCGATGGTCACGCTGACAAAAGGCGGGGCCGCCACAGTTTCCGTCATGCGAAGTCTTCCCGTTTCGAGGTAAGGGCTCCAGGCGTTGCCGTGGGGTATGTGACCAGGGAGGGTCCGCAGATCAACCAGCCGATGCGCCCCCAACCCAGGAAATCCGTGTCGCCGGCCGCAATCCCCGCCCGGGCGCGTTCCGAGATAGGCGGTAACCTTGGTGCGACCCTTCGTTCCCGATCGGCCAATTCTGGAACAAGCGTTGCGCGAGAGGCTTTGCCTCCGTCGCGGGCTTCGTGTAGCATTTTTCGGCCAGGCCGCTTGGCGGTGTTCCGACGGCGACAAGAAAAATGCTCCAAAGGAGCGGTGTGGGGAGGACGGGATGGCTCTGCTCGAGTTGCGCGACATCTCAAAGCATTTCGGCGCCATCCGGGCGCTCGACGGGATCAACTTCACCATCAAGCCGGGCCAGGCGCTGGGGCTGATGGGCGACAACGGCGCGGGCAAGTCGACCCTGGTCAAGATCATGGCCGGCAACTTCCCGCCGTCCCACGGCGAGGTCCTGCTCGAGGGCCGCCCGGTGCACTTCCATAAACCCATCGACGCCCGCGAGCACGGGATCGAGGTTGTTTATCAGGATCTGGCGCTGTGCGACAATCTGACGGCGGCGGCCAACGTGTTCCTGGGACGCGAGGCCAAGAAGCGGTTCGGGCCGTTCAAGGTGCTGGATTATGCGACCATGTACGAGCGGGCGGCCGCCCTGTTCGCCGAGCTGAAGTCCGAGACCCGCCCGCGCGATCTGGTCCGCCAGATGTCCGGCGGTCAGCGTCAGGCCGTGGCCATCGCCCGTACGCGGCTGTCGGAAGCCAAGTTGGTGCTGATGGACGAACCGACAGCGGCGATCAGCGTGCGCCAGGTGGCCGAGGTGTTGGATCTCATCCGGCGTCTTATCGACAAGGGCATGGCGGTGATCCTGATCAGCCACCGGATGCCGGACGTGTTTTCCGTCTGCGACCGGGTGATGGTGATGCGGCGCGGCCGCATGGTGGCCGACAAGCTCGTCGCCGACAGCTCGCCCGAGGAAGTGACGGGGTTGATCACCGGCGCCATAGAGACCGCGTGATGAACGGGGACAGTCGAAAGGGGCGGCGCGGATGAGCGGTGTGGATCTGTCGCTGAAGGATGTCGCCCAGCAGCGCGAGAGCGGGCCGCTGCGCGCCCTCCTGTCGAGCCAGCCGTTCTGGGTGCTGATGGCGGTGCTGATCATCTGCATCGTCATGTCGATGACCACCGACACCTTCGCCAGCCGCGAAAACCTGTTCAACATCACCCGCAACTTCGCCTTTATCGGCATCATCGCGCTGGGCATGACGGCGGTCATCATCACCGCCGGGATCGACCTGTCGGTCGGGTCGGTCATGGGCCTGTCGGGGATCGTCGCCGGCCTGGTACTGGAGGCGGGATACCCGCTGGTCGTGGGCGCCGGCGTCGGGCTGCTGGTGGCGCTGGCGGCCGGGGCGGTCAACGGCGTGCTGATCGCCTATCTGAAGCTGTCGCCGTTCGTCGTGACCCTGGGCATGCTCAGCATCGCGCGCAGCCTGGCCCTGGTCGTGTCCAACAACCAGATGGTCTACCAGTTCGGCCCGGACGAGGATCTCTACCTGGCCATCGGCGGCGGCACCGTGCTGGGCGTGGCCAACCCGGTTTGGGTGCTGATCATCCTGTCGCTGCTGTTCGCCTGGCTGTTCCATTTCACGGCCTGGGGCCGGCACGTCTACGCCATCGGCGGCAACGAGCAGGCGGCGCGCCTGACCGGCGTGCCGGTGGAACGGATCAAAGTCTCGGTCTACATGCTGTGCAGCCTGATGGCGGGGCTGGCGGCGGTGCTGATGGTCGGCTGGCTGGGGGCGGTGACCAACGCGCTGGGCATGACCTACGAACTGCGCGTCATCGCCGCCACGGTGATCGGCGGCGCCAACCTGATGGGCGGCCAGGGCGGGGCCTTCGGCGCGATGATTGGCGCCGCCCTGATCGAGGTGATCCGCAACGGCCTGTTGCTGGCCGGCGTCGACCCCTATTGGCAGGGCGCCTTTGTCGGCCTGTTCATCATTCTGGCGGTGCTGCTGGAACGAATCCGCGGACGCCAGTCGGGATAATCCGGCCGGGCGCGGGTAAAGTGTGCTCTTAATGGGAGGAAACAATACGATGAGAACGTTGATATTATCGGTCGCGACGGCCGCCGTTCTGGCGATGCCGGTGGCGGCCATGGCCCAGGACACGATGACCTTCGCCCTGGTGCCCAAGGCGATGAACAACCCGTTCTTCGATCTGGCGCGGGACGGCTGCATGCAGGCGCAGGAAGAACTCGACAATGTCGAGTGCCTGTATATCGGCCCGGGCGAGCATACCGAGCAGGAGCAGATCCAGATCGTGCAGGATCTGATCACGCGGCGGGTCGACGGCATCGCCGTGGCCCCGTCCAACGCGCCGGCCATGGCCCGCGTGCTGCGCGCGGCGTCGGAGGCGGGCATCCCCGTCATCACCTGGGATTCGGACCTGCTGGCCGAGGATGCCGGGCTCAGGGCCACCTATGTCGGGACCAAGAATTACGACATCGGCGTCAACCTGGCCAAGCTGTTGACGGAGATCAAGCCGGACGGCGGCACGCTGTGCATCCAGTCCGGCGGTGCCGCCGCCGCCAACCACAACGAACGGATGCAGGGCATCCGCGACACCCTGGCCGGGGTCGAGAGCGCGTCGCCGCCCGGCGAGGCTCTGGATGGCGACAACGGCTGGACCGAGATTGCCGGCTGCCCGCTGTACACCAACGACGACTTCCCGCTGGCGGTGCAGCAGATGGGCGACATCCTGGCCGCCAACCCGGATCTCGACGCCTTCGTGCCGACCGGCGGGTTCCCGCAGTTCGTGCCGGCCGCCTATCGCCAGGTGGCGGAGACCTACGAGGCCAAGATCGCCGACGGCTCCCTGGCCCTGGTGGTCGCCGACACGCTGCCGATGCAGATGGATATCCTGAAGGACGGGCTCAGCAAGGGCCAGGTCGGCCAGCGGCCCTACGAGATGGGCTATAGGGCCATGTATATCCTGAAGGATCTGGTCGAGGGCAAGGAGGTCGAGGATCCGATCTATACGGGCCTGGACGTCTGCACCCCGGACAACGCCGACAGCTGCCTGTCCGGCTGACGGCTACGCGACGCGCGTTTTCACCCGCCGGTGGGGAAACCCGCCGGCGGGTTTTTCGTGACCGGTACAGGTTTCGTGACCGGTACAGGTTTCGTGGCCGGTACAAGGGCGCGAAAAGGATTTGGAAATCATGGTCGGAGTGAGAGGATTCGAACCTCCGGCCCCTGCCTCCCGAAGACAGTGCTCTACCAGGCTGAGCTACACTCCGTCCGTGGGGCCGGCTTATAGACCCTCGCGGCGGCGGGTTCAAGCGCCAGGAGAGGGGGCGCCGGTCAGTAATCCCGGCTGACGCAGAAATCGGCGACGTCGTAGAGGGCGGCGGTCAGCGGCGTTCGGGGAAAGGGGGCGAGGCAGGCCTGCGCGTCCTCGGCGAAGCCGCGGGCGCGGGCGACGCAATCGTCGAGCACGCCGTGGCGCGCCATCAGCGACAGGGCGCGGCCCAAATCCAGATCGCCCTGGTCGCGGTCCTCCAGGGTGCGGCGCCAGAAGGCGCGGTCCTCCGCCGTGCCGCGCTCGAAGGCGAGGATGGTCGGCAGGGTGATCTTGCCCTCCCGGAAATCGTCGCCGATGGTCTTGCCCAGACGGCCCTGGAGCGCCGAGTAATCGAGAACGTCGTCAATGAGTTGGAAGGCGATGCCGAGGTTGAACCCGAAGGCGCGCAGGGCCTCCCGGTCGGCGGCGGGCGCCCCCGCCGCCACGGCCCCGACCTCGCACGCCGCCGCGAACAGGGCCGAGGTCTTCGACTGGATGACCTCCAAATAGGTGTCCTCGCTGGTGGAGGTGTCGTTGGCGGTGCTGAGTTGCAGAACCTCGCCCTCGGCGATGACGGCGGAGGCGTCCGACAGGATCTTGAGCACCTCCAGCGAGCCGTTCTCGACCATCAGCTGGAAGGCGCGGGCGAACAGGAAGTCGCCGACCAGCACGCTGGGTTCGTTGCCGAACATCTCGTTGGCGGAGGCCTGGCCGCGCCGGAGGTCGCTGTCGTCGACCACGTCGTCATGGAGCAGGGTGGCGGTGTGGATGAACTCCACCGCGGCGGCGAGGCCGATATGGCCGGCGCCCTCGATCCCGCACAACTGGGCGCCCGCCAGGGTCAGCATCGGCCGCAGCCTTTTGCCGCCCGAGGCCACGATATAGCCGGCAAGCTGGGGGATCAGCGCCACGGGGCTGTCCATCCGGTCCAGAATGGTGCGGTTGACCGCCGCCATGTCCTTGGACACCAGCAGGGACAACCGCTCCAGCGCCGATGGCTCGGCGAGGGTGGACACGGGGCCGGTTCCGGCAAGAGCGCTCAACGGTGCAACTCCATCACAGATACAACTCCATCGGGGCCCGATGCGGTGGCTGCCCCCCGTGCGGCAGCCGCTGTCGTTGACGGGGCGGATGGTACCATCCAGCATAGAACCCGGCCACAATGGGTCAAGCCCCGGTCCGAACGGGGTCACCTTGATGGCCGGATTGTGTCCAACCGGCCCCGGATGTCCCGGACCATGAAAGAAATTCTGCGCACCACCGATCCCGTCCGGCTGTCTTGGCTGACCGCCCTTCTGGCCGATGCCGGCATCGAGGCGGTGGTGCTCGATACCCACACCTCCATCGTCGAGGGCAGCATCGGGGCGATCCCGCGCCGCCTAGTGGTCGCCGGGGACCAGTACGTCCAGGCCCGGCGCGTGCTGATGGAGGCCGGGGAGGACGACCCGGATGGGTGAGGCGGCGGCCGCGACCCGGGATTTGCTGCTGGGCGGACGGGTGACGCTGGCCCAACCGGCCCAAGGCTATCGCGCGGCCATCGACCCCGTTCTGCTGGCCGCCGGGGTGCCGGCGCGGGACGGCGACCGGGTGCTGGATCTGGGCTGCGGGGTTGGGGCGGCGGCCCTGTGCCTGTTGGCGCGGCGCCCGGATTGTTGGGTGACCGGCCTGGAACTCCAGGGAGATCTGGCCGACTTGGCGCGGCGCAACGCCGCCGCCGAGCGGTTTATCGTGGTCGAGGGGGATGTCGCCGCGCCGCCGGAGGGGGTTGAGGCGGGGACCTTCGACCAGGTCATGGCCAACCCGCCGTACCTGCCCGCCGGCCGCGACACCGCGTCCCCCCACGGTGGCAAGGCCACCGCCAACCAGGAAGGGACGGCCGATCTGGAGGTCTGGATCGCCGCCGCCCACCGGGCCCTGCGGCCCAAGGGGTCGCTGACCATGATCCATCGGGCCGACCGGTTTGCCGAGGTGTGCGGGCTGCTGACGCCGCGCTTTGGCGGTGTCGTGCTGATACCCCTCTGGCCCAAGGACGGCGCGCCGGCCAAGCGGGTCGTGATCCGCGCCCGCAAGGGCGACCGGTCGCCGGCCACGGTGGCGCCAGGGCTTGTGTTGCACGGGGCCGACGGCGGCTATACGCCGCAGGCCGACGCGGTGCTGCGGGACGCTGCGGCCTTGCCATAAATGGCCAACGGCCGGTCGATCAGACAAACACGGCGACCAGCCCCAGGCCGAAGACGACGCCGAACAGGGATATCGCCAGAACATAGCGCATGACCCCCAGCTCGATGCCTTGGCGTGTCTGGGTGGGGTCGAACAGATGTTCCATGGTGGTCTTCCCTCAAAGGGGACCGCCAAACGCGGGGTTTCGCCCTGGCATGGTCCCATCCAGAGGACATGGCGATTCGCGGACAGGACGTCGCATCAAGAGTTCGCGACGGGGCGTGATCGGACGGCTTTGAAATTCCGCGATTGGCCCCATATGGCTGAGGACGTCCAGGATGCGACCCGCGCATCTCAGTTCGCTGTCCCCGGTGCGCGAGGCCACGATGACCCTGTTCGACCTTTTTTCCCTTGAGCGCTGGCGGTCACGGCCGCCGACGGTCGCCGTCGTCCGACTGGAGGGGGCAATCCAGTCCGGCGGAAGGTGGCGGTCGGGGTTGAACCTGGCCAGCATCGCCGGGCCGCTGGAAAAGGCGTTCGGCGACAAGCGACACACGGCCGTGGCGCTGGCCATCAACTCGCCCGGCGGGTCGCCGGTGCAATCGGCGCTGATCGCCCGCCGCGTCCGGGAACTGTCGACGGAAAAGGGCAAACCGGTCTACGCCTTTGTCGAGGATGTGGCCGCGTCCGGGGGGTACTGGCTGGCCTGCGCCGGCGACGAGATCTATGCCGACGAAAGCTCCATCGTCGGTTCCATCGGGGTGATCGCCGCCGGGTTCGGCTTGGACTCGCTTATTGCCCGGATCGGCGTGACCCGCCGTATCTATACCGCCGGGACCCGCAAATCGATCCTCGACCCGTTCGAGCCCGAGCGGCCGGAAGACGTGGCCAAGCTGGAAGCGCTGCAACGCAACATCCACAAGGCGTTCAAGGATCTGGTCCGGGAGCGTCGCGGCGACCGTCTCAAAGCCGACGACGCGGCCCTGTTCGACGGGGAGTTCTGGACCGGCGCCGAAGCGGTGGATCTGGGTCTGATCGACGGGCTGGGCCATATGCGCACCGTGCTGCGGCGGAAATACGGGGACAAGGTGCGGCTGCGGGTGGTCGGCGCCCGCAAAAGCCTGTCGCGTCGCCTGGGGCTGCGAACGGGCGGGGCGGAGTCCTGGCCCGACGACCTGCTGGCGACGGTGGAAGAACGGGCGCTGTGGCAGCGGTTCGGCCTGTGACCGCGTCAGCGGCGCCCTTGACCCGCGACCCGTCGGGCTCCTAAACAACCCCATGTTCAGTCTGCCCAAGCTGCTCGTTCTCGGGTTGATCGTGGCGGTCGTCTGGTTCGGGTTCAAGGCCCTGGAGCGCGGCGGTCGGGTCCCGCGCGCCGAGGACAAGTCCGACACCAGGAAACTTGGGGCGAAGGACCTGGTCAAGTGCCGGGTCTGCGGCGTCTATGTGGCCGCCGACGGTCCGCCAGGATGCGGCCGGTCCGACTGTCCCCATGGCGCGGGTGACGCAACCGACGGCTGAGGGCGCCAATGCCCGGCGTCGGAGGCGTCTTGATCGGCCGATGCCGGGGCATTAGGGTGCGCCGCAAAACCCGCGAACCGCAAGGGCAGACCGATCCAATGGCCGCCGGGGCCGCCGCCATCGCCACACCGCCGCGATCCTTTCAGGAGATCATCCTGCGCCTTCAGGCGTTTTGGGCGGCGCAGGGCTGTGTCATCCTGCAGCCCTATGACATGGAGGTCGGGGCCGGTACATTTCACCCGGCCACCACCCTGCGGGCGCTGGGGCCGGACCGTCACTGGAACTGCGCCTTCGTTCAACCCTGCCGGCGACCGGCGGACGGCCGCTACGGCGAGAACCCCAACCGGGTGCAGCATTACTACCAGTTCCAGGTGCTGCTGAAACCGTCGCCTCCCAACGCCCAAGACCTGTACCTGCAAAGCCTGTACGCCCTGGGCATCGACCCGGCGCTGCACGATCTGCGCTTTGTCGAGGACGATTGGGAAAGCCCGACGCTGGGCGCCTGGGGCCTGGGGTGGGAGGTCTGGTGCGATGGCATGGAGGTCACCCAGTACACCTATTTCCAGCAGGTGGGCGGCATCGAGTGCGACCCGGTGCCCGTCGAACTCACCTACGGGCTGGAACGGTTGGCGATGTATCTTCTGGGCACGGAATCCATGTTCGACATGCCGTTCAACGATCCCGACAGTGGCGGGGCCGTGACCTATGGCGATGTCTTTCTACGATCGGAACGGGAGTATTCGGCCTACAATTTCGAGCATGCCGATACCGAGCGGCTGACCGTCCATTTCCGCGACGCCGAAGCGGAATGCCAGGCGCTTCTGACCCAGCGCCTGCCCCTGCCGGCCTACGACCAGTGCATCAAGGCCAGCCATCTGTTCAACCTGCTGGACGCCCGCGGTGTGATCAGCGTGGTGGAGCGAGCCGCCTATATCGGCCGGGTCCGGGCCCTGGCCAAGGGGTGCTGCGAGATGTGGTTGGACGCCGCCTGATGGGGATCGTCTGAGATCATGGCCGAGTTTCTGCTGGAGCTTCTGTCGGAGGAGATCCCGGCCCGCATGCAGGCACGGGCGGCCGCTGACCTGGAACGCCTTGTCACGGGAGCCTTACGCGACGCCGGCCTGCCCTGGCAGAGCGCGCGGTTCTTCGCGACGCCGCGGCGGCTGACCGTCGTCGTCGACGGCCTGCCGCTGGCCCAGCCGGATGTGTCGGAGGAGCGCAAGGGACCGCGCGCCGATGCGCCCGAACAGGCCATCGCCGGGTTCCTGCGCGCCACCGGCCTGTCCCTGGATCAGTGCGAGAAGCGACCGACGGCCAAGGGCGAGATCTGGTTCGCGGTGATCGAGAAGGCGGGACGGCCCACCTCCGAGGTGCTGAGGGACGTTATCGGCGAGGCGGTGACCAAACTGCCCTGGCCAAAGAGCATGCGCTGGGGCGAAAGCGGGTTCCGATGGGTCAGGCCGCTGCAGCATGTGCTGGCGGTGTTCGACGGGGCGCCGCTGGCCGGCGACGTGGAGCCCGATCCCCGGACCCGGCTGGTGTTCACCGCTGAGACGCGGGGCCATCGGTTTCTGGCCCCCGGCGCCGTGCCGGTCGAGCATTTCGAGGGGTACCGGTCCGGTCTGCGCGACGCCCATGTCATGCTGGACGCCGGCGACCGCAAGGACGCGATCCTGGAGCAGGCCCGGACCCTTGTGGCCGCCGAGGGGTTGCGCCTGCGCGACGACCCGGGACTGCTGGACGAGGTCGCCGGCCTGGTCGAATGGCCGGTCGTGCATATGGGCCGGATCGACGACGCGTTCATGGATCTGCCGGCGGAGGTGCTGACCACCTCCATGCGCAGCCATCAGCGCTATTTCGCCGTCGAAGGATCGGATGGCACCCTGGCGCCGCGGTTCCTGTTCGCGGCCAACACCGTGACCGACGACGGCGGGGCGATCGTGGTGGCCGGTAATGAGCGGGTGCTGCGCGCGCGGTTGAGCGATGCCCGGTTCTTTTGGGACAAGGATCGCGCGGTGCGCCTGGCCGACCGTGTGGCGGCGCTTGGAGACATCGTGTTTCACGACCGTTTGGGAACGGTCGCCGGGAAGGTGAACCGGCTGGAACAGCTGTCGGCGGCGCTGGCCGTCGCAGCCGGGGCCGATCCGGATCTCGCCCGACGCGCCGCCCACCTGGCCAAGGCGGATCTGACCACCGGCATGGTCGGGGAGTTTCCGGAACTTCAGGGTGTCATGGGGCGCTATTACGCGGGCCACGATGGCGAGCCGGCGGATGTGGCCAACGCCGTGGCCGAGCATTACGCGCCGCTGGGCCCGTCGGACCGCTGCCCGACGGCGCCGGTGTCGGTATCGGTGGCCCTGGCCGACAAGATCGACAGCCTGGTCGGGTTTTTCGCCATCGACGAGCGCCCGACCGGCAGTCGCGATCCCTATGCCCTGCGACGGGCCGCCCTGGGCGCGATCCGCCTGATCGTCGAGAACGGTCTGCGCCTGCGATTGCTGGATGCGATCGGCGAGTCCTACCGTCAGTACCGGAGGTCGGGGTCCTGGCGCGGCGATGTGGCGGACGGGACCGCGCTGTCCGGGGACCTTCTGGCGTTTTTTGCCGACCGGTTGAAGGTGGCGTTGAAGGAGCGCGGGGTCCGCCACGATCTGATCCAGGCCGTGTTCGATCTGGGCGGCCAGGACGATCTGGTGCTGATGCTGGCGCGGGTCGATGCGCTTGCCGAATTTCTGGCCGGAGACGACGGGGCCAATCTTCTGATCGCCTATCGGCGGGCCGCCAACATCGTCCGCATCGAAGAAAAGAAGGATGGCAGGAAGGCGCATGCGACCGCCGATCCGGGGCTGCTGGAGCAGGCGGAGGAACGGGCGTTGTACGCGGCCCTGAAAAACGCCGAAGAGAGTATGGACGGCCTGCTGCCGGCGGAGGATTTCACCACCGCCATGACCGCTTTGGCGGCGTTGCGGCAGCCGGTCGACTCTTTTTTTGACGCGGTGACGGTCAATGCCGACAAGCCCGGCCTGCGCGCCAACCGTCTGGCGCTGCTCGGCCGGATCGTCGCAACCATGGACCGGGTCGCGGTGTTTTCACGCATCGAGGGTTAGAACCGCGCGGACCGGCACCGGTCCGCCAGCAAGGATGGGACGCGCATGGCCAACTGGGTCTTCGGTTTCGGCGACGGCAAGGCCGACGGCGACGCTTCGATGAAGGAACTGCTGGGCGGCAAGGGTGCCAACCTGGCCGAAATGAGCCGGCTTGGGCTGCCGGTCCCGCCGGGCTTTACGATCAGCACCGCCGTCTGCACCTATTACTACGATCATGATCGGCACTATCCGGGCGATCTGAAGGAGTCCGCGCGGGCCGCGTTGGAGCGGGTGGAGACCCTGGTGGGAAAGCGTTTCGGCGACGCGCAGGACCCCTTGCTGGTGTCGGTGCGGTCGGGAGCGCGGGCGTCGATGCCGGGTATGATGGACACGGTGCTCAATCTGGGCCTCAACGACCATACCGTGGAAGGGCTGGCGGCCAGGACCGGCGACCCGCGTTTTGCCTATGACAGCTATCGCCGGTTCATTCAGATGTACGGCAACGTCGTTCTGGGGGTGGAGCACTATCTGTTCGAGGATGTGCTCGACGGCATGAAACGGCGGCGGAACGTCGATCTGGATACCGATCTCACCGCCGACGATTGGCGTCAGGTGGTCGACGACTACAAGACGCTGGTCAAGGACACGCTGGACCAGCCCTTTCCCCAGGACCCGCACGACCAGCTTTGGGGCGCCATCGGCGCCGTCTTCGGGTCGTGGATGAACCAGCGGGCGATCACCTACCGCCGGTTGCACGGCATTCCGGCGTCATGGGGCACGGCGGTCAATGTCCAGGCCATGGTGTTCGGCAACATGGGCGATGATTGCGCCACGGGCGTGGCCTTTACCCGCGACCCGGCGACCGGCGAGAACGCCTTCTACGGCGAGTATCTGGTCAACGCCCAGGGCGAGGACGTGGTCGCCGGCATCCGCACGCCCCAGCCGATCACCCTGGTCGCCAAGGCCGCCGGCGGCTCCACCCTGCCGGCCATGGAAGAGGTCATGCCCGCGGTGTTCGCGGAGCTCGACTCCATCCGCCAGCGGCTGGAAAGCCACTACCGCGACATGCAGGACATCGAATTCACGGTCCAGCAGGGGCGGCTGTATATCCTGCAGACGCGGAGCGGCAAGCGGACCGCCGCCGCCGCCCTGAAGATCGCCGTCGATCTGTGCGATCAGGGCGTGATCGACCGGCGCGACGCGGTTCAGCGGGTCGATCCGGCCTCTCTCGACCAGCTGTTGCATCCGACCCTGGATCCCAAGGCCGAGCGTCAGCCCTTCGCCAAGGGATTGCCGGCGTCGCCGGGGGCCGCCGCCGGCCGCATCGTGCTGAGCGCCGATGAGGCGGAGGCCAAGGCCCAGCTTGGCGATACCGTGATCCTGGTGCGGGAGGAAACCAGCCCCGAAGATATCCACGGCATGCATGCCGCCGCCGGTATCCTCACGACCCGGGGCGGGATGACCAGCCACGCGGCGGTGGTTGCCCGCGGTATGGGGCGCCCCTGCGTGTCAGGGGCCGGGGAGGTGCGCATCGACATGAAGGCCGGCACCGTCACCGCCCGTGGGGTCACGCTGAAGTCCGGCGATCTGATCACACTCGACGGGGCCGCCGGCGAGGTGATGGTCGGGCGGGTTCCGACCATCGAGCCGGAGTTGTCGGACGACTTCACGACCCTGATGGGATGGGCCGATCAGATAAGGCGGATGAAGGTACGGACCAACGCCGAAACGCCGGCCGACGCCCGCATCGCCGTTCAGTTCGGGGCCGAGGGCATCGGCCTGTGCCGGACCGAGCACATGTTCTTCGAGGCGGACCGCATCATCGCCGTGCGCCGCATGATCGTGGCCGACACCGAGGTGGAGCGCCGCTCGGCCCTGGCCGACCTGCTGCCGATGCAGCGTCGGGATTTTGTCGAACTGTTCGGGATCATGGCGGGGCTGCCGGTGACGGTGCGTCTGCTCGATCCGCCGCTGCACGAATTCCTGCCGCGGTCCGACGAGGACATGGACGAAGTGGCCAAGGCGGCGGGCACGGACCCGGCCAAGATTCGCCATCGCGCCGCCCAGCTTCACGAGAGCAACCCGATGCTGGGACACCGCGGGTGCCGGCTTGGCATCTCGTTCCCGGAAATCTACGAGATGCAGGCCCGCGCGGTTTTCGAGGCGGTGGTCGCCGTGGCCAAGAACGGCGGCGAGACGGTGACGCCGGAAATTATGATCCCGCTGGCCTTTTCCAGGCGCGAGCTGGATATCCTGAAAACCAGGATCGTCGAGGTCGCGCGGGCGGTGGAGGCGGAGAACGAAACCCGCCTCAGCTATCTCGTCGGCACCATGATCGAACTGCCGAGGGCCGCCCTGCGCGCCGCCGAACTGGCCGAGGCCGCGGAATTCTTCAGCTTCGGCACCAACGATCTGACCCAGACGACGTTCGGCATCAGCCGCGACGACGCGGCCACGTTCCTGGGCGACTATGAGCGCGCCGGCATCATCGAGACGGACCCGTTCGTCACGCTGGACCACGACGGTGTGGGGGAGCTGGTGACGATGGGCTGCGAACGCGGCCGGTCGACCCGCGCCGACCTCAAGCTGGGGATCTGCGGCGAACATGGCGGCGATCCGGCATCGATCGATTTCTGCGAGCGGGTGGGGCTGGACTATGTATCGTGCTCGCCCTATCGGGTGCCGATTGCCCGCCTGGCGGCGGCCCAGGCGATGATCAGGAAGGGCTGACGGCGCGGCTCGAAAGACGTGCCGGTCATCCCGCCGCCGCAATCGCGCGTCATCCTAGCGGATCCACTAGTCGTTTTGACCGACTCACCTTCGGAGCGATTATGATCCGCCTCTCCAGTCTGATCGCGATCCTGAGCTTGGCGCTTTCGGCCCAGGCCCACGCCCAGTCCGCCGAGGCCAGCGGCGCCGCGTTGGCGGAGTTCCTGCGAACCGCGGCGCCCGTCTGCGAGACCCAACCGGCCGCGCAATGCGTCGATCTGGGGTGGGCGTACGCCGATGCCGACAGCGATACGTATCTGTCGGAGGGCGAACTGGTATCGCTGGAAGCCAGCGTGATCGACTTCGTGACCCAGCGCAGCGCCAGCTTGACCCCCGAGGAGCGGGGGTCGGTGGCCCTTGGCCTGATGATGGTGCAGCGGCTGGGGCTCGATCGCCTGATCGCCGGTTTCGATGGAAACAGCGACTCGCGGGTCGATCGCCAGGAGCTGCTGGCCGATGTCCGGCTGGATCAACGGCCGCTGGGAGAGGTGCTTCTCGACCCGGCGGCGGTGGATCGACAGGCGCTGGCCGCCCGCCTGGGCGAACTTGGGCCGCTTGTCCTCGCCTTTTTTCATTAATTATATCTTGTGCCTCGGCCGCCGATAATAGAGTCCAAGGGGGCCATATCCGATTTCGAAACAGGCTCTGAGGCTAACGGACCACCGGCATGAACCTGATTACGCACTGGTTCAGGAAGCATTTTTCCAACCCGCAAGTGGTGCTGCTGGCGTTGCTGCTGATCGTCATGGTGGCGGCGATCATCTTGGTCGCCGGCATGCTGGCGCCGGTCATCGCCGCCATCATCATCGCCTATCTGCTGCAAGGCTTGGTCAGCCGGCTTCACCGCCTGGGATTGTCGGATACCGTCGCGGCGGCGCTGGTCTTTCTGACGTTTCTCCTGTTTACGTTCTTCCTGGTCCTCGGGCTGCTGCCGGTTCTGCTCGACCAGGTGACGCAGCTGTTCCTGCAGCTGCCGACCATGCTCATGGAAGTGCAGCGGATCCTGCTGGCCCTGCCGGATACCTACGCCCTGATCAGCGAGGATCAGGTGCGGCAGTTCATGGCCTCGCTGCGCAGCGATATCTTCGATTTGAGCCGGCAGCTTCTGGCTTTGTCGGTGGTTTCCGCCGTGACCCTTATCACCATCATCGTCTATATCGTCCTGGTGCCGTTCCTGGTGTTCTTCCTGATCAAGGACCGCAAGATCATCGTGGCGTGGTTTACCGGTTTTTTGCCCAAGGACCGGCAGCTCACCAACCAGGTCTGGGGCGAGGTCAACCGGCAGATCGGCAATTACGTGCGCGGCAAGGTGGCGGAGATCCTGATCGTCGGCAGCGTCAGCTATGTGGCGTTCGTGCTGCTGGGGGTCGAATACTCGCTGCTGCTGGCGGCCCTGACCGGGCTGTCGGTGCTGATCCCCTATGTCGGCGTGGTCGTCGTGTTCGTGCCGGTGGCCACCGTCAGTTATTTCCAGTGGGGCAATACGCCGGAATGGCTGTATGTGCTGGCCGCCTACATCATCATCCAGCTGATCGATGGGAACATCCTGGCGCCGCTGCTGTTGAGCGACGCGGTCAACCTGCATCCGGTGGCGATCATCGTCGCCATCCTGTTTTTCGGCGGGCTGTGGGGGTTCTGGGGCGTTTTCTTCGCCATCCCGCTGGCGACGGTGGTTCAAGCCGTGCTGCGGGCCTGGCCACGGCCCCAGCGGGTCGCCGGCGACGATCCGCCCGCCCTGATCGGTTCGCCGTGACCGGTGTCGCGCCCGTCGGCCGGCCGGGCGGGTGATGATCGACTATCGGACCATGCCCGACGGGGTCAGGGTCCGGACCGGTTTTTGGCCCGCGGTCGGCGAAGAGCGCGGTCTGGTCACCGTGGCCGGGGGGCGATCCGAATTCATCGAGAAATACGCCGAAACCGCTGCCGATCTGTCGGCGCTCGGGTTCGCGGTCCGGACCTTCGACTGGCGGGGGCAGGGGCTGTCGTCCCGATCGGCGGTCCATCCGTACCGTGGCCATCTGGACGACTACCAGCGTCTGATCGCCGACCTGGAGGTGCTGACGCGTCCGAGGGACACCGGTCCGCCTCAAATCCTGCTGGCCCATTCGATGGGCGGTCTCGTGGCCCTGCGGTTCCTGGCCGAACATCCCGGGCGGTTCCGGGCGGCGGTGCTGAGCGCGCCGTTGGTCGGGTTGGCCCAGAATGCGATCGTGGGGCCGGTGATCGCCGCCGTCGCGCGGCTGGTGGTTGCCTGTGGCGGCGGGGCCTGGTACGCGCCGGGGCAGGGCGACTATGATGCGGAGCGATATCGTCAGGGCGTCGACCGTCTGACCAGCGATCCGGCGCGCGGCGCGGTGATGCTGGACTGGATCGAGCGCAACCCCGACCTGCGGTTGGGGGGCGCGACCTGGGGCTGGCTGGACGCCACCTATCGGTCGGCGGCCCTGCTGCGCGACCCCGCCTATGTCCGCCGGATCGATGTGCCGGTTCTGATCGCCATGGCCGGAAAGGAGAGGCTGGTGAGCAACTCGGCCCTGAACCGGCTGGCCCGACGGTTGCCCAAGCCGGTCGTGAAGGTCTATCCCGATGCGTTGCACGAACTGCTGATGGAACGGGATGAGATCCGCGATGCGCTATTGGCCGATATCGACGCGTTTCTGGCCGATTGTGGGTTCTAGATCTCCGGGGATGTTGCGATGACGGAGGTGCGCCTGTCGGCCCTGGTGGTGGCCCACAACGAGGAGGCCAACCTGGAGGCCTGCCTTGCCACCCTGGACTTCGCCGACGAGATCGTCGTGGTGCTCGACAAATGCACCGACCGCTCGGTCCTGGTCGCGGCCCGCTTCACCGACAGGCTGATCGAGGGCGATTGGGCCATCGAGGGCGACCGGCGCAACGAAGGCATCGCGGCCTGCCGGGGCGCCTGGGTGGTTGAGGTCGACGCCGACGAGCGGATACCGCCGGCCCTGGGGGCCGAGATCGTCCGGACCGTCGAAGCCAGCGACGCGGACTGGCACAAGATCCCGGTGGACAATTATGTCGGCGCCCGGCTGGTGCGTCATGGCTGGGGCGCGTCCTTCGGCCGCACGGCCCATCCCGGCCTGTTCCGCAGGGGGGCCAAGCGGTGGGGCGACCAGCGGGTGCACCCCGCCCTGAACCTGACGGGCCGCCAGGGGCCGGTACTGAAGAACCGGCTGATCCACTACGTCGACCGGGACGTCACCGACATGATCGATCGGCTTAACCGCTATACCACGGCCCGGGCCCGGGATCTGCGGGAAGGGGGGGATATCGGCACCTTCCGGCGCAATTTGGGGCGGATTCCGGCCAGATTCTACAAATGTTTCGTTCGGCGGCGGGGCTATCGGGAGGGGGCCCTGGGCTTCCTGATCGCGCTGTGCGCGGGTCTCTATCCCATGATTTCCTTTATCAAGGCCCGGTACGACGACCGTTGACGGGCCGGCGCCAGCCATATTTGCCCGTGTCGATTGCAATTGGCAGGCAATGCGCCTACATGTCATCAATCAGTTAGCAGGGAGCCAGCGTATCTGCTGTGTCACGAGGACCAGACTGCAATACTCATCGGACTTCAACGAACTGAGACCCACCCCCACGATGTGCGGGTGACACTTCAATCGCCTAGGATACAATCGATGCCCAAAGGAACCGTCAAGTGGTTCAACCCCGTCAAAGGCTATGGTTTCATCAGCCCCGATGACGGATCCAAGGACGCCTTCGTCCACATCTCCGCCGTCGAGCGGGCCGGTCTGACCGGTCTTCAGGAAGGGCAGCAAGTCGAGTTCGAGCTGCAGCGCGGCCAGAACGGCAAGACTTCAGCCGAAAACCTGCAGGTCGTCGACTGACGCTTGGCAGATATCGAGGGAAAGGCCCGCCTTTGTGCGGGCCTTTTTCTTGTGCGATATAGTCTTCTCGATGGAAAAAACCGTTTGGGGGGAGGAAGGAATGTCGACAGGAACCCAGCGCCGTGGCCAGTGCCTTTGCGGCGCGGTGCGGATATCGGCAAGGAACGCGAGCCATAGTGTCGGCGCCTGCCACTGCAAGATGTGCAGGCGCTGGGGCGGCGGCCCCTTGATGGCCATCGACTGTGGAACCGATGTTCTTATCGAGGGCGAGGAGAATATGACGTTGTTCGACTCGTCCGCGTGGGCGGAACGCGCCTTCTGTAAGAAGTGTGGATCCAACCTATTCTATAGAATAAAGGAAGCAGGACAGCATTTTGTTCCGGCTGGTATTTTCGGCGATGTCGAAGACCTGATTTTTGATCATCAAGTGTTCATCGACGAGAAGCCGGCCTACTACAGCTTTGCGAACAACACGCAAGATATGACCGGCCCGGAAATCTTCGCGAAATACGGCCCGTCCGATTAGGCGACCCCACTAATAGCGCGCCCAGGCCGGTCGGCGGGGGACCAGGGGCAGGCCGTCGGCGGTCAGGGGCGGGTCGGCGGTGGCCAGGGCTTCCAGCCGCAGCAGGGCGAGACCGGCACCGTCGCGGGCCGAGCGCATCTCCCCCACCGTGCGTCCGTCCCGGGTCACCTCGACCCCCGCCGCGGGGGGCGGACCGTCGAAGGCGACGGGCACCAGCCGTTTCTTGACCAGGCCGCGATAGCGGGTGCGCGCGGTCAGTTCCTGGCCGATATAGCAGCCCTTGTCCCAGGCAATGGCGTTGAGGTCGTCGAAATTGCTCTCCAGCAGGGTCGAGCGTTCGATCACCAGGTCGCGGCTGCCGTCGGGCACGCCCAGGCCAAGGCGATGCCGGTCGTAATCGTCTTCCGTGGCGGGCTCAAGACCGGACCGGTCGAGGTGCCCGAGAGCGTCGGGCGGCAGGATCAGGCGGGCGCCCAGGGCGGCCACCCGCGGGTCGGCGAAGGCGGCGCCGCCGTGCCAGGGACGGGCGGCGCCTGGCGTGTCGGGCAGGTCCAGGGCGGACAACGCGCCGTCGCCGAACGCCGCAGCCACGCCAAGAGCGTCCCCCGCATCCTCCACCATCACCTGGGCGCGCAGCCGGTACAGGAGCAAACGCCGCCTGAGATCGGGCAGCCGGTCGCGGGCGACCTCCAGCAGCAGCGCGTCACCATGATCGACGATAAAGAAGTCGTGGAGGAACTTGCCTTGCGCCGTAAGCAGCGCCGCATAGAGGGCCCGATCCGGAGCCGCCTTGGTCACGTCGTTGGAGACCAGGCCCTGCAGGAAGGCGACCCGATCCTCGCCGCCGACGGTCAATACACCACGCCCCGGCAACCAGCAGAAAGAGCCCATGGAACAATCCGTCCTGTTAAATGAGCGGAGGCAATTTAGGTGGGTCTTGCGGATGCCGCCCGCAAGGCGGCCGCTGGCCAGTGCCTATCCCGGCCGCTATAACCGGACGGCCCCACGAACGGCGGCATTCACGGAGGCTCGGCCGCCATTTCCGCGCGCATCCTGTTCATCACCTCCAACCGGATCGGCGACGCCATGTTGTCGACCGGCGTGCTGGGCCATCTGACCGACGAAAGGCCGGAGGCGCGGGTGACGGTCGCCTGCGGGCCGCTGGCCGAAAGCCTGTTCGCCGCGGCGCCGGAGGTGGAGCGCGTCATCGTGCTGCGCAAGAGGCCTTATGCCGGTCACTGGCGGGATTTGTGGCGGGCCTGCATCGGCATCCGCTGGGACCTGATCGTCGATTTGCGCAACACCGCGGTATCGCGGCTGCTGGTCGCCCGCCGCCGGATCGTCAAGGGCGGCGGCCGGGCGGCGGCGGAGCATGTGGTCGTGGAATTGGGACGTCTTCTGGGCCTGCCGCAACCGCCGTCGCCCCGGCTGTGGCTGGACGAGGCGCGGCGGGCGGCGGGGGCGCGGCTGATCCCGCCCGGACCGCCGGTTCTGGCCCTGGCGCCGTCGGCCAACTGGGCCGCCAAGATCTGGCCGGCGGACCGCTTCGCCTCCTTGGCAAGACGGCTGACCGGGTCGGAGGGGCCGCTGCCCGGCGGGCGGGTCGCGGTGCTGGCCGCCGAGGGCGAGCGCGCCATCGCCCAGCCGGTGATCGACGCGCTGCCGGAGGACCGCCGGATTGACCTTGTCGGCCGCACCGACCCGGCCCTGGCCGGCGCCTGTCTGGAGCGCAGCACGCTTTATGTGGGGAACGATACGGGGCTCAGCCATATCGCCGCGGCGGCGGGCGTGCCGACCCTGGTGCTGTTCGGGCCGGGCTATCCCGACCGCTACGGACCCTGGGGGCCGTTGACCGCCATCGCCCGGACGGCGATCCCGCGCGAGGCACTGTTCGAGACGCCTGGCTATCACCACACCACCACCGGAACCCTGATGGAAAGCCTGTCGGTGGACATGGCCGACGAGGCGGCGCAGGCGCTGATGGCGCGGGCGGATGCGGCCGGACGCGATCCCGTGACCGGTCCCGGTTAGGCCGGTGGCCTTGGCGCGGATCCTGTTCCTCGACGACAGTTTTCCCTTCGACGGGGAGACGGCGCGCGACCGGCCGCTGGGCGGTGTCCAGACGGCGACCGTCGCCCTGGCCGAGGCGCTGGCGGCGCGGGGCCACCAAGTTACCGCGCTGACGCGCGGCGGCCGGACGGTACGGTGCAAAGGGGTGGCGTGGGAGGCGCTGACGGCCGGGCCCGGTCCGGCGGCGGACCTGGTGGTGGCCAACCGGCATCCGGCCCTGTTCGAGGTCGCGCGGGCGGCAAGGCGCGTGCTGTGGCTGCACAACCCGGCCGCCTATTTGCGCAAACCGCGCTTTCTGCTGCCCTTGCTGCGTTATCGGCCGGTCCCGGTGTTCCTGGGTCGCACCCATGCCGGCACGGCGCCGGGCTGGCTGCCTCTGCGGCCTGCCCAAATCCTGCCGTTGGGGGTGGAGCGACCGTTTCTGGAAACGGCTCCGGCCGACAGCCCGCCGCCGCCCAAGGCCGTGTTCCTGTCCAACCCGCGCCGGGGGCTGCCCTGGCTGATCGATCTGTGGCGGCGTGCCATCCGCCCGGCCGTGCCGGGGGCGGAACTGCACGTCTTCGCCGGTCGGCAGACCTACGGCGACGCCGCCGACCCGGCGCTCGACGCGGCTCTGGGGGGCATCGGCGCCCTGAGGGACGAGGGGGTGGTGCTGCGGCCGCCGCTGGCCAAGGCGGCCCTGGCAACCGAGCTGGCGACGGCGCGCGCGCTGCTCTACCGCGGCGACCCGGGGGAGACCTTTTGCCTGGTGGCGGCGGAGGCGCGGGCCATGGGGGTGCCGGTGATCACCGCCGGCGTCGGCGCCCTGACCGAACGGGTGGCAGACGGGGTGACCGGCGCCGTAAGACCCGACCCAAACGCCTTTGCCGATGCCGCCGTGTCGGTCCTGACCGACGACTCCCTTTGGCAATCCTGGCACGAGGGCGCGCTGAAAGCTCGGCAGGATGCCGGCTGGGACCGCGTGGCCGAGCGCTGGGAGCGCACGTTTCTTGGCGAAAGCAGGCCCCGGACGTGATCCGCGGCCCGCACGGGATCGTGATGCCCTGAGAAAAGCAAACGGCGCCGTTTTGCACAGATCCCGCATCGCGTGCGGGACTCTTCGTCGGGAATTTCCTATTGGAGACATCCAAAGAAAGTCGCCACCAGCCCCGGCCAACGAGCCGGGGCCTGTGCGCAATGGTGCCGTTGGCGTTCTGGTGCGCGAAGGGGCACCCCTATTGAGGCGGGGCGGGGAAAGGGCGTCAGGACAGGCGGTCGATGAGGTCGGGCCGGTCGGCCCGGACGGCGACATAGTTCGGCCCCAGGAAATCCTCGTCCTCGAGCGCGTAGTCGGCGAACGCGACATGGTTGGGGTAAAGCTTGCCCAGCCGGTAGCCGTGGCCGCCGAGCAGCAGATGAAAATCGCGCAGCAGGAACTTGGTGAGGATGTTGGCCAGACCGTATTCGAACTGGATGACGGCGATGCGCCCCTGGGCCAGGGTGTCGGCGAACCCGACCAGCACCTGGGGCTCGGCCCCCTCGGCGTCGATCTTGAGCAGATCGATGCGGTCGATCCCCGCCTCCGCCAGATAGGCGTCGCCGGTGGTGACCGGAACGGTGACCTGACGCGACGCCTCGGCCCGCGGGAAATCGGTGACGGTGGCCACGGTGCTGTTGTGGGGGAAGATCTTGAGGGTCAAATCGCCGGCATGGTCCGACAGACCGACCCGGTTGATGGTGATCCGGTCGAGACCGGCCAGATTGTCGGTCAGGCGCGCGGCGGTGTCGGGCACCGGTTCGAAGCAATGGATGCGGGCGTCGGGCAGGGCGGTCCATGCCGCCCGAGCCCAATCGCCGACATTGGCGCCGACATCGAAAACGCAGGACGGCCGGTCCGCGGCCAGGCGCCCGAGCAGCCAGTCCTCGCCGTTGCGGTGGGCCTTGTAGTCGACATTGTGGTAGGCGCGCAGAAACTTCGTGCTGCGCCGGGCCAGCCAGCGCACCGGCGCCGCGCGCCGATGCCGGGCGATAAACCCGCGCATCACGATGGCGGGGTGTCCGTGGTGGTGAAGCGGGCGCGCAAATCGTCCAGCCGTTCGCGCGGCACGCCCAGGATGTTGAGCAGATGGCGGCGGGCCGCGCGCCGCGCGATGGTCGTGGGCTCAAGCACGAAATCGACCCGGTCGGCGTCGCCCAGATCGGCGAAATAGTCAATGCGCCGCCCGTCCGGCGTGATCCAGACCATGAAATAAAGCTGATAGCCCAGGGCTTCCAGCCGGGCAAGGGCCGGAAAGTCGGCGTCGGTCGCGGCACCGTCCGGGGGCTGGCTTTCGACGACGATATAGGGCCGGGAGGCGGCGATGGTGGCCGCCGCGCCGTTCAGCACCGCGTCCTCGTGCCCTTCCACATCCAGCTTCATGACGGTGGGCGCGGGCAGGTCCAGACTGTCCAGGGTGGCCAGTTCGATGGCGATGTCGCCCTTGTCGGCGATCCGCGTGTCGCCGGTGTCGCCGCTGCGGCTGATTCGCTTCATAGAGGCGCGTCCCGGCGCATCCGACAGACCGATCCGGTGACGGTGGACGCGGCCGTTGAGGCCAAGCTGGCGTACGGCATCGTCCAATTCGCGGAAAATCTCGGGGTTGGCCTCAAAGGCGTGGACCGAGCCGGCGAAGTCGGGCCGAAGCGCCAGGGCCAGCCCGTGAAACCCCCAATTGCTGCCGATGTCGAACAGCACGCCATCGCGCCCGACGAGCAGCGGCAACAGCAGGGTCAGCTCGGTCTCGTACAGCCCCGGCACGTCGGGCAGATAGTAGTAGCGGAAATGACCGTTGGCGGCGTCGAACACCAGTTCCCGGTCGACCCCGCCGACCGAGAGGATCAGCGACGACGGGCGGGTCAAAAGCCGGCGCACGGGGCCCGGCAGCGCTTCCAGCCGTCCCCAGTTTGAGCGCAGGCGCCGCGCCAGGAACCGGGCCACCGGGTGGCGCCGGTCGCGGGCGGTCGTCAGCACCCGCATGACCGGCGACAGCCGGCCGGGCCGCACCACGCGGGGCAGCGTCACGGGCCTGCTGAGCGGTTCGGCGGAGGGGGAGACGGACGGTTGGAGCGACAAAAGGCAAGCCTCTCAGGCGGCCCTCTCGAGGGAAAATCGGGCCGGGACGCCCGGCGGGGCCGTTAACCCTGATTCTTAGCGCTTTCTTGAAGGCTGTGGGGCAGAATTCGTAACCATGACCCGATGGACCCGACGCCTTTCGATCCTGTCGCCCGCCGTTGTGGCCGTGCTGGCGGCCTGTGCCGCCCCGCCGGCGGATCCGAACGGCCCGCTGGCGATCGCCGAACGGCGGCTGGCCTATGTCCCCGGCCTGTCGCCGATCTATTGCTACAGAACGCTGGGCGACCCGGACTGCTTCAGCACGCCGCAACCGGGACCGCCCAACCGACTGATCAACGGCTACGACGACCTTACGGACGGGTAGGGGAGCGGCCCGACCACGGCCCGATCTCCGGCTGGCCTCAGCTTTTCTTAACCCCTTACGGTTAAGACTTGAGGACCATCCTTCACAGCCTTCGATAGGCAGCCGGTGAGATCCCTAAAGCGACTGTTACCCCTGATCTTCGATGGAACGCCGGGTCCCGACGGCGTGCGGCGGGCCAAGGTGCTGGGTGTCGCGGCGGTCGTGTTTCTGTGGCTGTTCCTGCTGGCCGTCGGCGCCTTCGACTATTACGCGCGGTTGCGCCAGGGCGCGGCGATGGCCGCCGGACAGGCCCAGCTTCTGGCCGATCACGCGGCCAACGCGCTGGACGCGGTGGACACCGAACTGACCGATCTGGCCGACCGGGTGGCGGCCGAATGGACCGCCAACGGCGCGTCCGGCACCTGGCGTACGCCCGCCTTTGGCCCGCTTCTGGAGCTGCCGCAGGTGCGCGGCGCGGCGCTGTTGTCCTGGAACGGGTCGGTTCTGGCCCACAGCCAGGGGGCGCCGATGGACGACGTGGATCCCCAGGAACGGGATTTCGTCCGCGCCCATTCGACCGCCTTCGATGTCGGAACCTATCTGGCCGAGCCGGCCGCCGAGGAACCGTCGGACCTGTCCGGAGACTGGGGCGTGGTCGCCAGCCGGCGGGTTCCCGGACCCGATGGCGGCAGCCTGGCCATCCTGGTGGCCCAGCTCAGCCCCGGATACTTCGCCGGCGTCTACAACGCCGCGGCCGCGCCGGCCGATCTGGAAGTGGCCCTGGTGGGCCGCGCCGGCGTGACCCTGGCGGGGGGCGTGCGCCCCGGCCAGCTTGCCGCCCAGACGGTACTGTCGGGCATGGGCACGACATTGCCCGTGGGGCAGTGGCCCGTCTCCGTTACGGCAATCGCCGACGGACGGGCGATCCTGACGCGCATGGCGCCGGTGATCGAACTGCTGGCGCTGGGCGGGCTGATCGGGACGCTGGCCATCGGCCTGGGCGCCATCGCGGGCTTGCGCACCTCGTCCCGCCGGCGGCGGGCGGAAGAAAAGGCGCAGGCCCACGCCACGGAGTCCGCCCAGCGCGGCGATGCCTTGGACGCCCAGGCGAAGGTGGTCGCCGACGTCGCCCGGGCACTGGGCGCCATCCGCGCCGAACTGGAAACCGTGCGCGGCACGGCCGAACGCCAGACCCGGGCGCGGAGCGAGTTTCTGTCGCACATGAGCCATGAGCTGCGGACGCCGCTCAACGCCATTCTCGGCTTCTCCGAGATCATGAAGGAGCGGGTGCCGGGGCTCGACAATCTCGACACGCTGGTCGGGTATTCCCGCCACATCCATGAGAGCGCCACCCACCTTCTGGACCTGATCAACGACATCCTGGATCTGTCGAAGGTGGAAGGCGGCCGGTTCAGCCTGGCGGAAGAAAAGGTCGATCTGCGCTATATGGTGACATCGACGGTGCGGATGCTGACACCGATGGCCGAGGAGCGCGCCGTGACCGTGGAGACGGGCATCTCGGCGGCCACGCCGCTGCTGATGGCCGACCCGCGGCTGATCCGCCAGATGCTGCTGAACCTGGTGTCGAACGCGCTCAAATTCACGCCGGCCGGCGGGGCGGTGATGATCACCTCGCGACGGCGGGACGGCGGCGTTCTGCTGTCGGTGCGGGACACCGGCGTGGGCATTCCGCCCGAGGACATGGCCCGCGTGCTGGAACCGTTCGGCCAGGCGCCGACCAGCCCCCGAACCAGCGCCGAGCGGGGCAGCGGTCTTGGCCTGCCGCTGGTCAAGTCGTTCATCGAGGTGCATGACGGCACCTTCGACTTGCGCAGCACGCCCGGCAAGGGCACCGCGGTCGGCCTGTGGTTCCCGCCGGAGCGGGTGGTCAAGGCGGCTGTCAATGCCGTCGGGTAGTCCGACTTAACCGCTGCCGACGGGCCGCCAGGGGCGCGGGTTCGCACAGGCCCCGGATCAGGTCCGGGGCTCGTCGTCTCCGGTATTGGGGCGTCCCGTTCCCGATCGACCCGAAGAAAGGCTCCACGATCCCCGGCCTTCGAGCCGGGGTCATGGCGCGACGGCGCCGTTTGCGGTTCTCCAGGCGTCGCCGTCCCGCACAGGCCCCGGATCAAGTCCGGGGCTCGTCATCTCCGGTCTCGGGGCGTCCCGTTCCCTATCGGCCCGAAGAAAGAAGCCGCGATCCCCGGCCTCCGAGCCGGGGTCATGGCGCGGCGGCGCCGTTTGCGGTTCTCCAGGCGTCGCCGTCGTGCACAGGCCCCGGATCAAGTCCGGGGCTCGGGGCCGCGTTTGTGGAGATTTCAAGAACGCCGATCACGATTTCCCGGACTCGCCCGCAGTGCTACCGCCCGTGATATTTGCCGACGATGCGGTGCACCGTCTGCCATTGGCGGCGGGCCAGGTCGTAGTCGCGCGGCGGGTTGAACTGGCGCACAAACCACTTTCCCTCGTTCCATCGCAACAGCCGCTTGACCAGCGCGTGGCGTCCGCCGTCGCCGCGGTCCTGGAGCAGCACCACGTCGCGGTCGCGCTGGGGCGGGATGGACGGGTGGATCAGGACCACGTCGCCCTGGTAGTAGGCCGGTTCCATCGACTCGCCGACGACATAGACGCCAAAGCCGTCGCGCACGGTGAACAGGGGTTCGGGCCGCTTGACCCATTCGATCGGCTCGTTGCCCAGGATCATGGCGCCGCCGGGCCCGCCCTCGGCGCTGGAATAGACCGGCAGGTCGCGGGACCCCAGACCGCCGGCGCGCGGCGCGACGACCGCGTTGGCGGCCGGGGCCTCGGACGGGGGCGGGGGCTCGGCCGCCTGAACCATCAGATCCGCGGGGTCGCAGCCCAGCGCGTCGGCCAGCCGCAGCACCGTGCCGTAAAGCGGGTTTTTCGACCGGCCGGCCAGGATGTCGCGCACGGCCGTGGCGTTCAGCCCGGCCCGCAGGGCCAGGCTGCGCGGATTGAGGCCGCCCGCCGTCATGCGGCGGGCCAGTTCGGCGCGGAATGAGGCGCTCATACAGGATACATCCCATATATTTTGTGGGAAGTAAAGTGGGATTTATCCCATTGACATCGGGGGAGGTATCCCATAGTGTTCTGGGCAGGGCGAGGACCGTCCGAACGGCAGCGGGAGGGGCGGCGATGACGTTTGGCAGGCAATCCTGGAAAGACGCCGAGGCCCAGCGAGACCCCGAGGCGCTGGAACGCGACGCCGCCACGCGGGTGGTGGTGGCCATCTATGGCGACGATCGCGGCACCGCCGAACGGGCCGCCAGGCGCGGCGGGCTGGTGCCCGAGGACCGGGCCCGCACCGACGCGCCGCTGGCCTTGCGCGCCCGCTATGACGGCGTGCTCGACTGGCTGTGGGACCGGGGCCTGCTGGGGTCGGGCAAGGAGGGGCGCCGCCGCCACGCCGCTGGAATGTGGCTGCGCGACCTGCACTGCACGATCCACCGCGAGCGCATGATTTCCAACTACGAGGGGCTGGGCCGCGACCAGAGCGAGATGTCCGACGCCCAGGCCTGGAACTTCAAATGCTACCAGGAAACCCTGCGCGCCATGGGCCGCCAGGCCGTCGTGCTGCTGCAGGTCTGCGCCGACGACCGGCCGCCGCGCAACATCCTGCTGCTGCGCCAGGCGCTGGACGCCTTGGCCCGGCATCGGGGGATGTGAGGATGTACGTCAAGTATACAACTAGGAAAATATTCCTTGACTCCGGATGCCCCTTGCCCTAGCTTCATCCCCGGATCAAACCGTCTTCAGCCCGCCGAGCCCGCCCGCTCCGGCGGGCTTTTTGGTGGAGCCGCGACGATGACCGCATCGGACAGGAACGACCGCATCCCCAACGCCCCCGACGCCGACCGGGCCTGGGTGCGGGCAAGGCTGCGGGAGGTGGCGGAGCGGACCATGCAGGCGGTGCCGGTGACCGACGCCAAGGGCGAGCCAACGGGGTCGTGGACCTTCAACGCCGCCGGCGCCAACCGGGCGCTGGAACTGCTGGGGCGGGAGCTGGGGATGTTCGTCGACCGGAAGGATCACCGCATCGGACCGCTGGAGGCCATGACCCACGATGAGCTCACCGCCCTTATCGCCCGCATCGACGGCCTTGCTGCAGGGCTTGAGGACGTCGGCGACGCGCCAGCTCAGCCTGCGGGCGCTTGAGACCTACCGGCCCTATGCCAAGCAGGATCTCTTCCACGCCGCCGGAGCCACCTATCGCGAACGGCTCTTAAGGGCCGGCAACCAGCTCGGCAAGACCGTGGCCGGCGGGGCGGAGGCGGCCTTTCACCTGACCGGGCTCTATCCGGACTGGTGGCGGGGACGGCGCTGGGGGCGGCCGGTGGTCGGCTGGGCCGCCGGGGTGACGGCGGAGACGACGCGCGACAACCCGCAGCGGATCCTTCTGGGCCGGCCGGGGGCGCCGGGCACCGGCATGATCCCGGCGCAGTGCATCGAGGACGTGACGGCGGCGCGCGGCGTGGCCGCGCTGGTCGACACGGTGCGGGTGCGCCACGCGTCCGGCGGCCTGTCGACCCTGGCCTTCCGCTTCTACGGCAAGGGCCGGACCAAGTGGCAGGGCGAGACCCTGGATTTCGTGTGGTTCGACGAGGAGCCGCCGCCGGAGGTCTACAGCGAGGGGCTGACCCGGACCAACGCCACCGGCGGCATGGTCTGGCTGACCTTCACGCCGCTTCTGGGCCTGTCGGAGGTGGTGCGGCGGTTTCTGGTGGCGCCGACGCGCGAGCGTCACGACACCAACATGACCATCGAGGACTCAGCCCACATCGACGCGGCCCAGCGCGCCCGCATCGTCGCCAGCTATCCCGCGCACGAGCGCGAGGCCAGGGCCAACGGCACGCCGATGATGGGGTCGGGCCGCATCTTCCCGGTGGCGGAGGAAGGAATCGCGATACCCGCCTTTGACCTGCCGGCCCATTGGCCGCGCCTGGGCGGGCTGGATTTCGGCTGGGACCATCCGACGGCGGCGGTGCGCCTGGTCTGGGACCGGGACGCCGATTGCGCCTACGTCACCCACGCCTACCGGGTGCGCCAGGCGACGCCTGTGGTTCATGCCGCCGCGCTCAAGGCCTGGGGAAAGGACATGCCGTGGGCTTGGCCCCATGACGGGTTGCAGCACAGCAAGGATTCCGGCGAGGCGCTGGCCGGTCAGTACAAGCGCCTGGGCCTGGCCATGCTGCCCGAACGGGCGACCTACGAGGACGGATCGGCGGGGGTGGAGGCGGGGCTGATGGACATGCTCGACCGGATGCAGACTGGACGGCTGAAGGTGTTCGCCCATCTGGCCGACTGGCTCGAGGAATTCCGCCTGTATCACCGCAAGGAGGGGCGGGTGGTCAAGGAGGCCGACGATCTGATGGCCGCCACCCGCTACGCGCTGATGTGCCTGCGTTTCGCGCGTCTCGACGGAGCCGGAACGCGGCGCCCGGCCCGGGCGCTGGGCGATTACAGCCCACTCAACTGACATCCAAAATCTCGTTTGGGACAAAGGGGAGACCGACATGGACGGATCGGGACGGACGGCGGCCAGGCGGGCGCCGGACGAGGACGGCATCGAGCGGCGGATCGGCGATCTGACGGCCCGGCTGGAGGCGGAGGAAGCGGCCATCGAACCGCTGCGGTTCCACCGCGCGGCCGGGGACGCCAAGCCCGATATCGGCGACCGGCACGCCAGGATCGAGGGGTTGCGCCGGGCCCGCCGCGAGGCCGGGACCGAGCTGGAACAGGCCCGGGCCGACCGGCGCAAGCGCGAGCGCGCGGCGGCCCAGAAGCGGCAGACCCGGCTGTGGTCCAAGCGGATGGACGCGCTGGGCGAGATCGAGACGTTGGCCGCCGGCTTGCGCGACCGCATCCTGGAGGCCAACCGGCTGGGTGCGGCCATCGTCAAGGACGGCGGCGGCCGGCCGCTGGCCGATGCCCTGCGCGAGGCCGATTTCCGGGCCCGCCTGACGACCTATCTGGGCAGCGTGCTGCGCCGCCCCGACGAGGAACGGGCGTGGCTGGCGGTGCCGCTGGTGGATCTCGAGCAGCGGCCGTTTTCCAGCGGCGGTCCCGCCTCCCTGACCGAACGCGAACGGCGCCATGTCGCCCATTGCCTGGCCCCCTGCACCAAGGGAGACGAATCATGACCCCCTATCGCCACCCGCCCGGCGCCGCCGCGCCCGAACCCATGGGGCCGGAGGAAGACGCCTTCGGCGTCGTCCTGTACGAGGACAGTTCGGCCGACGAGGTCGACGCCCAGATCGCCCAGCTTTGCGTTCATCCGGCCTATCGCATGGCGGCGGCCGACGCGCTGCACCCCCAGCACGAGGTGGCGGTGCGGTCCATGTACGCCCTGAACCAAGCGCGGGCCGAGGCGCTGGAGGCCATGGCCCCCACCGCGCCGCCGCCGCCCGCCGGCCTGACACCGGACCGGGCGCGGAACCGCATCGACGCGGCGCGGGACGATGCCGGCTTCATGGAGGCCTACATGGATCGGGATCACGATCGGCATCTGGAGGCGGTGGAGCTGATGCGCCTGCTGCATCTGTGGGGTTTCGGTCCCGATCCCGCCGGCGCGCGGGGCGGACGATGAACCCCGCGCGGATCGCCGCCGACGGTGTCGCCGACATCCGCCGGGGCGCCGCGACCGTGGAGGAGGCGCTGGAGACCCTGCGCCTCGACCCGCCCGGCCGCGCCGAGCACGACGCCCTGGCGGCCCGGGTCGCGGCGCTTGAGGCGCGACTCGGCGACGACCCGCCCGGCGGCCATCCCGGCGACGGGGAGGCCGAGCCGGAGCCCGGCCCGCCGCTGCCGATGCCGTTGGCGGACGGGGACGGCGTGATCCTTCTGACGCGGGGCCGTCGCTATGCGGGGCCGGTGGCGCTGGCGCCGGGTCAAGTCCTGCGCGCCACGGACGGCAAGGGACCGCGCCCCATCGTCGAGGCGCCGCGACGCCGGGGGCCGAGCGCCGTCACCCTGTCGTCCGGTTGCGCCATCCTCGGCATCCGTGTGATCGGCGGGCACAACGGCATCCTGATCACCGGCGCGGGCAACCGTGTCGCCGACTGCGCGGTCGAGGGATCCAACCAGCACGGGGTGTTCTGCGAGGGCGGGGACAGCCGCGACAATATCGTCGAGCACACCGTTTCCCACGGCCATGGGCGGGTGGAGAAGGGCGCGCGGATCGGCCACGGCTTTTCCCAGCAGCGCGGCGCCCGGGATAATGTCATCCGCTTCTGCCGCGGGCACGACAATGTGGAGGACGGCGCCCAGCAGGGCTCGGCCGCCGGCGGCGCCTTCGTGCTGAAGGATTGCCGGTTCGACCGCAACGGCGAGGACGGGGTGGACACCAAGTCGCGGCACCCCGTCATCTGCCGCCGCGTGGCCTGCGACGACAACGCCGAGCACGGGTTCAATCTGGGCCGGGTGACGGGCCAGGTGGTGACGCTGGAGGATTGTTCCGCCGCCGGCAACGGGCACGGCCCCCGGGGCGGCGAGGCGATCAATCTGGACTATGGCGTGACGGCCGTGGTGCGCGGCGGCACCTTTGTCGCGGGACCGGGACAGACGGCGATCCAGGTGCGGCAGGTCCGGCGCAGCGGCTCACAGGCCGACGCGCTGCGCCTGGACATGGCGGGGGCGACGGTCCAGTCCGACACGATGGCGCTGGTCATCGACGACGGCCGCCTGCACCGTGTGGTCGACTGCGTGTTGGACGGGCCCGTCCACCTGTCGGAACGCGGCCGAACGACCGGCGCCCCGCTCGTCGTGGCGCGGGACGACGGTCCGCGGTCGGGGACCTGATCCCATGATCTGGCAACCGCTAGCGGCTTTGAGAAAAGAAACGGCGAGCCCCGGACTTGATCCGGGGCCTGTGCGAGACGGTGGCGCCCCAAGAACGGCAAACGGCGCCGATGGACCATGATCCCGGCTCGGGGGCCGGGGATCGCGGCTTGTTTGTTGAAGGGACCTGGCCGCAGAACAGCTATCGGAGGACGGCGATCTCTGTCGTCCGCCTACCAGCCGTTCTCGGCGATGATCTGGCGGACGATGGGCATGGCCTCGGCCCGGGTCATGCCGGAATAGAGGCGGGAATCGTAAAGGATGCGGACGATCTTGCGGTCGACGGCCGACAGATGGTCCAGGCGCGACCGGGATGAAAAGACGGTCCCGTTGGGGTCGTCGATGTCGTTGGGCAGGCCCAGCGACTGGGTCAGTTCCTGCACCACGCACTGCCGGATTTCGACCAGCGGCAGGTCGGTGTCGATAAAGACCACGCCGCCGGCCAGGCTGCCGTCCCGTGCGGCCTGGAACATCAGGACCGAGCAGGTGGCCCGGCGGGCCAGCCAGACAGCGTCGGACCGCAGCCTGTGGTCCGGCGCCTCGGCGAACACCTCGTGGGCCATCTGGCCCAGCCGCCGGCGCGGCCCCATGACCAGGATCATCGACCCGTCCGGCCCGAACTCGAACCGGCGCCCGGTCAGGCGGCCCAGCTCCGCCACCGTGGCAGCGATGTGGTCGTCGTACCGCTCCAGGTCGCCCGGGTTGTCCAGCATGGGGGTGATCAGGATGGGGGCGTTCCAGGTCTCGAACCGGGCCAGCGGCCGTTCCAGATCGTCGAACTCGTTGAAAAAGGCGATCTGCTCGAACCGGCCGGCCAGATCGGCAGCGGGCGGCGGGTCGGGCCGCTCGACGAACCGGGAGGCGCAGCCGGCCCCGGCCAGAAGACCGGCGAGGGCGAAGACGAGCGGCAGGCGCGGCAAAAGGCGCGGCAGCAGGCGCATGGAACCCCGTATGGGTGGCCAAAGGAGTGAGTTTGCCCGGAAATGCTTGAAGGAGAATGAAGAAGGGGGGCGGGGACCGGCGGACCGGCCTCTGCCTACCGCCCTCTCTTGGCGATGATCCGTCGGCCACTGTCCCATGGGCGCGTCCAGGCGGGCAGATGCCTACCGCGTCGAAGAAGGAAGCGGCGAGCCCCGGACACCGATCCGGGGCCTGTGCGGGACGGCGCCGTCCGGAGACCGGCAAACGGCCCCATTGCGCCATGACCCCGGCTCGGGGGCCGGGGATCGTGTCTTTTTTCTTGGACCGTCTCCGCCGAAAAGAGATCGGGGGCCTAACCGGAGTTCCTTGGATTTCCGCTTTCTGCCTACCAGCCCTTTTCGGCGATGATCCGGCGGACGATGGGCATCGCCTCGGCCCGGGTCATGCCCGAATGCAGCCGGTCGTCGTAGAGGATCTGGATCAGCTTGCGGTCCGTCTCCGACAGGGTGGTGCGGCGGCTGCCGCTGGAAAACACCGTGCCGTCGGGATCGGCGACGTCGTTGATCAGTCCGAAGGACTGGGCGATCTCCTGCACGATGCAGCGGCGCATATCTTCGTCGTTGAGATCGTCGGGCAGGTAAACGATAGCGCTGTCGATCCGACCGGACCCAAGGGGATCATTTGTGAGCCATCCGGCGCACGTTGCCCGGCTGGCCAGCTCGACGAAGCCGTGGGCAATAAGATCTGTGCGGCCGTCGCGCTCAAGAAGGCGGTTCGCCAGATCCACATGCACGTCGCGGCGGTCCATCATCACGACGAAATTCGGCCGCTCGTTGTCGACATCCATCGGACGGCCGGTGAGGTCGATCAGATCGTCGATCACCGCCGACAGGTCGGGCATGAACGTGGTGAAGCGGTCCTGGTCGCTGAAGATGAAGTGAAAACGAACCTCGTCCTCGAATCGCCCCAGCCGAATTTCCCGGTTGGTGTTCTCCTCAAAGAACGCGTGCTGCTCGAACCGGCCGGCAAGAGTGGCGGCCGGGACTTCATCGGGGCGTTCGACCAGAACGCCGCCGCCGCAGCCGGCAAGCACAAAGGCCAGTATCCAGGCGCATTTCATGGCGCGGTCTCCGTATCGTGCCAGCATCGTGTGTCGAATACATTACCATGACTTGGAACCGTTAAGGAGAACTTGCAATGGCGCGTTCGGGCAGAGGCAATCCGGAGATGGGCGGCGACCGCAAGCGGGACCGCGAGATCGACCGCGAGGTCCGCGAGGGCCGGCAGGCCGTGCGCGACACTCGCGAGGACCGGCAGGACAAGGGGTTTCTTCAGAGCGTGGGCGAGAGGCTGGCCATCACCGGCGACAGTCCGGGCGCGCTCGTGGCCCTGCCCGGCGTCGGCCTTGGAAGCAGCTTGACTAAACTGATCAACCGCGTCACCGGCCTCGAACCGCGGGAGCCTGACGACCGCTTCCGCCAACCCTCCCGCGACAGCGACAACAACCGGGCGGGGCGGCAGTTGGAGGCGGCGCCGCAGGCTCCGGCGCCGGCGCCGGCGCCGGTGACGCCGTTGCCCCACATCATCGTGCCCGGCGATCCGGCCAATGTGGGGCTGCGCGGGCGGCGTCGGCGGCGGTTGCTGGGGGCCGACGAGACGGGGCTGTTTCGGACACCCATCCTGCTGGGACGGCGATAAGATGGATACAGCCGACATCATCGCCCGCTTCGAGGCCCTAAAGGGCGAGCGGACGCCGTGGCATGCGCTGTGGCAGGAAGTGGCCGATTACGTGCTGCCCCGGCGGGGCGATTTCTCCGTCCGGCGGTCGCCCGGCCAGCGGCGCACCGAGCGGCTGTTCGACGGCACGGCCACCTGGGCCAACGAACAGCTGGCCGCCGGGCTGCACGGGCTGTTGACCACGCCGGCGGTGCGCTGGTTCTCGCTGCGGGTCCGCGACGAGCGGCTGGACCGGGCCGAGCCGGTGCGCCTGTGGCTGGACCACGCGGCCGAGCGCATGGCCCAGGTCTTCAACGCGCCCCAGGCCAACTTCAACCCGCAGGCGCACGAGCTCTATCTGGACCTCGGCGCCTTCGGCAGCGCCGTCATGTTCGTGGGCGACCGGCCGGGGCAGGGGATCCGCTTCCAGACCCGCCATCTGGGCGAATGCCACATCGCCGAAAGCGATACCGGCGCCGTCGACACCCTGTACCGCGAATTCATGCTGACCGCGCGCCAGGCGGTGCAGATGTTCGGCGCGGCGACGCCCGAGCCGGTGGCGCGTCTGGCCGACACCGCGCCCCACACGAAATCCACTTACCTGCACGCCGTCTTTCCCCGCGCCGAGGCGGGCAAGGGCGGGGCGCCGATCAACAGGAACAAGCCATGGGCAAGCCATTATCTCAGCCTCGACCACAAGACGCCGATATCCGAAAGCGGCTTCGACGAGTTTCCCTATCTGGTGCCCCGCTGGTCGAAGGTGACGGGAGAAACCTACGGCCGCAGCCCGGCGATGACGGTGCTGCCCGACATCAAGATGCTCAACGCCATGAAGAAGACGGTGATCGTGGCCGCGCAGAAAGCCGTCGATCCGCCGCTCATGGTGCCCGACGACGGGTTTCTGAACCCGATCCGTACAGTGCCGGGCGGCCTCAACTATTACCGATCGGGCGGTCGTGACCGGATCGAGCCGCTGATCGGCGGCGGCCGCATCGATATCGGGATGGAGATGGTGGCGGCCCAGCAGCAGGCCATCGTCCGCGCCTTCTATGCCGACTGGCTGTCCCTGCGCGACGGCCCGCAGATGACCGCCACCGAGGTGCTGCAGCGGCGCGAGGAGCGGATGCGGCTGCTGGGCCCGATGATGAGCCGGCTGCAGACGGAATTCCTGGGGCCGTTGATCGAGCGGACCTTCAAGATCATGCTGCGCGCCCGCGCCTTCGACCCGCCGCCCGAGGATCTCGCCGATGTCGAGATCGAGGTCGATTACGTGTCGCCCATCGCCCAGGCGCAAAAGGCGACCCGGACCGAAAGCCTGGGCCGGGTGCTGGACGTGGCCGAACGGCTGGCCCAATACGACCCGGCGCTGCTGGACCTGGTCGACGGGGAGGCGGCGCTGCGGGAGATCGCCACGGTCTACAACGCGCCGCCGCGCCTGCTGCGGTCGGAGGAGGAGATCGCCGCCCGCCGTGAGGCCGAGGCGGAACGGGAGGCGCTGCAAGCCGAGGCGGCGGAGGCGATGACCGCGCGGGCGTCGCCGCCGGCGCAGGCCGTGCCGTCCGGCGGAGGCGCGCCCGCCGACGGCCTGGCCGGGCTGCTGGCCGGGGCGCTGTCATGAGCGGCGCCCCCGCCGCCCTGTCGCCAATGGCGCTGCGCCGCCGCCGGCGGCTGCGCCAGGCCTATCGCGCCGTGTTCGGCGGCGACGACGGGCGGCTGGTGCTGCGCGACCTGATCAACCGCAACCACGGGCTGGCCACCAGCCTGCACGCCGGCGACCCGCAGCTCACCGCCTTCAACGAGGGCCGGCGGGCGGCGATGCTCGACATTTTGGGCCGGCTGCGCTGGACCGAGGACGATTTGACCCGCCTGACCCTGGAGACCACGGACGATGCGTGACACCGATACCGACACCGAAGCCGCCGGGCCGCCGACGACGCCGCAGACGAAGCCGTCGTCCGCGGCCGATTGGACCGGCGGGCTGGACGAAGCCGGGCGCGCCCTGGTCGCCGCCAAGGGGTGGAAGGGCCCGGCGGACGCGGTGCGGTCCTATGCCCATGCCGAACGGCTGATCGGCCGCGACCCGGCGTCCCTGGTGCCGCTGCCCGGCGCCGACGCCGACGATGAAGCCTGGGCCGCATTCCATACCCGCGCCGGCCGGCCGGAAAACCCGGACGGGTACGGCTTCGGCCGCGGGGAGGCCGACCGGCGGCTGGCCGACCGGGCCCATGCGCTGGGTCTGACCCCGCGCCAGGCCTCCCTGTTCCGCGCGCAGGCACGCGAGACCCAAAAGGCGGCCGAAGCCGAATGGACGGCGACGCTGAACCAACGCCACGCCGGGGCGGTGGCCGAGCTGCGCCGCGAGTGGGGGGCGGAGTTCGAGCGCAACGACGCGCTGGCGCTGCGGGCGCTGGACTATGCTGGCGGGCCGGACCTGGCCCGCACAGTGGTCGAGACCGGGCTGTCCGGCGATCCCGATTTCGTGCGCGCGCTGGCCCGCCTGGGCGGCCTGCTGGCCGAGGACGGGATGGTCGGCGGCGGGGGCGGCGGCTTTTCCCGCAACCCCGCGTCGGCCCAGGCGGAGATCCGGGCGCTGCAGGGCGACCCCTCCTTCATGACCGCCTACCAGGACGCCGAGCATGCCGGCCACGCCGACGCCGTCAACCGCATGCGCCACCTGTTCGCCACGGCGCACGAGGGGGAGATGTAGGGGCGGCGACGAAATTCGAGACGACGAGCCCCGTGCTTGACGCGGGACCTGTGCGGGGCGGCGCCGCTGGCTTTTCTCGGGGCGTCGCGGTTGCGCACAGGCCCCGGATCAAGTCCGGGGCTCCCGGCGTTTTTCTTTGGATATCTCCACGGGGGAGTTCCTGACGACGAGTTCCGCGCTTGACGCGGGACCTGTGCGGGACGGTGCCGTTCGCGTGTCTTTGAGCGTCGCGGTTGCGCACAGGCCCCGGCTCGGGGGCCGGGGCTCATCTTCACGATTAAATGAGCGGCAATAGTCCACGGGCTGATGCGTCGGCACCTAGTCGTTGAGACGATCGTACAAATCGACCCAATTGGGATTGCCATCCTCGATCAGGGCGATCTTCCAGGCGCGACGCCATCGCTTCAACTGGCGCTCGCGGGCCTGGGCGGCGGCCAGGTCGTCATAGGGTTCGCAGTGGACGAGGCGGTCAAGACGATGGCGTTTGGTGAACCCGTCGACCTGGTGTTGGCGGTGCTGCCAAACCCGCCGCGCCAGATGGGCGCTGATGCCGACATAAAGCGTGCCCCGCACGCGATTGGTGAGGATGTAGACGTGGTGGGGCATGGGGTGCTGCGGAAGGGGACGGGCTTTGACGTGACGGTATCATAAGTATCTCGACGACGAGTCCCGCACTTGATGCGGGACCTGTGCGGTACGGCGCCGTTGGCTTGTCTTCGGGCGTCCAGATCTTGCGCAGGCCCCGGATCAAGTCCGGGGCTCGCGGTTTCTTTCTTTGAAATTCTCCACCGCGAATTTCCAGACGAGGAGTCCCGCACTTGATGCGGGACCTGTGCGGTACGGCGCCGTTGGCTTTTCTCGGGGCGGCGCCGTCGTGCACAGGCCCCGGCTCGGGGGCCGGGGCTCGTGGGTTCTTTCTTTGAATTTCTCCACCGCGAAATCCGAGACGACGAGTCCCGCGCTTGACGCGGGACCTGTGCGGGACGGTGCGGTTCACGTGTCTTTGGGCGGCGCCGTTGTGCACAGGCCCCGGATCAAGTCCGGGGCTCGCCGTTTCTTTCGTTAAAACCTCACGGCCCAAAATCCGGGCACGCCGCCGGCACTGCCGGTCGGCCCCGGTCGACGCATGTGGATCCGTGCCGGCCCGAAGGCGGCCGTCAAGCGCCAGATCGGGTCCGGCCCGGCGTCCGTCGTCCGTGGCGCCGGGAACGGGGACCCCGCTTCGACATCGTCAACCGGCCGCCCGCGCGGCGGCGTTCATCTGGAGGACGTTCATGTCTTTCGAAGCCAGTGTTGCCTTTACCGAGCAATACAAAGCCAACGTCACCATCCTGCTGCAACAGAAGGGGTCGCGGCTGCGCCCCGCCGTGATGCACGAGGCGATCACCGGCCGCCACGCCTATGTCGAGCAGATCGGCCCGGTCAAGGCGCAGCGGGTGACCACCCGCCACGGCGACAGCCCGCTGATCTCCACCCCGCACGGCCGCCGGCGGCTGACCCCCTTCGACTATGAATGGGGCGACCTGATCGACGACCTCGACAAGGTCAAGATGCTGATCGATCCCACCAGCCCCTATGCCATGAACGCGGCCAACGCCATGGGTCGCGGCATCGACGAGGAGATCATCACGGCGCTCGGCGGCACCGCCTACACCGGCGAGGACGGCACCACGCCGGTCGCCCTGCCGGCCGGGCAGAAGCTGGCGGAGGCGGCCTCGGGCCTGACGGTGGCCAAGCTGCGGGCCGCGCGGCGGACCCTGCTGGCGGCCAATGTCGACCCGTCGGAGCAGTTCTTCCTGGCGGTCACGGCCCAGCAGCTCGACGACCTTCTGGCCGACACCACCGTCACCTCGGCCGACTTCAACACGGTCAAGGCCCTGGTGTCGGGCGAGCTCGACACCTTCATGGGCTTCAAGTTCCTGCACACCGAACTGCTGCCCAAGGAGGCCTCCACCCGCCGCCTGTATGCCTGGGCCAAGACCGGCGTGGCGCTGGGCGTGGGCAAGGACATAACCGGCCGGATCACCGAGCGGCCGGACAAGCGGTTCTCCACCTACGTCTATTACTGCATGTCCGTCGGCGCGACCCGGTTGGAGGAGCAGAAGGTGGTCGAGATCGCCTGCCAGGAGCCGTAGGCCCAGAGACCCGACGACAGAGACCAGAGATCAGAGCGAGGAGAACAATCATGGCTGCTTTTCTGGGAACCCAGATGGCCAAGCTGGCGGCGGTGCCGCCGCGCAAGATTTCCGTCGCCGATGCCGGCGGACGGGCCCGTGTATTCAACGAAACCGTCCCCCTGACCGCGCAGGCCAGCGGTGACACCATCGATGTCGCCGTCCTGCCGCAGGGCGCGCGGGTGCTCTATGGCGTGCTGGTGTCGAGCGTCAGCCTTGGCACCGCCACCGTCGCCGTCGGCACCGCGTCCGCCCCGGCCAAGTACCGGGCCGCGACCACCGTCACCGCCGCCGACACGCCGATCCTGTTCGGCGTATCGGGCGGCGTGGGCACGGCCTTGCCGGAGCCCGAGACCGTGCGCCTGACGCTGGGCGTCGCCGCCCTGCCGGCCAGCGGCACCCTGCGGGTGATGATGGTCTACGCGGTGGACTGAACCAGAGGTCGGAGAACAGAGGCCGGAGGACAGAAAAGCAAAGATCTGATCTCTGGTCTCTGCGACCTGGTCTCCGAGCGCAGCAAAGCGGAGCGAACCCATGCCGTCCGTCGTTGAAATCGCCAACATCGCGCTCATCAATCTGGGTGAGACGCCGATCGCGTCCCTCGGCGACGACGCCAAGGCCGCGCGCCTGGCGGCCCGTCGCTACGGGCCGGTGCGCGATGCCGTGTTGCGGGCCCATCCCTGGAACTGCGCGATGGCCAGGGCCGAGCTGGCGGCGGCCGCGCCGGCGCCCGCCTGGGGGCCGGCGCGGTCCTACCCGTTGCCCACCGACTGCGTGCGGGTGCTGCGGCTGCAGGATCATGCCGCGCCCTTCCGCGTCGAGGGTCGGCGGCTGCTGACCGACGGGGCGCCGCGGATCCTTTATGTCCGGGCGGTGACCGACCCCAACCTGTTCGACCCGCTGCTGGTCGAGGCCATCGGCGCGCGCCTGGCCGCCGACCTGGCCCACCCGATCACCCAGAGCACGACCCTGGTTCAGGTGATGTGGGACCTCTATCGCCAGAAGCTGCAGGAGGCGCGCGGCGTCGACGGCCAGGAAGGATCGCCCGAGGCGCTGATCGCCGATGTCTGGCTGGCGGCGCGGGCCGGGGGCATCGGCAATCCCTACGGACACGACGAGGAGTTCTGATGCCCTACGCCTCGCCCATCCAGACCAACTTCACCTCCGGCGAGCTGTCGCCGCGGCTGCGCGGCCGCGTCGACATCGACCGCTATTTCAACGGCGCGGCGACGATGGAGAACATGGTGGTGCTGCCCCACGGCGGGGCGGCCCGCCGGCCGGGCACCTACTTCATCGCCAAGGTCAAGGATCCGGCCAAGTTCGTCCGGCTGATCCCGTTCGAATACACCACGGCCCAGGCCTATGTGCTGGAGTTCGGCGACCAGTACATCCGGTTTTTCGCCAACCACGCGTCCCTGATCGACGGCGGGCCGCCCTATGAAATCGTCTCGCCCTACCAGGAAGCGGACCTGGACGACATCAAGTTCACCCAGTCGGCGGACGCGCTTTACATCGTGCACCCCGACTGGGCGCCGCGCGTGCTGAGCCGGCTGGGGCCGATCAACTGGACGCTGACGGTGCTCGATTTCATCGACGGGCCCTATCTGGACGTCAACACCGGTCCCACCACTCTGACCCCGTCGGCCACCTCCGGCAGCGTCACCGTGACCGCGTCGGGCATCGCCGGGATCAATGACGGAGCGGGGTTCCAGGCGGGCGACAGCGGACGGGTGATCCGCATCGACAATCCCGCGTCGGGCGTCGACTGGGGCTGGGGCGTGATCACCGCCGTATCGTCGACCACGCAGGTCACGGTGCAGGTGCGCGAGGCCTTCGCGACCACCGGCGCCACCGGCAAGTGGCGCCTGGGGGCCTGGTCGGAAACCACCGGCTGGCCGACCACGGTGACCTTCATCGAGGAACGGCTGGGCCTGGGCAACACCGATCATCAGCCGCAGAATTTCTGGCTGTCGCGGACCAACAAGCCCGACACGTTCTCGCCGTCGGATTTCGACGGCACGGTCAACGCCGACAACGCCATCGCCTACGAAATCGCCGACGACCGGGTCAACGCCATCCGCTGGATGTCGGCCGGCGATTCCCTGGTGATCGGGTCGGCCGGCGCGGAATTCGTGGTCAACAGCGGCAACCGGGCGGAACCGCTGACGCCGACCAACATCCTGGTCAAGCGCCAGACCACCTGGGGATCCTCGCCGGTGGTGCCGCCGACGCGCATCGGCCATCAGGTCATCTTCCTGCAGCGGGCCGGGCGCAAGCTGCGCGAATTCGCCTTCGACTTCGACACCAACGGCTTTGTCTCCCCCGACATCACCATCCTGTCCGAACACATCACCCGTGGTCAGGTGTTCGACATGGCCTATCAGCAGGAACCCGACAGCGTGCTGTGGGCGTCGCGCGGGGACGGGGTGCTGATCGGCCTGACCTATCAGCGCGAACAGCAGGTCACCGGCTGGCACCGCCACATCCTGGGCGGCGTCTTCGAGGGCGGCAACCCGGTGGTCGAGAGCATCGCCGCCATCCCGACCCCCGACGACACCGCCAACGAGCTGTGGCTGTGCGTGGTGCGGACGATCAACGGACAGCAGGTCCGCACCATCGAATACCTGACCCAGCCCTTCGACGGCAATGTCCGCGATCAGAAGGACGCCTACTTCGTCGATTGCGGCCTCAGCTACGAAGGCCAGCCGGCCAGCGCCTTTGCCGGACTGGACCATCTGGAGGGCGAGACGGTGTCGGTGCTGGCCGACGGCGCGGTGCACCGCGACCTGACCGTGGTCGGCGGCGAGGTGCGGCTCGACCGGCTGGCCCGCACGGTCCATATCGGTCTGCCCTACCTGTCGGAACTGACCGACCTGCCGGTGGAGGCCGGCGGCGTGGCCGGGACGGCGCAGGGCAAGATCAAGCGCGTGACGCGGATCTTCGCCCGTTTCTTCGAGACGCTGGGGGCGCTCTACGGCGCGGCCGGCGCGCCCTTGGACCGGCTGCCCTTCCGCGACGGCGAGGCGCCGATGGATTCGCCGCCGCCGCTGTTCACCGGCGACAAGCCGATCCTGTTTCCCGGCGGCTACGACCGGGCCGGCCAGGTGACCTTCCGCCAGGACCAGCCCCTGCCAATGACGGTGCTGGCCGTGGTCAAGACCCTGCAAACGAACGAGTGAGGGTTTGGGAATGTTCAAGAAAATCCTGTCCATCGGCGGGTCGCTGCTGGGCGCTTTCGGCAAGGCCAAGGCGGCCAGGGACGAGCGCGACGCGGCGCGGGAAAACGCCCGCGTCGCCGAGAAGGAGGCTGAACGCCAGCGTCGGCGCACGGCCCTGGAACTGGAACGCCAGCGCAAGACCGCGCGGCGGGTCGTCGGCCGGCAGCGCGCCGAATTCGCCATGGCCGGGGTCGGCGCCACCGGGTCGGCGCTGGACATCATCGCCGACAGCGCGGCCGAGGCCGCCCTGGACGCCAGCCTGATCGAGGAAGGCGGGCGCCTGGCCGAAAGCTATGCCCTGGCCCAGGCGCGCCAGGATCGCGACCGGGGCAGGGCGGTGTTTCAAGGCGGTCTTCTGTCGGCCGGCAGCCATCTGCTCAAACAGGCCCACAATCAGGATTGGTTCGCATGAGGATCACCACCTACGGCTCCCGCCTCGGCGTTCCCGTCGGTCCCTCCGCCCCCCGCCGCGCGGGCGGCAGCCCGGTCGGCGCCGCCCTGGTCGAACTGGGCGACGTGTCCGCCGCCATCGGCGACGACCTGATGCGCAGGGAGGAAGCCGACACGGCGGCGCAGCCCGCCGGCGATGCCGATGTCGAGGAGAGCGGCGAGGCCGCGGCGGGATCGACGCCCGATGCCGATCCGGCGGCGGCCGGGTTCGCCGCGATCCAGGCGGAAAGTTTCGCCGGCAAGGCTCAGGCCGCGATCCTGGGCGAGGTGGCGGCCTGGCCGGACCAGGGTTCCGCCTCCCGCGCGGCGATCGTCGGCCTGTTCGATCAAAGCGTCGCCCGCCATCGCGACCACGCGCCGAGCCCGGCGGCGGCCGAGGCGTTGGAACGCTGGGCCGGCCAGTACCGGCCGGGCCTCGCCACGGGCGCGGCGGCGGTGGAGGCGCAGGTCGCGGGCGAGCGGGTCGCCGACGATCTGGCGCAGGCGCTCGAGACCTATGCCGGGCTGGTCGCTTCCCAGCCCGAGCAATATGCCGTGGCGCGGTGGGATCTGTCGTCCCGGCTGGAGCGGGCCAAGGCGGTTCTGCCGGCCGAGGCGGTCGAGGCTTTTCAGGAACAGGCGGACCGCCGGCTGGCCGACGCGGCGGCGCGCAGCCTGATCGACCGGTCGCCGGCCGACGCGCTGGCCTGGCTGGACGGCGAGGGGGCGGCGTCGCTGCCGGCCGACCGACGGACCGCTCTGAAACGCGCGGCACGGCGCGAAGGCGACCGGCACGACCAGGACCGGTCGCGGATGGCGGAGGCCGACCGGGTGCGCCGCGTTTCCGACCTGGCCCAGGCGATCGCCGGCGGCGACGCCGACGAGCTGGACATCGACCTTGCCGCCGTCGATGGCGCCCGGTGGCTGACGCCGACGGACCGGCAGGCGCTGATGTCCCTGGCCGGCCAGGTGCGGGAGGACGAAAAGGCCCGGACCGACCGGATCCTGCGGGTCGCCGCCGCCGGCGTGGATGCTCCGTTTCTCGACCCCGGCGCGGCCGAGGACGCGCGCGCCATCGACGATCACTTCGCCATCGCCAGCGCCGCCTGGGCCGATCTGCCGCCGGCCGATCAGGCCGCGCGCGTGGTCGGTTACGCCACCGCGTACGGCGTCGTGCCGACGGCGGTGCGCCGCCGCGTCGGCGCCGCCCTGACCACGGGCCGGCCGGCCGATGCCGCCCTGGCCGCGTCCTTTGTCCGGCAGCTCGCCGATGACGCGCCCTGGATCGATACGGGGCTGGGTGCCGTGGACCGGCTGCAGGCCCATATGGTCGCCGCCGACGGCGCCGCCGGCGTTCCCGACGATGCGGCCGTGGACCGGGCCCGCGATGCCGTGCAGCCCGCGGACACCGTCCGCCGGACGCGGGAGGGGCGCTATCGCCTGGACGATCACGCCGACGGCAATGCGGCGGTGCTGCGCCTGATCGCCCCCGACGCGCCGGACGCGATGCGCGCGGCGTTCGAGGATCGCACGGCATTGCTGTTCGGCGAGGGCGGGGACATCGACGCGGCGCGCCGGGTGGCGTGGCAGGACCTGTCGCGGCGGTGGGCGCAAACCGCCATCGGCCCGGCCCGCTGGCAACAGGATGCGCCCGAAGCGGTATATGCCAACGGCGTCGATCCGTCCTGGATGGCGGAGCAGCTGAGGGCCGATCTGCGGCGCCTGGGCCATTTGGATCGGGACGGGACGCTCGACACGCTCCGCCTGCTTCCGCCGGCCGGCGGCCGCGACGGCTATGAGGTGCGGCGGATCGGCGAGGGGGGCGTGGAAACGGCCTTACCGGACGCCGACGGGGCGCCGCTGCGCTGGCGTCCCCACTGGCCGACCAGCCCCGAGGCGCGCCGCCGCCAGCGTGGATCCCGGCGCTAACAATATGAAACTGGATTTTTTAAGAAAAATAGTCTATATATAGACCAGAAAGGGAGAAGCCGTGTCCTCGCCCGTCCTGGTCGCCAAGTCCACCGCCGCGAAATTCGCGGATGCCGACCCCCCGCCGGTCACGCGGGAGACGCTGGCCGCCGGTCTGCGGGCCTTTTTCCGCATCGCGGAGGGATGGGGTCTGGGCGCCGGGCAGGCGCGGGTGCTGCTCGGCCAGCCGTCCCGGGCCACCTATTTCAACTGGAAGCGCGGGCAGGTGGCCACGGTGCCCTACGACGTGGTCCGGCGGGTCTCCTACATTCTGGGGATCTTCAAGGCGCTGGAGATGCTGTACCCGACGCCGGACAACGCCGATGCATGGATCCGCCTGCCCAACCGGGCCTTCGGCGGCCAGACGCCGCTGGACCGGATGCTGGGCGGCGACGTGACCGATCTGGCCGCCGTGCGCGCCTATCTGGACGCCGCCCGCGGCGGCTGGGGGTGAGCCCGAAACCGGCCGCCAGCGACCCGCCGTTGCGGCGGATCCGCTGGCAACGCCTTTACCGGATCATCGTCTCGCGCTACCCGCCCGTGGACCTGTTCGAACGGCGCGCGCCGCCGGAGGATTGGGAGCATCTGGCCGCGCTGGAGATGCTCACCAATCCGCGCCTGCGTCAGGAATGGGGGGAGATCAGCCTGGTTCCGCCCGACCGTCGCGTGGCCGGGCCGGGGGCTTCGTGGGTGATGGCGCCGTTCGTCCATCCGACACCGGGCGGATCGCGTTTCAGCGACGGGCGCTACGGCGTCTACTACGGGGCCCGGGCCTTCGAAACGGCCGTGGCGGAAACCGTGTTTCACCAGTCGCGCCAGTTCGCCGACGCCCCGACCGGGCCGGAACATCGGGACATGCGGGTTCTGGTCGGCGGCATCGACGCCCGGCTGCGCGACATCGCCGGCGATCAACGCTGGGCAGACGCCCACCGCCCGGACGACTATGGCCCGGCGCAGCAATTGGGTGCGCGCCTGCGCGACGGGGGCGCCAACGGCATCCATTACGACAGCGTGCGCCATGCGGGCGGTCGCAACGTGGCCGCCTTCTGGCCCGACGTGGTCTCCATTCCGTCGCAGGAGCGCCATCTGCGCTATGAGTGGGACGGCAGCCGCATCCACCGCTATTTCGACTTCCAGACCGGTATGTTTACGGCTCTGGAAGGATAGGCGGGGACCGGTCCATGGGCATGCCTGCCTCGTCGACCTGAAGAAAGAACCCGCGACCCCCGGCCTTTGAGCCGGGGTCGATGCGCGACCGTGCCGCCGTCGTCCTTGGGACGGCGCCGGTGCGCACGGGCCCCGGATCAGGTCCGGGGCTCGCGGTTACGATGGTGCGAGCGTCGCTCTCCGGTGTTCGTCGCGTCTCGTATCCGACGAAAGAATCCGCGATGCCCGGCCCGTGAGCCGGGGTCCGTGCCGGTGTCCTTACAATGGAGCCACAGCCAATGACCGTGACCACGTCGACCGCCCGCATCGCCTATGAGGGAACCGGGGCGGTGGTGAGTTTTCCCGTGCCCTTCCGTTTCCTGGAGAACAGCCACGTTCGCGTCCTGCTGCGCCAAGCGGGGGGAACGGAAATGCCGTGGGCGGAAGGGACCGACTACATCCTGGAGCGGTCCGGAACGGGCGGCATCCTGACCGCCACCGTGGCGCCCACGGTGAACGAAACCCTGGTCATCCTGCGCGCCGTGCCCGAAACGCAGGAGGTGGACTATGTCGAGAACGATCCGTTCCCGGCCGAAACCCACGAACGGGCGCTGGACAAGCTGACGATGATCGCGCAGCAGCTGCGCGCCGCCCTGGGCCGGACCTTCACGATCCCTGAAACCGATACCCAGGGCGGCAAGTTCGCGCTGCCAGTCGATGCCGCCCGGGCGTCGCGGTTTCTCGCCTTCGACGCGCTGGGGGCGCCGATCGCCTCGACCGGCACGGCGGCGGGCCAGGAGGTGCCGTTCTCCGATTTCGGCAAGATCGCGGTGACGGCGGCCGACGCCGCCGCCCTGCGCACCCTGATCGACCTCGGCGACACGCCCCTGTTCCTGCGCGACGGGGCGCCGGTGGAATACGAACTGGGCCGGTCCGACGTGCACGGGCCCAGCCAGGATCTGGCCCGGCTCAACTTCGTCGGCTTCGACGCGGCCGGCGCGCCGCTGCGCTACGGCCGCATCAAGGGCAGGGCGCTGAGCGCCACCCCGGGTTTCGCCGACGGCAAGATCGAGATCCTGACCCTGCGCGACAATGTCGAAACCCTGCGCCTGGTGATCGAGCGGGGCCTGACGGTGGGCGCGGCCGCCGGCGCCGACAAGGGGGCCGGCACGATCAACGCCGAGGGGTACTTTCTGCAGGGGGCGCCGCTGCAGGCCGGCGGCAACTGCCGGCTGGTCAAGGCCGGGGCCGACCTCAAGCTGGAGCGGTTCGGCGGCACCTTCGTCTTCGCCAACGGCAAGGCGCGGCTGATCCCCCTCGGCGGTCTCACCCTGGTGGCCACCGGCGCCCTGGCGGTGGGCACCGACTATTACATCTACACCCATGACGACAACGACGACGGCACGCTCGACGCGCTGGAGGCCAGCACGACGGTGCCCGCCGACGACCCGGATTTCGGCCACCGGGTCAAGTCGACCGACGCCAGCCGCTCGCTGGTCGGCCTGGCCCGCACGATCGCCGGGCCGGCCTGGGTCGACACGGCCGCCCAGCGGTTCGTGCGGTCGTGGTTCAACGACCGGGGCGTGGCCGGGACCAACGGGTTCAGTTCAACACCTACGGCCAGTGCATCTCCGGTAGCGTTCCCCAGCCCCGTCGATTTCCTGGCCTGGGCGGGCGAGACCGCGTCCCTGTCGATCAGCGGTTTCACCCAGCACGCCAATCCAAACGGGTTTTGCACCAGCCGCGTCTATCTCAACGGGGCGCAGATCCCCCGGCCGATCACCATCAACACGTCCGCCACCGGACTGGCGGCTGTGTCCATCGGATTGGCTGTCCCCACGACGCTATCGGAGGGGTTCAAGCGCCTGGAACTGTGGGGCGAGGTTGGCGGGTCCGCCGGCACCGGCACCTGGCGCGACGTGGAAATCGGCGTCCTGACCACCGGCGGCGGGGCGTAGGCGGAGACCGGCGACCAGAGGAGAGAAAGGATCGAGACATGCGTGTCACCCATACCGTGATCGGTGCCGCCCTCGGGGTGGCTTTTTTTATGGGCGCCTCGGGGGCCGATGCGCTGGCCCGGACGCCGGTTTGCGCGCCTCACGCCGCCGTGACGGCCGAGCTTGCCGCCCGCTTCGGCGAACGCCCGGTGGGGCGGGGGCTGGAGGCGCGCGGCATCGTGATGGAGCTGTTCGTCGCCGCCGATCGCGGAGGTACGGCCACCTGGACGCTGGTGGCCGTACGTCCCGACGGCACGGCCTGCCTGGTCGCCGCCGGCGAGGCCTGGGCGGATGTGGCCCTGCCGGCCGACCTGCCGGGGCACCCGTCGTGAGCCTGACCGAGGCCTGGCAGCAGAGCGCGTCCGTCAAGGCGCTGCTGGGGCTTCTGACCAGCCTGATCGCCGCCGGGGTGGTCGGCACTTGGTCGATGGTCGGCGAGATGGCCGAAACCCGCGCCACGCTGCACCAGATCGGTCTGCGGATCGACCGCATCGAGGGCGGCTTCGACGAACGCCTCCGGTATCTGGAACGGCACGGCGCGCGCGCCACGACGCCGGGCGGCAAGGGCGAGACCCTCTAGGTTGCGAAGATCGGCCCATTTCCCGGGCCGGAAGACCGCCAACGGCACCGTTGCGCACAGGCCCCGGCTCGGGGGCTTGCGGCTTCCTTCGTTGGATGCCTCCACCAAGAAGTTCCAGACGACGAGTCCCGCGCGCGATGCGGGACCTGTGCGGAACGGCGCCGCCGGCTTTTCTTTTGCGGCGTCGCGGGCTTGCACGGGCCCCGGCTCGGGGGCCGGGGCTCGCGGCTTCCTTCTTTGGATGCCTCCACCAAAAAGTTCCAAACGACGAGTCCCGCACGCGATGCGGGACCTGTGCGGAACGGCGCCGCTGGCTTTTCTTTTACGGCGTCGCGGGTTTGCACGGGCCCCGGCTCGGGGGCCGGGGCTCGCTCTCATCATTCGAATCTCATGACAGGGAGAAAAGACATGGGACCTTACCGTAAGGGCATCGTCGCCCTGACCGGCGGCGTGTTGACCGCCGCCGCCGCAATCTGGGGCGACAGTCTGGGCCTGCCGGACGACTGGCCGGAAACGGCGCTGGCGGTGATCACGCCGCTGCTGGTGTACCTCGTTCCCAACGATCCGCAGCGATGATGCGGGCGATCACGGAACCGGCCATTGCCGCCGCGCAGCCGCCCGGCTTCGCGCTGGGCGCCCGGTCGCGCCGCCGCCTCGCCGGGGTGCACCCGGACCTGGTGGCGGTGGTCGAGGCCGCGATCCGGATCACCCCGGTGGATTTCGGGGTGCTGGAGGGCGTGCGGTCGCTGACCCGTCAGAAGGCGCTGGTGGCGGCCGGGGCGTCGCGCACCCTGCGGTCGCGGCACCTGACCGGCCACGCCGTCGATCTCGGCGCCTGGGTCGGCGGTACGTTCCGCTGGGACTGGCCGCTGTACCCGCCCATCGCCCGGGCCATGAAGGCGGCGGCCGAGGATTTGGGGGTACCGATCGCCTGGGGCGGCGACTGGAAACGGTTCCGTGACGGGCCGCATTTCGAGCTGAGCTGGAAGCGGTACCCAGGTGTCAGAGAACGGAGACCCGAAAACAAATGAACAGAAAACCGATCCACACGGCCGCCCTCGGGGCGGCCTTTTTTGTGTCCGCCTGCCTGGCGCGGCCTGTCGACGATCCCGATCCGGAACTGCGGCTCTACGCCCTGAAGGCGGGGTACGAGATCGCGCTGGACCAGGTGCTGGCCTACGCCGACCAGCCGCCGTGCGGGGCGGAAACCTTCGTCGCCTGCGCCGATGGGGATATCGTCAGGCGGCTTTACCGCCACGCGGCCGAGGCCGACGCGGCCCTCGACGCGGCGGAGCGCGCGGTGCGCGCCGACCCGCCGCACCCCTTCCCTCAGGCACACCCCTCCTCCCGCCCCGATGGACCCCGCCTTCCCC
>JBQLZQ010000042.1:0-12309 GCA_052168355.1 Inquilinaceae bacterium
GCCTGCCTGTCCACCCGCCGCCGCCCGCACCGGGAGACCGCGCCGACCGAGGCCAAGGCCGCCGCGCTCTACCCGCAGTCGGGCCTGGCCCTGCGCGAGGCCAAGCAGCGCGGCTTCGAAAACGCGATCATGCTGGACCCGCTGGGCAGCATCGCGGAATTCGCCACCGCCAACATCTTCCTGGTCCGCGACGGCGTGGTCTTTACCCCCGCCCCCAACGGCACCTTCCTCAACGGCATCACCCGCCAGCGGGTCATCGGGCTGCTGCGCGACGACGGGGTGGAGGTGCGGGAGGAAATGCTGACCCCGGCCGACCTGCTGGCCGCCGACGAGGTGTTCTCGTCGGGCAATTACGCCAAGCTGCAGGCCTTCAGCCGGATCGAGGATCGCGACCTGCAGCCGGGCCCGATCTACGCGCGGGCCCGCCGGCTCTATTGGGACTACGCCCATTCCTGAGGTGCCGCCGAAATCGACGTCCGGCCCGGCCTCGGCGTCGCGGGACACCGCCCGGCTGGTCCGGGTGCTGGCCCATCGTGGCATCACCCTGGTCGCCGATGTCGGCGCCAATGTGGGGCAATACGCCACCCGGCTGCGCCAGGGCGGCTATGGCGGCCGCATGGTCTCGTTCGAACCGTTGGCCGAGGCCCACGCGGCCCTGACCGCGGCCGCCGCCGACGATCCCGGCTGGATCGTGGCACCGCCCCAGGCCATCGGCGACAGCGGCCGGCCGGTCACCATCAACGTCTCGGCCGAAAGCGACATGAGTTCCATCCTCGCTTTCCGGCCGGAGATGGAAACCCTGCTGAGCAGCGCCACCTACGTGGACGCCGTGACCGTGCCCCAGGCCCGGCTGGACGAAGCCCTGGTCCCCTGGATCGAACCCGACGACCGCATCCTGCTCAAGATCGACACCCAGGGCTATGAACGGCCGGTGCTGGCCGGCGCCGCTGGCCTGATGGACCGCATCGACGCCATCCAGATCGAGATGGCCATCATCGAGGTCTATGACGGGGAACCGTCCTACCTGGCGATGATCGAGTTGCTGGCCGGCCTGGGCTACCACCCGGTCCTGTTCATCCCCGGCTACTTCAACCGCCGCACCGCCCGGATGATGCAGATGGACGGCGTGTTCGTGCGCCGAGAGGGTGGATAAAACCCCGACATCCACCCTCTATGGTTGCAAATCGGCATCCTTCGTGCTGTAATGATTGCACCCATTATCGAGGATAACAGCCATGGACGGGGGCGGATCACCAAACAGAAATACGGTGCCGGAGCGCAAGGGCATCGTTTGGTTCGATCTGGTAACAACCGACCCGGTCGGGGCGTCGGCATTTTATACGCAATCCATGGAATGGATCGTGGGCCGCACGCCTCAGACGGGAGGCAGCGACGGTATCGTCAGCGTCAAAGGCGTCCCGATCGGACGGATTGTCGAGGGATCACCTGGTGCCACGCCCTTCTGGCTGCCCTATTTCGCGGTGGCCGATATCGATCGCGCCGCGGAAGTCGCGACGGAGGCCGGGGCCCAGTCGGTGGGACAGCCCGTCATGGACCCGGTGCTGGGACGAGTGCTGGAGATCGCGGATCCGGACGGGTTTCGGTTCCGGCTGTGCCAAAGCGGCCATCCGGTCTGCTATTGGCGTCCGCGCCGCGCTATCGGCGGACCGATTTGCTTCGATCGACCGTCCCACGATGATACGGCCGCCCTGGAGTTCTACCAGCGCGTCACGGGCGGCGAGAAGACAGTCCATGAGGATAAGGGGAAGAGGTGGACTCTCGTCCAGCCACCGGACTTCTTCGCCCTTTTTTCCCGCCGCCCCGTTGCCGACGAATGGGACCGACCCATTGGATGGATTCCCCATCTGCGGGTCGGGCAGCGGCACGATGCCGCCCTTTTGGCCATCGATCACGGCGCCGAACTCTATGTGATGAGCCTCGACCTGTTCGACGAAGGAGGATTTGCCCTGCTCGACGATCCACAAGGCGCGACCTTCTATCAGATGCAGATCATCCTTCGGCCGAACGACCGCCCCTCTCCCTTGCGCGCTATGTTCGATGCCGCATTGTCGGAAAGGCGACGACGTCGCGGATAGAGGCGCTGTCTGTCAGCAGCATGACCAGGCGGTCGATGCCCACGCCCAGCCCGCCAGTGGGCGGCAGCCCGTATTCCAGGGCGGCGACATAGTCGAGGTCCAGCATCTGCGCCTCCTCGTCGCCGGCCTCGCGTGCCGAGGCCTGGGCCTGAAAACGGGCGAGCTGGTCCTGGGGATCGGTCAGTTCCGAAAAGGCGTTAGCGATTTCCCAGCCGTTGACGAAGGTTTCGTACCGCTCGGTCAGGCGCGGTTCGGAGCGGTGGACCTTGGCCAGGGGGGAAATGTCGCGCGGCATGTCGATGACATGGGTCGGCTGGATCAGATCGTGTTCGACCTTTTCCGCGAACACCACCTCCAGCGCCTGACCCCAGTTTTCGTGCCCCGCTACCGGACAGCCCAGCGCCCGGGCCCGGTCGCGCGCCGCGGCGGCATCGTCCAGGGCCAGGAAATCCACGCCCGTGGCGTCCTTCACCAGATCGACCATGGATCGGCGCGGATAGGGGCCGGCAAAGTCGATCTCCCGGTCGCCGAAGGTGACCTTCGTGCCACCCGACGCGGCGATCGCGGCGGTGGCCAGCAAGTCCTCGGTCAGGGCCATCATGTCGTGATAATCGGCATAGGCCTGATACAGCTCCAGCATCGTGAATTCGGGGTTGTGGCGCGGCGACAGCCCCTCGTTGCGGAAGCAGCGGCCGATCTCGAACACCCGTTCCGACAGCCCGCCGACGATCAGGCGCTTGAGATACAGCTCCGGCGCCACGCGCAGGAACAGGTTCATGTCCAGGCTGTTGTGGTGGGTGACGAAGGGCTTGGCCGAGGCGCCGCCCAGGATCGGGTGCAGCAGCGGCGTCTCCACCTCCAGGAACCCGCGTTCGGCCAGCAACGCCCGGATGGCGGCAACGGCCCGGCTGCGCGCCTGGAACGCCGCGCGGCTGTCCGGGTTCATGATCAGGTCCAGATAGCGCTGGCGGTAGCGCGCCTCGACATCGGTCAGGCCGTGATACTTCTCCGGCAAGGGCAGCAGTGTCTTGGACAGGACCTCCAGATGCTGGACGTTGACCGTCAGCTCGCCCCGCTTGGTCCGGCGCACGATGCCTTCGATGCCGATCAGATCGCCGATGTCCAGCCAGCCCAGCTTGGCGTGCTCGTCCGCCGGCATCGTGTCCTTGTGGCTGAACGCCTGGATCTTGCCTGTGGCGTCGTGCAGGTCGATGAACATGCCGCTGTTGCGCATGGCCCGGATGCGGCCGGCCAGGCGCACCCGGTCTTGTGTCTCGGTGTCGTTGGGAAGGTCGGCATACCGCTCGTGAAGAACGGTCGCGTCGCTGTCCTTGTCGAAGCGGTAGGGGTAGGGATTGGCCCCCGCCGCCCTGATCTCGGCCAGCTTGGCCAGGCGCGGCGCGCGCAAGGGATGGTCCGGATGATCCGATTCGGCCCGGGCGGGTTCTGCGGGGTTGGGAGTGCTGGCGGGCATGGCGGGTCCGGGATGTCAGGGTTCGGAACGGTCTTCCCTATAGTCCCTGAATCGCACACAGACAACCGAGGGGTGCGGCCGTTGCGTGCCCTGTGTGCCGATCGACGGCTATTTTGAGGCAGGTCGCCGCCCTATACTGGACCGATGGACCAGCCCGCAGTCGCCACGCGCCCCCGCCCCGCCCTTCCGGCGGTCGATGTCCTGGTCGCCGGGGCCAGGGGCGGCGTGATGCTGGACGCCGACGGCATCTTCGAAACCCTGGACGCGGCGGCGCTGCGAGCCCGGCTGAACGGCCCGCCGGCCATGGTCTGCCACGCCCGCGCCCTGGCCCGCCGCACGGGGCGGGAGACATTGGCTGCGTTCGACCTGCTGGAGCTGTTTGCCTTTGTCCACCCCGCCCAGTTCTGCCTGCCGACCCCGCGCGGACTGGCCGAGGCGCTGCATCTGCCGCTGCCGGCAAGCCTGGAGGATGCGGCCCTGACCCTGCGCCGGGCCGCCGGAAGGCTGCTGGCCGACCTCACCGCCGACGGGCGAAACGAGCGGTCCGACCCCGTCGGGATCGCCCTGACCATGGCGGAAGCCGGATGGCCCTGGGCCCCGGCCGTCCTGGCCGCCCTGGGCCATCCGCACCCGCAACCCCAGCCCGGAACACGGGAAGGTGAGAGGAGCCGGCGGGCTTCCCTTCAGGTCTGGCATCGGCTGCTCGAATGGGAAGGCGAGGCCCCGCTCCCGCCGCCAGGCCAACATCCGGTGACCCCGGCGGAGGCGCGGTCGCGGCTGGCCGACCTGCTGGGAGAGGAATCCGAAAACCGGCCTCAGCAGGCGGATTACGCCAGCGCCCTGTGCGCCGCGTTCGTGCCCCGGGCGGAGGAAGGCGTGCCGTCCGTGGTCCTGGCGGAGGCCGGCACCGGTGTCGGCAAGACGCTCGGCTATATCGCCCCGGCCAGCGTGTGGGCGGAACGCAACGGCGCCCCTGTCTGGATCTCCACCTACACCCGCAACCTGCAGCATCAGATCGACCAGGAGCTGGACCGCCTGTTCGACGAACCGGGCGCCAAGGCCCGCCGGGTCGTGGTCCGCAAGGGCCGCGAGAACTATCTGTGCCTGCTGAACCTGGAGGAAGCGGCGCGGGCGGTTCCCCTGATGCCGCGCTATGGCGTCACGGTGGGGCTGATGGCGCGGTGGACGGCCGCCACCCGCGACGGCGATCTGACCGGCGGCGACTTTCCCGGCTGGCTGGCCGACCTGATCGGTCGGGGCCGCAGCCTGGGCCTGGCCGACCGGCGCGGCGAATGCATCTATTCGGCCTGTTCGCACTACAACCGGTGCTTCATCGAGCGCAGCGTGCGCCGCGCCCGGCGCGCCCGTATCGTGGTCGCCAACCACGCGCTGGTCATGGTCCAGGCGGCGCTTGGCGGCATGGACGATGTGCATCTGCCCACCCGCTATGTCTTCGACGAAGGCCACCATCTGTTCGACGCCGCCGACAGCGCCTTCGCCGGCCATCTGACCGGCCGGGAAACGGCGGAACTGCGGCGCTGGCTGATCGGCGCCGAGGCGGGCCGGTCGAGCCGCGCCCGCGGTCTGCGGCGGCGCCTGGAAGATTTGTTGACCGGCGACGACGACGCATTGGAGGAGATCGACGCGGCCGAACGGGCGGCCCGCGTCCTGCCGGGCGAAGGCTGGGCCGGGCGTCTGTCGGAAAACCGCCCGACGGGCCCGACGGAGGCCTTCCTGTCGCTGGTCCGGGCCCAGACCTATGCCCGCGCGGCCGGCACGGATGGTCCCTACGGGCTGGAAACCGATGCCGACCCGCCCATCGACGGCCTGGACGCGGCGGCTGCGTCCCTTTCGGCGGCGCTGGGCCGGCTGCAGCGGCCGCTGCAGGCCTTGCGCGCGCACCTGCGCCGGCGGTTGGACGACCAGGCCGAGGAGCTGGACAGCAACACCCGCCAGCGGTTGGACGCCTTGGCCCGGGGGCTGGAGCGGCGCGGCGCGGTGACCCTGGCCGGCTGGCGCTCCATGCTGGACGGGCTGGGCAGAGAAACGCCAGAGGAATTCGTCGACTGGATGGGTGTGGAACGAAACGACGGCCGCGACGTCGATGTCGGCTTTTACCGCCACTGGATCGACCCGACCCGACCCTTCGTCGATGCCGTCGCCCGCCAGGCCCATGGCATCGTGGTTACCTCGGCGACCCTGACCGACGGCACCGGCGATCCGGCGTTGGACTGGCAGGCGGCCGAGGCCAGAACCGGCGCCGTTCACCTGCCCCGGCCGGCCATCCGTGCCCGCGTGCCCTCGCCCTTCGACTATGCCGCCCAGACGCGGGTGCTGGTGGTGCGCGACGTGCGCAAGGACGATCTGGACCAGGTCGCCGCCGCCTACCGGTCCCTGTTCATGGCCGCCGGCGGCGGCGGTATCGGGCTGTTCACCGCCATCAGCCGACTGCGGGCCGTTCGGGCGCGCATCGCCGGCCCAATGGAGGATGCCGGCCTGCCGCTCTACGCCCAGCATGTCGACGGCATGGATGTCGGGACCCTGGTCGACATTTTCCGGGGCGAGGAGGATTCCTGCCTTTTGGGAACCGACGCGGTGCGCGACGGCGTCGACGTGCCGGGCCGGTCGCTGCGCCTGATCGTGTTCGACCGCGTCCCCTGGCCGCGCCCCACAATCCTGCACCGCGCCCGCCGCACGGCCTTTGGCGCCAGGCGCTATGACGAGATGCTGACTCGCCTCAAACTGAAGCAGGCGTATGGGCGGCTCATCCGCCGGGCCGACGACAGGGGCGTGTTCGTGCTGCTGGACCCGATGATGCCCAGCCGCCTGGGCGGTGCCTTTCCCGACGGTGTCGAGATGGACCGGGTCGGCCTGGCCGAAGCGGTGGCCACCGTCCGGGAGGTCCTGACCCGGAAAGGCTGAAGCGTCGAGGGCAGGCGTTTACGCCGTTTGAGCCATCTCCCCCGAAACCAACGTCCGGTAAAGCCGGTCATAGTCGCGGGCGGCCACCGACCATCCGAAATCGCGCGTCATGGCGGTGTGCTGCATCCGCCGCCAGACATCGTGGTCGCGATAGAACCCGCACGCCCATCCGATGGTCCCCGCCAGCGCCGCGGGCGTCGGATCGTTGAACAGAAAGCCGGTCGCCGTACCCATGGCGACATTGGCCGGATCGGCGTTGACCACGGTGTCGGCCAGGCCGCCGGTGCGGCGCACCAACGGCAACGCCCCATAGCGCAGCGCATAAAGCTGGGTCAGACCGCACGGTTCGGAACGGGACGGCACCAGGGTTATGTCCGCCCCGGCCTGGATCAGATGGGCCAGCGCCTCGTCATAGCCCAACTGGACGGCGACGATGCGCGGGTTCTCGACCATCGCCCAGCGCAGCCCGGCCTCCAGATCCCGGTCACCGCTGCCCAGCACGACCAGCTGGGCCCGCTGCTGGATAAAGGCGTGCAGCGCGTCGATCAGCAGGTCCACGCCCTTCATCCGGTTCAGCCGCGTCACCATTCCGAACAAGGGCGCGTGGGGATCGACGGGAAGGTCGAAGCGCTGCTGCAACACCTGCTTGGCCGCCGCCTTGCCGTCCAGCCGGTCGGCCGAGTAGGCAAGCGGCAGGTGCGGATCGGTCGCCGGATCCCAGACCGCCGTATCGATGCCATTGACGATGCCCACCAGATCGGCGCCGCGCGCCCGCAACAGCCCGTCCAGGCCGCAGCCCTGGTCCGGTTCCTGGATCTCGCGGGCGTAGGTACGGCTGACAGTGGTGATCCGGTCGGCGTAATAGAGCCCGGCCTTGAGAAACCCGACCTGGCCGTGGAATTCCAGCCCCTCCACGGCAAAGGCGCGATCGGGCAGGTCGAGCGCGGCCATGGCGGCGGCCGGGAACAGGCCCTGATAGGCCAGATTGTGGATGGTCGTCACCGTCGCCGGGCGCGGACCAGCGGCCAGGGCCAGATAGGCGGGGGCCAGGCCGGCCTGCCAGTCATGGCCGTGGACGATGGCCGGGCGCCACCCGCCGTCCGCCCCCTGCCCCAGTCGTGCCGCCACCCAACCCAGCGCGGCGAACCGCAGATGGTTGTCCGGCCAGTCGGCGCCGTCCGGTCCCAGATAGGGATTGCCGTCGCGGGCATAGTGACCGGGGCATTCCAGCACATAGGCCGGTACCGCCAGCCCCTTCACCGCGCCGACCAGCAGCCGGGCCGGGCCGCCGCCGAACAGATCGGTCATCGTCAAAACCGGTCGCGCGGCCGACGCCGCCGCCAAAACGGCCGGATAGCCCGGCACCAGCAGCCGCGCGTCGATGCCGATAGAGGCTTGAGCGGCTGGCAGGGCGGCCGCGACATCGGCCAGACCGCCGGTCTTGACCAGCGGATACACCTCCGACGCCACGTGGAGGACCCGCGTGCCGGCCGGCGCCTTCCCGCCCTCGTCCGCCCAGGACTGCGACAGAGATGAATCCGTCATGATCTATCCCAGGGCTGCCAGCATCTTGGGCGTGATCAATGTCACCCCCTTGTCGGTGCGATGGAACCGTTTTGCATCCAGGGCCGCATCCTCCCCGACAACCAGCCCTTCGGGAATCTCACAGCCGCGATCCACCACGACTTTGGACAGCCGGGCCCGGCGCCCGATGGACACCCCGGGCAACACGACGGCCTGGTCCAGAACGGCATAGGAGTTCACCCGTACCCGCGAAAACAGCAGGGACCGGCTGACCGACGCCCCCGACACCACGCAGCCGCCCGAGACCAGGCTGTCCGTCGCCACGCCGCGGCGACCTTCCTCGTTGAACACGAACTTGGCCGGCGGCAGCTGCTCCTGATAGGTGTTGATCGGCCAGGCGGTGTCGTAGAGGTTGAGAGCCGGGGTTACCGTGGTCAGGTCGATGTTGGCTTCCCAATAGGCATCCACGGTGCCGACGTCCCGCCAATAGGGCTCGTCCTTTGGCTCGCTGACGACGGCGCTGTCGCCGAACCGATGGGCCATCACCTCGCCGCGCGACACCAGGTAGGGGATCACGTCCTTGCCGAAATCATGGGCCGATCCGGGATCCTGGGCGTCGCGGTCGAGCTGTTCGAACAGGAAGTCGGCATCGAAGATGTAGATGCCCATGCTGGCCAGGGCGTAATCGGGTTTGCCCGCGATGCCCGGCGGGTCGGCCGGCTTTTCCAGGAAGGCCGTGACCCGGCCGTTCTCGTCGGCCGCCATGACGCCGAACCCGGTCGCTTCCATCCGGGGCACTTCCAGGCACCCCACGGTGACGGGCGCGCCGCGCGCGACATGGTCGGCCAGCATGATGGCGTAATCCATTTTGTAGACATGGTCGCCGGCCAGCACGACCACGTAGTCGGGAGCCTCGCTGCGAAAGATGTCGATGTTCTGCCACACCGCGTCGGCGGTGCCGCGATACCACATCGTTTCGTCCACCCGCTGTTGCGCGGGCAGCATGTCGACGAATTCGCCGACCTCGGCGCGCAGATAGCCCCAGCCGCGCTGCAGGTGACGCAGCAGGCTGTGGGACTTGTACTGAGTCAATACGTACATCCGCCGGATGCCGGAATTCAGGCAATTCGACAGGGCGAAATCGACGATCCGGAATTTTCCGCCGAACGGCACCGCCGGCTTGGCGCGCCGGTCCGTGAGATCCACCAGGCGGCTGCCGCGTCCCCCCGCCAGAACAAGGGCAATCGCCCGCTTGGGCAGTTGGTGGCCATTGATTCCGTCCGGCATCGCGCTCTCCCCAGTTTTTTGTCCGTATGGTCCGCGCCGTGCAGCCCGGCCAAGGACAGCCTAGCAGGGGTTTCAGGCCGGAGGAAATTGTGGCCCGAAGATCGCCAAAAGAATCGACAGGGTAACCACCGACAGAACGGTCGATATCAGAATGACGCCGGAGGTTCGTTCCACGTACACGCCATAGCGCTGGGCAACGACAAAGGTCAGGGTGCCGGTTGGAAGCGCGGCCAGCAGGATGGCGCTGGCGGTCCAATAGGCGTCCATCGGAAACAGCCACACGGCCAAGCCCCAGGTGACGAACGGCTGCCAGAGCAGTTTGAGAACGCTGATCCAGCCGACCTCCGCCAGATCGGCGGCCAGCGGCCGGCTGGCCATGAACAGACCGATGGCGAACAATGCGCAGGGGCTGGCCGACGCGCCCAACAGCTGGAACAGATTGGCCACCGGCACGGGCACGGTCAGGGCCGCGCCCGACCAGCCAAGCCCCAGGGCCGGCGCCACCACCAGCGGGTTGCGCAGAAGCGCCAACACCACCCCGCCCAGCGCCTTGCCCAGCCCATGGCCGCGCTGACCGGTCAGCTCCAGCAGGATCACGGCCAACCCGACGGCAACCGCGCTCATGATCACCGTCGCCAGCAGGGCCGGCGCCAGCGCCGTCGCGCCAAAGGCCGCCGCGAACAAGGGAATGCCCATATAGCCGGTGTTGGGAAAGCTGGCGTTCATGCCCTGCATGACCATGACCGCCGGCGAGGCCCGATGAACCACGGCCCCGACCAGCGCCGCCAGGGCCCACACCGCCAGAACCCCGCCCAGATAGGCCCCGATGAACGGCCAGTTGAGCACCTGCGACACCGTGGTCCGCGCCATCGCCATGAACAGCAGCGGCGGCAGGGCGAACCAGTAGACAAAGGCGTTCAGCGCCTCCGACGCCGTGTCCCCCAGAATGCGGGCGCGTCCGGCCAGAAACCCCGCCAGGATGATGGCGAACACCGGCAACGCGACGTTGATGACCACGGACATGGAGGACGGGCCCGACGAGTGGGGGAGAACGGTCTTTGTGCTATGCCACGGCGGCTTCCCCGCTGTCGAGCGTGGCCGGGCCAGCTTGACGCCGGCGGGCCGGCCGGGGCATATGCTCGGGCGCCTGCCGCTGCCCGGAACCGTAAGGACCCATTGATGACCGACACCCACGGCGCTTTGATCTACACGATGGTACTGGCTTCCGCGTCGGACGGCGCGATGTCCAACAACGAATTGAACTCGATCGGTGAGATGGTGCGATACCTGCCGGTGTTTCGCGGCTTCGACAGCAGCCGGATCGAACAGATAACCAACGAATGCATCGAACTTCTGGCCGATCCGGACGGTTTGGACAGGGCCCTGTCGATCATCGAGGAAGCCCTGCCGGAGCGTCTGAACGAAACGGCCTATGCCATCGCCTGCGATGTCGTCGCGGCGGACCTGAACGCGACGCAGGAGGAATTGCGGCTGCTGGAGATGATCCGCCATGTGCTCAACGTCGATCGCCTGCATGCCGCCGCCATCGAGCGCGGCAGCCGTGCCCGCCACATGACCCTGTAGCCCGCGGCGGAGCGTTCGAAAGCACCCGATGGCCGATACCAGGATCATCAAGCCCGTTGCCCTGGGCGGGTTTCCCGAGTGGCTACCGGAGCAAAAGCTGGTCGAGGAGCGGGTCCTGCGCGTCATTCGGCGCGAGTTCGAGCGATTCGGCTTCACGCCGCTGGAAACCCCCGCCGTGGAACGGCGGGAGGTGCTGTCGGCCAAGGGCGTGGTCGACAAGGAAATCTACGCCCTGTCGCGCCTGGCCGCCGGAGAGGGCGAGGACGCGGCCACGGAGATGGCGCTCCATTTCGACCTGACCGTGCCCTTGGCGCGCTATGTCGCCCAGCATTTCGACCGGCTGACATTTCCGTTCCGGCGCTATCAGATCCAGAAGGTGTGGCGCGGCGAACGGCCCCAGGCCGGCCGGTTCCGCGAGTTCTATCAATGCGACATCGACGTGGTCGGCAACGGCCGGCTGAGCGCCCTGGCCGACGCCGAACTGCCCTGCGTCATCCACGCCATCTTCTCGCAGATCGGCATCGGCCCGTTCCGCATCCGCATCAACAACCGCAAGGTGTTGCAGGGGTTCCTCGACGGACTGGGGGTCGACGCCGCCGCGCGGCCGGAAGCGCTGCGCGCCATCGACGCCCTGGAAAAGGCGGGCCCGGATCGGGTGCGCGCCGAGCTGGTGGCGAAGGCCGGCCTTGACGCCGATGGCGCCGCCCGGGTGATCGACTTCGTGACCGGCGATGCCGACCTCGACCGCCTGAAAGCGATGGGGATGGGGCCCTTGTTCGCCGAGGGCGTCGACGAACTTGAGACGCTCAGTCACGGATTGGACGCCCTTGGCCTACCGCGGTCGGGCTGGGCCATCGACCTCAGCATCGCCCGCGGCCTCGATTACTATACCGGCACCGTCTATGAAACGGTGCTGATCGACAATCCGGAGATCGGCAGCATTTGTTCGGGCGGCCGATACGACGATCTGGCCGGTACCTTCACCACCAAGAGCTTGCCCGGCGTCGGTTTGTCGATTGGCCTGACCCGCCTGTTGAGCCGCTTGTTCGACGCGGGGATCTTGGCGACCGGGGCGTCCACCCCGGCGCGGGCGCTCGTCACCGTCCTGGATCCGGACCGGATGTCAGACTATCTGGCCCTGGCCTCGGCGCTCCGCCGCGCCGACATCGACACCGAGATCTACACCGAGGCACGGCGAATCGGCGATCAACTCAAATATGCTGACCGGAAGGGGATCGAGGCGGCGGTGATCGTCGGCGAGGCCGAATTCGCCGCCAGCCAGGCGACGGTCAAATGGCTGACCCAGGGAACCCAGCAGACGGTCGCTCTGGCCGAGGTTCCGTCGGTCTTGGCGAACCTGGCGCGACCCTAGGTTCAATCGACATTCAGGATTCAAAATTGGGCTGATGTGTGATTCATGGA
>JBQLZQ010000043.1:0-8849 GCA_052168355.1 Inquilinaceae bacterium
TTCACGTCATTGGTGGAAGCGGATCCGCTTCCACCAATGACGATCGCGCTCTAGCGTCCCGTCTCGGGACGGGATCAGGGACCGCGGCCCCGATAAGGCGCCGACGCCGCTCCGACGGGCAGGCGGAAGATGGCCGCCCCGCCCAGCGTATCGACCGTCTCGCCATCCTCGGCAAAGGGCAGCAGCAGCCGTTTGTAGGGAAGAGGCGATCCATCCTCGAGCCAACCCGCCGTCCGCTCGGCGTAGTGTGGCCGGGCCGTGGCGACGACCAGATCGAACTCCCGCCTGATGGCGGCGGCCTGATCCGACGGGTGGATCTCATCGAAGGTCAGGCCCTTCATTTCGCGCCCGACGGTGGCGCAGAGAAGGGAACCGGCCAAACGCATACGGTAATCGCGCGGCCCGGAAAGAACATCGTAGAAAAAGAAGGCGCGCCACAGGCGCGGCGGCAGATCCAGCGGTTCGACCGCGCGGCGCGGCGGCAGGCGGGTCGGACCGGCCAACGTCCTCCAATAGTCGAGCAGCCAGACTAATTGCGGATCTTCAATGATCTCCAGGTTGTGGCCATCCGTCGCCATGTCCGCCTCAACGTCCGATCCATCCGCATCAGTGCATAATCCCTTTGACATCGTTTCAATAGACTATGAACCGTTCGCGTGCCAGATCGTCTGTAGATTTATCGCACCCGGTCTTTATTGGTGCGCCACTTTCCCGGCGCCGCCGGGTCACGAAACCAGGGACGCGTCATAATCTCCGGCCCGTCCGCCGGGTTGAGGCGATGGGAGCGATACGACATCGTCCGTCAGGGGCGCGCCCCATCGACCGTGGGAAGAAGTCCATTTGGCTTAGAAATTTATTATTGATTATCAAATTTCTGCCAGACGACCTTTAGACTGATACTGACCTGCGCGAACGAAATACGGTTCCGCAATAGTGTGTAATGGGTTAGAATAGTGTCCTCAATAAATGTCGCCCAAGACCTCCGAACACCACATTGCTGCCATCAAAGCTGCATATAGGGGGTTTTGCACCTTGCCGGGCAAAGATGATTTCATACCTCCAGGATCAAGGCCCAAGATAAGGGTCATGCAATTCCGAAGCGTTGGGAAGGAAACGCGCTTCCTTTAACCTTAACGAAAAAGAGTTATTTATTTTGTTAAAAATGTTGATATCTGCTTCGGCTTTGTTTATGTTGCGCTCGTGACGTTCGCTCGTCGAGGTTTCTCGGCTGTTTAAAATTCATAAAAAAGTGCCTCCTCACGCCAACCACTGACTTGGGATTTACTCATGACCTTCCCTGCTCCGAATGAGAACACTGCGCTGCACAGCGACATGAAGAGGATCCTGATCCTCGGCTGTGGCGGCTTTATCGGCAGCCATCTGCTGGAATACCTTTCGACGAACACGGATATCGAGATCGAAGGTTGGGATCCTCACACCACGAAGATCGAACATGTTTTGGATAACCCGAAACTGACCGTGGTTCGCAAGTATCTCAACGATCCGGGTGCGTACGATCAACTGGAAGAGTCGGTCAAGAAGGCCGATGTCGTCATCAACCTGGCGGCCATCTGCAACCCGTCGGAATACAACACCAACCCGCTGACGGTGATCCGGTCGAACTTCCATGACTCCTATCCGCTGATCGATCTGTGCGCCAAGCACAAGACCTGGATCATTCACTACTCGACCAGCGAGATCTATGGGCGGACGCTGACCAGCTATCTGCCGGGGAACGACTATTCCAATCCCGATCTCTATGAGATGGGCGAGGACGACACCCCGTTGATCATGGGGCCGATCAAGAACCAGCGCTGGACCTATGCCTGCGCCAAGCAGCTGCTGGAGCGGTACATCTACGCCAGTTCCGAAGAGCTGGGGATGCCCTTCACGGTGATCCGGCCGCTCAACTTCTTCGGTCCGCGGATGGACTACATCCCCGGCCGAGACGGCGAGGGCGTGCCGCGGGTTCTGGCCTGCTTCATGACCGCGCTGCTCGACGGACAGCCGATGCAGCTGGTCGACGGCGGCCACGCGCGGCGGACCATCGTCTCGATCCATGATGCCATCCGGGCCGTCATCGGCGCGTTGAAAAACCCCGAGAAGGCCCAGGGCGAGGCATTCAACATCGGCAACCGCAACAACGAAGTGACCATCGCGGAACTCGCCGAACTGATGCGCAACACCTACGCCGACATCACGGGCGATCCGTCCTATCGGAACCATCCGATCGTCTCGACCTCGAGCGAGAAGTTCTACGGCCCCGGCTACGAGGATTGCGACCGCCGGATGCCGAAGGTCGACAAGGCCCGGACGCTGCTGGGCTGGGAAGCCACCACGCCTCTCGCCGACGCCGTGCGGGAGACGATGGAGTACTATCATCGGGCATACGGAAAACCGCAGAAGGTCGCGGTCTGATCCGGAGCACGATGTAAAGATCGAACGAACCCCCGGGGGCGGCCTGGCCGACCTCGGGGGTGTTCGACACCGATGGTATCCGGCTCCGGCTCGCGTACCGTCCGGGTGCCGGCGTCGATGTTCCGAAACCGCTTGGGAACCGGGCGCGGCGCAGCTCGGATTGTCGACCGATTTCCGTCGAACCGGAATTGGCCGGCGCATGGCCAACATGAAGAACAGGCAACATGCCAGAGGGTGAGGTTCCGATGATCTACTTCGTTATTCCGCTGAAAAGCGAGCGCGTGTCCTCCGACTGGCAACATGTCACCCGGATCTTCAACAACACCCTGAATTCCCTGTTCAACCAGACCGATCCGAATTTTCGGGTCCTGGTGGTATGCCACGAGACCCCGCATATCAAGAACTACGCGGACGATCCCCGGCTGGAGATCATCTCCGTGGACTTTCCGCCGCCGATCTATCGCGACGAGCAGATGGTCGACAAGCACCGCAAGCGTGAGATCGCCGGCGCCCATATCCGCAAGGCTGGCGGCGGCTACATCATGTTCGTCGACGCCGACGATCTGGTGAGCAACCGAATCGTGGAATTCGTCCGCCAGGACAAGTCCCCCAACGGCTACATCATCAATCAGGGGTATGATTTCGACTTCGCAGAAAAGACCGTGAAGGCGGCCCCTAACTTCGCCCAGATGTCCGGAACCTGCTCGATTGTCCACTTTTCCGTCGACGAGTTGCCGGAAACCCCATTCGACCCGGCCGGAAGCTTCCTGCGGCAGGCCATCAACTGGCGTCATCCGACCTGGGAGGCGCAGTTCGCTTCCATCGGCCGGCCGCTTAAGCCGCTGCCGTTCCGGGGCGCCATGTATGTCTGGAACACCGGCGAGAACTGGACCGCGCTGATGGGCAAGATCGGCAAGCGCCGCCAGATCCTCCGGCGGTTCCTGCCACGTCAGAAGATTACGCCGGAATTGGCGCGCGAATTCGCCCTGGAACATGAGCTCGAACAAAGCTCGGACACCAACCCCGGCATGACACCGGCCCAGGTCACCGAATAAACCACTCCCTTTCGGGCTTCATCACAGCGACCGGCACCCGCCCTGCCGTGGCGGTGCCTTTGGGCGGGCGTATCGGCAGTTCCCTGCAGCTCCATAATCGAAAGTGACATCGTAGCATTGAGCGAAGGATTTGCCTTGTGTTGCCAAAATAATACCAATTGAAAACCAGGATACTGAACACTAGTCTACCGCTCTCCCATCGTTTTCTGAAAAGACTTGGAGAACTCTTCTTAAAATGTCGATGCCTGAAATCAAACTGAGCATCTTCGGCCTGGGCTATGTCGGCACCGTGTCGGCCGCATGCTTTGCCAATGCTGGCATCGCCGTGGTCGCGGTCGATCCCCAGCCGCTGAAGGTCGACCTGATCAACGAGGCCAAGGTGCCGATCGTCGAGGCCGGACTGGCCGAACTGATCTCGGCGACCGTGCCCAGCGGCAAGCTGCGGGCGACGACCAGCGCCGCCGAAGCCGTGGCGGCCACCGATGTCTCGATGATCTGCGTCGGCACGCCCAGCCGCCCCAACGGCAGCCTGGACACCAGCAGCATCGAACGGGTTTGCGAAGAAATCGGGGCCGCGCTGAAGGAGAAGAAGGGGTACCACGTCGTCGTCATCCGCTCGACCATCCTGCCCGGCACCATGAAGGGCGTGGTTCAGCCGATCCTGGAAAAGGTCACCGGGCTGAAGGCGGGCAAGGATTTCGGTTTGTGCAACAATCCCGAATTCCTGCGCGAGAGCACGGCGGTCAAGGATTTCCTGCATCCGCCCAAGACGGTGATCGGCGCCTCCGACGACCGGGCCGGCGATATGGTGGAACAGCTTTACAAGGGCATCGACGGTCCGATGATCCGCACCAGCGTCGAGGTCGCGGAGATCGTCAAGTACACAGACAATGTTTGGCACGCGGTCAAGGTCGCGTTCGGCAACGAAATCGGCAATATCTGCAAGGCGGTCGGGATCGACAGCCACGAGGTGATGGATATCTTCTGCCAGGATACCAAGCTCAACCTCTCGCCTTATTACCTCAAGCCCGGCTTTGCGTTCGGCGGATCGTGCCTGCCCAAGGATCTGCGGGCCCTCACCTATCAGGCCAAGACCCTGGATCTGGACCTGCCGGTGCTCAACAGCGTCATGGAAAGCAACCGGGTCCAGATGGAGCGCGGCATCCGCTTCGTCCTGGAAAAGGACCGCAAGCGCGTGGGCGTGCTGGGGTTCAGCTTCAAGGCCGGCACCGACGACCTGCGCGAAAGTCCGCTGGTGGAGATGATCGAACGGCTTTTGGGCAAGGGCATCGATCTGAAGCTGTATGACAAGAACGTCAATTTCGCGCGGCTGATGGGCGCCAACCGCGACTACATCATGCAGAAGATCCCCCACATCACGACGCTGATGGTCGATTCCGTGGAGCAGGTTCTCGACCATGCCGAGGTGATCATCATCGGCAACAACGACCCTGCCTTCCACGCCGTGCCGGAGCAGCTGAGGCCCGAGCAGATCCTCATCGACATGGTGCGCGTGCCCAAAAACGGCCTGCAGCCGGATCGCTATGACGGCATCAACTGGTGACGGCGCGGCCAGCAACGGCCGCCGCGTCCTGATCATCGTCGAGAATCTTCCCGTTCCGTTCGACCGGCGCGTCTGGAACGAGGCGACCACGCTCACCCGGCACGGCTATCAGGTCGCGGTGATTTGTCCGCAGACCGACGGCTACCGGGAAAAGTACGAGGTGCTGGACGGGATCCGCATCTACCGCCATCCGCTGCCGGTCGAGGCCCGCGGCGCCATCGCCTATCCGGTGGAATACACCGTCGCGCTGTTCTGGCAGTTCGTGCTGGCCTGGCGGGTCATGCGCCAGGGCGGGTTCGACGTCATTCACGCCTGCAATCCGCCCGACACGATCTTCCTGATCGGCGGGTTCTTCAAGCTGTTCTTCGGCAAGCGGTTCCTGTTCGATCATCACGATCTGAACCCGGAGCTGTACGAGGCCAAGTTCGGGCGGCGCGGTTTTCTGTACCGCGCGCTGGTGGCGCTGGAACGCTGGACCTTTCGTACCGCCGATATCTCCATCGCCACCAACAACTCCTACCGCACCGTGGCCATCGAGCGCGGCGGCATGAACCCCGACAAGGTGCACGTGGTGCGGTCGGGCCCGCAGCTGGAGCGGCTGAAGATCATCCCCCCGTCGACGCGCTGAAGAAGGGCCGCGCCTACATGGTCGGCTATGTCGGCGTGATGGGACAGCAGGAAGGCATCCAATACCTGTTGCAGGCCGCCCGCCACATCGTTCACGACCTGAAGCGGCGGGACATTCATTTCGGCCTGGTCGGCGGCGGCCCGGAACTGGAGACCCTCAAGGCCCTGGCCGCGGAGCTCGACATCGCCGATTACGTCACCTTCACCGGCCGCGTGCCCGATGGCGACCTTCTGGCCATGCTCAACACGGCCGACGTCTGCGTCAATCCGGACGAGGTCAACGAGATGAACGACAAGTCGACCATGAACAAGATCATGGAATACATGGCGCTGAAGAAACCGATCGTCCAGTTCGACATGACCGAGGGACGGTTCTCGGCTCAGGAGGCATCGCTGTATGCCAAGCCGAACGACGCCGTCGACCTGGCCGACAAAATCGTCGAACTGTTGGACGCGCCCGACCGCCGTCGCGAGATGGGGGAATTCGGACGCCGCCGGGTGGAAACGGAACTGCAGTGGGAACACGAGATCCCCAAGCTGCTGCGGGCCTATGACGCGCTTTGGGAACATGTTCGTTAGGAGGCAGATCGGGTCCGCGTCCGCGGACCGTGAGAATGCTTTCACATTGTCTTTGATCGGCGCTCCGGGCGCCGTTTGCGCTATTCCAAACTAGGGGACCCGACGCATGTTGCACGTCAGCCAGAACTACAAGAGCGGCGCCGTGGCGCTGGAGACGGTCGATCCGCCGGCCCTGCGGCGCGGCGGCGTGTTGGTGCGCAGCGCTTATAGCGTCATCTCGGCCGGGACCGAAGGCATGAAGGTGCGCGAAGGCAAGATGAACTACCTTCAAAAGGCGCGCGCCCGCCCCGACCACGTCAAGAAAGTATTGCAGACGGTCCAGCAGCAGGGCATCTCGGCGACCTATCAGAAGGTCATGAACAAGCTCGATTCCCTGACCCCGCTGGGCTACTCCCTGTCCGGCACGGTCGAGGCCGTCGGCGCCGAAGCCGATGAGTTCTCGGTCGGCCAGCGGGTGGCCTGCGCGGGTGCCGGCTACGCCAACCATGCCGAAATCAACTTCGTGCCCAAGAACCTGGTGGTGCCGATCCCCGATGGGGTGTCCATGGATCAGGCGGCGTTCACGACCATCGGCGCGATCGCGCTGCACGGCTTCCGCCAGGGCGACATGCGGCTGGGCGAAACGGCCTGCGTCATCGGCCTGGGTCTGGTCGGGCAGGTCCTGGTTCAGATCCTCAAGGCTGCCGGCATGATCGTCGTCGGCATCGACATCTCCGAGGAACGGTGCCGCCTGGCCGAACAATGCGGCGCCAGCATCGCCGGCGAGCCGGATGACGAGCGGGTGGTCCAGGCCCTGGCCCGTCTGTCGGCCGGCGCCGGCGCCGACTGTGCCTTCCTGGTCGCCAGCAGCAGCAGCAACGGGCCGCTGGAAAAGGCGATGGCCATGGTCCGCGACCGGGGACGGATCGTCGTGGTCGGCAAGACCAAGGCCGACCTGCCGTTCGTCGATTTCTTCGAAAAGGAAATCGATGTCCGCTTCTCCCGGTCCTATGGTCCGGGCCGTTACGACCCGCGCTATGAGGAAGACGGGATCGACTACCCCATCGGCTATGTGCGCTGGACGGAAAAGCGCAACCTGGCGGCGTTCCTGGACCTGATGGACAAGAAGCTGATCGATCTCGCGCCCATCATCTCGGCGGTCTATCCCTTCGCGGAGGCGACCGATGTCTACGAAAAGATGAACGCCGGCGAGCTGCACGGTCTGGGTACCCTGTTCCGCTATGATAATGCCGACCTGGAAAGCACGCCGCCGGCGGCACGTCCGGTACGTCAGGCCAAGCCGGCGGGCCAGGCGGTGCGCATCGGCGTGATCGGCGCCGGCAACTACGCGTCCAGCATGTTGCTGCCGCACCTGCAGCGCAACGACGAGATCGATCTGGTTGCGGTCGCCACGGCCACCGCCCTGTCGGGCGCCAATGCCGGCCGCAAGTTCGGCTTCGCCCGGCACAGCACCGACTACAAGGGGCTGTTGGGCTCCGACGATATCGACGCGGTGCTGATCGCCACGCGCCACGCCAGTCACGCCGCGATGACATCCGAGGCGTTGCGGGCCGGCAAGACCGTTTTTGTCGAGAAGCCCCTGGCCATCGACGAGGACGGGCTGGCCCAGGTGATCACCGCGGTCGAGGAAACCGGCAACGACCGGCTGATGGTCGGCTTCAACCGCCGGTTCGCGCCGATCATCGTGAAGACCGAGGCGGCCTTCCGGGGCCGCGGTCCCCTGGTCATGACCTACCGGGTTCACGCCGGTCAGCTCGATACCGGGGCCTGGATGACCAATCCGTCCGAGGGGTCGCGGTTTGTCGGTGAGGCGGGTCACTTCTTCGATACGTTCGCGTTCCTCACGGGATCACGCCCCGTGTCGGTCAGCGCGGTCGCCCTGAACCCCAACGCGGTTTCCCAGGACGATCGGGAGAATGTCGCCGTTCTGGTGAACTATGCCGACGGGTCGGTTGGAAATCTTCTGTACCTGACCCAGGGAAGCCCGAAGGTCCCCAAGGAATTTCTGGAGGTTTTCGGCGGTGGCCACACGGCGCGCATGGACAATTTCGAAAGCCTGACCTTGTTTCAGGGGACGCAGCAGGCGCGCAGCCGGTTTTCCGGCAAGGGCCAGAAGGAAGAGATGGCGGCGTTTGTCGCTGCCTGCCGGACCGGAAGCCCGATGCCGATTTCCTTTGACTGTCTTGTAGAGACCACCCGCGTCACCCTGGCCGCAGCCGAGTCCTTGCGCACCAAGCAGTTGATCGGATTGTCCTAAATCCGATCCGGGTTGGATGGATCGCCCTTGGCGGCTCCATTCGACCCGGTGATTCTGCGCCGGCCGTGAATAAGGAGCGGACCGTCCCTGCCCGCCCATCCTGCGTCGTTTAGAACGTCATGCCCCGGCCGGCGGCGGCGAGCGCAAAGAGCCCATACGGCGCACGGCGATCGGCGGGCCGGCCGCGTTCCTGCGCGGGCTTTCAAGCATCTGCGTGCCCGCGATGAGCGCGGCGATCATCCAGTGCAGGGTTTCCTGGGCGGGGGCCATGCCCAGGGGGCCGACCGACATGATCGACAGCAGGATGACGAAGATGAAGATGGCGTTGGCCGGCGATTTGGGATGCCGG
>JBQLZQ010000044.1:0-32147 GCA_052168355.1 Inquilinaceae bacterium
CAGTGAATCAGAGACCCCCTCGCATCGCCTAGCGAATTCTCGGACAGGCTCCTAGGCGACGCCTCGGGGGCCTATGACAAGGGTGTCCCGCGCCTGTCTGATCGTCGCTTCCATCCATGGAGCCGGCGCGGTGGGTCTGGGCGCCTTCGCCGCCCATGCCATGGGGGACGCGGGAGGGCCGGCGGTCGGTTGGGTGGAAACCGGCGCGCGGTTCCAGTTGATCCACGCCGCGTCCCTGGTCGGATTGGCGGCGCTGGCGGGTGGAGCGGGGCTCCGGCGGTTTTGGCTGCGCGCGGCCATGATCGGTTTCGGGTTGGGCCCGGCCCTGTTCGCCGGTGCGCTTTATGCCACGGCGATGGCGGGACCTGGATGGTGGACGGCGGCCGCGCCGGCCGGTGGTGTGCTGATGATCGCCGGATGGCTGGCCCTGCTGCCGGCCGCGCTTGCCGGCCCCGGCGATGCCGGCGGCCGGTGATCGGTGAAACGGGCCTTGAGGGCCGTCAAGCCCAGTTGCGTTTGTCCGCTTCCGGCGCGCAATAGAGCTTGTGGAGGGTCTCCATGACGGTCCGCGCCGCGTCGCCTTTCAGCGAATAGAAGATGGATTGGGCGCTGCGCCGCGTCGTGACCAGATCGTCCTGCCGCAGGCGGGCCAGGTGCTGCGACAGGGCGGACTGGCTCAAACCGACATGCTTCTCCAGCTCGCCGACGGACCGTTCCCCTTCCGCCAGTTGGCACAGGATCAGCAGCCGTCGCTCGTTGCTCATCGATTTGAGCAGCACACTGGCGTTGCGGGCGTGCGCCCTCAGATCATCGGGGTTCATGGCGGCCGGGAAATAATGTCAACGACTATCGAGCGCGTATGGAAATGTCCGCTTGCAACGACAATGTATCATTCGATTATTTGAGATGTAAAGTACTGATCGGCAGCGGCGTCTTGCGCCATTGTAGTGCCATCTCGACAAGACGGAAAACAACGATGCTTCTGGATGCCAAGGACATGATTTGCCCTCTACCGGTTCTCAAGGCCCGCAAGGCGCTGAAATCCCTGCCCGTCGGCGGAATCCTGGAGGTCCACGCCACCGACCGGGCGGCGCGCAAGGACTTCGCGGCCTTTTGCGCGGCGACCGGTCACGTGCTGCTGTCGGCCGAGGCGCAAGGGCCGGTCACGATCTTCCGGATCGAGAAGGCGGGGGTTTAAGCCTATTCGGCGGCCGCGCGTCTCGGGGGCTTCTCGGCCGCCGCTGGTGGCGCAGGCGTGGCCGCCGAGGCGCCGCGGTTGCCCTCGATCACCGCCATGAACACGGTCATCAGCGGCGGGATGATCAGCAGCGTCAGCACCGCCGACAGGCTCAAGCCCCCGACCACCACCGATCCCAGGCCGCGGTACAGCTCCGACCCCGCGCCCGGCACCAGCACCAGCGGCAGCATGCCGAACACGCTGGTCAGGGTCGACATGAAGATCGGCCGGATGCGGTTGCGCGTCGCCTCGATGATGGCGTCGGCCGCCGCCATCCCGTCCTGGCGGAAGTGGAACAGGCTCTGGTGAACCAGAAGGATGGCGTTGTTGACGACGATGCCGATCAGAATGACGAAGCCGAGCAGGGTCAGCATGTCCAGCGGCTGCAGCACCAACAGGTTGAGCAGAGCCAGCCCGCCCATGCCGCCGGCCGCCGCCATGGGCACGGAAATCAGGATGATCAGCGGATACCAGAAGCTTTCGAACAGAACGGCCATCACCAGATAGACGATGATCAGGGCCATGATCAGGTCCAGCAGCATCTCGTTCCAGGTGGCGGTCAGCTGATCGGCGGTTCCCGACAGGTTGAGGGACACGCCGGGCGGCAGGCCCTGGTCCTGCAACGGCGCGATCACCTGCTCGGTGACCACCTCCATCGCCGCTTCCAGGGGCATCTCCGCCGCCGGCGAAATCTCAAGGGTGACGGTCCGCACCCGCTCGCGGTGGCGGATCTGGGTCGGGCCCGAGGTCACAGAGACCTGGGCCAGGCTGTCGACCGGCACGATGGTGCCGCTGGCGGTCACCACCGGAATCGCGCCGATTCCCTGGGTCTCCAGGATATCGTTCGACGGGCCGCGCAGGGTCAGGTCCAGCCGCTTGCCGTCGACCGTGATCTCGGCCACCCGCAGCCCATCGTTGAACGCGTCGACGGCGGCGGCCAGCTCGGTCGCGGTGACGCCGTTGTCGGCCAGCCGCAGGCGGTCGGGCACCACCCGCACCTCCGGCGCCCCCAGTTCCAGACCCGGAATGGGGCGGAACTGGTGGCCCTGGTCGCGCGGCAGAGCCTCGGACACAAGACCGGCGGCGCGCAGCGCCACGCCCAGGATCTGCTCCAGATCGCCGCCCGAAACGTCGAGTTGGATCGACCGCGATCCGCCGATGCCGCCGCCGAACAGCGACGACTGGCGCATGAAGCCCAGGGTTCCCGGCTCCTGAAACACCGGGCCGGTCAGAACCGGGATCAGTTCCGCCGCGCGCTGGTCGTCCTCGGCGGCGGCGCCGATGAAACTGGTGTCCTGAAGGGCGACGAAGAAGAAATGCCGGATCCGCGCCGGGTCTTCCGGTTGGGCCGGGGGCGAGTCCGCGTCGACCCAAAGCGGTTGCACGGCCCCCTCGACACGCCGGGCGATTTCCGTGGTCGTGTCCAGATTGTAGCCCGGCGGCGGCAGGATCACGCCGAAGACGAAATTCTGGTTGCCGTCGGGCAGGTATTCCAGCTTTGGCAGCAGCACCAGGGTGGCGACCACCGCCAGCCCGGCCACGGCGCCGACCAGCCCCAGGGCCAGGGTCTTGCTGCGCACCACCAGGCCGGTAAAGCCGATGACGCCGCGGACGAAGGCGCCGGCCAGATCGTCGATCACCGGCAGGCGCAGACGGGTGGCGCTGCTGCCAACGCCGGGTCCGCCCAGCAGCTTGGCCGACAGGGCCGGGATCACCGTCACGGCCACCAGCAACGACAACAGCACCGATACGGAAATCGCCACCGCGATATCGCGGAACAGCTGCCCCACTTCCAGCTTCATGACCAGGATGGGGATGAACACCATCACCGTGGTCAGGGCCGACACCAGGATGGCGCCCCATACCTGGGCCGCGCCCTGATAGGCGGCGTCCTTGACCGGCGTCCCCTTCTGGCGCAGGCGGTAGATGTTTTCCAGCACCACGATGGCGGCGTCGACCACCATGCCGACGGCAAAGGCCAGACCGGCCAGCGAGATCACGTTGATCGATCGGCCAAGGGCGGCCATGGCCACGAACGACCCGATCACCGATACCGGGATCGCCAGCGACACCACCAGGGTCGCCCGGCCCGAGCGTAGGAACAGCATCAGCATCAGCGCCGCCAGGCCGCCGCCGACCAGGATGTTGTTCTGAACCAGGCTGATCGAGCTGTCGATATAGTCGGTGACGTCGTAAACCTGCCGCATGGTCAGTCCGGCGGCGGGAACCGGCCCGGCATTGAGCTCGGCGACCGCCTGGCGCACGCCTTCCATCACCTCGATGACGTTGGAGCCCGTCTCCCGCTGGGCGTTGAGCGCCAGGGCCCGCTCCCCCATAAAGCGGATGCGCGCCCCCGGTTCCTTGTAGGTGAAGGATACCCTGGCGATGTCGCCGACGGTCACCCGGCTGACCGCGCCGCCGGTGGCCGCCTGGGCGCTGCGCACCAGCACCGCCTCGACCTCGTCGATGGCGGTGAATTCGCCTTCGGTCCGGACCACGTACCGGCGCTTGCCTTCCTCCACGTCGCCGGCGGTCAGCGAAATGTTGGCCGCCCGCAGCGCATTCACCACCTGGGTCACGGTCAGGCCGAACCGGGCCATGCGGTCGGGCTCGACGACGATCTGCATCTCCCGTTCGGTGCCGCCGAAGATGTTGACCTGGGCGACCCCCGACACCCGCTCGATCCGGTCCTTGACCACGTCCTCGGCGAAATCGCCGAACGTATGGATGTCCTCCCGGTTGCCGTCCGCTCCGGTCAGGACGAACCAGGCGATGAAGTCGCCATCCTCGTCGGCGGTGCTCAGGCGCGGTTCGTCGGCCTCGTCGGGGTAGGCGCTGACCCGATCCAGCCGGTTGGCGGTCAGCAGCAGGGCGCGATCCATGTTGACGTCGATGCTGAAGGTCAGGGTGATCTGGCCTTCGCCGTTGCTCGACCGGCTGACCATTTCCTCCAGACCGTCGAGGCCTTTGAGCGCGTCTTCCTGGCGGTTGACGATCTCCCGCTCGATTTCGGCGGGGGCGGCGCCGGGCCATGTCGTCTCGACCTGGATGACCGGTCTGCGGACATCCGGCGTCAGCTGGATCGGGATGGTCTGCAGCGACACATAGCCGAACATGACGATCATCAGCACTGCCGCCATGATGGCGATCGGCCGTTCGATGGCCAGGCGGATCAGGTTCATCGTTGGCTACCTCAGCTCGCGCCGTCGTACTGCACCGGCTGGCCGGGGCGCAGACGCTCATTGCCGCGGACCACCGTCAAGTCGCCGACGCCAAGGCCGTCCAGCACCTCGAACCGGCTGCCCACCGCCGCGCCCAACCGCACCGGCCGGACGTTCGCGGCCCCGTCCTCGACCACGTAGACGATCCGGCCGCCGCCGGGTCCGTTGAGAACCGCATCCTTATGGACGGTCACCACGTCGCTGGCGGCGCCGACGGGAACCAGAACGGTGACGCTCTGGTTGCCGGCCAGCAACCCATCGGCGCTATCGAACTCCGGCGTCAGGCGCACCGGGCGGGTGCGGCTCAACCCGTCTTCCATCGGCACCACGGCGCGCACCGCCGCCGCGAACAGGTCGGTGCCGTCGAAGGTGGCGTCGACCACGGTGCCGGGCGTCAGGCCGGCGATCCGGTCGGCCGGGACCATCGCCTCGATTTCCAGATCGTGATCGTTGATCAAGGTGACGATGGGATCGCCGATCCGCAGATATTCGCCGACATTGGCGTCGCGGGTTCCGATAACGCCGGCGAACGGCGCCGTTACCGTGGCGTCCTCCAGGTCGATGGCGGCCCGCTGGGCGGCGACTTCCGCGCGCAGGCGCTGGGCCTCGGCCACCGCCGCCTGGCTTTGGGCGCGGCGCACCTCCTGCTGGGCGTCGTCAAAGGCGGCCTGCGAGAAGGCCGAACTCTGGCGCAGCCGTTCCAGCCGGCTCAGGGTCTGCCGGGCCAGGTCGATACCGACATTGGCCACCGCGACACTGCCCTCCGCCTCCCTGTACTCGGCCTGGCGCAGGGCCAGGTCGGCCTCCAGCCGGGCGGCGTCCATCGACACGATGAGATCGCCCTTTGCCAGTTGATCGCCGACGATCGCGTGGATCGTCTCGACCGACCCCTCGACCTGGGCGGCGATCACCGATTCGCGGGCCACTAGCCGGCCGATGACCGGCGCGGTCTGGGACATCTGCTCCACCCGCACGGCATCCACGACAACTTGGCTGGGGGGTTGCTGGGCCATCGCCGACGATGCGGCCAGAATGACGGCCGCCATCAGCCCGGCCGCTCTTGAAAGCGCCGTCATGCAAAATCCCTTTTGGCCAATCGCTTATTTTCGTCAGAATGACCCGTGCCGAGTCGTTTGGCAATTGTCACAATGCCGCGCGGGTTTTTGATTCCATCGGAGGCAGTGGTTATTATTGCAAATTTTTCAACGCACTGCGCGCTATCGCTAATGTTTCATATTATTTGCTGCGGCGCGATAAGGCGCCGCGTGTGCGCCGGGGGTGGGCTGTGAACACGGTCCTGTTCACCCATGCGGCCTGCGGCGGTCACGATCCCGGCTACGGTCATCCGGAAAGCCCGGCTCGGCTGCAGGCGGTGCAGGCGGCCCTGGAAGGCGAGGCCTTTGCCTTTCTCGACCGGCGGGACGCCCCGCTGGCCGACCTTGAGCAGGTGATCCGGGTTCACCCGCGCGATCATGTGGAACGCGTCCTGGCGGCGGTACCGGCGGAGGGCGAGGTTTTCCTGGACCCCGATACGGTTCTTTCGCCCGGATCGTCCGAAGCCGCCCTGCGGGCCGCGGGGGCCGTCTGCGCCGCCGTCGACGCGGTGTTGGGCGGCGAGGTGCGCAACGCCTTCTGCGCCACCCGTCCGCCCGGTCATCATGCCGAGACGACGCGGGCCATGGGGTTCTGCCTGTTCAACAGCGTCGCCGTCGGCGCCGCCCATGCCCGCGCCGCCCACGGGTTGGGCCGGGTGGCGGTGGTCGATTTCGACGTTCACCACGGCAACGGGACGCAGGAGATTTTCTGGGCCCAGCCCGATCTGTTCTACGCCTCGTCGCATCAGGCCCCGTTGTATCCGGGCACCGGTGCCGCGAGCGAACATGGCGGATCCGACAACGTGCTCAACGTGCCGTTGCCGGCCGGCGCCGGGTCGCGGGAGTTCCGGGCCGCGATGAGCGGCCAGATCCTGCCGGCGCTCGATGCCTTCGCGCCGGAGCTGATCCTGATATCGGCCGGTTTCGACGCCCATATGAGGGACCCGCTGGCCGGACTTGCCCTGACCGAGGACGATTTCGCCTGGGCCACGGCCGAACTGTGCCGCCTGGCCGGTGGGCGGTGCCGCGGCCGGATCGTCTCGACCCTGGAGGGCGGTTACGACCTGACCGCCCTGGCCGCCAGCTGCGCGGCCCATGTGCGCGAACTGATGGTCGGCTGACCGGTCTTGCCGCGCCGGCCGGCCGTGGCTTATTGTGCAGCGCCCCGGCAGGAAAGACTGATATGGCCTCCAAGACCGAAACCGCGCGTTCCGGCGCTCCGGACATCGCACCGATGAGCTTCGAGCAGGCGCTCGAGGAGCTGGAGCAGATCGTGCGCCGCCTGGAGGCCGGGGAGGGCCGGCTGGAGGAATCGATCTCGGCCTATGAGCGGGGTGCCCAGCTTAAGGCCCATTGCGAGGCCAAGTTGCGGGAGGCGCAGGCCAAGGTGGACCGGATCACGCGGGCGGCCGATGGCACCGTGGGGACGGCGCCGGCCGACCTCGATTAACGCCCCATCCATGTCAGACCGATCATAAGGCGATTGCGGCCATGGCCCTGATCTTGAGCGGCATCCAGGCCGAGATGGCCGACAGCGCGCGTCTTCTGGAAGGAGTGCTGGACGACCTGTTGCCCGAGGCGCACGGCGTCGAGCGCGGGTTGTTCGAGGCCATGCGCTATGCCTCTCTCAATGGCGGCAAACGGCTGCGGCCCTTTCTGGCCCTGTCCAGCGCCGGCCTGTTCAACGTTGCCGAGGCTTGCGCCCTGCGGGTCGCCGCGTCCGTGGAATGCGTCCATTGCTATTCGCTGATCCATGACGACCTGCCGGCCATGGACAATGACGAGGTCCGGCGCGGTAAGCCGACCACCCATATCGCCTTCGACGAGGCGACGGCCATCCTGGCGGGCGACGCCCTGCTGACCCTGGCCTTCGAGATCCTGGCCGATCCGGCCACCCACGACGACCCCACGGTCCGCAGCAACCTGGTTCTGGGCCTGGCCCGCGCGGCCGGCGGGCACGGCATGGTCGGCGGCCAGATGATGGACATGGTGGCGGAGAAGCGGGATCTCGATGTCGATGCCGTGACCCGCCTGCAACGCCTGAAAACCGGCGCCCTGTTCGCCTTCGCCTGTGAGGCCGGCGCCATTCTGGCGCGGGTCAACGGGGCGCCGCGCCGGGCGCTGCACGCCTATGCCCACGATCTGGGGCTGGCCTTCCAGATCACCGACGACCTGCTGGACGTGGAGGGCAGGGAGGAGGAAGTCGGCAAGAAGCTCAGCAAGGACCGCCAGGCCGGCAAGAACACCTTCGTGTCCGTGCTGGGGCTCGAGGGCGCCCGCGACCAGGCCCGGATGCTGATCGACCAGGCGGTGGCACACCTGGCGGTGTTCGACCAGCGCGCCGAACCTTTGCGCGCCGTTGCCCGCTACCTGTTGCTGCGCCGCGCCTGAGGCCGGTTGCCGGAACGTCGCGCCCGTGCGGTGTCAGCGGGCCGTCAGGCGACCTCGGTCGTCAGGGGGTCCAAGCCAAGCCGGGCATAGGCTTCGGGCGGCGCGTCGTTGGCCCGCATCATCTTGAGCATCTGATCGATAAGACGGGCCTCGGTCGTCCGGTCCGTGATCGAATGCTTCTGCTCCGGGTCGTTCAAAGTGTCGTAAAGGGCGGTCTGGGTGTCCTGGAAGAAGGCCATGCCCAACCCGCGATACATCGGCATCTTGTCGGTACCGGCGATCTTGAGGACCGGTGTCTCCTTGGTGAACCCGAAGGGCGGGGACAGGCTGGCGGTCTTCAGTTCCTCGGCGGTGAAGAACGACGTGATGTGGGTCGGCATCAGGGTGTATTGATAAATCTCCTGGTCCTTCATTTCCTCGGGGTAGCGGAAATAGGTGTAGCGCCCGTCGGTGATGTTGGTGCCACTGCCCCAGACGCCGTAAAGCGCCGCTTCGCGGATCGTCTTGTCGGTGCCGAGCAGCGGCAGCAGCGACTGACCCTCCACCTCGGCTGGGGCATCGACGCCGAACACGTCGAGAATGGTGGGCATCAGATCGATGGTCTGGGTCAGGGCACTCCGGCGCTGGCCCGCATACCCGGCGTACTTCGGATGATGGAAGAACAGCGGGATGTGTGCGACCTCGTCGTAACAGGGCATCCTGAGCTTCGCCCACCAATCGTGCTCGCCCAGCAGGAAGCCGTGATCGGTGCTGACCAGAAGTGCGGTGTCCTTCCACAGATCGTGTTCGTCGAAATAGTCGAGAAGCCGCCCCATCTGGGCGTCGCACAGCGCGACGATGGCGCAATAGTTGGCGCGCAGCTCGGCGCATTCGTCCGGCGCCTCGGTGACGCGTTCATAGGTCGGCCAGTCACGGATCGGACCGGCATAGTTGGTTGGATAGTCGTCGCGATAGCCGGGCGGGGTGAAGAACGGCTCGTGCGGATCGAAGGTCTCGATCTGCAGCATCCAGTCGTCGGCATCGCGGTTGTTGTCCAGAAATTCCAGCCCGCCGTCGAAACATCGCACGGAACAGAAATCCTTCTCTTCCTTCATGAATTCTCGGTTGACCATGTAGTGGTAGTAAAGGCTGCGCTCCTTCTCGTCGTACTGGGCGGGATGGTACATCGCGCGCAGCCGCTCCCATGGCGGCCGGACCATGGCTTTCCACGGATCGCGTTCCTGGCCGCGAACGAAGTCGTAGGTCGTGTAGCGGTTGTGGTAGGTGTGCCCGCCATCTTCCCAGTAGTGGTAGTGATCCGAGACCAGGTGGCTGTAGACCCCAGCCTTGTGCAGAAGTTCCGGAAACGAGTTGTCGAACGGCTCCAGCGGTCCCCAACTGCGATGCAGGAAGTTCAGCCGCCCGGTCTGCATATCGCGCCGCGCGGGCATGCAGGGCAGGCTTCCCACATAATGGGTGTCGAAGGTCACGCAGCGCTCCGCCAATCGGGCGAAGTTGGGGGTTTTTATCGTCGTGGCGCCATAGGGTTCCAGCGATCGCCGATTGAGGGAATCGAAGAGAGCGAAGACGAGCTTCATGGGAAGTCTCCTGACAAGAGTTCAAATTCTTCCTCCGCCCCGCCGGCGAGCCGCGCGAACGCCGTGCCGTCCCGATCGAAGAGATGACAGAGGTTCGGGGCGAGCGTGACACCGATACGCTGCCCCTTTTCGGCTGTCGCGCTTCCAGCCACCTTTACAACCAGGGTCTGGGCGTCGCCGACATGTCCGTACAGGATCGTCTCGCCACCAAGCGGCTCGGTCACATAGATCGTCATGTCCAGGTCAGGGCCGGTTTGCCGGCCGATCGACAGATGCTCGGGTCGGACGCCCAGCGTTGCTGTCTCGCCGACCCTTGCCGCATCGGCGCGGACCGGAACGGCGACCCGTTCCCCGCCGGGCAGCTCGACGCCCACGCCGGTCGCCTCGACTGACAGGATCCGGACCGGCAGCAGGTTCATGCGCGGCGACCCGATGAAGCCGGCGACAAAAGAGTTGGATGGGCGGTGATAGAGCTCGAGAGGCGATCCGACCTGTTCGATCCGGCCGCCACGCAGGACCACGATCTTGTCGGCCATGGTCATGGCTTCGACCTGATCGTGGGTCACGTAGATCATGGTCGCGTCGAGCGACCCGTGCAGCTTGGCCAACTCCACCCGCATGTCGACGCGCAGCGCCGCGTCGAGATTGCTGAGCGGCTCGTCGAACAGGAAGGCCTTGGGCTCGCGGACGATCGCCCGGCCGATGGCGACGCGCTGGCGCTGGCCACCCGAAAGCTGGCGCGGCTTGCGCTCCAGAAGGTCCTCGATCTGCAGGATGACCGCCGCGTCCCCGACCCGCCGCTCGATCTCCGCTTTCGGCACCTTCGCCATCTTGAGGGCGAACCCCATGTTCTGGGCCACGGTCTTGTGGGGATAGAGGGCATAGTTCTGGAACACCATCGCAAGCCCGCGCTTGGCCGCCGGAACACGATGCACGGGGTCGTCGCCGACATGGATCTCGCCCTCGGACAGCTGTTCCAGCCCGGCGATGACCCGCAGCAGCGTGGACTTGCCGCAGCCCGACGGCCCGACGATGACGACGAACTCGCGATGCGCGATTTCGAGGTCGATATCTTTAAGCGCCGTAAAATCGCCAAAGCGCTTGCCGACCCCGCGCAGGCTGAGTCCCGCCATATCCCTATCCCTTCACGGCGCCGGCGGTCAGGCCGGACGACAGTTTGGCCTGCAGCGGCAGGAACAGAAGCAGGGCCGGCAAGGTGGTGACCGCCGATGCCGCCATGATCGCCCCCCAATTGATGCTCTGCTCGCCGAAGAACTGGGCAAGCCCCAGCGGCATGGTCTTCAGCGAGGTTTTTGTCAGGAACGCCAGCGCGAACAGGAACTCGGTCCACATCAGCAGGAACGCGTAAGTGGCAGTGGCCACGATCCCCGGCAGCATGACCGGAAAGATGATGGTCCAGATGATCTGGAACTGCGAGCAGCCGTCCATCGATGCGGCTTCATCGAGTTCGCGCGGCACCGTTTCCAGATACCCGACTAGAAGGTAGACGGAGAATGGGATGGAGATGGCGACATAGGAAAAGATCATGCCTGTGTAGCTGTTCAACAGCCCGACCCGCGCGAACAGGATGAACAGCGGCGTCACCAGGATGATCCAAGGGAAGAGCTGGCCGAGGATGACCGACCCGAAGACGATCTTCTTGGCCCGAAACCGTTTGCGGGAGAACACGTAGGACGCGATCACCGAGATGAAGGTCGAGATCGCTACCGCGATCAGGCAGATAAAAAGGCTATTGAAGATGAACCGGGCAAAGCCGGCGCGGAAAATCGTCTCGTAGTGTTCGAGGGTGAAGGTGAAGCTGGTGGCCGAGAACATCGTCGCATTGGTCTTGAACGAGCCGAGGAAGATCCACACCGCCGGGAAGATCAGGAACGCCCAGACCGTAAAGGTCAGTCCCAGGACAACGACGTCGATCAGCGGGTTGCGCCGGAACGTGATTTCGGCGGTCCCCGGCGGGGCTGTCCGCGCGTCGGCCATCTAGAGGATCTCCCGGAATTCGCGCAAGGCGACGTAGCGGAAATAGAACACGCCGAACACCGCCATGATCGCGGCCATCACCATGCCGACGGCGGAACTGAACCCCAGCTCGAAATCGATGAAGCCCTTGATGTAGATTTCCGTCGCCAGGACGTTGGTGAACAGCCCCGGTCCCGCGCCCGTCGCCAGCCAGACATAGACGAAATTGTTGAAGGTCCAGAAGACCAGCAGCAGTCCCATCACCGTGATGGTGGGCATCAGATGGGGCAGGGTGACGTGAAAGAAGCGGTTGAGCGGCTTCGCTCCGTCCATCTCGGCCGCTTCCAGCAGCTCCGGGGGAACCGATTGAAGCGCGGCCAGGAAGGTCAGCGTCACCAGCGGCAGGGTGTTCCAGACGATGATGGTGATGATCGCCGGCCAGACCGTGTCGACGTTGGCCAGGAAGGCGATGGGCCCGTCGATCAGGCCCATGCCTTCGAGCGCCTTGTTGACCACGCCCTGGCGGCCGTCGAGCAGCCACCGCCAGACCACCACGGCGACGATCGGCGGCGTCGCCCAGGGCACCAGCAGCAGCAGCCGGGAGACGGTGGTCAGCCGGTAGCGCCGGACCGTCGCGGAGTTCAGAAGAAGGGCCAGTAAGAGGCCGAGCAGAAGGCGCAAGACCACGGACACCGCCGTCAGCCAGAAAAGGGTGTTCCACAAGACTCGGTAGAAATCCCGGTCCGTCAGCAGATCGACGTAGTTCTTCAGGCCGATGAAGGTACCACCGCTTTTCAACGCCAGCAGGTTGAGGTCGGTCAGGCTGTTGTAAACGTTGTAGAGGGTCGGATACCCATAAAACAGGCCGAGGAAGAGGAAGATCGGCGCCAGCATGAGCGCGATGAAAAGACGGTCCGGCGTCATGGTCTGAGGGCTCCGGTCACCGGGGAGAGGTGGAGGAGAAGCCGGGAGGATTCGGCCTCTCCTGGTCCCAACCGCCTATTGCAGCTGTTCTTCGACCGAGTCCAGCAGGCGGGCGGCCGCCTCCTCATATGTGCGTTCGCCGATGAACGCCGATCCGAAGGCGCGTCCGGTTTCGTTCCACAGGGTTCCGATGGCGGCCGGTCCGTCGGAATAGGCGCCCCAACTGCGCGCCAGTTGCAACTGTTGGGCAAAGCCGTCGAGGGCCGGTCCGAATTCGATCGACTGAAGCTGGCTTTTCTGGGCCGGGAACTGGTTGCCGTAATACTCCTGCAGCACCGGCTGACGCGTCAGGAACTCGACCAGCTTGTAAGCGGCCTCGGGGCTGTCGGTGTTGGCGTTGACGCCCAGCATACGGCCACCCAGATGGGTCTTCGGCCCTTCCGATCCTCCTGGCGTGGTGCCGGTGACGAAGGGCGGCTCGACGCCGGGGTTGCGCTCCTCAAACGATGCCAGGACCTGCTTGAACTGCTGCGGCGGCATGACGGCGATGCCCTGGTCGCCGTTCGTCATGCCTTCCAGGATGGCCGGATCGAACCAGTCGGTGACACCCAGCATGGACTCCGGGTTGTGGCCCTCCTGGATGAAGGAATGGAAATACCGCATGGTGTCGGCGATCTCCTCGGCGGTGATGCCGGTCGTGAACCCGCCGCTTCCGTCTTCCGTCACCAGCGCGTTTCCTTCGGACCACCATTTAAAGTTGGCCAGGAACCAGATGGTGTTGCTGGCACCGCTGCCGGCCGGAAAGCCGAAACCGACCTTGCCGGTGGCTTCATGGATCTTCCGGCTGGCATCGCGCAGTTCCTCCCAGGTCGTCGGGATCTCGGCCACGCCCGCTTCTTCCAGCACGTCGGTGCGGTAGACCATGGCCCAGGTGTCGGTCGTCCACGGCACGCCGTAGATCTCGCCGCCATCGCCGACCGCCAGTTCGGTGGCGATGAAGTCGTCGAAGCCGTTTTGCAGCGGCTGCGCCTCCATCAAATCGTTCAGGGGCAGCAGGGCGCCGGCGGTGCCCATGTCGCGCGGCCAGACAAAGGCGATATGCACCACGTCCGGACCCTCGCCGACCGCGGCCTCGCGCAGAAACTGTTGCCGTGCCTCGCCCCAGGCGATGCTCTGCAGTTCGACCTCGATGCCCGGATTTTCCGCCTCGAACTGGTCGAGCGCGGCCCGCATCTCCTCGGTTTCGGGGTCGTTGAAGCGGAACGAGATTTCCTGCGCCTCGGCGGACGCGATCAAGGCGACTGCGGCCAGCGCAACGACGCCGGGCAGAAGGCTCCTGAATGTAAAGCTGTGCATGGCATTCCTCCCGTAGTGTTTTTGCGACAGACTTTTCGTCTGCCTGTCTTAGGCGCAGGTTGACAGAGCCACGGACAACTAACAAATATCCTTTTTTAGTTTTGCCCTAACTTTGAGTTATATGTGGAGTTTCGTGCCCTCACGCATTTCCTGACCGTCATCGAAACGGGAAGCTTCAGCGCCGCCGCCCAGGTCCTGGGCCTCACGCAGCCGGGGCTGTCCAAGAGCATTCGTGGGATCGAGAACCACTACGGCGTAAAGCTGTTCGATCGGGTTGCGCGCGGCGTGCGGCCGACAACGTTCGGCCGTCGTTTGGCCTACCATGCCGCGTTGATCCGCGCCGAATACGAAAACGCCGACGCAGAAATGGCGGCACTTGCGGGCGGTCATCAGGGCACCGTGCGGATCGGGGCGGGTCCGACCTGGATGCGCAGCTTTCTGCCGGAGGCGGTCGCCCGTGTGCTGCGGCGTATGCCCAAGGTGGAAATCCTCATTCTGGGCGGGCTCAACGACTCCCTGTTCGCGAGCCTCCGGCAGGGCGATTTCGACATGGTTGTGGCCCCGCGCCTGAGCGACGATTCGGGCACGAAAGAGTTTTCCCACAAGCCGCTGATGACCATGACGCTGCGAGTGATTTCCCGGGTCGATCATCCATTGCAGGAAAAGGCGGATATTTCACCCCGGGACCTGCTGGACTATCCCTGGATTCTGCCCGGTGCCGATGCCCAATTGCGTCAGGCGCTCGAAATCCTGTTTCGCCGGCATGGTTTGCCGGCCCCGCGTCCGGCCATTGTTTCGGTGTCCACGGCCTTTTCCATGTCGGTGTTGCGGCAGGACGATTTTCTAAGCTTCCAGGTCATTCAGGCGTTCAAGGATGCCGACACGGAGGACGTCACGGCGCTGAAACTGCCGGATTTTCTGTGGCACCGTCCGGTTGGCGTGAGTTACCGGGCCGGCGCCAGCATTTCGCCCGTCGTAAGGCTTCTGATCCAGGAACTGGAATCCGTCTGCGCCGCCGAAAGCTGATCTGGGACACGACCCAATGGGCCGCCCTTGCGGCCACGCGTCGCAGCCGCGCCCCGCACCGATGTATTCCCTAAGGCATCGTCCTATCTCCACCACGGTGGGGTGGCCGGCGGCGGCAGGCCTTCGGCGGCCCGTTTCGACATCAACGAACGGGGAGGGAAGGTCGATGCCGGAGACAATGAAGGCCGCCGTTGTCCACGCGTTCGGACAACCGTTGGACATCCGGGAGGTGCCGGTGCCCGAGGTGCCGGCGGGGGCGATCCTGGTCAAGGTCGCGGCGTGCGGGGTTTGCCATACCGATCTGCATGCCGCCGACGGCGACTGGCCGGTGAAGCCGTCTCCGCCCTTCATTCCCGGCCATGAGGGAGTCGGCCACGTGGCGGCGGTCGGCGCCGGTGTCACTTCGGTCAAGGAAGGTGACCGGGTCGGCGTTCCGTGGCTCTACACCGCATGCGGTCATTGCAAGCATTGCCTGTCCGGTTGGGAAACGCTGTGCACGGCGCAGCAGAACACCGGCTATTCGGTGAATGGCGGGTTCGCCGAGTATGTGCTGGCCGATCCCGGTTATGTCGGTCATCTGCCCGACGGGCTGGACTTCGCGCCGGCCGCGCCGATCCTGTGCGCCGGCGTAACCGTCTATAAGGGCCTGAAGCAGACCGACACCCGGCCCGGCGACACGGTGGTGATTTCCGGCATCGGCGGCCTCGGCCACTTGGCGGTTCAATATGCCAAGGCCATGGGGCTGCACGTGATCGCCGTGGACATCGCCGAGGACAAGCTGAAGCTGGCCAGGCAGATGGGCGCCGACATGACCGTGAACGCGGCCGAGAGCGACGCGGTGGCCGAGGTCCAGGGCGCGGTCGGCGGGGCCGAGGGCGTGCTCGTCACAGCGGTCTCGCCTAAGGCCTTCGATCAGGCGGTCGGCATGCTCGCCCGCCACGGCACCATGGTCCTGGTCGGGCTGCCGCCCGGCACCTTCGACCTGGACATCTTCGACACCGTTTTGAACGGCAAGACCATTCGCGGGTCGATCGTCGGCACCCGCCTCGACCTGGTCGAATCGCTGCGCTTCGCGGGCGACGGAAAGGTCGCCAGCCATTACAGCAGCGACCGGCTGGACAACGTCAACGCGATCTTCGACCGGATGCGGGCCGGCGGCATCGACGGCCGCGTGGTCATGGAACTGTAGACCGGCGGGCGCCGCGGAGGTCGGCCGCGATCAGGCGCCGCCCACGATCCATCCGGCGACGAACAGGATCACGCCGGCGAGCGTTGCCGCAGCCATGGTCGCCACGCGCAGGCGTCGGGCGCTGACGATAAGACCGTCGTCGGCGGCCCGGTCGTCGAAGCGCCCGTGGGCGCCCGCGTCGCCGGCAAGGGGGGTGAACACGTTGTTGGGGCGGTCGCCCGGTTCCGGCTGATCGGACTGCTGGGCGTCGTAGGCGGTGTCGGCCATCTTGCGGTCGAGCCAGCCCGGCGCCACCGCGGTGCCCACAAGCAGCTTGAGCACCGATCCGCCGACCACCATCTCGCGGGTACCGTCGCGCGCGGCGCGCATCACGGCCTTGGCCGCCACTTCCGGCTGGTAGATGGGTGGGGCCGGTTGCGGTTTGCGCGGCAGGCGATTGAGGCCCCAGTCGAACTGAGGCGTATTGATGGCCGGCAGCAGGATCACCGACAGCGTGATGGCGCTGCGGTCATGGATCAGTTCGCTGCGCAAGGCATCGGTGAAGCCCCTGATGGCGAACTTGGCACCGCAATAGGCGGTCTGCAGCGGCACCGAACGATAGGCCAGCCCTGACCCGACATTGACGATGGCGCCTCGATCGCGCGGGCGCATCGCGGTCAGGGCCGCGCGGGTTCCGTTGACGACGCCCAGATAGACCACCTGCGTAATGCGCTCGAACTCCGCGGGCGCGACATCGACGAACGGCGAGAACGCGGTGATCATCGCATTGTTCACCCATACCGAGATGGGACCCAGCGTGTCCTCGATATGCCGTGCGGCGCGGCCAATTGCGTCGGCATCCGCGACATCGGCCTCGATGGCCAGGGGCGTGCCGCCCAACCGGGCGATTTCGTCCGCCGTGGCGCGCAGTCCGTCGGCGCCGCGGGCCAGGACGGCCACGCCCCAGCCTTGCCGGGCGTAGGCTTCGGCCACCGCGCGGCCGACCCCGGCGGTCCCGCCGGTTATCGCGACGACGGGGTTGGGCGGTCTGTCGGTCGGGTCGAGGGCCATCGGCATGTGCTTCTCTCTCGGGTTGGGGTCTTTGGAAAACGCCCCACGATCCGCCGGGTTCCGACGCTTCCCAGCCGATCCGCTCCTGCCCCGTTGTTCCTTTCCTTACGAAGTCTTTTGCCGGCGGTTAACGGGATATTGAGGTTCGCGCCGTAGTCGTCAGGTGGTCGAGACCATCCCTTAGAGCCGAAAGGAAGGCGTCTCATGGAAATGGATACCCGACACGGCGTCCGCCAGGCGGTCCCGTCCGGGCCCTGCGCCGGCCCGACGCCTCTCATCACCGAGGCGGAGGTGGTGGCGTCGATCGCGGAGGCGGCGGCGCGGCGGGAAAGTATGGGTGCCCCCGCGTTTTTAAGCGGTATCGTCGCCGATCCGGATCCCGCCGACATCGGGACCCGCCTGGACGCCGGCTTTATCCTGGTTCAGGCCGGCACCACGATCGAGGCGCGCGATCTTGGGCTGGGCCTGTTGGCCCGCGCGTTCGTCGCGGCAAGCCATCTCTGCGTCGTGACCGAGGTGATTGAGCGGGTCTTTCGACCCCATGTTCACGATGCCTACGAATTCGACCGCGCGGAAGCCGCGTTCGAAGATCATCTGAGGAGGCTGGACGCGGGCGAGCAGGTGCTCAAGCGTTTCGCGACCCTGCTGCGCGGAAGCACCGGCGGCAAGATCTTCGTCATCGGCTTCAACAAGACCGGCACGACATCGCTGGCCCAAGCCCTTCAGGAACTGGACATCCTGTGCGCGCCCCAGGGCACCTTCGAACGCCTCTTTCGGGACTGGGCCGCCCGCCGGTTCGACCGCATCGTCGCCCGATGCCGGCATTTCGAGGCGTTTCAGGACGTGCCCTTTTCGCTGCCCTTCACCTATCAGGCGCTCGACCAGGCTTTTCCGGATGCCCGGTTCATATTGACGCGTCGCGGGTCCGCCGACGAATGGTTCGAGTCGCTGTGCCGGTTCCATCGCAAAGGCCTGTTCGGCGGCGGCGAGCCGACCTGGGAAGCGATCGAAACATCCGAATACAACTATCCCGAAAACGTCGCCGAACAAAGCCGGATGCTGTGGCGCTGGCAGGACTTCGGGCTCTACGACAAGTCCCGGGCCATCGGCCTCTACGAGGATCATAACCGGGCGGTGGAGGAGTATTTCGCGACGCGGCCCGAGCGCCTGCTGACGATCGACGTCGCCGACGCCGGCGCCTATCGTGCCTTTTGCCGGTTTGTGGGGCGCGAGCCCCGACGCGACCGGTTCGAAAAGGTCAACGCCAGCCGATAGCGCGTCAGCGTCAAGCCCGCGCGAGCCGGCGTCAGGCCGCGCTCCGCGTTCTGCCGTCGCCGGCGGCCAGGAAACGATCCTGCTCGTCGCGCATCCAGGCCGCGATGCGATTCTCGGCGATGCCCGCGTCGGTCAGGATCAGGGCCGCCAGTTCCAGTCCGGCCGGCGTCGTCCGGCACACGACCGGCCGCAGACCCAGGGCCCTGAACTTCTCCTCGTCCTCGGCCAGGTCAACCGCCACATAGCGAACCAGGTTCGGGAACTGCTGGCGCACCAGCGGGCTGATGGCCTGCGACACCTCGTAGCGCGGGATGGTCACCGCCAGCCCGGCGGCGCGGCGGATGCCCAGCGTCTCCAGCAGGCGCAGATCGGTGCCGTCGCCAAAGGATACGGGATAGCCGTCGCCGGTGGCGCGGCCGAAGCGGTCGGGGTCCCGCTCCACCGCCACGAACGGCAGGTCGAAGGCGAACAGGGCATCGGCCAGGGTGCGCCCGACCTCGCCCATGCCCAGGACCAGGAACGGCTTGTCCTCGGTCGCCGGGGCGGCGGCCGCGCCGTCGCCGCCCTGTCGCCTGGCCAGCCACACGCCCACGCGGACGCTGGCCTTGCCCAGGAACGGCGTGACCGCCAGGCTGGCGGCGATGGCGGCGATGACGATCGACACCGTGTCGGCGCCCAGGGCGTCGCGGATCGGCCCCATGCTCAGGATGACGAAGGCGAACTCGCTGCCCTGGGACAGGATCAGGCCAAGCTGCACGGCCCGGGCCAGGGGCGCGCGCAGGACAAGCGCCACCACGGTGATGGCCACGATCTTGATCCCCAGCAACAGGCCCAGCACGGCCAGCACACGGGCCCAGTCGCCCATCAGCACGTCCAGCTCCAGCCCCATGCCGACGGTGATGAAGAAAAAGCTGAGCAGCAGCCCCCGGAACGGCTTGGCCTCGGTCTGGATGGCGTGGCGGTACTTGGTTTCGGCGATGATCATGCCGGCCAGGAAGGCGCCCAGGGTCAGCGACAGGCCCAGCGCGCCGGTGGCCGCCGCCGTGACCAGCACGATCAGCACGGCGGTGGCGGTATACACCTCCTCATTGTCCGACCGCGCCAGCCAGTCGAACAGCGGGCCGATCAGATAGCGGCCGATGATCATGGCGGCGCCGGCGGCCAGGGCGGCGTTGAGCGCGGCCCGGCCCAGCTCCGCCGCCAGGGAGCCCTGGTCGCCGCCCAGGGAATTGGCCAGGATCAGAAGGAAGATGGCGCACAGATCCTGGAAGATCAGCACCGCCGTGGCGCTCTGGCCCACCGGGCAGCGCTGTTGGCCGTTGTCGGCCAGGGTCTGCACGGCGACGGCGGTGGACGACAGGGCCAGCGCCGCGCCGGCGACGATGGCCACGTCCGTGTCCAGCCCGGCCGCCAGCCCGATGCCCGCGAAGGCCAGGGCGCACACCGCCATCTGCACGGGCCCCAGGCCGAAGATATCGCGCCGCGTCTGCCACATCCGGCGCATCGAGAAATGCAGCCCGATATCGAACAGCAGGAACACCACGCCAAGCTCGGCCAGCAGGCGGGTGGTCTCGCTCTCCTCGATGATGCCGAACCCTTGCGGCCCGATGACGATGCCGGCCAGCAGGTAGCCGACGATGGCGCTGACGCCGATCCGCTTCAGGCAGGTGGCGGCGACGATGCCGGCCAGCAGCAGCAGGATGACCGGCAGCAGAACCTCGACGCCGTGCAGGGTTTCTTCCATGGCGGGGCCTCAAGCGATCTCTAGGAGGATGTCGCGGCGCCGGGGGCCGCATCGGCTCGGTCCGGGCCGTCGTCCGGCCGTATGGTGAGCGCCGCGATCAGCGCGCCCAGCGCCGCCAGCAGGGCGGTGCCGACCATGATCCAGCGGAAGCTGGCGACAAAGGCGCCGTCGATCGCCCCTTCCACCGCGCGCGCCTGGCCCGCGTCCAGCCCCTCGGGCGGCTGTGCCGCCGCCAGTTCCTGGGTCGTTTCCAGCACCGAGGCGCGGGCCGCGGCGCTGATCTCCACGCCGTCCAGACGGTCGGCCAGGGCCGGGCCGTAGAGGCCGACGGCGGCGGTGCCCAACACCGCCACGGCGATCATCCCGGCCAGCCGGCTGGCGGCGTTGTTGATGCCCGAGGCCACGCCGCCGCGCCGTTCCTCCACCGCGTTCATGACCGTCGTGGTCAGCGGCGCCACGCTGACCGCCATGCCGATGCCCAGCAGCACCATGGCCGGGAAGAAGGTCGCCCAATAGGACCCGCCGACCCCCGGCAGCGCCAGCATGGCCAGGGCCGCGGCGGCGATCAGCGGTCCCGCGATCAGCGGCGGGCGCGGGCCGAACCGGTCGATCAGCCCGCCGGTCCAGCGCGACAGCCCGGCCATGATCAGGGTGAAGGGCAGAAAGGCGGCGCCCGCCGCCGTCGCCGAATAGTTCTGTACCTGGATCAGGTTGAAGGGCAGGAAGAACAGCGCCCCCGACAGCGCGAAATAGAGGCAGAAGGTGAGCGCGTTGGCGCCGGCGAACGCGGCCGACCGGAACAGCCCCAACGGCATCATCGGCGCCGCGCTGCGCGCCTCGACCCACAGGAAGGCGGCGATCAGCCCGGCCCCGGCGATCAGCGAAGCCACCACCGGCGGCGCGCCGAAGCCGGCGTCGGCCGAGGCCACCAGCCCGTAGGTGAGGGCGGCGAAACCCGCCACGGCCAGCACCGCGCCCGGCCAGTCCAGCGCGCCCACAGCCGCGTCGTCGCGGCTCTTGGGCACGTAGCGCAGGGCCAGCGCCACGGTCAGCGCGGCCAGGGGCACGTTGATGAAAAAGATCGCCGGCCAGGACAGCGTGTCGACCAGCCAGCCGCCCAGGATCGGCCCGGCGGCCGTGGTCAGGGCCGCGAACCCGGCCCAGGTGCCGATGGCCCGGCCGCGCTCGGCCTTGGGGAACGACGCGCTGATGATGGCCAGGCTGCTCGGCACCAGCATCGCCCCGCCCAGCCCCTGCAGCGCGCGGGCGGCGATCAGCGTGCCGGTGTCGGGCGCCAGGCCGCAGGCGACCGAGGCGATGGCGAACACCCACACCCCGGCCACGAACACCCGCCGCCGCCCGAACCGGTCCCCGGCCGACCCGCCGACCAGCATCAGCGCCCCCAGCAGCAGGGTGTAGGCGTTGACGATCCACTGCATCTCGGCCACCGACGCGGACAGGTCGCGCTGCATGGCGGGCAGGGCGACATGCACCACGGTGCCGTCGATAAAGGCCATGCTGGACCCCAGGATGGTCGCCGCCAGCACGAACGGCCGCGCCGACCGCGCGCACTCCCCCGCCGCCGGCCCCGATGCGGCCACCCCCCGGTCGCAGGGCGCGGCTACGAATGTGGACATGGGTCGCGGCCTCCCTGAGCGGCATCCGGATGGGGGGCAGTGGGGCAGAGGCGGGGCCGGGGTGTCAACCGGGTTTGGCGGCGATGCTGTCGAACGCGTCGTCAGACCCTGGAACGTCGAGCGGACATCGCGATTTGGGTGAAAATGGCCACAAACATCAGAAATATGAGAGATTGAGGGTTATCGAGTCGGGCTGTTGCGCGAACATGGCCCGTTCAGGCGATATGACTTGGGGCGGGTGGAATGGCTGATCAGGCGCAGAAGGACCGTTTCGTAGAGGTGTTGACCAAGCTTGGCGGGTCCGCCGGCAACCGAAAGCTGCGCGAGGCCCTGGCGTGGGATGAGGCGACCTACGATGCCGTGAGGTCCGATCTGGTCGCGGAGAATATCGTCAAGACGGTGGGCGGCCGGGGCGGGTCCGTGTCCCTTGCGGGAGGCGCCGCGGCCGCGGTCGGGGAGCGGGCGCCCGCCACGACCCGCGCGAAACCGGCGCGCGCCAACGGCAATGGCGGCGATCTCGGCTTCGAGGCCGATCTGTTCAAGGCGGCCGACAAGCTGCGCGGCAACATGGAGCCTTCGGACTACAAACACGTCGCGCTCGGCCTGATCTTCCTCAAGCACATTTCCGACAGCTTCGAGGCCAAGCACGCTGAACTGCTGGCCGACTATCCCGCCGGTGCGGAAGACCCCGACGAATACGCCGCCGAAAACATCTTCTGGGTGCCGCCGACCGCGCGCTGGTCTCACCTTCAGGCGAACGCCAAGCAACCCTCCATCGGCCGGCTGATCGACGAGGCAATGATCGCCATCGAAAAGCGCAACGAGAGCCTGAAAGGTGTTCTGCCGAAAGACTATGCGCGGCCCGCGCTCAACGCCGTGATGCTCGGGGAGCTGATCGACCTCATCTCCGGCATCGCCCTGCACCGGGAAAAGGGCGAGGCGCGCGACGTGCTCGGCCGGGTCTATGAATATTTCCTCGGCCAGTTCGCCGGGTCTGAGGGCAAGCGCGGCGGCGAATTCTACACGCCGCGCTCGGTCGTGCGGGTGATGGTCGAGATGATCGAGCCCTACAAGGGCCGCGTCTACGACCCGTGCTGCGGGTCGGGCGGCATGTTCGTGCAGTCGGAAAAGTTCGTGGAACAGCACGGCGGACGGATCGGCGATATCGCCGTCTACGGTCAGGAATCGAACCACACCACATGGCGGCTGTGCATGATGAACCTCGCCGTGCGCGGCATCGACGCCGACATCAGGTGGAACAGCGAGGGCAGCTTCCACAAGGACGAGCTGCGGGATCTCAAGGCCGACTTCATCCTCGCCAACCCGCCCTTCAACATCTCCGATTGGGGCGGCGACCGGTTGCGCGAGGATGTGCGCTGGAAATACGGCCCGCCGCCCGCCGGCAATGCCAACTTCGCCTGGGTACAGCACATCGTGCACCATCTCGGTCCCACGGGAACGGCCGGCGTGGTGCTGGCCAACGGGTCGATGTCCTCGACCCAGAGCGGCGAGGGGGAGATCCGCCGGGCGCTGATCGAGGGCGTGGACGGCGCACCGGGCGTGGTCGACTGCATGGTGGCGCTGCCGGGCCAGCTTTTCTATTCGACCCAGATCCCCGTCTGCCTGTGGTTCCTCGCTCGCGACAAGTCGAACGGCATCGCCCGCGACGCCAAGCTGCGCGACCGGCGGGACGAGATCCTGTTCATCGACGCCCGCAAGCTCGGCCACATGGTCGACCGGACGCGCAAGGAATTCTCCGACGCCGACATCGAGAAGATCACCCGCGCCTATCACGCCTGGCGCGGCGAGGGCGAGGCGGGCACCTATGCGGATGTGCCGGGTTTCTGCAAGGCCGCGACGCTGGAGCAGATCAAGGGGCACGGGTATGTGCTGACGCCGGGGCGGTATGTCGGCTCTGAAGCTGCGGAAGATGATGACACTCTTTTCCCGGATCGCTTCGCCGCGCTTCAATCCAAATTGGAGGAGCAGTTCGATGAAGGTGACCGCCTAACGTCAAATATCCGGAAGAAACTGACAAGGGTGTTCGTAGATGGATGAGTGGCCCACGCATCCTTTAAGTGATTTCGTCGACCCGGATCGCGCGATTTGCTATGGAATTGTCCAGCCAGGATCAGCTGTTGCTGATGGCGTGCCTGTTGTGCGGGTGAACAACTTTAGAGACGGAGCGATAGACCCTCACGAAGTTCTCCGAGTTGATCCGTCTATAGAAGAAAAGTACAGCCGCTCTCGCCTTCGTGGTGGAGAACTCCTTCTAACCCTCGTTGGTACAATGGGGCTGAGCGCGATCGTGCCGAATGAACTAAGGGGCTGGAACGTGGCCCGAGCTGTCGGTGTTATTCCACTGCGAAACGATGTGGACAAGCGCTGGATAAGCTTTGTGCTGCGGAGCAATGCTGCGCAAAGATTTATCAGGACCCATGCAAGTACGACCGTTCAAGCGACTTTCAATCTCCGCGACCTAGCACGATTACCAATACCTTTGCCGCCTGACCCTCTGCGCGGGCCCATGACCGCGCTGATGTCTGCACTCGACGGCAAGATCGAGTTGAACCGGCGGATGAATGAGACGCTGGAGGCGATGGCGCGGGCGATCTTCAAGGACTGGTTCGTCGATTTCGGTCCGACCCGCGCCAAGATGGCCATGCGGGGCGAGGACCCGCAAAAGGAAAACACCGCCCGCGCGCCCTACCTCGCCCCCGACCTCTGGTCCCTCTTCCCCGACCGCCTCGACGACAAAGGCAAGCCGGAGGGGTGGGGCGCTTCAACGGTAGGAGCCGAGTTCAATCTGACGATGGGGCAATCTCCTCCTGGCGACACGTACAATGAAAATGGTGAAGGCCTACCTTTCTTCCAAGGGCGCACTGACTTCGGCTTCCGTTATCCCGTTCGGCGAAAGTTCTGCTCTGCGCCAAGTCGGGTTGCACAACAAGATGACACATTGGTTAGCGTACGGGCGCCCGTTGGCGACTTAAACATGGCTTGGGAGAAATGTTGCATCGGTCGCGGGGTAGCGGCCGTTCGCCATGGAAGCGGGAGTAGAGGCTACACCTATTACGCTCTGCTATCGATTCAGTCAGCGCTGGAACGCTTCGAGCACACCGGCACAGTCTTCGGTGCAATAAATAAGGTTCAATTTGAGAAACTCCAAGTTCCCGATCCGAGTCGCACTGCGATAGCGGCGTTTGAAGATGTCGTTGGAGGTATCGATGACCGCATCCGCCTGAACACAATCGAGTCCGCGACTGTTTCCAGAATGCGCGACTTGCTGCTCCCAAAGCTCATGTCCGGCGAAGTGCGTGTAAAAAATGCCGAGGAGATGGTGGAGACCATTGCATGAGTGAAGCCATCTTCGGACTGTTCGGCGTATTTATCGGCGCTCTAATTACTTGGGCTAGGGAGTCGTGGTCCGAAAGAAAATCCTTGGATCGACAAGCCCGATATCTTGCAATTCGGGTTGTCTGCATTCTTGATGAGTACATCGTAAAGTGTTTCGAGGTCGTCCAAGATGATGGCTTAGCTCAAGGACAACGTAATTCTGAAGGATATCTCGAACCTCAATTCTCACTACCAGATTTTCCCACATTTCCCGAAGATGTTGATTGGAAAAGTATTAATCATGATCTGATGTATAGGGTTTTAGCTCTACCGAGCGATGCGGCAGATGCGAATCGCAAAATTCAATTTGCTTTGAATGTTGCCGCTTATCCTCCAGATTATGAAGAGTTCTTCGAAGCACGCCAGCTAGAATATGCCTGTCTCGGGTTAACTGCTTTAGAAATCAATCAAACGCTTCGCGTTACATATGGAATACCTGATCGAAAACTTGGCGATTGGGACCCCGTTGGCAAGTTTGAGGAAAGGAAAAGATCCATCGAGCAAACTCAAACTGACCGACAAAAGGCCAACGCGGCGCTTTTCGAATCGATCGGCACCGATAGCAAAGGGAAAACCTGATGGTTTTCCTCTCCGAGGCCGATGTTGAAGCGCTGGTCCTCGATCAGCTCGGCCGCCTTGGCTATGCCACTTCATCCGACGCAGACATCGGCCCGGACGGAAAGGCGCCGGAACGCGAAGCCTATGCCGATGTGGTGCTCGCCAAGCGCCTTGTCGCGGCCATCGAGCGCTTGAACCCGACGATCCCGGCCGAAGCGCGGAGCGATGCGTTGCGCAAGGTCCTGGCGACCGAAAGGCCGTCGCTGATCGAGGAGAACCGCCGCCTGCACAGGCTGATGATCGAAGGCGTCGATGTCGAATTCTACACCGAGGACGGCACCATCCGGGGCGACAAGGTTCGCCTGATTGACTTCGACGATGTGGAGTCGAACGATTGGCTGGTGACCGGGCAGTTCACGGTCGTCACCGGCACACACAATCGGCGGCCCGATATCGTGGTGTTCGTCAACGGGCTGCCGCTGGGGGTGATCGAGCTCAAGGCGCCCGGCGGCGAGACCGCCACGCTTAGCGGCGCATACAACCAGCTTCAGACCTACAAGGACCAGATTCCGTCGCTGTTCCGCACCAATGCGGTCCTTGTTACCTCGGACGGGTTGGCCGCGCGGGTTGGCTCGCTGACTGCCGACCGGGAGCGGTTCATGCCCTGGCGGACCGCCGATGGCACCGTGATCGCGGAGAAGGGGCAACCCGAACTCACCACCCTGATCGAAGGCGTCCTCGACCGGCGGCACCTGCTCGACCTGGTGCGGGACTTCACCGTCTTCGGCGAGACCGGAGGCGGGCTGACAAAAATCATCGCGGGGTATCATCAGTTCCACGCGGTCACGAAGGCGGTCGAGTCCACCGTCCGCGCGCTCGCGATCAACCGCGCCGCGCCGCCGCCGGGCCTGCGGGAGGACCCGGCAACCTTCGGCCTGCCCGATGTCCGGAACCATCCAAGGGGCGACAAGCGTATCGGCGTCATCTGGCATACGCAGGGCTCCGGCAAGAGCCTTCTGATGGCGTTCTATGCCGGCCAGCTCGTTCGGCATCCCGAGCTCGAAAACCCGACGATCGTCGTCCTCACCGATCGCAACGATCTGGACGATCAACTCTTCGGCACGTTTTCGATGTGCCGCGACCTGATCCGCCAGACACCGATCCAGGCCGACAGCCGCGACGATCTCCAAGCCGCGCTCAGCCGAGCTTCGGGTGGGGTGATCTTCACGACCATCCAGAAATTCTGGCCCGCCGACGGCGGAGCGATCTATCCGATGCTGTCGGACCGGCGGAACATCGTCGTGATCGCCGACGAGGCGCATCGCAGCCAATATGGGCTGGAGGCGCGGATCGAGCGGAAGACCGGCAAGATCGCCTATGGGTTCGCGAAGTATCTGCGCGACGCGTTGCCCAACGCGTCCTTTATCGGCTTTACCGGTACGCCCATCGAGAAGGATGACGTGAACACGCCGGCGATGTTCGGCGACTATATCGATATCTACGACATCAGCCGGGCCGTCGAGGACGGGGCGACGGTCCCCATCTATTACGAAAGTCGCCTCGCCCGGATCGAACTGCCGGAGGACGAGAAACCCAGGATCGACGCCGAGATCGAGGACCTGACCGAAGACGAGGCGATCACCGCCCAGGAACAGATCAAACAGAAATGGGCCACGGTGGAGGCCCTGGTCGGATCGAAGAAGCGCCTGGAAATGATCGCGGCCGATCTGGTGCGGCATTTCGAGGATCGCATCGCCGCCTTGGACGGCAAGGCCATGGTGGTGTGCATGAGCCGGCGCATCTGCGTTGGGCTCTACCAGCACATCGTCGCCCTGCGCCCGGATTGGCACAGCGACGACGACGCAGCCGGACGGATCAAGGTGGTGATGACGGGGTCAGCCTCCGATCCGCTGGCATGGCAACCCCACATCGGCACCAAGGGCCGGCGGGATCTTCTCGCCAAGCGGGCCAAGGACCCGAACGACCAGCTCCAGCTTGTGATCGTGCGCGATATGTGGCTGACCGGCTTCGACGCCCCGTCGATGCACACGATGTACATCGACAAGCCGATGAAGGGCCACGGGCTGATGCAGGCCATTGCCCGCGTCAACCGCGTGTTCCGCGACAAGCCGGCCGGTCTGGTCGTCGATTACATCGGGGTGGCGCAGAACCTCAAGAACGCTCTGGGCCAGTATTCCGGCGCGGATCAGCGCCAGACCGGGATCGAGGAAGACGTAGCGGTCAAAGCGCTGTGCGAGAAATTCGAAATCGTGAAGGCCATGTATCACGGGTTCGACTATGCCCGCGGTCTGGCCGGGACCCCGCGCCAGCGGCTGGTCGTGCTGGCCGAGGCGGTCGAATGGATTCTCGGCAAGCAGCACGAGGCGGCGGCCAGGGAAACCGATGACGAGGAAAAGCGGCGGCAGCACCGGCGCTACCAGGACGCGGTGCTCGCCTTGTCGAAGGCATTCGCCTTGGCGGCGGCCAGCGACACGGCGCGCGACATCCGCGATGAGGTCGGGTTCTTCCAAACGGTGCGGGCCGCGCTCGTCAAGTCCGCCGACCGCGCCGGTCGGGCTTCGGCCGATCGCGAGTTAGCCATCCAGCAGATTCTGGATCGGGCGGTGGTTTCCACTGAGATCGTCGATATCCTCGCCGCCGCGGGGATAACGACGCCGGATATCTCCATCCTCTCCGACGAGTTCCTGGCCGAGGTACAGCAGCTCGAAAAGAAGAACCTGGCCCTGGAGGCGCTGCGCAAGCTTCTGAACGACCAAATCCGGTCCCGCAGCAAGACCAACATCGTCGAGACCAAACGGTTCTCGGAGCGTTTGGAAGCGGCCATCGCCAAGTATCATGCGAACGCCATCAGCACGGTCGAGGTGCTGCAAGCGTTGATCGACCTGGCCAAGGATGTCCGAGCGGCGCACCGGCGTGGCGAGGAAGAGGGGCTGTCGCAGGACGAGATCGCTTTTTACGACGCGCTCGCGGAAAGCGAGAGCGCGGTGGAGCTGATGGGGAACGACTCCCTGAAAGTCATCGCCCATGAGCTGATGGTCAGCCTCAAGGGCAGTGTTACGGTCGACTGGTCTCACCGGGAAAGCGCGCGGGCCCGCATGCGCGTTCTGGTCAAGCGCATTCTGCGCCGGCACGGATATCCGCCGGATCTCGAAGACGCCGCCGTCCAGACGGTGTTGCGGCAGGCCGAGGCGCTCTCCAGCGCCTGGGCGATATAGTCGCAGCGATACCCGAAAACCCACAAAGGACCCCCACCCCATGCCGATCCTGGAGCGCGATCCCTGGCGGATGCAGTATTTCGAGAACGTGGCCTGTCCCGAGGGGCTGATCGTGCCGACCGAGGACGGCGACGCCTACGAACTCTTCCCCAAGCACCGCTGGGTCTACAACAAGCTGGCGGTCTGCGAGAGCCAGCAGGGCATGGTGCACGGGCTGCATGGCATGGACCCGCCGGCGTTCCCGGTGTTCTCCAAGCCGGTCTACAACATGCGCGGCATGGGCGCGGGCAGCCGGGTCATCCGCACGGAGAAGGAGTACAAGCTGCTCCAGCAGGCCGGGCACATGTGGATGCCGCTCTTGGAGGGCGAGCATGTCAGCAGCGATATCGCGGTCGTCGACGGCGAGCCGAAATGGTGGCGCCACGTCATCGGCAGGGCGCTGGAGGGGGGCATGTTCGACTGGTGGACGGTGCTGGCCGAACGGCGGCCGGAGATCGAGGACTACGCCACGGAGTGGCTGCGCAGGACCATGAAGGGCTATACCGGCATGGTCAACATCGAGACCATCGGCGCCCGCATCATCGAGGCGCATCTGCGCTTCTCCGATCAATGGCCGGACCTGTACGGCGCGGGCTGGCTCGACGCGCTGGTGCGCCTCTACGCCGAGGGGGTGTGGGAGTTCGCCGACGCCGACCGGCGCGACGGCTACAGCGTGGTGCTGTTCGGCGCCCACGGCATCCAGTACAGCCACCCCGATCCCGACCTGGTGGCCGAACTCCGCGCCCGGCCCGGCGTCACCTCCGTCCAGATCACCTTCCACGCCGACAAGCCGCCCAAGGCCCATTCCATGCCGCCCGGCGGCTTCCGCCTGGCCATCGTCAACTGCCACGATCTGGAAACGGGAATGGCGGCGCGCGAACGGCTGGCCCTGTCCTTCTGGTCGGCGCAGAAAGTGCTGCGCCGGCGCCGCAACAGCGCTCCGGAAACCGCATCGTGACCAAAGCGGCCAGCGGGGCGGGCGGTTCGCCCCACGGCGCGGACGACATCATCGAAATCGAGAATGTCTGGATCCCGATGCCGGACGGCTGCCGCATCGCCGCGCGGATGTGGCTGCCGCGCGAGTCCGAGCGCACGCCGGTGCCGGCCATCCTGGAATACATCCCCTACCGCAAGCGCGACTTCATGCGCGCCCGGGACGAACCGATCCACCGCTACTTCGCCAGCCACGGCCACGCCGCCGTGCGCGTCGACGTGCGCGGCTCGGGCGATTCCGACGGCGTGCTGACCGACGAATACTCCGCCCAGGAACTGGAGGACGCGGTCGCCATCATCGCCTGGCTGGCGGACCAGCCCTGGTGTTCGGGGTCGGTGGGCATGATGGGCATCTCGTGGGGCGGGTTCAACTCGCTGCAGGTGGCGGCGCTGCGGCCGCCGGCGCTCAAGGCGGTGATCACGCTGTGCTCCACCGACGACCGCTACGCCGACGACGCCCACTATATGGGCGGCTGCCTGCTCAACGAGAACATGCAGTGGGGCGCCATCCTGATGACCTATTGCGCCTATCCGCCCGACCCGGCCATCGTCGGCGACCGGTGGCGGGCGATGTGGCGCCAGCGGCTCGATGCCCTGGTGCCGTTCCCGGCGGTGTGGATGGAGCATCAGTGGCGCGACGCCTTCTGGCGGCACGGCTCGGTGTGCGAGGATTACGCCGCCATCCAGTGTCCCGTCTACGCCATCGGCGGCTGGGCCGATGGCTATTCCAACGCCGTGCCGCGCCTGCTGGCCGGGCTCGAGTGTCCCAAGAAAGGACTGGTCGGCCCATGGGCCCATGTCTTTCCCCATGACGGCGTGCCGGGACCCGAGATCGGCTTTCTGCAGGAGGCGGTGCGCTGGTGGGACCAGTGGTTGCGCGGCGTCGATACCGGCATCATGGACGAGCCGGAATACCGCGTGTGGATGCAGGACAGCGTTCCGCCCCGGCCCCAGTACGAGGTGCGGCCGGGGCGCTGGGTGGCCGAACCGTCCTGGCCGTCGCCGGCGATCCAAAACCGGGCCTGGCACCTTCATCTCGGCCGTCTCGATGACAGCGGTCCGGGCAAACCGACCACGCTGTCCCTGACCTCGCCGCAGACCACGGGGATGAACGCTGGCGAATGGTGCGCGTTCGGCGCCGACGGCGAAATGCCGCTGGACCAGCGGCCCGACGACGGGCGGTCGCTGGTCTTCGACACCGCGCCCCTGGATGAGCCGCTGGAACTGATGGGCGCGCCGGTGCTGGAGGTCGATGTCGCGGCCGACCGGCCGGTGGCGATGATCGCCGTCCGGCTCAACGACGTGGCCGAGGACGGCGCCTCGACCCAGATCAGCTACGGCCTGCTCAACCTGACCCACCGCGACGGTCATGCCCAACCCGAACCGCTGGAACCGGGGCGGTTCTATCGGGTGCGGGTCCAGCTCAACGACCTGGCCCAACATATTCCGGCCGGCCATCGCATCCGCCTGGCGGTGTCCACCAGCTATTGGCCGATCGCCTGGCCGTCGCCCGAACCCGTGCTGCTGTCGCTCAAGACCGGGACCGCGACCCTGACCCTGCCGGTGCGCCCGCCCCGGCCGGAGGATGCCGATCTGCGGCCGTTCGAACCGCCGGAGGCGGCTCCCGGCGTGCGCCACAAGACGCTGACCCACATGCCGATGCGCCGCACCATCGAGGTCGATCTGGCGGCCAACGCCACCGTTTACACACTCCACGGCGACGGCGGCGAATTCGGCGGCGCCTCCCTGGCGCGGCTCGAACCGATCGGCATGGACCTCGGTTACACCCTGCTCAAACGCTACCGCATCGTCGAGACCGACCCCTTGTCCGCGTCGACCGAACTGGTCCAGACCATGTCGATGCGGCGGGGCGACGAATTCGCCGTCCGGATCGAAAGCCGGGCGCGGATGACGGCGTCCGTCGACGCGTTCAATTTCACCGCCGAACTCAGGGCCATGGACGGCGACACGGTGTTCGCCACCCGCGAATGGACCCTGGCCGTGCCGCGCGTCCTGGTTTGAGGGGCCGATGCCTGGGGCCGCCCCGCCGAAACACTCTCGGAGCGCCAATAACGCCGCACGTCAGCCAATGGCGCCGATGTGCAAAGACCCCGGCTCGGGGGCCGGGGATCATACCTCTTTCCGAAGGGCGTCTCCGCCCGAAAGCCCTCTCCGCGAGCCCCGGACTTGATCCGGCAACTGTGTTGATGGTGTTCAGTAGGCGAAA
>JBQLZQ010000045.1:0-31470 GCA_052168355.1 Inquilinaceae bacterium
CGCCAGCAGCGTCCCCTCCCCGCTCAGCCGCGCCTTCAGGCCCATCGGCGCGCTCAAGTCCGACCCGCGCGCTGCGCCTCGGTCGGTCCGCGGGCGACCGGGCCCATCGCCTTGGCGCTGAAACGTTCGGTCATGAAGGGGTGGTGCATCTGGGCATTCCTAAAAAACGGCCGCCGACCCGGCAATGTTCACTTGTATCTTCAATAGGACATATAGGCCGGCAGGTCCAGGGGGTTCGACCTTTGGCGCCAGAGCGGTGCGGGCCACGCCCTGTTACAAGACGGGCCCCTCAGCCCCGATCAGCCATCGGCCTCCCACACCGAGGCTTCGCCACCGGTTTTACGGGACATGGTCATGCGGTATTCGTAAAGGTCGGGGCGATAAAGCGCCCTGATATACTCCACCGGCCGGTCGTCCTGGTCCGAGACGATGCGGCTGATCGCCAGCAGCGGCGCCCCGACCTGCACGCCCAGCATGGGGGCGACGGCGGCATCGGCCAGGCGGGCGGTGATCGTTTGCGCCGCCGAGGATACCTTGACCCCCGCTTCTTCGAGCAGCGCCAGAAGGGGCCGCGCCGCCAGGTCGCCCTTCTTGTAGCGCCGGCCGATGTCCTCCGGCACCCACGTGGTCAGATAAGACATGGGCTGGCCCTTGATCGAGCGCACGCGGACAGCCTTCTGCACGATGGCCCCGTCTTCCAGCGCCAGCGCCGCGGCCACGTCGTCGGCGGCCGATACATAAGCGAAATCGAGCAGCTTGACCTGGGTCGTCAGCCCCATGGCCAGCAGGTTCTCCAGCAGGCCGGTGATGTTGGAACGCAGCGGCTGAAGCGGGCCGGCGCGGCGGACGGGAAAGGTTCCACGACCGCGGAACCGTTCGATCATCCCCTCGCGCTCAAGTTTTTCCAATGCCCGGCGCACCGTGATCCGCGACACCTTGAACAGCCGGGAAAGCTCGTGCTCGCTGGGCATCGCCCGGTCGCTGGCGTGGACGCCTTCCAGGATCTGCTCGCGCAGCACCAGATACATCTGGTGATAGAGCGGCAAGGGGGACGCCGCTTCGGGCAGCCGGCGGCGGTCGAATCGGGGTGTCGGAGAGGTCATGGGAACGCGGCACACTGGTTGCAAACTATTGTTATATCACTATAACAATAGTTGGAGGACAGCGAAAGCGCCGGACCGAAAAAATAGGGGAAAGAGTTTATGAACGCCACAACCGACGCGATAGGTCCACGCGTTCCGGACGGGGCGCGCGCGTGATGACCCGGCCATGACCGGATCTGCCCCGGGCCCCCGCTCCCTGTTCGACAAGATCTGGGACACCCATGCGATCCTGACCGATCGCGACGGCCAGACCCTGTTGTCGATCGACCGGCATTTCGTCCATGAAGGGTCGTTTCACGCCTTCGACAAGCTGCATCGTCGGGGCCTGCCGGTGCGCCGCCCCGACCTGACCACGGCCGTCGCCGACCACTACGTGCCGACCATCGGCCGTGACAGGCCCATCGGCGATCCCGAGATCCGGACCGTGGTCGACCTGCTGACCCGCAACGCCACGGCCAATAACCTTCGGCTGTTCGGCCTCGGCGATCCGCGCCAGGGGATCGTCCATGTCGTCGGTCCCGAACAGGGGCTCACCCTGCCCGGCCTGATCACCGTCTGCGGTGACAGCCACACCGCCACCCATGGCGCCTTCGGCGCCTTTGCCTTTGGCATCGGCGCGTCGGAAGTGGCCCATGTGCTGGCCACCCAGACCCTGTGGCAGCGCCGCCCCAAGACCTTCCGGATCGTCGTCGACGGCGTGCTGGCCCCCGGGGTCGGGGCCAAGGACGTGATCCTGTCGATCATCGCCCGCATCGGCGCCGGCGGGGCCGGCGGTCATGTCATCGAATATGCCGGAACCGCCATCCGCGGGCTCGACATGGCCGGGCGGATGACGGTCTGCAACATGTCGATCGAGGCCGGAGCCAAGGCCGGTCTGATCGCCCCCGACGACACCGCCTTCGCCTGGCTGGAGGGGCGGCCGTTCGCGCCCAAGGGTGCGGCCTGGGACCGCGCCGTCGCCGCCTGGCGCGATCTGGCCGGCGACGCGGACGCCGCCTTCGACCGGGAGTTGAGCCTGGATGCCGGCGCCATCGCGCCGATCGTCACCTGGGGCACCAGCCCGGAGGACGCGCTGCCCATCGACGCCGCCGTACCCGACCCCCAGTCCGAGACGGATCCCGACCGCCGCCGGGCGATGGAACGGGCGCTGGACTATATGGGGCTCGTCCCCGGCGCGCGGCTGGCCGACATCGCCGTCGACCGGGTCTTTATCGGGTCGTGCACGAATGCGCGGCTGGAGGATCTGCGCGCCGCCGCCGCCATCCTCAAGGGACGCCGCGCCGCCGTCCCCGGCATCGTTTCGCCCGGTTCCAGCGCTGTCAAGCGCGCGGCCGAGGCCGAGGGGCTGGACGCGGTGTTCACGGCGGCGGGGCTGGACTGGCGCGACAGCGGGTGTTCGCTGTGCGTCGGCATGAACGGCGACCTGGTGGCGCCCGGCGAGCGCTGCGCGTCGACCACCAACCGCAATTTCCGCGGCCGGCAGGGCCCCGGCGCGCGCACGCACCTGATGAGCCCGGCCATGGTCGCGGCGGCGGCCGTGACCGGCCGTCTGACCGATGTGCGCGCGCTGCCGCCGGCGGAGGTCTGACCCGTGGAGAAATTCACCGCCCTGACCGCCGTCGCCGCGCCGATCGACCAGCCCAACGTGGATACGGATCAGATCATCCCGGCCCGTTTCATGCGCAAGCCCCGGTCGGTGGGCTACGACCGCTTCCTGTTCCACGATCAGCGTTACGACCAGGGTGGGGTCGAGCGGCCCGGCTTTCCGCTCAACCGCCCCCTGTGGCGCGCCGCCCGCATTCTGGTGGCCGACCACAATTTCGGCTGCGGGTCGTCGCGGGAAGCCGCGGTCTATGCCCTGGTCGACGGCGGCATCCGCTGCGTCATCGCCCCCAGCTTCGGCGATATCTTCTACAACAACGCCGTCGAGAACGGCCTGCTGCCGGTGGTCCTGGACGCCGACGCGGCGGCCGAGATACGCCAAGGCCTGCATGCCCGACCGGGCACCGAGCTGACCGTCGACCTGGCCGCCCAGACGGTGACGGACGAAGACGGCGCCCCCCGGACCTTCGCCATCGACGCCGGCGTCAAACGCCGCCTGCTCGAAGGCCTCGACGCCATCGCCCTGACGCTCCGGCACGCCGAAGCCATCGAACGCTTCGAAAAGAGCCGGGCCGAAACCGCGCCATGGGCCGCGATCGCCGACCCGCGCTGACGGCGGCGACGAGCCGACGAAGACGCCTCAGCGCTCGATCATCGTCTCGAAGCCGCCAAAGATCATGCGTTTGCCGTCGAACGGCATGTCCGCCATACCGTTCATGCGCGGGTCGGCCATCACCTTTTCGTTGCCCTTGTCCCGCGCCTCCCGCGACGGCCAGACGATCCAGGCGAAGACCACCGTCTCGTCCTCCCGGCACTTGACCGCCATGGGGAAGGACGTGACCTCGCCGTCGGGAACGTCGTCGCCCCAGCATTCGACGGTTTGCAGCGCGCCATGCTCCTTGAACACCTCCGCCGCCGCCTCGGCGACCTTTCGGTAGGCGTCGCGGTTGGCGTTGGGCACCGCGAGCACGAAGCCATCGACGTAGGTCATCTGCCGGTTCCTTTCCCAATGTGTTCAGGTGGCCTTGTTGTCGGCACATGCGGCCGCATGGGCGCAGGAGCCCAATTCACGCCGGCACCTTCTCCCGAAACGGCCGCAGGTGCGCCTCCATCGCCCGGCCGAACGCCGGGCGCGCCTCGCACCGCCGGCGGTAGGCGTCGAGGAGGGGGAACCGGGAGAGAAAGCCGCTGTCGACCAGCTCGCGCAGCACCGTCGTCATCATAAGGTCGCCGGCGGAAAAGCGGCCTTCCAGATACTCCTTGTCGTCGAGCCACGCGCACAGCGCCGCCAGCCGCCGATCCAGTTTGGCCTCCAGCCGCGCGCGGCGGTCCCCGCTCTCGGCATCGCCGGCCCCGTCGTCGCCGGCCCCGTCGTCATCGAACTGGATCAGGTTCTGGGCGTGCGGTTCGACCGAGTTCAGCGCCGCCATCACCCAGCTGACCGTCCGCGCCCGGCCCGCCGTGTCGGACGGCGCCAACGCCTCGGACTTGCCCGCGATGTGGAGCACGATGGCGCCGGACTCGAACAGCTCGACCTCGTCATCCAGATAGGCCGGAACCTGTCCGAACGGCTGCCATTTCCGGTAGCTTCGGGACGCCTGCACCTGCGGGTCGATCAGCGTCGCCTCGTAGGGCAGGCCCGCCTCCTCCAGCGCCCAGCGCACCCGCAGGTCCTTGACATAGCCCTGAACGAACGGCGGCACCCACCGGAACGCGGTTACGTGAATAGTCATGGGATCGTCTCCTCGCTGCCATGAGAGGATCTACGGATGAGCGGAGATTCTAGATAGCTTGACATTTATGTTGATGTCAACATATAAAATGCCATGACCATGCGCGACGACCTTCCCCTGACGGTCACGCACGAGGTGCGCGACACCTGCCTGTGCCTGCACATCCAGCGCGCGGCGCGGGCCGTTGCCCGGCGTTTCGACGACGCGCTGCGGCCGCATGGCCTGACGAACGGCCAGTTTTCGCTGCTGATGGCGCTCAACCGGCCGCAGCCGCCCCGCGTCGGCGATCTGGCGCCCCTGCTGGCCATGGACCGCACGACGCTGACGGCCAATCTGAAGCCGCTCGAGCGGCGCGGCCTGGTCGAGATCCTTGTCGATCCGCAGGACCGGCGCAGCCGCCGGCTGACCCTTACGGATGCCGGGCGCGACCTGCTGATCGCCGCGGTTCCGGCCTGGCGCGCCACGCACGTCGACATCGACCGGATGCTGCCCAGCCTGGACCCGGACCGGCTGCGTGGCGATCTTCTGGCGCTGTCGTGACCGGGACCGACGCGGGCGTCGGGCACCGTTGGATGATGAAAAGCGGGATGGATTCCGGCAGGACGGTCGACCGTCGGCGGGTCCTCGAAGGGGCCGCCACCTTCGGGCTCGCAGCGTTTTGGGGAGAATATGGGATGGCGAAGGCGACGACCGGGGCGGCATGGTCGCGGGACGGGCTGACGGCCCTCGACACGGCGATGGCCGGTCATGTCGCCCGCGGCGGGATACCGGGCGTCGTGGCGTTGCTGGCGCGGGGCGACGACGTGCACGTCACGGTCCACGGCGCGATGGATTTCGGCGAGACCGCGCCGATGCGGCGCGACACGATCTTCCGCATCGCCTCGCTGACCAAACCGGTGTCCGCCGCGATCGCCATGATGCTGGTCGAGGACGGGAAATTCACCCTCGACGAGCCGGTGGACCGTCTGCTGCCCGAGCTTGCCGGCCGGCGGGTGCTCAAACACCTCGACGGACCCGTCGACGACACGGTCCCCGCCCTCCGCCCGATCCTGATCGGCGACCTGCTGACCCTGCGCATGGGCATGGGGGCCATCTTCAGCGCCGATCCCCACCCCATCGTCCAGGCGATGGCCGACCGCGGCATCGCCGTCGGGCCGCACCTGCCCGAAGCGGACGGTCCCGACGACTATATCGCCAAGCTGGGCGCCCTGCCGCTGATGCACCAGCCCGGCGAGATGTGGATGTACGACACCGGCATGCACGTGCTCGGAGTCCTGATCGAACGCGCGGCGGACCGGCCGCTCGCGGATCTGTTTGAGGAGCGGCTGTTCACGCCCCTCGGCATGATCGACACCGGCTTTAGCGTCCCGGCGGACAAGCTCGACCGGCTGCCGGCCTGCCATTGGCGGAACCACGGGACCGGCGCGGTCGAGGTCTTCGACCCGGCGGGGCCCGACAGCCGTTTCGCCCGGACGCCGGGGTTTGCCAACGCGGCCGGCGGTCTGGTGTCGACGGCGGACGACTATCTGGCCTTTGCGCGGATGATGCTGAACGGTGGCGACCATGCCGGGCGGCGGCTGCTGTCGCGCGATTCGGTTTCCCTGATGACCCGCGACCACATCACCGCCGATCAGAAGGCGCGGTCCGTCTTCGCGCCCGGCTTCTGGGACCAGTATGGCTGGGGCCTCGGCATGGCCGTGTCGCACCGGAAGACGAAGGGCGAGCCGTACGGTCTCGGCTGGGACGGCGGTTACGGCACGTCCGGCTATTGGGATCCCGAGAGCGGTCTGATCGGCATTCTTCTGACCCAGCGGCTTTGGGACTCGCCCGAACCGCCGGCCGTCAGAAAAGAGTTCTGGCAAGCCGCCAACGCGGCCCTCGGTCAGTGAGGACACCCGACGCACCGATGCCACCGGCGCTGCCATACGGCCATGCTGACGCCGGACGCCAGTTGAGGGGTCTCCGGCATGGGTGCGGCGACGCGGTCACGGCCTAATAGCCAAGGTGCCTGTCCACGACGTTGAGCAGCGGCTCGTTCCGCTGGTGGCGCCTGATGTTTGCGGCGATCTCTTCAACCGCGATGTGAACATGCGTCGGGGCCGCGACATGGGGCGACACCAGGATTTTCTCGTAGCTCCACAGCGGGCTGTCGGCGGGCAGCGGCTCGGTCCGGAAAACGTCCAGCGCCGCGCCGCTGAGCTGACCGCTGTCGAGCGCGGCGATCAGGTCGGCCTCCACGACCTGCGCGCCCCGGGCGCCGTTGATCACCAAACCACCGCCGCGCATGGCGGCGAAGATGCCCGCATCGAGCAGATCCGTCGTTTCCGGTGTCAACGGCAGCAGGCTGATCAGCACATCCGTGCCCGCCACCGCGTCCATCAGGCCGTCCCGCCCCTGGAAGGCGGTGGCACCGGCGACCGCCCGCCCCGAACGGCTCCACACCCGCGTCTGGAACCCGATGCCGATCAGATGGGTCGCCACCGGGTAGCCAAGCTGGCCGGCACCAAGCACGGTCACGACCCTCTCCCGCGCCAACATCTCCGAACGCGGCGCCCAGTTTTTTGACGCCTGATCCTGGCGGTAGAGCAGGATGTTGCGATGCCAGGCCAGGGTGTGCGCCAACACCCATTCCACCATCCCTTCCGCCAGACCGTGGTCGACCAGCCGCGCGATGGGAACGTCTTCGGGCACCTCGCCGCCGGCCAGCAAATGGTCGACCCCGGCGTTCAGGCTCAACACCGCCCGCACCCCCGGCACGGCCCCGATGAGGCCCGGCTCGGGCTTTCCGGCGACGATATAGGGCACGCCCTCCGAGCCGATTTCCGCGAGGTCGGTCAGGATCTGGAAATCGGGCAGCTCGGCCCGAAACAGCGCCGCGATTCGAGGACGATCGTTTTCCGAAGCGACGAGAAGACGTGTCATGGTTCCGATGATGTCCGGCGATCGACGAGGGGCGGCGCGGCATCCTACCCGCACGGCCCGGCCCTTGTCAGGCCTCCCGTAAACGCACAGTGTGCCGCTGGTTCTCGAAACGCCGTGGAGGCAAGGGTGGACGGTCGGGCCATTATCATCACCGGCGGCGCCAGGGGCATCGGCCGGTCCTTTGCCGAGGCGTGCCTGGGCGACGGCTACCGCGTCATGATCACGGCGGCGCGCGGTTCGCAGGAGCTGGCCGCCACCGCCGACGATCTGGCCGGTCGCTACGGCGCGTCGAAGGTGGCGGCGCGCCTGGCCGACGCCGGCGATCCCGAGGCCGCGGCGGCGCTGGTCGCCGACGCCCTGGACCAGTTCGGCGCCATCCATGCGCTGATCAACAATGCCGGTCGCGGCCCGCGGGAGATCAGCGAGACCTTCACCACCCAGCCGCCCAAGTTCTGGGAAACCGACCCCGATGCCTGGCGCGAGATCGTGCGCACCAATGTCGACGGTCCCTTTCTGGCGGCCCGCGCCGTGGCGCCGCACATGATCGCCGCGGGCGCCGGGCGCATCGTCAACATCTCGACCAGCGCCGTCACCATGGTCCGGAATGGCTACGCCCCCTATGGCCCATCCAAGGCCGCCCTCGACGCCATGACCCGCATCTTCGCCGCCGACCTCGAGGGCACGGGCGTCACGGTCAACGCGCTGGCGCCGGGCGGGGCCACGGACACCTCCTTCATTCCCGGCGACGGGTCCGGACGGCGCGGCGCCGACGGCAACCTGCTGCCTGTCGACGTGATGAACCCGGCCCTGCTGTGGCTGCTCAGCGACGCTTCGGCCGGCACCACCGGCGCCCGGCTGATCGGACGCAAATGGGACCCGGCGCTGGACCCGGCGGAGGCGGCGCTGGCGGCCCGCGAGGATTGCGGCGAGCCGCCCCGTATCTTGTGACCGGGCCCGGCCCGGTGCGGCGATCCGATCAGCCGCCCGGGCGCGCCGGCGCCGTCAGGTCCACGAACAGATCGGCGTCGCCGAAGCCGCCGGACTTGCCGACCACCGTCGTCCCGGACCACGCCCCCCGCTGCAGCCGGGCCACGGCCACGCCCGGCCGCAGCCGCCCCACGCAGGAAAGGCCGCCGGCGCCGACGGCGTCGCAGAACTGGCGCAAGGTCTCGCCGCCGGTGACCAGGGCAGGTCGCGGCGCCCAGAGTCGGAGGCTTTCCAGGCTGGCCCGCAGGCGCCGGATCGCGGTGTCGGCCGTCGGCGCATCGGGATCGGCGACCAGCAGGACGGTGCCGTGGCGCGCCGGATCGGCGAGGGGCTGGCCGCGCAGGACCAGGGCGCCGACGCCGGCCGCCTTCAACCGCCCTATCTGGGCGAGCGTGACCGGATGACCGGTGCCCGCGACGACAAGCTCGACCGGCGGCACGGCCGGCGACGGGCCGCCGCCCCCCAGCGCATGGGCAAGACCGCCGGTGCCGCACCACAGCAGCGGTCCCCTGCGGCGACCTGCCAACCGCCGGACCAGCCGATCCAGGTCCCCCTGCGCGCCAGCGTCGGCGACCAGGGTGAAGGGCCGGCCGACCTTGCGTCCGGGACGGGCTGACGGCGGCGACCGGAACGCCGGCAGCCCCCTGGACCGCATCGCCGCCACCAGATCGGGCCCGACCGGCACCCAGGCACCCTCGGGCGACCGCATCCGTTGGCGGCCGGCAACCGTCAGGCGTCCCTGGTCGGCAAAGGCCGGAGCCACGATCGCCACCTGGAAATCGCCCAAGGCCAGCCATGCCGCCAGTTCGTCGACGGGGTGGCCGCGCAGGACCGAATCGATCTTCTTGAAGCACAGGGCGTCGCGAGTCCGAACCGATCGCGCCGCGCGCCTGACCAGGGCCGCCGCCTGCGCCGCCGACACGTCGCGGCTTTCGGTGCTGTAGGCCATCCGGTCGGTCGCGGGCGGACGGCCCGACCAGCCGACCGCAACGGGCGCGGCCTCCGATGCGAACTCGCAGGCGCTGTCCAGGGCGCCGGTCAGATCGTCGGCCAGAATGACCAGTCGGCCTGCCCCCGCCGGAGTCACCGATCGGCGGCTTCGGCAACGGTCACGCGGACCCCGGCCCGCGACAGCCGGGCCGTCATCTCGGCAGCCGGCGGGACCTCCGTGATGATTTCGTCGATGTCCGGGTATGGCGCGATGTCGCAAAAGGCCTGGGCGCCGAATTTCGAACCGTCGGCCAGCAGGACGCAACGCTCGGCGGCGCGGATCATGGCCCGCTTTTCGTTGGCCAGCGCCATGGACGTGTCGCTGAACGCTTCGTTACCGAGGCCATGGGCCCCAAGCAGCAGAAGATCGGCATGAAGCGTTCCCAGCAGACCGTCGCCCGGCGGGCCCAGCAAGGTGTTCGACCCCGCCCGCAGGGTACCGCCGATGACGATGACGGGGATGGATTGAGACGCGCCGAGCACCTGGGCGATCAGCAGATCGTTGGTGATCGCCGTAAACGGAACCCGACGCGCCAGGGCGGCGGACGCGGCGGCCTGCACCGTGGTGCCGCTGTCGAAGATGACGCTCTGGTTCGGCTGGATGAGACCGGCGGCGGCCCTGCCGATTGCCGTCTTGGCCGCCGTGGCGGTGGCCGCGGCGATATCGTGATCCGGCTCGAAGGTCGTGAACTGCCCCTGCAACATCGCCCCGCCATGGGTCCGGGTCAGGTGGCCGCTTTCCGTCAGATAATCGATGTCGCGCCTGACGGTGGACAGCGAAACCCGCAGGCTCTCCGACAGGTCGCGCAAGGACGCGCCGCCGTGCGTGCGGATCCGTTCCAGAACCTTGGCGCGCCGCTGGGCCGCCAGCATGCCGATATCCTCCCGGTCCCGTCCGAACCTTCGGGCGGCCGCCGCTTGCGCCCCGCCGAGGCGCGGCTACGGCGGATTGCCCCCTTTGCATTCGAACCAGTATATGGCATGTTATGACGTGTTACGACAAATAATGACCTGTTCTGAAGCAATATGGTTTCTGAAGCAACGTGATGTCTCGAAGCGATGCGACAGGGCGATGTCGCGTCACCGGCCGAGCCGCCCCAAGGCGGCAACGAGCCGGTTAACCAACAACTAGCGTCGGCCGACACCGGCCGAGGGAGGGATTTGTGATGATCAAGCGTTTTGCGGGCGCCGTTGGTGGCGTTCTGCTGTCGGTGGCCCTGTTGGCGCCTGCCGCCGTGGCCCAGGACGAACCGACCGTCGGCGTCGTGGTACCCACCCTCGATGCGCAGTTCTGGAACAACTATGTCGACTTCATGCGCGAAGGCGCCGATGAGCTGGGTGTCGATCTTGTCGTTCTCAACGCCGACAACAAGCCCGACCAGATGATCCGGTCGCTGGAGGATCTGGTGGCCCAGGGCGTGGACGGCATCATCTACACGCCCTACTGGGCGACGGCGATGCCGGGTCTGACGCTTGCCAAGAACGCCGATATTCCGGTCGTCCTGACGGACGTGTATGCCGATTTCGATCCGCAGAACGAACGGTTCCCGAACTATCTCGCGTTTGTCGGGCCCAGCGACGCGGACGCCGGCTATCAGATGGCCAACGCCCTGTTCGAGTCCATCGAACCGGCCGCGGACGGCAAGAAATATATCGCCGTCGTGAATGGAACGGCCGGCACCTCCGTCGCCATCGATCGTCGCAAGGGGTTGGAACTGGCGCTGGCCGAAAACCCCGACGTCGTCGTGGTCGGCGAAGTCGACGGCAACTTCGTGCGCGATACCTCCCAGACGGTGTTCGAATCCCTGTGGCGCGGCAACCCGGAGATCCAGGGCGTCTGGGCCGCCAACGGCGGCACCGCGACCGGCGTCATCACGGCCATCAAGAACGCCGGCAAGCAGCCGGGCGAGGACATCATGGTCGTCGGCATGGATCTCAATCCCGAGAATGTCGAGGCCGTGGAGAGCGGCGATCTGCTGTTCGACATCGGCGGCCACTGGCTGCAAGGCGGCTTTGCCCTGGTCATGCTGTACGACCATCTGAGGGGCCAGCCGCTGCCGGCCGAGCAGGCCAACGTCAAGCTGGAGCTTCTGCCCCTCACCCAGGATCGGATCGAGCAGTTCCGGGCCGATTTTCCGGACGGCGTGCCGCCCTACGACTTCAAGGCGCGGTCGCGCGCGTACAATCCGGATGCCGCGACGGCGGTGTTCGAAATGAAGTACTCTGACGGCTAGGATGGCCGGTCGCGGGGAGCACGGCTTCGTGCTTCCCGCTTCCTTCCTGCAGCGCGGGGACCTTGGGCTTGGATGCGATCCTCTCGGCGACCGGCATTACAAAAACCTTCGGCGGTACGGTGGCCTTGCGGGATGTCGACTTCGCCTTGGGACGGGGCGAGGTTCACGCGCTGGTCGGTGAAAACGGCGCCGGAAAATCAACCCTTCTCAAGGTGTTGGCGGCGGTGGAACGGCGCGACCGGGGCGACGTTCGCCTCGATGGCCGGCCCTTCGATCCCGACAATCTGCGCGCCGCGGAAGCGGCCGGCGTGGCGCTTGTCTTTCAGGAAACCAATGTCAACCGCGCCGTCTCGGTCGCGGAGAACGTGTTTCTGAACCGCCTGTCGGCTTTTTCGCGCCTGGGACTGATGGATTGGCGCCGGCTCAAGCGCGAGGCCCAGGCGATACTGGACGAATTGGAGGCCGATGTTTCGGTCGAGGCCGACATCGATACGCTCGATTTCGGCCAGCTCAAGCTGATCGAGGTGGCCCGCGCCCTTTCGCTCAACCCCAAGATCGTGTTCTTCGATGAATCGACAGCCTATCTCAACAACCGGGAAATGCATGCGCTGCTGCGCGGGATCGATCGACTGCGGCGCGGCGGCATCGCCGTGGCCTTTGTGTCCCACCATCTCCAAGAGGTGTTCGACATCGCCGATCGCGTGACCGTCTTGAAGGATGGGCGGTGGACCGGAACCTATCCGGTGGGCGACGTCGACGCGCCGCGTCTGCATCAGATCATGGTCGGGCGGGAGATCGGAGAGCACCTGTTTCCGCCCGTCGGAGGGCCGTCGGGCGCGGGTGTCCTGCGGTTGAGCGACGTCACGTTTGCCGGCATCAATCGGGTGCCGATCGGCCCGTTCGACTTCACGCTCGACGCCGGCCGTCTGATCGGCATCGGCGGTCTCAAGGGGTCGGGGGGCGAGGGACTGCTCGATGGTCTGATGGGGCTGCATCCACTGGTCGGCGGCGACATCACCCTGAACGGATCGCCCTATCGGCCCCGATCACCGGCCGACGCCTGGACACGGGGCGTCGCCTTCGTCCCCGGCGAGCGGACCGGCGAAGGTCTGATCCCCGACTTCTCCGTCGGGGAAAACCTGACGTTGGCGGTTCGGCCCGGCCGCTTCGGGTTTACGGCCCGGCGTCGCAACGGCGCCCTGATCTCCGAGGCCATCGAAACCCTGAGGATCAAGACGCCGACGCCGGCAACCACGGCGATCGAGTTGAGCGGCGGCAACATGCAAAAGATCGTCCTGGGCAAGTGCCTTGCCGCGACGCCGCGCGTGCTTCTCCTCAACAATCCGACGCGGGGGGTCGACATCGGCGCCAAGGCCGAGATCTATGCCCAGCTTCGGCGTCTGGCCGCCACCGGCATGGCCGTGCTCATGGTCACGGAGGATCTGCCCGAACTGATCGGACTTGCCGATCAGGTCGTGATCACCAAGGCTGGTCGTGTCGCCAAGTCGTTCCCGGTGCATTCAAACCCGGACGAACAGGAGGCCGTGAAATGGATGCTGTAGAAGATCAGCCGAAGGGCGACGGCGCGGCGGCGATCGCCCGTCCCGAACCGGGTGCCGGGCGGCGGGAAACGCGAGCGCGGATACGGGGCCTGTTCCCGATCCTTCTTCTGGCCGCCCTGTGCGTTGCGTTCTCCCTTCTCTCGCCGCGGTTCCTTAGCGTCGGCAACGGGCTGATCGTTCTGCAGCAAAGCGTGGTTCTGCTGGTGGCCGCCCTGGGGATGACCTTTGTCATCGTCAACGGGTCCATCGACCTGTCGGTCGGATCCATCGTGGCGCTCAGCGCGCTGGTGGCGGCATCGACATCCACCGCCCTCGGCCCGTTCGCCATCGTTCCCGCCGTGATGGTCGGAGTGGCCTGCGGGTTGATCAACGGGGTCGTGTTCGCGGTCGGCAAGGTGCCGTCCTTCATCGTCACGCTGGGCACCATGGTCATCTTTCGCGGCATCGTCCTGTTCTGGACCCGCGGGGCACCCGTCTCCATCAACGATTTCGGTTTCCTGGATCTGTACGCCGGTCGCGTGCTGGGCGTTCCCAACAGCATTCTCATCGCCACGGCGGCGCTGGTGGTCGCCTGGATCGTCTTCAACCATTCCGTCTTCGGACGCGAGGTGCGGGCGGTGGGCGGCGGCGAACGGGTGGCGTTTCTCTCCGGCATCAAGGTCGACCGCGTGAAGATCGGCGTTTTCGCCATCTCGGGACTGTTGTGCGGGCTGGCCGGACTGCTGCAATCGTCGCGCACCATGGCCGCCACGGCCCAGCTCGGTCAGGGGCTCGAACTCGACGTTATCGCCGCCGTCGTCGTCGGCGGCACGCCGTTGACGGGCGGTGTCGGCAGCGTCGGCGGTACCGTCATCGGGGTGCTCATCATCTCCGTCCTTTCCAACGGGATGAACATGATCGGCGTCAATCCCTACCTCCAAAGCATCATGAAGGGTCTGGTGCTGGTGCTCGCGGTCTTCGTGACCATCGACCGGCGCAAGATCCGCATCATCAAATGATCGAGAAGCCCATGGCCAAAGCCTCCCATTCCCAAACCCGCCCCGCCGCCCCGCCGACCCTGGCGCTGACGGTGGGCGATCCCGCCGGCATCGGACCCGAGATCGCCTTGAAGGCGGTCAAAGGGCTGCGGCCGCGCATCGATGCCGGTGAGATGCGGCTGCTCCTGCTGACGGCACCGGATATCCTGATCGAAACGGGCCGGCGACTGGGATTGCCCGTGCCGCCGACGGTGTCCAGTGACGATCCCGCCGACTGGCCCGGCGCGGTGGTCATCGAGGCAAGCCCCGTCGCCGGCGCCATTCGCGTCGGCGAGGTCACGCCGGAGGCCGGCCGGCAGGCCTATGAGGCGGTGGCCCTGGCCGTCAGAATGGCGCTGGCCGGCACCATCGCCGGCATCGTCACGGCGCCGCTCAACAAGGAGGCGCTGCATCTCGCCGGCTTCGACTATGCGGGCCACACCGAGATGCTGGCGGCTCTCACAGGCGTCAAGGGATCGGTGATGATGCTGGCCCACGAGGATTTCCGCGTCACCCACGTGACCACCCATATCGCCTTGGAGGACGTCCCCAAGCGGGCCACGCCGGACCGCATGACCCAGGTCATCGACCTGACACTTGACGTCCTGCGCCGCCTGGGCATCAAGCAGCCGCGCGTCGCCGTCGCCGCTCTCAATCCCCACGCCGGAGAAGGCGGCGCGTTCGGGCGGCACGACATCGACGTCACCGCCCCGCTGGTCGCCGGGTATCGCAAGGCCGGCGAAGAGGTATCGGGGCCGGTGCCCGGCGACACCGTCTTCGTCAAGCTGCGTGCCCGGCAGTACGACGCGGTGATCGCCATGTACCACGATCAAGGGCACATCCCGGTCAAGCTACTCGGGTTCAGTGTCGACCCCCAGACCGGCGAATGGATGGGTCTCAGCGGTGTCAATGTCACGCTGGGCTTACCGATCATCCGAACATCGGTCGATCACGGCACGGCGTTCGATATCGCGGGCCGCGGAATCGCCAACGAGACGAGCCTGATCGAAGCCGTCGACTACGCGCTCCGGCTGGCCGGGTCCGGCACCTCGACCGATCGCCGCGCCCCCGCGGCGGCCTGACCGACCCGCCGGCGGATGGGGGCGGCCGCGCGGCGACGTGCGCTCAGCGCCGCCCGGACGTCGTTTGAAGCAGCCGGCCCAGGGGCGGCCCCAGGAGCGGCCCCAGGAGCGGCCATGGTCCGTCGACGCCGGCCAGGGTCAGGGCCTTCCAAAGCGTCGCCTGGTTGGACGTGACGACCGCCACGCCGTGCTCCCGCTCCAGCGCGTCGATCAGGTCGAAGGTGGGCAGGTCGGTGCAGCTTAGGAACAGGGTATCCGCCGGCCCTTGCGCCAGCGTCTCGGCCACCAGGCGGCGGACGGTTTCCGGCGGCGTGCGGCAGATGAACCGGAATTCGTCGCGGGTCCGGCCCAGCCCGAGTCCGAGCGCCGCCGTCACCGTGAACCCGGCCGCCCCGAGATAGTCGGCCTCGTGCGCCGTCAGGGCTTCGGTATAGGGCGTGGCGATGGCCACGCGCCGGCTGCCCAGGGCGCGCAGCGCGTCGAGCACCGCCCCGGCCGTGGTCATTCCCGGCGCGCCGGATGTCGCCGTGAGATGGGCCGCCAGCCGCGTCTCGTCGGTCATCATCGTCGCCACCGTGCAGGCGTAGGCGACGACCGATGGCTCCAGCGGCGCCAGCATGGATGCCGCCGCCGCCACATCGTCGTACAGCGCGCGCTCGAAATCCGGATCGGCGCCGTCGATGTGCAGCGGCGTGCGATGGCTGTGCACGGTCACGCCCTGGGGAAGGTGGGCGGCGAACTCGGCCTCGTTGGTGGTGTTGGTGGGCGGCACGATCAAGCCGATGCGGGCGCGCGTTCCGTGGCGGCGGGTCCATCCGTCGCGACCGGAGATCCAGCGTTCCGACACGGTTGCCATCGGCGGCCCCGCCCCCCTCGCCTCAGTGGTCGATCAGCAGGGACCCGTAGCCGTCGACCTTGTCGTCGATGCCGTTGGTCCGCAGGGCGTGCCAGTAGGTGCAGGTGTTGATGGCCAGAACCGGTTTCTTCAGCCAGCGCTCGGCCTCCGCCGCCACCTTGCCAAAGGCCAGGTTGGTGCCGACCTGGACGATGCAGTCCACATCGTTGCCGTCGAGTTCCAGGCACGCGTCGATCAGCTCCCGCGGTTGAACATGGGCGATCTGCTGCGGGCTGCTGCAGCACAGCCCCTTGATCCTGGCGACGTCGAAGCCGCAATCGGTGAAGAAGCGGTCCACGTTGCGGTCGCCGACCGGCATGTACGGCGTGAGCACGGCGATGCGGCGGACATCGCCGTAGCTGCGGATGGCGGCCTGACAGGCGTCCGATCCCATGGACACCTTGATCCCGCAATGCTTCTCGACGCGGGCCTTGAGCACGTCCGATCCGTCCTTGCCGTCCCAGAAGGTTTCGGCCGACATGCCCATGACCAGATAGTCGGGACTGCAGGTCATCACCCGGTCGAGCGCCTGGAACATCTCCTTGCGTACATTGTTCATCAGCGCCTCGAAATCGGCGTCGGTCCTGACCGGATCGTCGGGGATGTAGATGCGCCCCATATGATTGGTCACCCCGATCGGGCGCATGTCGTCGAACTCCGGCTGGACCGAGGTGTTTGTCGACGGGGCGATAACACCGAATTTTCGGCGCCAACCGAGCGAATCCATGACCGTTCCGTCCTTTTCTAAATCTGATTGTTAACGACCGGCGCAATCGTCATGGCGGATCGACCGCCATCGATTTCTCCACCGCGTCGATCATGGCGCCCTTGCGCACATGGGCGCGCAAAAGGTCGCGGTCGGCGGCGATGCGCTGCATCCGCTCCAGGGTCTCGCGCCGCTTCTGCGGGTCGCGCTCGGCGATCGTCTGCTTGTTGCCGTGGGTGTGGGCCTGAACATATTCCACCGCGATATCGTGCCTCTGGCGCGCGTAGTGATCCAGAAACCGGTCCATGTCGGCGCCTTCGTTGAGGATGCGGACCAGCTTTTGCGCCAGGTTGACGGCATCGTGGACGCCGCCGTTCATCCCCATGCCGCCAAGGGGATTGTTGATATGTGCCGCGTCCCCGGCCAGCAGGACGCGCCCGGCGCGGTAGGACGAGGCCACCCGCTGATGAACCCGATACAGGGTGCGATGGATGATCGGATAAGGCGCGGCGCGAGTCAGGATTCCCTGCAGGCGCCGTTCGATGGTGGCGTCCGACAAGGCGTCGTCGGGATCGACATCCACGGCGACCGGCAGAAGCACCCGCCACAGCCCGACGACGCGCAGCAGCACGTACCAGTCGTCCGGGTGGGCCGTGTAGCTGACATTGGCGAGATCGGTCAGACCTTCGGAAAAATCGACATCGGTGCTGGCGACCAGCCATTGTTCGGGATAGGTGAACCCGTCGAACGCGGTGCCCATGGCCCGGCGCACGGCGCTGCCGGCGCCATCGGCGCCGATGGCAAAGGCGCCGCGGTGGGTTTCCGGCCCGTTGGCGCCGTCGACCGTGAAGAACGCGCCGGTGTCGTCTTGGGTGACGCCGGTCACCGAACTGGAGAACCTTATGTCGGCCAGCGGCTCGCGCTCCAGGGCCGCCACCGCCAGCCGGGTCAGTTTGAACTGCTCGCACTGCAGGCGAAACGGATAGGCGGTGACATCGGCGATGACCTCGAGATCGAAGGTCGCGTGCTGCCCGCTGTCCAGGTCGCGGAACTGATAGGTGGGGGCCTTCAGCCCCATCTCCACCAGCCGATCGGACAGGCCGAGTGGGGCCAGCATGTCCAAGGTGGGCGGGTGGAAGGTGGAGGCCCGCAGGTCGGTCGGAAGCTCCGGATGCGATTCGAACACCACCACCGGAATTCCGGCCCGCGCCAGGATCAGGGCGGCAACGACCCCGGCCGGACCGGCGCCGGCAATCAGAACCCGTTTGGCATGTGCATCCACGTGTCTTGATCCATCTGCGGTCGGGCTGCCCGCCCCTGCCGATCACCGATCCCAAGCCCCTCCGAGATATTGTGTACAATATTATCGCTTTTGACCAGCCCCAATGGGGAAGAATTCTTTTCCCAACCCCATTGAACCCAGACGAAATAGGCTCTCATTCAAGCGTAATAGGTAAAATTGGGCCGCCTGCCCGTTCGGAAATTGTGTACAATCTGCCACAAGTGCCCCATGATGCTGTTCGGACCGGATCCGACCGAAATCGGAAGACGGACACGCCTTACGGGAAGCCGATGGCGGCCCATGGCCGCCCCGATAAACAGGGAGAACAAACTTATGGCATTCAGAACTGTCTTGCTCGGCCTGACGGCCGGCGCACTGCTGACGACCGCCGCGTCCGCCCAGGTGGTGGGTCTGGGGTCGACCCAGGGCGGCGGCACCAGCCTGATCGGCAAATCGCTGGCCACCGCCATCTCCGAGGCCTCGCCGCTGCAGATGCGGCCGCAGGAAATGGCCAACACCGCCGACTATATTCCCGTGGTCAACGCCGGCGAGCTGGAGTTCGGCATCGCCAACGTGGTGCAGACCAAGTTCGCCTATGACGGCACCGGCATGTCCGAAGGACGGCCCAATCCCAATTTGCGCATGGCCGCCACGCTGATGCCGTTCCGGGCCGGGTTCATCGTCCCCGACGATTCGGACATCACCAGCCTGGCCGATTTGAAGGGCAAGCGGGTGCCTGCCTTTGCCGAGGGATCGCTGGGCTATCACGTCGTCGGCGCCTATCTGGCCAATGCCGGGCTGACCCTGGACGACGTCGAGGGCGTGGCCGTTCCCAACTTCCCGCGCATGTGGGCATCGTTCGGCGAGGGCACCACCGATGTCACGGTGGTGGTCGTGGGCGCGGCCAACAACCGCGAATTCGACGCCACCATGGGCGGCATCCGGTATCTCACCTTCGACCCCGCCAACCTGGAAGCCATGCGGGTCTGGCTGCCGCAGATGCACTTGGCGGAAGTCACGCCCGACACCGGCATCCCCGGCATCGACGAACCGACCAACGTGATGGCCTACGAATACACCTTCTTCGCCAACGCCGACACGCCGGACGACGTGGTGTACGAGGCGGTCAAGGCGATCCACGCAAAGGAACAGGATCTGCTGGCCGTCGGTCCCTATTGGGACGGTTTCGACAAGACGGCGATGGCCAAGGATGTCGGTGTCCCCTATCACCCCGGCGCCATCAGGTTCTACCAGGAGATCGGGATCTGGACCGAATAGGCGGCACCCCCTAGGACGGCGGCGGCGATGGCGACGGATCAGCCCGGCGGCGGTGTTTCCTCCTTGAGCGCCAAAGCGTCCAAGGCGGTGGCGCCGCTGGCCGTCGTGTCGACCCTCGCCGCCGTCCTGTGGTCGTCCAGTCTGCCCCTGCATTTGGGCGTTCGGATCTATTCCGAACAGATCCTCATCGCGGTGCTGTGCCTGTCCATCGCGATTGCCTTTCTCACCCGGCCCGCGACGCGACCGCGGCGGGACAGCCGCCCGGCCGGCGCGGACGAAACCGCGCCGCCGCCCGCCCGCGCCGTCCCCTGGTACGACGGGCTGGCGGCCGCGGTCGCCTTGGCGTTCGGGGCCTATCTGGTCTGGCGGTTTCCGACCCTGGCGGAAAACGTCTTCTACCACCCGGTCGAAGCCCGCATCATCGCCGCCATCGGGCTGGTGCTGCTGGTCGAGGCGATGCGCCGCTGCATCGGCTGGAGCCTGCTGGTCATCCTGGCCGTCATCTGCCTGTACGCGCTGTTCGCCGACAAGCTTGAGGGGCCGCTGCAGAGCCGCGCGGTGTCCCCGTCGCGGCTGCTGACCTTCATGGTGCTCGATTCGGCGTCGCTGGTCGGGGCCGCCCTCTACATCGCCGTCGCCGTCGTCATCCCGTTCATCATCCTGGCCCAGCTCCTGGTGGCCACCGGCGGCTCCGCCTTTTTTTCCGACCTGTCGATCGCCCTGATGGGCCGGCGGCGGGGCGGCGCCGGCAAGATCGCCATCCTGGGGTCGGCGTTCTTCGGGTCGGTCTCGGGCAGTGCGGTATCCAACGTCGCCTCGACCGGCTCGATCACCATCCCGCTGATGAAGTCCGGCGGCTACAAGCCCAAGACCGCCGGCGCCATCGAGGCGGCGGCGTCGACCGGGGGCCAACTGATGCCGCCGATCATGGGTGCCGCGGCCTTTCTGCTCGCCGAGAACCTGCAGGTCGCCTATTCGGAGGTGATGATCGCGGCGCTGGTTCCGGCGCTGCTGTTCTATATCAGCCTGTTCTTCTTCGCCGACCTGGAGGCCGGCCGTCTGGGCATCGCCCGGGTCGAGGAAAGCCGGATCCCGAGGCTCTCCACGGTGGTCAGGCGCGGCTGGTTCGTGCTGGCGCCGTTCGTGGTGCTTATCGTCGGGTTGTTCTCGTTCAACCTGCGGCCGGAAACGGCGGCGCTCTATGCCGTCGCCCTGCTGTTCGTGCTGTCCCTGTTCCGCACCTATGACGGCACCAGGATCGGCCCGGCGGTGATCCTGTCGGTGCTGTCGCGCACCGGCCGGACGGCCGTCGATATCGTGCTGATCTGCGCCGTCGCCGGGATCATTATCGGGCTGTTCTCCCTGTCCGGCCTGTCCTTCGGTCTGACCTTCTTCCTGGTCCAGATCGGCAACACCAGCCTGATCCTGCTGCTGGTGGTCACGGCCGGTATCTGCGTGCTGCTGGGCATGGGGCTGCCGACGGTCGGCGTCTATCTGCTGCTGGCCACGCTGGCCGCGCCCCCGCTGATCGAACTCGGTTTGCAGCCGATGGCCGCGCACCTGTTCGTGCTCTATTTCGGCATGCTGTCGATGATCACGCCGCCCGTGGCCATCGCCGCCTTCGTGGCCGCGAACATGGCCGGCGCGCAGCCCATGCGGACCGGGTTCGAGGCGGTGCGGATCGCCTGGCCGGCGTTCATCGTGCCGTTCCTGTTCGCCGGATCGCCCCAGCTTATGCTGGACGGCGGCTGGATGGAGAACAGCATCGTGACACTGACGGCGGTGATCGGGGTCTTCCTGGTCACCGTCGGCATCGTCGGCCATCTGAACCGGACGCTGGGTCCGGCATGGCGCGGCCTTTTCATGGTCGCCGGGCTGGCCACGCTCATTCCGCACGCCCTGTTCGACGGGGCGCTGATCGTCAACCTGGCCGGCATCGCGTTGGGCGCCGGCGCGGCCTATCTGACCCGCGGCGGCGCGGAAGTCCGCGCGCCCGAACATCCCTGAGAGCCTTCGAGATTCAAGGAAGAGGAACCAAGTGACCGACCCGTCAGACCGTCAAGGCCCGCTGTCCAACGTCCGTGTGATCGAGATGGGCCAGCTTTTGGCGGGACCGTTCTGCGGCCAGCTGATGGCCGATTTCGGCGCCGAGGTGATCAAGTGCGAGCAGCCGGGCGTAGGCGATCCGATGCGCCAATGGGGCCGCGAAAAGGCCCACGGCAAATCTCTGTGGTGGCCGGTGGTGGCCCGCAACAAGAAGTCGATCACGCTCAATCTGCGGACCGAGGAAGGTCAGGAGATCGTGCGCCGTCTGGTTGCCGAGTCCGACATTCTGGTGGAGAACTTTCGGCCGGGCACGATGGAACGGTGGAACCTGGGCTTCGAGGATCTCAAGAAGATCAATCCCGGCCTGATCATGGTCCGCGTCACCGGGTTCGGCCAGACCGGGCCCTACGCGTCGCGGGCCGGGTACGGCGCCATCGGCGAAGCCATGGGCGGCCTGCGCTATGTCGTCGGCGACCCGTCGTCGGCCCCCAGCCGGGTCGGCATCTCGCTGGGCGACGAGCTGGCCGCAACCTATGCCTGCCTGGGCGCGCTGATGGCCTTGCATCACCGCAACACCACCGGGCAGGGTCAGATCGTCGACAGCGCCATCTACGAGGCGGTGCTGGCGATGATGGAATCCCTGATCACCGAATACGATCAGGCCGGATACAAGCGGGAGCGGACGGGCGCCATCCTGCCCAACGTGTCGCCGTCCAACGTGTTTCCGACCCGCGACGGCAAGCTGCTTCTGATCGCCGCCAACCAGGACACGGTGTTCAAGCGGCTGGCCGCCGCCATGGCGCGGCCGGAGCTTGCCGAGGACCCGCGCTACGCCACCCACGCCGCGCGTGGCGCCTGTCAGCAGGAGCTCGACGACTTGATCGCGGACTGGACCAGGACCGTGGACCTGGAGCCGCTGGAGGCCATTCTGAACGAACACGGGGTGCCCTGCGGCCTGATCTACACCGCGCCCGACATGATGGCCGATCCGCATTTCCAGGCGCGCCAGGCGATCGTTTCGGTCGCCCATCCCGAGTTCGGCCCGCTGAAGATGCAGAATGTCGCGCCGCGCCTGTCGGAAACGCCGGGCGCCATTCGCCACCCGGGACCGGAACTGGGGGCCGACAACGACGATGTCTACCGCCGTATCCTGGGACTGGCGGACGCGGTGATGGCCGATTATGCGGAACGCGGGATCATCTGAGGCCGCGCAGCGGGGGCATGGAGCGATGACGACGCAGAACCTGGACGACAACTACGCCAAGGCCGGCTATCACCACCGCCAGGACTGGGGCCGCCGCCCCGCCCTGCTGCTGGTGGACTTCGCCGAGGCCTATTTCGATCCGCAATCGCCGCTGTTTGGGGCCGAGGGCTGCGCCCGCGCCCGGACCGGCGCGATCCGGCTGTTGGCCCGCGCGCGGGAGCTTGGCGTGCCGGCCGTCTTTACGGAGGTCAAATACGCGCCGGGCGGCGCCGACGGCGGCATCTTCTACCGCAAGGCCCCGCCCCTCTCGTGCTTCGTCGCCGGCAATCCGCTGCAGCGCTTTGCCGAGGGGCTGGAACCCTACCCCGACGAACTGATCGTCACCAAGCAATATCCCAGCGCGTTTTTCGGCACCAGCCTGGCCCCGACCCTGACGTCGATGGGGGTCGATACCGTTCTTCTGACCGGCGTCACCACCTCGGGCTGCGTGCGGGCGACCTGCGTCGACGCCATGTCCCACGGCTTTATCACCATCGTGGTGCGCGACGGCGTGGGCGACCGCGACGACCGCCCGCACGAGGCGAACCTTTACGACATGAACGCCAAATACGCCGACGTCGTCGGCCTGGACGAAACGCTGGCCTATCTGGACACGATCGCCCCGCCGGACCAGGGGCACCAGAACCGAGAAAGGAGCGCCCCATGACTGGATCGATCGAGATCGTCGAGGTTTCTCCCCGCGACGGGCTGCAGAACGATGCCACGCTCGTGTCCACGGACGACAAGCTGAAGCTGATCGAGCGCGCCGTCGCGGCGGGGGTTCGCAGGATCGAGGCGACCAGCTTCGTCAATCCCAAGCGGGTGCCGCAGATGGCCGACGCCGCCGATCTGATGGTGCGCGTCCCCCGCGACCGGGGCGTCACCTATATCGGGTTGGCCCTCAACCAGCGCGGCGCCGAGCGGGCCATCGAGGCCGGCTGCGACGAGATCAACTATGTGGTTGTTGCCAGCGAGACCTTCAATCAGCGCAACAACGGAGCGGCGATCGCCGAAACGATGGGCGCCTGGCCGGCCATCGCCCGGATGGCACGGGTCGCGGGGGTCGGCCACAGCATAACCATCGGCGCATCCTTCGGCTGCCCGTTCGAGGGCGAGGTGCCGGCCGCCCGGGTCATCGATATCGCCCGCCAGGCCGCCGACCAGGCCCCGAGGGAAATCGCGCTGGCCGACACCATCGGCGTCGGCGTGCCGCCGCAGGTCAGCGCCCTTCTCCACGGCGTCCGGGATGCGGTCGGCCGGATGCCGCTGCGGTGCCATTTTCACAACACGCGCAACACCGGCTTTGCCAATGCCGTCGCCGCCATCGGGGCCGGAGCGGCGACGCTCGATGCGTCCATCGGCGGGGTCGGCGGCTGCCCGTTCGCACCCGCGGCCACCGGCAACATCGCGACGGAGGACCTGGTCTACATGCTGAATCGCATGGACGTGGCCACCGGTCTGTCGCTGGAGGCTCTGACCGACGCCGCCGACTGGCTGGAGGGCGTGCTGGGACACGACATCCCCGGCCAGGTACGCCGGGCCGGGGCATTCCCGGAGGCCGCGGCCAGAATTGCTGCGGCATGATCCGCCTGTCGGCGGCCGGGCGCCCGGTTCAGGGAGGTTGACACGATGAAGGCGATCGCACCCAATTCCAGCGAGCAGGCCTATGATTTCATCCGGCGGCGCATTCTGGAAGGCACGTTCTCCCCTGGCGAGCGGCTGACCGAAACGATGCTCGCCCGCCGGATCGGCGTGTCGCGGACGCCGGTGCGCGACGCCCTGCGGCGCCTGAACGCCGAGGGGATGGTCGAGGCCACCGCCAATCACGGCGCCCGGGTGTTCGCCTGGTCCGGCGACGAGATGAACGAGGTGACGGCCCTGCGCGCGGTTCTGGAGAGCTTTGGCGCCGGCCTGGCCGCGCGCAAGATCGACGCGGGCGGCCTGGCCGACCTGCGGCGGATCCAGGACCGGATCGAGCGGGGCGCCGACCGCGCGGCCGGTCCCGACTATGCGGTCCTGACCGAGCAGAACCGCCTGCTCCATCTGCGCATCGCCGAGATCTCGGGCAACAGCCGCCTGACCAGCGTTCTCCAGCAGCTGATGTCCCTGCCCCACATCATGCGCAAATACGCATCGTTCAACGAGGAGCAGCTCCAGCGCTCCCTGTCCCACCACCGCGAACTGATCGCGGCCCTGGCCGACGGCGACGCCGAATGGGCATCGTCCATCATGCGCGCGCATATCTACGCGGCACGCTCCCTGGACCAGGCCCTCGCCGGGACCGGCGCGGCCGACGACGCCGGCATCGCATTGCCGGGGCCCTAACCGCCCTCGGCTAGAGCAGGATCGCCTTGGGTGGAATCGCTTCGGCGATCCCACCCAAGGCGTGAATCCTACTCTATTCATAGAGTTAGAGAGCGATTCACGTCATTGGTGGAAGCGGGTCCGCTTCCACCAACGACGATCGCGCTCTAAGCGCCGCCTTTCCGCTTGGCGCCGCGGCCCGTCCATTTCGCCTGCACCTTGTCGCTTTCCAGTTCGCGCGAGGCGTGGCGGCCGATCCAACGGCCTGGTCGGTCGTCCCTCAAGGCAAGTTCCCGCGCCAGCGACAGCGCGGCCCCGTTCAACGCCTGGGTCCGCTTGCCGGTCGCGCGCAACGCCATGTCCACGGCCTTCCTGACCAGCGGCCTCTCATCGCTGGACGCGGCGCGGAACAGGTCGAACCGCCGGATGAAGACCGCATCGTCCGAGATTTTGTCGTGCACCGACAGCGCCCAGATCAGGGCAAAGCCGGCGCGGCGAACGAATTCGCGCGGGTCGGGAGCCCAGCGATCGACCATGTCCCAGGCGAACGGCGTTCGGTCGAGCAGGTGGAAGCAGGCCGTATCGCAGATTGCCCAATTGTCGAAGTCGGCGCACCAGGCATCGGCCTGATCCGCCGTCAGGGCCGCCGGATCGGCCAGGAACACGGCCATCGTGCGGGCCTCATACATCCGCCTTTGCCAGAGGGCGAGCGCCAGCGCGTGGTCCCTGCCGATGGTTCTGGCCTTGGCCTTCATCGCGCTCATCGGCGCCCCGACCGCGTGGTCGTTGGGAATGCCATAGCGCGCGAGCCCGGCCACGCCGTCGGCGGTGCCGGCCTTTCAAGCCAGGCGATGACCTCGTCGGCCGTCACCGAAGGAGGCGACCTCCCACGACCAGCCCTTCCACCTTCAGGCGCCGGTCCGTGGTCAATGTCCGGCCGACGGCATCGGTCAGATCGAACGAGCCCTCCTCGATCGAAAGCAGGGTCGCATCGCCCGCCGCGCCGGGCGCCAGATGGCCGAGATCGTCGCGGCCGAGCAACCGGGCCGGGCCGCTGGTGGCCAGCGCCACCGCGTCGCCGATGGGAACGCCCAGCGCCAGGAATTTGGTCAACGTCACCAGATTGTCGATCGCCGGCCCGTCGGCGCACAGCGCATGAACGTCGCTGGACACCGAGTCCGGCAGGAAACCGCCGTCGATCATGTGCCGTGCCACGTCGAACGAGAACGACCCCATGCCGTGGCCGATGTCGAAATGGATGCCCCGCTCGCGCGCCTGCCTGACCGTGTCGCGCACCGCCCCGGCCGACGTCACGGGGGCATTCGGGAACGCCCGATAGCAGTGGGTCAGAATGTCGCCGGGGCGCAGCAGATCCAGCACCTCGTCACGGCCGGGCGGCGGGAAATCCACATGGGCCATGACCGGCAGCCCGGTCTCGTCCGCCGCTTCGATCGCCAACTGGACCGGCACGATGCCCGAGGTACCGCCGGCATTGCGCCCCGCGCGCACCTTGATCCCCACCACGTGATCGCCGTGGGCCCGCGCCGCCTCGACGCAGTCTTCGATGTTGAGGAGGGAGAGGTTCGCGCATTCGCCGACCATGACGCGACGGCCGAAGCCGAAAATGCCGGCGAACGAAATGTTGAGGTACGCCAGGATCCGGACCGGCGACTCCTCGGCGAAAAAGCGGATCAGCCCGGCGATGTTCGCCGCCCCGGCGCTTCCCGCATCGACCAGGGTCGTACAGCCCGACTGGAGCGCCAGCGGCGTCGGCTCGACGCCCAGCGAGGTCGCATCGGCGTAGATGTGGGTGTGCAGGTCGATGAGGCCGGGCGCGACGATGAAACCCGTGGCATCGAGTGTTTGGGCGCCCTCCTTGCCGGTCTCGACCACCCGTCCGTCGGCGATATGGATATCGCCGACGCGATCGAGCCCGCGCGCCGGATCGATGACCCGCCCACCGGTGATGCTGAGGTTCGCGCCACGCATCTTTTCTCCTTGCATGTCCGGCGTCACTTGACCGCGCCCGCCGCCAGCCCCTTGACCAGGTGGCGTTGCATCAGCGCGAAAACGATGGCGACCGGCACCGTGGCCAGCAGCGTCGCGGCCATCACATAGTGCCACTCGACGGTGTACCGGCCGGCCACCAGCGAGAAGATCTGGATGGGCAGCGTATAGCTGTCCTGGTTCCGGAGCATGGTCAGCGCCAGCACGAACTCGTTCCAGGCCTGGACGAAGGTAAAGATGCAGGTGACCGCGACGGCCGGCAGCGCCAACGGCAGGAAGACCGTGCGGATCGCCCGCGCGCGCGACGCGCCCTCCATCCACGCGGCCTCTTCCAGATCCTTGGGGATGGTCGAGAAGTAGGATTGGAGCAGCCAGGTCGCGAAGGCGATGGCGAACGCGGCGTACACCAGGACGATCGACACCCGCGTGTTCAGGAGCCCCAACCAGACGACCAGCTGGAACAGCCCCAGCACCAGGACGATCGGCGACAGCATCTGGGAGATGATCAGGAACTGCCGGAACGCGCCCCGGCCGACAAACGGCATCCGGGCCAGCGCATAGGCCGCCGGGATGCTGACGGCGACGGCCAGCAGGGTCGACAGGACCGAGACCAGAAGCGAGTTGAGCAGCGCCGGACCGAAGTTGGTCGCCGCCCACATCTCGACGAAGTTGGCCAGCCGTGGCGCGTGGGACCACCAATGGGGCGACAGAACCTCGGTCCCTGGTTTGAGCGCGGTCACGCCCATCACCGCGAACGGGAACAGGATGACGATGGCGATGGGCGCCAGGAAGGCCCAGGCGACCAGGCTGCGCTTTGTCTTGGCGGTCATCGCGCCTCCTCCCGCGTCGCCAGCCGGACATAGAGCAGGGTAAAGGCCAGCAGGATCGCGAACATGATCAGCGAGACGGACGCCGCTTGCCCCATCTGGCCCCACCGAAACGCCAGCTTATAGAGATAGGTGACCAGAATATCGGTCGAATTCGCCGGTCCGCCCTGGGTCAGCACCCAGATGATCGGGAACGAGTTGAAGACGTAGATGATGTTGAGAACGATGGCCAGATTGACGAAGGGCCGCAGCAGCGGCAGCGTCAGGGTCTTGAACTGCGCCCACGGCCCGGCGCCTTCCAGCGACGCCGCCTCGTACACATCGTCCGGCACCGACGCCAGGCCGGCCAGGAAGATGGTCACCGTGAAGGGCAGCGAGACGAGGATGCCGATGGCGATCTGGATGGGAAAGGCGGTCGCGGCGGAGGCCAGCCAGACGATGTTCTGATCGATCACGCCGCCGGCCCGCAGCGCTGAATTGAGCATCCCGCTCTCGCCGTTCAGGGCCCAGCGCCAGACGATCGCGGTCATGGTCAGCGACACCGACCAGGGCAGCATGATGATGATGCGCGCCAACCCGCGCCCGTGGAAATCCTGATTGAGAATAAGGGAAATGGGCACGGACAGCACAAGCGTTCCCCCCACCACCGCCACGGTCCACACAAGGGTCCGCCAGGTGGCGGCGATGAAGTCGCGGTCGCCCAGCAGGTCGACGAAGTTCGCGAAACCCGAGAAATCGCGCAACTGGCCGAAGCGGTTGACCTCGTGGAGGCTGATGTTGCCGATGGTGATCAGCGGCCAGAGCACGATCAGCGCCGCCAGCAGGAAGGCCGGCAGGATCAGCGCGTACGGAAACGCCGCGCGGGTGAAAGCCGCGCGGCGCCGTGTTTGGGAATGCGTGGCGTTGGGCGTTGCGGTGTCGGTCCCCGTCAGCACCGCTCCCCTCGCCCAGGCGCTCCGTTCAGTTGCCGAGGATGCGGTTGGCGTCCGCCGCCGCTTCCCCCAGCGCCGCTTCGGGGTCGGCCTCGCCCAGATAGATCCGCTGCAGGGCCGAACTGGTGATATCGGCGATCTCCTCCCAACCCGGGATCACCGGCGCGAAACGGGCGTCCGGCAGCACGGCGGCAAAGGCCTTCAGATCCTCGTTCTCGGTGAACGCGGGCTCCTCCGACACGGCCTTGTTGACCGGCAGGAACCCCTCGCCCTGGGTGAACTGCGAGCGCGGCCCCTGGGTGAACAGATAGTCCAGGAACATCCACGCCTCGTCCTTGTTGCCGGAATTGGCGAACATGATGATGGAATCGGTGACGCCGTAGGTGCCCCGGTCGCCGCCCGGCCCCGCCGGGATGGGGACGATGCCGTAGGACAGGTCCGGCGCCTCGTCCTTGATCTGCGCCGACAGGAACGGCGCGGTGATCATCATGCCCACCTTGCCCTGCTTGAACAGGTTCTGGACGTCTTCGCGGTTGTAGGCGGTCGGGCCATCCTGGGTCATGCCGCCGTCGATCATCGCCTTGTACAGGGTCGCGGCCTGGATCGCGGCTTCCGAATCCAGGCCCGACGTGCCGTCCTCGTTCAGGATCGACCCGCCATAGGACCACATCGGGTAATAGAAATAGACGTCGGTCTCGATTTCCTTGCCCTGAAGGCCGAAACCGGCGATGTCGTCGCCCAGCGCCGAGATCTTCTCGGCCGCCGCCAGGACGTCGTCCCAGGTCTCCGGCGGGCCGGCGATGCCGGCCTGCTCGAACAGCGTCTTGTTGTAGTACATGGCGCGGGCCGACGCCGCGACCGGCAGCCCGTAGACCTGGCCGTCCATCACCGACGGGGACAGAAAGGTCGCGATGAACCGGTCCTGGAACGCGTCGTCCATATAGCCGTCGAGCGGCTCGGCGATGTCCTGCTCGACAAAGTCCAGCAGCCAGCGGGTGCCGATGATGGCCAGATCGGCGTTGGCCTGTCCCGCGATGTCGGTGGTGAGCTTCTGCAGCAGGACGTCCCAGGGCGTCACCTCGACCTGAATGTCGATGCCGGGATTGGCGGCCTCGAACTCCGATGCCATCTGCTCGAAATAGGGACCCGTCTTGGACGAGTACTCGGCCACCGTGATGCGCACTTCGCCGGCGTGGGACGTGGTAGCAAGACCGAACGCTGCCGCGCCGATGACAAGCCCGGAAATTTTCATCGAAATCCTCAACCCTGTTGCGGGATCCGTTTGACGGATCCTCCATGTAACCCGTGATTGGACGTGGGTTGCAGCGTATACGGGTTCCGATAAAGTTGACAAGACTGCGTGGTCGAAGGGATTGCGGCGGTCGCGCGATGGAAACGGAACGGGGCCCGCGCCCGGGAGAGACGCCATGAGGCGCACCGCCTATGCCTATGCCTGGGACGTGCTGGACGCCGCTCCCACGCGCGACGCCCTTCGGGAAACGGGGTTGGACGGGATCACCGTCTCGGCCGCCTATCACGCCGGCAAGTTTATCACGCCCAATGCCGCGTCCGGTCGCGTGATCTTTCCCGAGGACGGCACCGTCACCTTCCACACCGATCCCGGCCGCTACGGGGCGCTGAAACCCCAGGCGCACAGTCTGCTGGACCGCGCCGACCCGCTGGCCGACCTGGCCTCGGCGGACCTGAAGGTGACCGCCTGGGTGGTGCTGCTGCACAATGCCCGCCTCGGCTTTGCCCATCCGGAGGCCTGCGTGCGCAACGCCTTTGGCGACCCCTACCTGTATTCGCTGTCGCCGACCGACCCGGATGTGCGCGCCTATGCCCGCGCCCTGGTCGCCGATCTGGGCGACCGGTACGATCTGGAGGCGGTGGTGGTGGAGACGCCGGGCACCCTGCCCTACGTCCACGGCTACCACCACGAATTCCAGCAGGTCGCCCTGAACGGCTGGCTGACGACCCTTCTGGGCCTGTCCTTCACCGACCATGACGTGACCGGCGCCGCCGCCGCGGGAATCGACGCCGAGAGGCTGAGGCGGCGGGTGGCGGACCGGATCGACCGCTATCTCGCCGCCGCGTTCGATGTCGATGCCGACGTCGCGGCCGAATGGATGATCGCCGATCTCGTCGGCGACCTGGCCGACCTGCCGGCCTATATGCGCTGGCAGGCGGGCCGGGTAACCGCCCTGGTCGCCGAAATCCGGCAGGCCCTGCGCCAGGAGATATCGCTGGGCGTCATCCCCACGGTCCAGCGCCCGACCGCCGCGTCATGGCGCGAGGGTACGGATCTGCGCGGTCTGCGCGCGGCGTGCGATTTTCTCGAGGTCCCCTTCTACGAACCGCGTCCCGACCGCGCGGCGGCCGACCGGCACGACGTGGCGGCGCGCGCCGGCGACGGCCCGACGGGCGCGATCCTGCGCCCGGCCCATCCCGACATGACCGGCGCGGCGCAGATCGGCGCGCACATCGCCGCCGTCCGGGGCCCCAACCTCACCCGCCTGTCCTTCTACAATTGGGGCCTGATGCGGCCCCGCGACCGCGCCGCCCTGCGCGCCGCTTTGGAGGCGCTTTGATGCGCGGGCTGGCGGACCGGGTGGCGCTGGTCACGGGGGCCGGCGGCGGCATCGGCCAGGCCGTCTGCGCCCGGCTGGTGGAATACGGCATGGTCGTCGCCGGCCTCGACCGGCCCGGCGGCCCGGCC
>JBQLZQ010000046.1:0-15232 GCA_052168355.1 Inquilinaceae bacterium
CCTCGTCGACCGCCTCGACCTCCATGGTCGCCTTGTCGGTCTCGATCTCGGCGATGACATCGCCGGCGCTGACGGTGTCGCCTTCCTTCTTGTGCCAGGTGGCCAGCGTCCCTTCGGTCATGGTCGGCGACAAGGCCGGCATCAGGATCTCTATCGGCATGGTTCTCTCTTTCCCGCGGCGGTCGACACGTCCGGTCGGTCAGCTTCGGTAGCAAACGGTCTTGGCCGCCTTGACGATATGCTCGGCCTGAGGCAGGGCCAGACGCTCGAGATTGGCGGCGTAGGGCAACGGCACGTCGGTGCCGCACACCCGGACCACCGGGGCGTCGAGATGATCGAAGGCGTGTTCCATCATCAGCATGCCCAGTTCGGACCCGATACCGGCAAAGGGCCAGCCTTCCTCGACCGATACCAGCCGGTTGGTCTTCTTGACCGACTTGGTCAACGTCTCGACATCCAGGGGCCGGATGGTGCGCAGATCGACGATTTCCGCCTCGATACCCTCCTTGGCCAGCGTTTCCGCCGCTTCCAGCGCCTTGCCGACCATGATCGAATAGGCCGCGATGGTCACATCCGCGCCGGCCCGGACCACCTTGGCCCGGCCGATGGGCACGGTGAATTCATCGTCGACCGGAACATCGAAGGTCTGCCCGTACAGAATTTCGTTCTCGAGGAAGATCACCGGATTGGGATCGCGGATGGCCGACTTGAGCAGACCCTTGGCATCGGCCGCGGACCACGGCGCGACCACCTTGAGCCCCGGCACGTGGCCGTACCAGCTGGCATAATCCTGGCTGTGCTGGGCGGCGACCCGGGACGCCGCGCCATTGGGACCCCGGAAGACGATGGGACACCCCATCTGGCCGCCCGACATATACAGGGTCTTGGCGGCCGAGTTGATGATCTGGTCGATCGCCTGCATGGCGAAGTTAAAGGTCATGAACTCGACGATCGGCCGCAGCTTTCCAAACGCGGCGCCAACGCCGACACCGGCAAATCCGTGCTCGGTGATCGGCGTATCGATCACGCGCTTGTCGCCGAACTCCTGCAACAGCCCCTGGCTGACCTTATAAGCACCCTGATACTCGGCCACTTCCTCGCCCATCAGGAATACCGACGGGTCGCGGCGCATCTCCTCGGCCATCGCGTCGCGCAACGCATCGCGCACCGTCAGGGCCTTGGTTTCCGCGAAATACTTGTCCTCGTCCGTGGCCGGCGGCGGCTCGGGTGTCGAGGGCGACGCGACCGGGACGGCTTTTTCGGGCGTCGGGGCGATGGCCGGACCTTGATCGGCCTCGGCCTCGGCCTTGGCCTCCTGGTGACCGTTCGCCGCCGCCTGATCGGCCTGCGGTTCGGCGCCGTTGCCGCCGGCCGGCGCGCTTTTCTCGGCAGCGGCTTCGTCCTCGCCATCCTCCAGCAGCGTGGCGATGGGTGTGTTCACCGGCACGCCCTCGGTTCCTTCCTCGACCAGGATCCGGCCAAGCGTGCCTTCGTCGACCGCCTCGACCTCCATGGTCGCCTTGTCGGTTTCGATTTCGGCGATCACGTCGCCGGCCGATACCTCGTCGCCCGGTTTCTTGACCCAGCGCGCAAGCGTGCCTTCGGTCATGGTCGGCGACAGGGCCGGCATTAGGATTTCGATGGGCATTCCGCTACTCCGGCGTGGGAAGCGGCGGACCGCTGGCCGCGCTTCCGCTCTTACAAATCTGAGTCAGCCTTTCAGGCGTCCACAAGCACGTCTGTCCACAGTTCCTCGACATCGGGCTCGGGGCTCTGCTGGGCGAATTCGGCGGCGTCGTTGACGCGGGCGCGCACCTCCTTGTCGATGGCCTTCAGCGCCTCTTCGTCGCTGTGGTCGCCGTCGATCAACCGATGCCTGACCATCTCGATGGGATCGGACGTCTCGCGCATCTTGGTCACCTCGTCCCGGGTCCGGTACTTGGCCGGATCGGACATGGAATGGCCGCGATAGCGGTAGGTCATCATCTCCAGGATGGTCGGGCCCTTGCCCTGACGGGCATGCTCCAACGCCCGCTGGCCGGCCTCGCGCACCGCCAGCACGTCCATGCCGTCGACCTGCTCGCCGGGGATGCCGTAGGCCTCGCCCCTGATGTGCAGGTCGGGATTGGCGGATGCCCGCGCGACCGACGTGCCCATGCCGTACTTGTTGTTCTCGATCACATAAACGACCGGCAGCTTCCACAGCGCCGCCATGTTGAAACTTTCGTAGACCTGTCCCTGATTGACCGCGCCGTCGCCCAGATAGGTCATGCACACGCCGCCATCCTCGCTGTAGCGATGCGCGAACGCCAAGCCGGTGCCGATCGGCACCTGGGCCGCGACGATGCCATGGCCGCCGTAGAATTTCTTCTCCCGGCTGAACATGTGCATGGAGCCGCCCTTGCCCTTCGAATAGCCCCCCCGGCGCCCGGTCAGCTCAGCCATAACGCCGCGCGGATCCATGCCGCAGGCCAGCATGTGGCCATGGTCGCGGTAGCCGGTGATGACGCTGTCGCCCTCCTTGGACGCCGACTGCATGCCCACGACCACCGCTTCCTGACCGATATAGAGATGGCAGAAACCGCCGATCAGGCCCATGCCGTAGAGCTGCCCGGCTTTTTCCTCAAACCGGCGGATCAGCAACATTTCCCGATAGTAGTGGAGCAGTTCGTCCTTGGACGCTTGGGGGGACGCCTGGGGAGACGCCTGACCCTCTCCCGCCTTGGCTTTTTGTCCGCCTTTCTTTGTGGACGCCAAACGACCCTCCCGACTGTTTTCGACGCCAGGCACGATGGGAAGTGCGGGGCATCCACGGCTTGTCTGTCCTACAGCTAGCGTGACCAAGGGCTTTTTGCAAGCTGGCTTGGGCGGGGTACCGGCCCCGGCAATCCAGGCCCGCGTGACCGGACGTTGCCGGACCGCCGATCGAGGAATTCGGTCCCAGGACAGGATCCGATGCGATCGCCATGCCTCTTGCCGCGACCTTCCCGGGCCGGCACACTGAACTGCCAACACACGGCGCGTCCGTCCCGGACGGGCGTACAACAACAGTGGGGGACTCTGCCCGTGTTCAAGAAACTGCTCATGCTCGGCTCCGGCGCGCTGCTGGCCTTGGCCATCCCGGCGTCGGCCCAGGCCGCGACCTATTACTGGATCTCCCACGGCTCGCCGGCGGACCCGGTCTGGACCTATTTCCTCGAGGGCGCCAACCAGTGGGCCGACGACACCGGCAACACGGTCAACACCTCGTTCCACAGCAACGACGTCGCCTCCCATCAAGAGGCGCTGCGGGCGGCCATCGCCGCGGGCGCCGACGGCATCGTCACCAGCAGCCCCGATCCCGGAAGCCTGGTCGAGATCGCCGCGGAGGCCAACGCCGCCGGGATCCCGATCATCAACTTCAACACACCCGACCCGACCGCCAGCTTCGATGCCTATGTCGGCGGCGACAACGTGGTCTTCGGCCGGAACTGGGCCCAGTACCTGGTCGACAACGGCCTGGTCGAAAGCGGCGATTTCGTGTGGATGCCGGTCGAGGTGCCCGGCGCCACCTACGGCGTCCAGGAGGAAGAGGGCATCGCCAGCGTCTTCGAGCCGCTGGGCATCACCTGGGAGGTGACCGACGCCACCCTCGACCAGGCCGAGATCATCACCCGCATGGTCGACTATCTGACCGCCAACCGCGACCGGATCGACGCCATCATCGGCCTTGGCGATCTGGTGACCGGCAGCGTCCGGCGCGTGTTCGACCAGTCCGGCATCGCGCCGGGCGAGATCCCGGTCGTCGGCTGGGGCAATTCGCTCGACACGACCCAGTCGGTGCTCGCCGGCTATGTGAACGCCGCCCAGTGGCAGGATCCCCAGGCGACCAGCTACGTCGCCCTGTCCCTGGCGGCGATGGCGGCCAGCGGCATCCCGCCCGGGTTCGACGTCATCACCGGCGCCCTTTACGAAGCCGACACCGCCCAGATCTACGACGACATCCTTTCGGGCAACTGATCCGACGGGCGGGGATCGCGGCCGTCGCGATCCCCGGCTCCGTTCCGGCACGGCCCCGGCCGGCGCCCGTCTGCGGATGAACGGATTCTCCATGCAAAACCGCACCGTCCTTCAGCGCTTCATCGCCAGGCCCGAGTTCGGGCCGCTGGTTCTGCTGGTGGTCGAGCTGATCGTCTTCCAGTCCATCAACCCCAACTTTCTGTCGATCCAGAACATCAGCAACACCCTGGCGTTCACCGTCGAGCTGGGGCTGATCGCCCTGGCCATGACCCTGCTGATGACATCGGGGGAGTTCGACCTGTCGGTCGGATCGCTGTTCGGGTTCTCGCCGGTGCTGATGTGGACCCTGTTCAACGGCGGTGTGGCGTCGCTGGAAGTCTCGTTCCTGACGGCCATGGCCGTCGCCGCGCTGATCGGCGCGGTCAGCGGCCTGTTCGTCACCCGGCTCAAGATCCCGTCGTTCCTCGTCACCCTGGGCATGCTGCTGGTGGTGCGCGGCACCGCCCTGTACATCACCGACGGCTTTCCGCAGCGGACGTGGCGGGCCGACGACCAGTGGCTGGCCCAGGTCCTGGTCGGCGATTTCTATATCGGCGACATGCGCGTCTACATGTCGCTGTTCTGGTTCATCGCAGCCGCCCTGATCCTGAATTACGTCCTGACGGGCAGCAAGGCCGGCAACTGGATCCTGGCCTCGGGCGGCAACGCCGACGCGGCCCGGGCGCGCGGCGTCAACGTCGCCCGCACCAAGGTCAGCCTGTTCGTGCTGTCCGCCATGATGGCCGCCTTCGCCGGCATCATCAGCTCGATCCGCACCTCCGCCGCCAACCCCAACAGCGGTACCGGCTACGAGCTGGAGGTCATCGCCATGGTGGTCATCGGCGGCACCGCCCTGACCGGCGGAAGGGGGACCATTATCGGCACCGTCCTGGGCATCTTCATCCTGCGCATCATGCGCAACGGCATCGTGCTGATCGGCGTGCCGGGGCTGGCCTACAACATCTTTATCGGCGCCATCATCCTGGGGATGATGGCCCTGCATTCGTGGCTCGAGCGCCGCCACTAGAGAGGACCCGGGATCATGGCGTCTGAACTGATCCGCATGGAGCACATCAGCAAGGCCTACGGCCGCGTCCAGGCGCTGGAGGACGTGACCCTGACCGTCAACGAGCGGGAGATCGTCGGCCTGCTCGGCGACAACGGCGCCGGCAAGTCGACGCTCATCAAGATCCTGTCCGGCGCGGTGCCGGCGAGCGGCGGCGCCATCTATATCCGCGGCCGGAAGGTCCAGATCAACAGCACCACCGACGCCATCGCCCACGGCATCGAGACGATCTATCAGGATTCCGCCCTGGTCACCCAGCTGTCCATCGCCCGCAACCTGTTTCTGGGCCGGGAAAAGATCAAGGGGCCGCGGTTTCTCAACCGGCTGGATATGGAAGCCATGGAGCGGGTCTCCCGCGACCTGCTGAAGGAGGTCGGCATCAGCAAGAACATCCCGCCCTCCACGCCCATCGGGTCCCTGTCCGGCGGTGAGCGTCAGGCGGTGGCCATCGCCCGGGCCATGCATTTCGACAGCGACCTCATCATCCTGGACGAGCCGACCAACAATCTGGGCGTGGCGGAAACCCAAGGCGTGCTGCAGTTCGTGCGCGGCGCACGGGATTCCGGCCATTCCTGCATCTTCATCGCCCACAACATCCACCATGTCTTTCAGGTGGTGGACCGCATCGTGGTGATGCGGCGCGGCCGCGTGGTGGCCGACGCCATCGACCCGCGCCGGACCAGCGTCGAGGAGGTCGAGCGGGTGATCACCGGCATGGCCGAGACCCCGGCGTCCGCCCCCGCCCCGGCCGAACGCCATCCCGACGCCTGACCGTCGGCGCCGGGTGGATCGGTTGGTTTTGCCGACCACACAAACGGCTGAGTTCTGGTATATCCCGCGGCGCGGCGGACGTCCGGATCGAGCCCTTTCGAGGCGTGAAGCCTTCGGCGTCAATATCTGATATGGACGGCCGCGCTGCCATCAACCATCAGGCTGAATTCGTCCGCCACCCGCCGTTTTCTGGCTCTACAAATGGGACCTCAACTCATAGAACTACCGGCTCCCAACTTGTTCGCGGTGATTAATTCGATGACGGTCTTTTGCCGTCAATTTTTGCTACATTGTTCGTCTAGCCAAAACCGCTAATGTAAGCGTAAGAAACGACCACTTTTGATTAAAATTCCGCTCTGGAACAGATTATCGGTGGCACCGCATTTGATCATCAACATTCGTCCATAATTCAGCGATTTATCGGCATATTCTGTGAATAGATCGAATATTTAATAGATGCCACAGCCGTAATAATTATGGTTATAACATCGAGTGGAGAGTCATATGCACACTTGTTACATGCAGATTAGTGATTTCGGGGAAGAAGGTTGGGCACATTTGTGTTCTTCTCTTATCTTGTCTGACAAATTAGAGCTATGGCTTCCGAACGGGGAAGAGCTTAAGTCTGCTTACAAAAATAAAAAGACATTAATAAATGAAATTGATCTGATTGATCTCATCGAAAGAGGATTAATCAGAGTCGGCGGTCGTCCCTATAATTTTGGGATTGGCGCCGGTGCTCTCCACAAAGTGGACGAGAGTGAACTTGGTAGATATCTTTCCAATCTTATTATCGATGATCAAAGTGCAAACGAACATAAACTTTTACTTCATCAAGATAATGATAGTGCCAAAAAGAGTTTGAACTCAATCTTAAATAGACGCATTGATGACCTCTTTTATCTACGTGCGCAACTGCTTGTTGCTGAACATATGGGCTCGAGTGACGGATCGGTTCGCGGTGTTGATCGTGTTCCCCAAATTGTTTTCGATAGAGCCGAATTCTTTTTGAGTCAGGATACGTCGGATATAAAAAATTTACAAATAAGAGAATGTTTTAAGGCGATCAATAGTGTCTCCGACAAAATGGAAAGATATCGTCTCGCTGTAATATCGCAACTCATACGCTTGGCGTTTGATCATGAATATCTGATGAAAAATCACGGTTCAGATACCCACTTTGCTTTGAAGAATTACGCGTCGACGTTTCAACAGGTTGTGGGATCGCCCGGCGTATTGCAATCGATGAGTGAACGGGAGTATGTGCGTGTCGAAGACATTCAACATATTATAGAAGATCTTTTGTCATTTGCAGGGCAGGATGTAGTTAATTCAAAAATGTTAGCGGATCGACATGAAAAGCTGCGTAATTGTCGGAGCGCAATGTGGAGATTGATACATTCGAGAGATAATGTAGAAGATTATATTTGTGAGAGATTGAGGGATTACCTCGAACAGTGTTCTCTATCAGCGCAATTTTTTGGCACCACCGATAGAGTGCTTGGTCTTGAGGCCCGTCTGTCACTTGGTGCGGCGGCGACGAAGATTGTCAGTTTTGTTATAGATTACGCTGTCAATCCACTTGCTTATGTCACGGCGCCGTTTAAGGTGGTTGCAGTAAGTCGAAGATTTGCTAAGGCGAGGAGTAAACTATTGTTCAGCGATAATGCTTGGCCCGCGATTTTAGTTTATGGTAGAGAGAGACCGAGTAGGGAGGAGGTTTACGCGGTTTTGAGAGATATTAAGCATATGGCGCGCGCACGCGGCGGGTGACCCTGCCCCCGATTTGCACTCACTCATAAGGAGGGTCTGTTCCGGTTTTGGTCCCTCCTGGACCGGTTGGCAAACTCGTTCGGTATAAGGCCGTTCAGGCTCGTGTGGGGCCGGTGGTCGTTGCAATCGGTCCTCCATGCTTCGATGATGCGGCGCGGCTGCGTCGGGGGGCGACGCCATCGACCCACGCCGCACCAGCGTCGAGGAGGTCGAGCGGGTAATCAACGGCATGGCCGAAGTCGCCGGTCCGACCGAAAACCGTCCCAACACCTTAACGCCGCCGGGTCTATGGGTTGATTTTACTCACCTACACAAACGGTTGAGTTCTGGTACATCCCCCGGCGCGGCGGACTTCCGGATCGAGCCCAGGGTCACCAGTTTCCGGCCTCTCCAATTGGAACGATGATCAAGATCAAAGCGACCGTCCGATCAGCCGTGATAGCGTGGCAAACAGTAACGCTTGCGCCAACTGAAGTGAGGCGGGATCGTGACACGGAAAGTGGAGCTAACCGGAAGATGTATGTGCGGTGCAGTTAGTGTCATCGGCACTGCGTATGAACCCAAAGTGGCCGCCTGCCATTGCGACATGTGCCTTCTCTGGTCGTCCGGGCCGTACTTCGAGGTATCGTGCGAAAATGTCACCTTTGATGGTGAAGATAACATAACGAAGATACGGTCATCCGATTGGGCTGAACGTGGCTTCTGCAAAAAATGCAGGTCAAATCTGTTTTATCAGATCATCGATAGTAACGAATTTCAAATAGACGTCGGACTTTTTGATGATCATTCAGAATTACGCCTGTCCCTACAGTTTTTCATCAACAGGAAACCATCCTATTATACATTGGCCGATAAGACGGAAACCATGAGCGCCGAAGAGGTCTATGCTGCATACGCTCCTCCGTCGGATTGCTTCCCCAATGTCGGCTCCGTCCCCCACCCGGACATAACCTCAGCGGTCGGTGTCGCCCAGGATGACCAGTTCGTCGGGGTGGGCGTAGCCCAGAACCAGGCGGGCCCGTTCTTCCACCAGATCGGCGTCGACCCTCGGCGGCATCAGAAGATCGACGCGATGCTCGATGGCCAGCCGGCGTGCCTGGACCTCGGCCAGCGCCGCCTCCGCCGCGGCGATGTCCAGGCGCAATTGCTGGCGCGCCAGAACGCCGTGGTCGCCCTGGGTGGCGTGGTAGGCGAAATAGACGAACAGGCAAACGCAAAAGATCGGCCAGATCGCCAGACGCAGTTTTCGCCGGAAGAGTTGCGAAGCGGACATGCCCCAACGAATCACATCGATTCGCCGGCGTCAATGCTTCAATTCGGCGCGAATCGCGCCGGAGTCAAGGCGTTGCGGTGCGGTCCTCGGTTATCGCCGCAACAAACGGCCCGGCGCCCTAGCCAAGTCGCAGGGCCGACCGGCCGGCATAGCGGGCGGACCGGCCCAGCATCTCCTCGATTCGGATCAGCTGGTTGTATTTGGCCAGCCGGTCCGACCGGCTGAGAGACCCGGTCTTGATCTGGCCGGCATTGGTGGCGACGGCCAGATCGGCGATGGTCGAATCCTCGGTTTCGCCGGACCGATGCGACAGCACGGCGGTGTAGCCGGCCTTCTGGGCCGTCTCGACGGCTTCCAGGGTCTCGGTCAGGGTGCCGATCTGGTTGACCTTGACCAGGATGGAGTTGGCGACGCCGCGGGCGATGCCGTCGCGCAGGCGGACCGGATTGGTGACGAACAGATCGTCGCCGACCAGCTGGACCCGGTCGCCGATGGCCTCGGTCAGGGCCTTCCATCCCGGCCAGTCGTCCTCGGCCATGCCGTCCTCGATCGAGGCGATGGGATAGCGGCCGACCAGGTCGCGGTAATAGTCGACCATGCCGCCGGAATCGAGTTTCTTGCCCTCGCCGGCCAAGTCGTAGGTGCCGTTGTCGAAAAACTCGGTCGAAGCCGCGTCGAGCGCCAGGACGACGTCTTCGCCGGGCTTGAGGCCGGCCGCCTCGATCGCCTTCATGACAAACCCCAGCGCCTCGTCGGTCGACGCCAGGTTGGGGGCAAAGCCGCCCTCGTCGCCGACATTGGTGTTGTGGCCGGCGTCCTTCAGCTTCTTCTTCAGGGCGTGGAAGATCTCCGCCCCGGTGCGCACCGCCTCGGCCACCGTTTCGGCGGCCACCGGCATGACCATGAATTCCTGGATGTCGATGGGATTGTCGGCGTGGGCGCCGCCGTTGATGATGTTCATCATCGGCACCGGCAGGATGTGGGCCGACGTGCCGCCGACATAGCGGAACAGCGGCAGGCCGGCCGTTTCGGCCGCCGCCTTGGCCACCGCCAGGCTGACGCCGAGAATGGCGTTGGCGCCCAGCCGGCCCTTGTTCTCGGTGCCGTCGAGCTCGATCATCATGGTGTCGATGGCCATCTGTTCCTCGGCGTCCATGCCGGACACCAGATCGAAGATCTCGCCGTTGACCGCATCAACGGCCTTGGTCACGCCCTTGCCCAGATAGCGCTTCTTGTCGCCGTCGCGCAGCTCCACCGCCTCATGCGCCCCGGTCGAGGCGCCCGAGGGCACCGCCGCCCGTCCCAGGGTGCCGTCCTCCAGGACGACATCGACCTCGACGGTCGGGTTGCCGCGGCTGTCGAGGATTTCGCGGGCGTGAATGTCGACGATGGCGGTCATCGGAGATCGTCCTGTCAGTGGGCCGGCATGCGGCGGACAGATAGCCGCTTCTCCGGCACCACGCAAGGTGCCGGCGCGGGTTTGCACCCGGCGGTCAGATGCGGACCGGCGACGCCTTGGCGATCCTGTCCAGCGCCGTCAGAAGCGCCAGCAACGCCGGCATGTCGGCGATCGGCACCATGTTCGGCCCGTCGCTGGGGGCGCTGTCGGGGTCGCGGTGGGTTTCGGCGAACACCGCCGCCACGCCGACGGCCACGGCGGCGCGGGCCAGCACCGGCACGAATTCCCGCTGCCCGCCCGACCGCGTCCCCTGCCCGCCCGGCTGCTGCACCGAATGGGTGGCGTCGAACACCACCGGATATCCCGTCGCCGCCAGGATCGGCAGGCTGCGCATGTCGGAGACCAGGGTGTTGTAGCCGAAGCTGGCCCCGCGCTCGCACAGGAGGATCGAAGTGTTGCCGGCGTCGGCGATCTTGGCCGCCACGTTGACCATGTCCCAAGGCGCCAGGAACTGGCCCTTCTTGACGTTGATGGCCCGGCCGGTGCGGGCCGCCGCCACCAGAAGATCGGTCTGCCGGCACAGAAAGGCCGGGATCTGCAGCACGTCCACCGCCTCGGCCACCGGCGCGCACTGCTCGGCGGTGTGGATGTCGGTCAGCACCGGGCAACCGTGGGTGGCCCGGACATCGGCCAGGATGTCCAACCCTTCCGTCATGCCGATGCCGCGTGGCGCGTCGGCGGAGGTCCGGTTGGCTTTGTCGAAGGACGATTTGTAGATCAGCCCCAGGCCCAGCTTTCCGGTCATCTCGACCAGGGATTGGGCCGTCTCCAGCGCGTGCGCCCGGCTTTCGATGGCGCACGGCCCGGCGATCAGGGTCAGCGGCCGGTCGTTGGCGACGGTCAGGGATCCAATGGCGACGGGATGGGGCGCGGTCACGGCGGGGCGTCCTTCGGGTTTGCGGGGTGCCGGACCGTCACACCAGCCGCGACTGGGCGATGGCCGCTTGGATGAACGATCGGAACAGCGGATGCGGGTCAAAGGGCTTGGATTTCAATTCGGGATGGAACTGTACGCCGATGAACCAGGGATGATCCGGCAGTTCCACGATCTCGGGCAAGCGGCCGTCCGGCGACATGCCGGAAAACAGGAGGCCCGTCTCCTCCAGCCGGTCCTTGTAGTTGACGTTGACCTCGTACCGGTGACGGTGGCGCTCCGAGATCGCGGTCTGGCCGTAGATGTCGGCGACCCGGCTGTGGGGGACCAGATGGGCGTCATAGGCACCCAGCCGCATGGTCCCGCCCATATCATCGGTGGTGTCGCGGGTTTCCAGCTGGTTGTCGCGAACCCATTCGGTCATCAGCCCGACGACCGGTTCCGTGGTCGGTCCGAACTCGCTGGAATTGGCCAGGGTCAGACCGGCCCGATTGCGGGCGGATTCGATCACCGCCATCTGCATCCCGAAGCAGATCCCGAAATAGGGCACGTTGCGTTCGCGGGCGAATTGGGCGGCGCGGATCTTGCCGCTGCTGCCCCGCTCGCCGAACCCGCCGGGCACCAGGATCCCGTGCACCCCCTCCAGACGCGGCAACGCGTCGTCCCCCTCGAAAATCGCGCTGTCCATCCATTCCAGCCGGACCCGGACATTGTTGGCGATACCGCCGTGGGTCAGGGCTTCCGACAGGCTTTTGTAGCTGTCGATCAGGGATGTGTACTTGCCGACCACGCCGATCGTGACCTCGCCTTCCGGCGCGCGGATGCGGTCCATGATGGCCTGCCACCGGGACAGGTCGGGGGCCTTCGAGCGGTCCAGACCGAAATAGTCGAGGACCTGATCGTCAAACCCGGCGTCGTGATAGCTGAGCGGAACCTGATAGATGGAGTCCACGTCGAGCGCGGCGATCACCCGTTCTTCCCGAACGTTGCAGAACAACGCGATCTTGCGCCGGTCGCCGTCCGAAAACGGCCGGTCGGCGCGGCACAGCAGCATGTCTGGCTGGATTCCGACCGACAGCAGTTCCTTGACCGAGTGCTGGGTCGGCTTGGTCTTGAGCTCACCGGCCGCGGGGATGTAGGGCAGCAGCGTGACGTGCACGAACAAAGCCTTGTCCGGCCCGTCCTCGTTGCGGAACTGGCGGATGGCCTCCAGGAACGGCAGGCTTTCGATATCGCCGACCGTGCCGCCGATCTCGCACAACATGAAATCCTCGCCGCCGAGATCGGAGCGAAGGAATTCCTTGATGGCGTCCGTGACGTGGGGAATGACCTGGACCGTCGCTCCCAGATAGTCACCCTGGCGTTCGCGTCGCAGGACCTCGGAATAGATCCTGCCGGTGGTGACATTGTCGCTGCGCCGCGCGGCGACCCCGGTGAACCGTTCATAATGGCCTAGATCCAGATCCGTCTCGGCGCCGTCGTCGGTGACGAAGACCTCGCCGTGCTGGGTGGGGCTCATGGTGCCCGGATCGACGTTGAGATAGGGATCCAGCTTGCGCAGGCGCACTGAATACCCCCGTGCCTGGAGCAACGCGCCAAGCGCCGCCGAGGCCAGTCCCTTGCCGAGTGAGGAAACCACGCCGCCGGTAATGAAGATGTACCGCGTCATGGACGACCACCATATCTGGATTCGAAAATTCGGCAAACGCAATCGGGACCGTCACCGCCGATTATCGGCGGCGGCGCAACGGCTGGACTCATGTCAGTCCGACAGGGGGACGACCGGGCCCTCGGCGGCCGGCGGCGCGACCGGCGTCACCGGCATCTGTTCCAGGATGGATCGCGGCTCGCCGTGGTTTCCGGCCAGAATGGCCAGAATCATGCTGGTCGCCATGAACGCGGCCGCCAGGATCGCCGTCGTCCGCGTCAGCAGGTTGGCCGTGCCGCGCATGGACATCATGCCGCCACCGGCGCCGCCTCCCCCACCGCCGCCCATGCCCAGTCCGCCGCCCTCGCTGCGCTGCAGCAAGACGACGCCGACCAAAACGACGGCGATGATCAGGTGAATAATCAGGACGATCTGTTCCAACCTAGTACTTTCTCGCGAGTCCGAGCCGCCGGCCCATTCGTCCGGCCGCCCGGCGCCGTTTTAGCGAAGCCGGGTGGCCTTGGCCAGAACCAATGAAGATGGCATGACAGATGGGGATGCCGCGGCGCTGTCGCCACCCCCTGCCCCAAGGGCCGCGGGTCGCGGTGGTCCCGGCCCCACCGGTCGGGAAAGGATGGGCCATGTTCGAAGGCTTCGAGACACGACGGATGGCGGTCGGGGAGGCCGATCTCCATGTCCGGATCGGCGGCGAGGGGCCGCCCCTTCTGCTGCTTCACGGCTATCCCCAGACCCATGTCGCCTGGCACCGCGTGGCGCCGGCACTGGCCCGGCGCTTTACCGTCATCCTGCCCGATCTGCGCGGCTATGGGCAAAGCCGGGGCCCGGCGCCCGACGCCGCCAACCGCGCTTATTCGAAGCGGGCGATGGCCTGGGACATGGTGACGCTGATGGCGGATCTGGGCCACACGAGGTTCCGGCTGGCCGGCCACGATCGGGGCGGCCGGGTGGGCTATCGCCTCTGCCTCGACCACCCGGGCATGGTCGAGCGGTTCGCCGCCCTGGATATCGTCACCACCCTGGACGCCTGGGAGGAAATGGACGCCGACCGCGCCATCAGCACGTATCACTGGTCGTTCCTGGCGGCCCCTTCCCCGGTGCCCGAGCGGCTGATCGGCGCCGACAGCGATTTCTTCATCACCCACCTGCTGGACCGCTGGGCTGGACGGAAGAACGCCCTGGACCCGGACGCCGTCGCCGCCTATCTGGCCCAGTTCCGGGATCCCGCCGTGGTGGCCGCGACCTGCGCCGACTACCGCGCCGGGGCCACCACGGACCGCGACGACGACCGTGCCGACCGCCAGGCCGGACGCCGGATCGATTGTCCTGTTCTGGTGCTGTGGGGGCGCGGCTATCTCGGCGACAAGGCTACGTCGCCCATCGCCCTGTGGCGGCGCTGGGCCGGCGACGTGCGCGAATGCGCCCTGGACTGCGGCCATTTCATCGCCGAGGAGGAACCCGAGATCTGCGCCGACCGGCTGACGGCGTTCTTTACCGAGCCGAAGGCATAAGTTCAGTCGTCGCCGCAGCCCTGGGCGATGGCCCAGAAATCCTCGGCATTCAGGCTGGCGCCGCCGACCAGGGCGCCGTCGACATTGGGCACCGACATCAGCTCGACCGCGTTGCCGGGCTTGACTGACCCGCCGTAAAGCAGCGGCACCGCATCGGCCCCCGACAGTCGCCGCGACAGCTCCGCCCTGATATGCCGGTGAACCTCCGCCACGTCGGCGCTGGACGGGGTAAGGCCGGTGCCAATGGCCCACACCGGCTCATAGGCGATGACCGTGTTGTCGGCCGTGGCCGTCCGGGGAACCGATCCCGCCAGCTGACGCGAGCAGACGCTGAGCGCCCGCCCCGCCTCCCGCTCCTTCAGCGTCTCGCCGATGCAGATGATCGCCGTCAGTCCGGCGCGGTGCGCGGCCTCGGCCTTCGCCGACACGGCCAGATCGATCTCGCCATGGTGCTGACGCCGCTCCGAATGCCCGACGATGACATGGCTGCAGCCCAGATCGGCCAGCATCGGTCCCGAAACGTCGCCGGTGTGGGCGCCCTTGTCCTGGTCATGGCAGTCCTGGCCGCCCAGAAGGACGCCGCTGCCGTCGATGGCCGCCCCCACGGCATCCAGCAGGGTCGCCGGCGGACACAGCAGCATCGCAAAGTCGGGGTCGGCCTCGGCATAGCGCAACGCGATGTCGCGGGCCAGGGCCACACCGTCGGCCTTGAGGCCGTTCATCTTCCAGTTCCCGGCCACCAGCTTGCCGACCATCGGATGGGTATCCTTCGTTGCCGCGGGCCCCCCCGCCCGCCCTTTT
>JBQLZQ010000047.1:0-11184 GCA_052168355.1 Inquilinaceae bacterium
CGTCACAGCCGATTCGAGCTGGTTGGGCGGCAGCTTGAGGATGGCGTCACGCAGGGCCGCGGACACGGCCGGCGCCGGCGTCTGCCGCAAGGACTGGCCGGTACGGCCTTCGAGAATCTGACGGGCGTCGGCCAGTCCCAGGCGCGTCGGTTCGGAGTCGGACTCGCCGGCGGCGGCGGACGCAGGCGCCGACGGTGGGGCGGTGGCCGCGACGGACGGTGAGGCGGCCGGCGGCGCGACGACGGCCGGGTCGGGCGTGTCCGCCACCACGGCCGGTGCATCGCTCGCAGGTGCATCGCCAACGGCGCCGCTCGCCTCCACACCGGCGACGACGATGGTGGCGTTGGGGCTTCGCAGATAACCGTCCTGCAAGAGCCTGTTAATCCGGGTCGCCAGTTGAGATGGCTCCAGGCCGACGGCCTCGACCGCGCCCAGGATCGGCACCTCGACCGTGCCGTCGGCGGCCACTGACAGATCTCCGGAAAATTCGGGATGCCCGGGGACCGTCAGCCGGAAGGCATCGCCGACCGCCAGGACCTTGTCCTGCGCCGCGACCGCCGCGCCGGACTGCGAGGTGGTGAACTGAGCCGCCGCCGGCGCGATCGCGGTGAGCGTCAGCCCCGATGCCAACAGCGCGGCGCCGGCGACGCGCAAGGCCACGGGGCGGCTTCGATCGGGACGGGGTGTTTTCGAAGTCATCGATTGCGGCCTATCGTTCCTTTGCCCTCAAATTGACGCCAATTCGGCCAGCGATATTTCGCCGGAACCGGATTTCCAAAAAAGAAGATCCGATCCATTAGATGTGAGGTTCGAACGCCAAATCCCAGCACCAGGGTTTCTTAATGTATATCAAATTTTAGTCAATTTCCAGCAAGACGGCGCTTTATGCAACCGTTTCGTGCGTTACAGCGATTTTGCGGCGAAAATCCGGCCACTCCTTAACGGATGCGTGCCGGCCCCTCCCAGAAAACGCGCATTCCTGGAGAAACGACCCGTTTGCGCGCTCATTTCATCCTATCTTTTCTTTAAAGGCGAAGGCGGTCAAGCGCTACGATGGCGCGCGGTCCCCTGGGCGCAGATCCCACATGTTTGGTTAACGGGGACCCATGTCTATGGTTCCCGATCGGATAATCCCACGGAGAATGGCATGAAGATCACCGACGTCCGCACCATCCTGGTCGATGGCGGCCGCATGAACTGGGTCATCGTCAAGATCGAGACCGACGCGGGCATCGACGGCATCGGCGACGCCACCGTGGAACGGCGCGAAACGGCGGTCGCATCTGTGGTGGAGAACCTCAAGGCCTATCTGCTGGGCCGGGATCCGTTCGCCGCCGAAGCCCATGCCGAGGCCATGACACGGGATTCCTACTGGCGAACCGGGGTCATCAACCGCAGCGCCATCAGCGGCGTGGAAGCGGCCCTGCTGGACATCAAGGGCAAGGCGCTGAACGTGCCGGTCTACGAGCTGCTGGGCGGGCGCTGCCGCGACAGGGTGCGGTGCTATGCCAATCAATGGGCCTTTGGCGCCGAGGGTCCGGACGCCCTGGCCCGCAACCTGGAAGCGCCGCTCAAACGCGGCTTCACCGCTGTCAAATGGGACCCGTTCGGCCAAGCCTACCTGCATATGAGCCGGGCCGACCGACGCGCGGCGATGGCCCAGATCGCCGCGGCCCGGAAGGAGGGCGGGCCGGACCTGGACCTCCTGATCGAGGGGCATGGCCGGCTGGACGTGCCGACGGCGATCATCATGGGCCGGGCCATGGCCGAATACGAGCCGTTGTTCTTCGAGGAACCGATCCCGCCCGACAGCGTCGATGCCATGGCCGACGTCCGCGCGGCCATCCCGGTGCCGGTCGCCGCCGGGGAACGCTACATGGACAAATACCGGTTCCTGGAGCTGGTGCGGCGCAGCGGCGCCGATGTTCTGCAGCCCGACGCCTGCCATGTGGGCGGGCTGTTCGAGATGAAGAAGATCGCGGCCATCGGCCAGGCCGCCCACCTGGCCTTCGCGCCGCACAACCCGATGGGGCCGGTGGGCAATGCCATGACCCTGCACCTGGCCGCCTCGACCGCCAACTTCACCCTGCTGGAGACGATGATGGTCGACGTCCCCTGGCGGGCCGACGTGGTGCCGGAGGACCTGGTGCTCGAGGACGGGCACATGATCATCCCCGACCGGCCGGGCCTGGGCGTCACCCTGGACGAGGCCGCCGCCGCCCGCCACCCTTATGTCTTCAAGCCCCCGGCCCATTTCATCAAGCGGACCTACCGCGACGACATGGTCCCCTGGTACCGGGTCGCCGGCGCCTAAGAAAAACGTCTAATCCGCGCGCAACGATTCGGCCATCTGGCGGTACCGCTGCTGGCTGGCCAGCAGATGAAGACGCATCCCGTCCCGCGCGGCGTCGGCCCGCCCTTCGGCGATCGCCGCCTGAATTGCCCGGTGTTCGCTCTGCAGCCGGCGCAGATACGCCCCATCGGGGCGGCCCGGCGTGCCGGTGTGATTGATCTTCTGGCGCGGGATGACGACCCGCCCCAGATGCTGCAGCAGCTCGACATGGTAGGGGTTGCGCGACGCCACGGCGATGGCGCAGTGAAAATCGAAATCCGGCTCGACCGCCAACCGCCCGTCCGCCACCGCCTGGTCGAACCGGTCGAGATGGTGGGCCAGGGCCGCCAGATCCTCGTCGCCGCGGCGTTCGGCGGCCAGGGCCGCGCCCTCCACCTCCAGCGTCAGGCGAAGCTGCAGCACATGCAGGACGTCGTCGATGGTGGTCAGGGTTTCGGGATCGATCTTGAACGCCCCGGATGACGGCGCGTCGGCCACAAAGGCCCCCACCCCCTGACGAGTCACGACCAATCCCTCGGCGCGCAACGCCGCGAATGCCTCTCGCACCACGGTCCGGCTGACGCCGAACGCGGCGATGAGCTGCGCCTCGGTCGGCAGCCGCTCCCCGGCCCGCAGGGCTCCGCCGCGGATTTCCGCGGCCAGCTGGTCGACCACCTGGCCGGTCAGGCTGGCTTGGGCGCCGACGGGCTTGAACGACAGGGTCAAGAAGAGCCTCGCGCGTGTCAGATGGTCATACTATAACTAAACAGATTGACCGGGACCGATCAACGATGCTGTTCGTGGGCACCCTGAAAAACCAAGAGAATTGGGATGCCCTCCGGGAAGATGACGCCATGGAGCCGTCGCCCGAACGTCCCTTTGAACGGAAATTAAGTTGACAAATCGGAGGCCCCGTCTCCAGAGTCGTGAAAACGAGAGACCATCTCTCCAACAAGGTCGAGTCCGTCCCGCCGGGGATCGGTCCGTCGCCGTAAGAACAACTTTGAACATACAGGAGGAACGCCCCATGACCGAATGGATGCCTGGTCCCCACCGGGCCCGATTCCGCAGTGCTCTGCGCGTCTTGTCCCTATCGCCGGGTGTCCTGGCCGCAAGCGCCGTGGCCCTGGCCGGGGTCGCCGCGCAGGCCGCGACCTACAACGAGGCGCCCGAACTGGCCGCCCGGGTGGCCGCCGGCACCTTGCCGCCGGTCGAAGAACGGCTGCCGAAGAACCCGGAGGTGATCACCCCGGTCGAACGGGTCGGCCAGTATGGCGGTGTGGTGCGCCGGGGATTGAGCGGCAGCAACGACCACAACAACATCCTGCGGTTCGTCAGCCCGCAGGGTCTGACCCGGTGGTCGGCCGACTTCAGCGAGCTGCTGCCCAACGTGGCCGAGCGCTACGAGGTCAGCGACGATGCGTCGACCTACACCTTCTTCCTGCGCGAAGGCATGAAGTGGTCAGACGGCCATCCCTTCACCGCCGACGACATCGTCTTCTTCGCCGAGGACCTGCTGACCAACACCGACTTCTACAGCTCGCCCCCCAGCCGCTACGTCATCGACGGCCAGCCGATGATGGCCGAAAAGATCGACGACTATACCGTCACGCTCAGCTTTGCGGGCCCGTACGGGCAGTTCCTGCAGGAACTGGCCACACCCTTGGGGCAGGAGCCGGTGCTGTGGGCCAAGCATTACTGTTCCCAATTTCACCCCTCCTACAACCCCGACATCGACGCGTTGATCGCCAGCAACGGCGCCACGGACTGGGCCTCGCTGTTCCGCATGCGCTGCGGCGACATCGAGATCCCGGCCCGCTGGGGCAATCCGGAGCGCCCGACCCTCGATCCGTGGGTGGTGACGGACGAGGCGTATACCGGCGGCGCCACCCGCGTGGTCATGGAGCGCAATCCCTATTTCTGGCAGGTCGATACCGAGGGCAACCAGCTTCCCTACATCGACCAGGTGATCTCCAAGGTGTACCAGGACGCCGAGGCCCTGGTGCTTGAGGTCATCAGCGGCAACATCGACATGCAGTCGCGCCATCTCGACGCGCCGCAGAACCGCCCGGTCTTCTTCGAGAACATGGAGAAAGGCGGTTATGAGTTCTTTGGCCTGGACAACGCGGATTCCAACGCGCTGGCCCTCTATCCCAACCTGACCCACACCGATCCCGCCCTGCGGGAGATGTTCAACAACCGCGACTTCCGCGTCGCCCTGTCGGTGGCCATCGACCGGGAGGAGATGATCGACATCGTCTGGCTGGGCGAGGGCGAACCCTGGCAGATCGGCGCCAAGCCGTCCCACGCCCTGTACGACGAACGGTTGAGCCGTCAATACACCGAATACGATCCGGACCAGGCCAACGAGCTTCTCGACCAGGCCGGATACGACCAGCGCGATTCGGATGGGTTCCGGCTGCGGCCGGACGGGGAGCGCGTGTTCTTCAGCGTCGACGTCGTGCCGAACCTGAACCCCGAATGGGTCGATGCGCTGGAACTGGTCAAGGCTTACTGGGCCGATGTCGGCGTCGACATGAACATCAACACGATCGAACGGTCGATCTTCTACGAGCGCGGCGACTCGAACGATTTCGACATGGCCGTGTGGGGCGCGCCGGGTGGGCTGGACCCCTATCTCAGCCCGCGCAACGTCTTGGCCGTGCATCCGCAGGGATCGCGCATGGCCCTGCCCTGGGCCGACTGGTACGTGTCGGGCGGCAAGGACGGCATGGAACCCTCCGACAGCATGAAGCAGCGCCTTGCTCTCTATGACGAGTTCAAGCGCACGGCCGACCCGGCGGAGCAGGAGCGGATCTTCAAGGAGATCCATGCGATGGCCGCCGACGCCTTCGAGGTGATCGGCATCGCCACCGACCCCGACCGGGCCGGCATCAAGAACGTCCATCTGCGCAACGTGCCGGAGTCCATGCCGCGCGCCTGGATGTATCCCAATCCGGGACCGACCCTGCCGCAGCAGTATTTTTACGACAACCTCAACTGACCGCGGGCCGACCGCCGGGCCCCTTTTCCAACGGAAAGGGGTCCGGCGACGGCGCATCGACCTGGGTAGACGGGAACCGCCATGATCCTGAGTTACCTCGTCAAGCGGGTCCTTTGGATGATCCCGTTCCTGATCGCCATCTCGGTGGTCTCCTTCGCCCTGATCCAGGCGCCGCCGGGCGATTATCTGACCACCTATGTGGCGACCCTGGCCCAGTCCAACGAGCTGGTCGATCAGGTCACCATCGACAATCTGCGCGAGCGGTTCGGGTTGGATCAGCCGTTCTACGTGCAGTATTGGAAATGGGTCAGCGGCATGCTGGTGGGGGATTTCGGCCTGTCGTTCGAATGGCAGGAACCGGTGTCGGACCTGATCGGCGAACGCATGGCCCTGACCATGGCTCTGGCCTTCGCCACGCTGTTCTTCACCTGGGCCATCGCCTTCCCGATCGGAGTCTATTCGGCGGTGCGCAAATATTCGATCGGCGACTACGCGGTCACCACGCTGGGCTTTATCGGCCTGGCCACCCCCAACTTCCTGCTGGCGCTGATCTTCATGTATATCGGCGTGGTCTATTTCGGATCCGATGTCGGGGGGCTTTTCTCCGACGAGTACGTCAACGCGCCCTGGAGCGTCGCCAAAGTCATCGATCTGGCCAAGCATCTGTGGCTGCCGATGATCATCCTGGGCACGTCGGCGACGGCCAGCCTGATCCGCATCATGCGCGCCAACCTTCTGGACGAGCTGCACAAGCCGTATGTCGTGACCGCCCGGGCCAAGGGCGTGTCGGAGTTCCGGCTGCTGCTCAAATACCCGGTGCGCGTCGCCCTCAACCCCTTCATCAGCACCATCGGCTGGGTGCTGCCCAACCTGGTTTCCGGCGCGGTGATCACCGCCATCGTGCTCAACCTGCCGATGGCCGGCCCGCTGATGCTCCAGGCCCTGATGGCCCAGGACATGTTCCTGGCCGGCGCCTTCGTGATGCTGCTGTGTTCCTTGACCATCATCGGCATGCTGATCTCCGACCTGTTGCTGGTCTGGCTCGATCCGCGCGTGCGGTACGATTGAGGGGACGGCACCCATGACCCAGGCCACCGACGATACCGTTCTGCCGGGCGCCGCCCCAGCGGCCGCGCCATCGCGTCTGGATGTCGCCTCCCAATGGCAGCTGATGTGGTGGTCGTTCCGCCGGCACAAGCTGGCGATGATCGGGTTGACCGTGGTCGGGCTGCTTTACTTTGTCGCCCTGTTCGTGGAGTTCCTGGCCCCCTTCGATCCGGTCAAGGCGGACCGGCGGTCCGTCTTTCATCCGCCCCAGGCCGTCCATTTCATCGACCGGACCGAGGACGGGTGGCGCCTGCGTCCCTATGTCTACGATTTCGAGATGAGCCGCGATCCGGTTTCGCTGGCGACGCGCTACGAGCAGACCGAGGACAAGATCTATCTCCGCTTTTTCGGCCGTGGCGACCCCTATCGCCTTTGGCGCCTGTTCGAAAGCGATATCCATCTGCTGACAACGGTCGACCCGCGCGAACGGTTCTTCCTGCTGGGCGCCGACCGGCTGGGTCGCGACGTGTTGAGCCGGGTCATCTACGGCACGCGGGTATCCATGTCGATCGGTCTGGTCGGTGTGACCATCAGCCTGGTCGTCGGCACGCTGCTGGGGGGCCTGTCGGGCTACTACGGCGGCCGCACCGACGTGTTGATCCAGCGGCTGGTGGAGTTTGTGCTGTCGCTGCCGACCATCCCGATCTGGCTGGCCCTGGCCGCCGCCCTGCCCGCCGACTGGCCGATGCTGCTCAACTATTTCTTTATCACGGTCATCGTCTCGCTGGTCGGCTGGACCGAACTGGCGCGCGTGGTGCGTGGCCGGTTCCTGGCCCTCAAGCACGACGATTTCGTCATCGCCGCCCGGTTGGACGGATCCAGCGAGGCGCGGATCATCTTCCGCCACATGCTGCCGTCCCTGACCAGTCACATCATCGCTTCGGTCACCCTGGCCATCCCGTTGATGATCCTGGCCGAAACCGCGCTCAGCTTTCTCGGCCTGGGGCTCCAGCCGCCGGCCATCAGTTGGGGCGTGCTGCTGAAGGAGGCGCAGAACGTACGCTCCATCGCCCAGGCTCCTTGGCTGTTCGCGCCGGGTGTCGCGGTGGTGTTCGCCGTTTTGGCGCTCAATTTCCTGGGTGACGGTTTGCGCGACGCCGCGGATCCCTACAACCAATGACCACGCTCGAGATGACCTCCGCGCCCATGGCGGCCGCGATCGGCCAACCGGCATCCGACGTGGTGCTGGAGGTGCGCAACCTGAAGACCTACATCCCGCTGCGCACCGGGATGCTCAAGGCCGTCGACGATGTCAGCTTCAGCCTGCGCCGGGGCCTGACCACCTGCATCGTCGGCGAAAGCGGCAGCGGCAAATCGGTCACCGCCCGGTCGATCCTGCAGATCCTGGACCCGCCGTCGAAAATCGTCGGTGGCCAGATGCTGCTGCACCGGCATCGTACGGCGCGGGGCGCCGACCGGGACGACCAGATCATCGACATCGCGGGGCTGGGCGCACGGTCCAAGGAGATCAGGGGCATCCGCGGGCGCGACATCGCCATGATCTTCCAGGAACCGATGAGTTCCTTGTCGCCGGTGCACACCATCGGCGCCCAGATCATGGAAGCGGTGCTGCTGCACGAACGGATGCCCAGGGACAAGGCCCGCGAACGGACCATCGAGATGCTGCGCCGGGTGGAGATCCCCAAACCCGAGACCGCCGTCGACCGGTACCCGTTCGAATATTCCGGCGGCATGCGCCAGCGGGCGATGATCGCCATGGCGCTGAGCTGCAATCCGTCCATCCTCATCGCCGACGAGCCGACCACGGCGCTGGACGTCACCACCCAGGCCGAGATCCTGGACCTGATCAAGCAGCTTCAGACCGAGTTCGGCATGGCGGTCATGTTCATCACCCACGACATGGGGGTGGTGGCCGAGATCGCCGAGGACGTGGTGGTGATGCATCGCGGCAAGGTGATGGAGAGCGGCAGCGTCGATCGCATTTTCCACCGGCCGGAAGATGCCTATACCCGGATGCTGCTGGCATCGGTGACCAAGCTGGAAACCCGGTCCACGCTGAAAACCGCCGCTGCGGCGGCCAATGCGATCCCGCCGATCCTGCGGCTTCGCGATCTGGAAATGCACTTCCCCGTCAAGAAGGGGTTCCTGCAGCGGGTGGCGGACCACAACCGCGCCGTCGACGGCGTCAGCTTCGATCTGCGCCGGGGCGAGGCGCTGGGCATCGTCGGGGAGAGCGGGTCGGGCAAGACGACCCTGGGACGGTGCATCGCCAACATTCACCACGCCACCGGCGGCTCGATCGAATATGTCGACCGGCACGGGACGGCGGCGGAGCTGGTGGGTCTGAACCGGGCGGCGGCGCGGCCGTTCTACCGCGACATCCGCATGGTGTTCCAGGACCCCTACGCCTCCCTCAACCCGCGCATGACCATCGGCCAGATCGTCGGTGAGCCGCTGCTGGTCAACGGCGTCGCCAAGGGCGCGGATCTCCGCGACCGGGTGGCCTATCTGCTGGAACGGGTCGGTCTTCAGCCGGACTTCATGGAGCGGTATCCCCATGCATTTTCCGGCGGCCAGCGGCAGCGGGTGAGCATCGCCCGCGCCATCGCGCTGGAACCGCGCATCATCATCGCCGACGAGGCGACGTCGGCCCTGGACGTGTCGATCCGCGCCCAGGTGCTGGACCTGCTGCTGGAGCTTCAGAACGCCCTTGATCTCAGCTTCCTGTTCATCGCCCACGACATCGGCGTGATCCGCTATTTCTGCGACCGTGTGGGCGTCATGTACCAGGGGAAGCTGGTCGAGATCGGCGACGCGGACCAGGTCTGCGACTCTCCAACCCACGCCTACACCCAGGCCCTGCTGTCCGCCGTGCCGCGCCCCGATCCAAGACACCGGGGCATCGCCCGCCGGGTGCGCTATCGCGGCGAGGCCGGCTGATCCCGCCAATCCATAACCGGAGACCCAACGCGCATGTATGTCGGAACCCAGGTCGCGGCCCGCGACGATACGGATTATCAGGTCTGGGCGCAGCTCGGCGTCCGCCATATCTGCGCCGACCCGCCGGGCAACCCGCACGACTGGACCGACGATGTGCTCACAGCCCATCGCGACAAGGTCGAATCGTTCGGCCTGACGCTGGACATGGTGCAGCTTCCGCTGGGGTCCCGGCCGATCGAGGAATCGCAGAGCCCCGACATCCTGACCGCCGGCCCCGACCGCGACCGACAGATCGACAGCATCTGCGCCCTGATCGAACGGCTGGGCGCCGCCGGCATTCCCGCCGCCAAATACAACCTCAACATCATCGGCATCCCGCGCACGCCAAACGAGCCCGGTCGCGGCGGCTCGTCCAACGCCGCGTTCCGCTGGGACAAGGCGGATCAGAACGCGCCGCCCGGCGCGGCGGGCGTTTTGGACGCGGACGAGAACTGGGCCCGCATCGACTATTTTCTGGAACGGGTGGTGCCGGTGGCCGAGGCGGCACGGGTGCGCCTGGCCTGCCATCCGCATGATCCCTACACCCCGCCCGGCTATCGCGGGGTGACGCGGGTCCTGGGCACGGTGCAGGGCCTGCAGAAATTCGTCCAGATGCGTGAAAGCCCTTATCACGGCTTGAACTTCTGCCAAGGGACGGTGGGCGAGATGCTGGACGATCCGGCCACAGAGATCTTCGACGTCATCCGCTGGTTCGGTCGGCGGGACAAGCTGTTCAACATCCATTTCCGCAACATCAGGGGCCGGCGCCTCAGTTTCATGGAAACGTTCCCCGACGAGGGCGACATGGATATGTGGCGCTCCATGCGGGTCTATGACGAGGTCGGCTACCGCTACATGCTGATGCCCGACCACGTGCCCGGCATCGCCGGCCCCGATCCCCAGGGGGTCGCCTTTGCCTATTGCTACGGGTACATCGCCGGTATGCTGCAGGCGGTGCGCGCCGGTCGCGACGTTGAGGGATCCGCACGATGACGGCGACCCCACGAGCCCCGGAGGAGGTGAAGCGGTCGCTTGCAGGCGGTCTGCTGTCCTTCCCGGTCACCCACTTCACCCCGGACGGCGCGTTCGACAAGGCTCCCTACCAAGCCCATATCGACTGGCTGATCGGCTTCAGCCCGGCCGCCCTGTTCGCGGCCGGGGGAACGGGCGAGTTTTTCTCCCTCACCCAGCGCGAGTTCGACCCGGTGATCCGCGCCGCCGTCGCCGCCTCCGGCGGGCGGGTGCCGGTGATCGCCGGCTGCGGCTACGGCACGGCGACGGCGGTGGAACTGGCCCGCGCCGCCGAGGCGGCCGGGGCCGACGGTCTGCTGCTGCTGCCGCCTTACCTGATGGCCGCCGAACAGGACGGGCTGTACGCCCACGTCAAGACGGTGTGCGACGCCGTGGGGATCGGGATCATCGTTTACAACCGCGACAACGCGGTGCTGCAGCCCGAGACGTTGGCCCGGCTGGCCGACGCCTGTCCCAACCTGATCGGGTTCAAGGACGGTCACGGCGATATCGAGCTGGTCGTCAAGATCTGCCGGATGCTGGGTGACCGCCTGACCTATATCGGCGGCATGCCGACGGCCGAGGTTTTCGCCGTTCCCTACAAGGCGGCCGGGATCACCACCTATTCGTCGGCCGTGTTCAATTTCATCCCGCGCACGGCCATGGCCTTTTACGAGGCGCTGGTCGCCGACGACGGCGCCGTCCTGGACCGGCTGCTGACCGACTTTTTCTTCCCTTACCTTTCCATCCGCGACCGGCGCCGAGGCTATGCCGTCAGCATCGTCAAGGC
>JBQLZQ010000048.1:0-9195 GCA_052168355.1 Inquilinaceae bacterium
GGCTCCGCCCAAAAGCCTTCTCCGCGAGCCCCGCACTTGATGCGGGGCCTGTGCGCGCCGGTGCCGCCGCGAGACAGCCAGCGGCGGCGCAAGGACCCCGGCTCGGAGGCCGGGGATCATACCTCTTTCCGAAGGGCGGCTCCGCCCAAAAGCCCTCTCCGCGAGCCCCGCACTTGATGCGGGGCCTGCGCGCGGCGGTGCCGCCGCGAGGCAGCCAGAGGCGGCGCAAGGACCCCGGCTCGCAGGCCGGGGATCATACCTCTTTCCGAAGGGCGGCTCCGCCCGAAAGCCCTCTCCGCGAGCCCCGCACTTGATGCGGGGCCTGTGCGCGCCGGTGCCGCCGCGAGACCGCGTTCTCGACGCGCCGCGTCTCAGCGCAGGCCGGCCCGCGCGGCCGCGGCCTCGACGATCCGGCCCAGCATGTCGGGGTAGGCGATGCCGGCGAACCCGGCCATGAAGGCCAGCTTGCCGTCATTGGCCCAGGCCGGGTTGGGATTGACCTCCATCAGTCGCGCGGTGCCGTCGGCGGCGGCCCGGAAGTCGAACCTTGCGTAGTCGCGCAGGCCCAGCCGGCCGAACAGCAGCTTGGCGTGGGCGGCCATCGCCTCCGTCACGGCGGGGGCGGCCGTCGCCTGCCTGAACCGGATTTCCGTCCAGTAGGGGGATTCGGGCAGGGCCTTGGACTCATAGGACAGGATCGGCGCGAGACCCTGGGGGAGGCCGCTGAAATCGACCTCCAGGGCCGGCAGGACGGTCAGGCCCGTCTCCGGGTTGCCGATGAGCCCCACCCCGTATTCGGGGCCGGGCAGATATTCCTGGATCAGCATGTCGCGGCCCGGCAGTTCCCGCCGCAGCCAGGCGATATAGTCCCGCGCCTCGGCCCGGGTGCGCACCACAGCGTCCTTGGTGATGCCGACGCTGCCGTCGGCCTGGTTGGGCTTGATCAGCGCCGGAAGGATATCGGCCGGCAGGTCGGCCGCGCCCTCCGCCGGCACGAAGATCTCGCCCGGCACGGGAACGCCGTGGGCCTGGGCGACCAACCGCACGATCGCCTTGTCGTAGCAGATGGCCATGGCCGCCGGCGGCGCCCCCGAATAGGGGATGCCCAGCAGTTCCAGCAGGGCCGGGACATGCAGTTCGTGGGTGGCGACATTGCGGAAGCCGGTGTCGCAGAAATTGACCACCAGGTCGGGCGGGTCGGTGCGGAACCGCTCGACCAGGGCCGCGTGATCGTCGAGAAACTCGAATCGGAACCCCTTCACCGAATCGAATGCCGCCCGCATCGCCCGGTTGGTTTCCAAATCCTCCTCGTTGTAGCGGGCGCCGCGCTTGGTGGTGTCGGGCAGGCGCGGATCGCCGGTGAGAACGCATACAACGGGCACCCGCGTTCGGCTCGACATCATTGGTCTTCCCCCGATAACGGCGCTGACGACGCCGAATCAGGGTCAATGATGGACCAGGAGCAGTCGCCAAGCGTCAGAAAGATAACGCGCGGGCGGCCGTCTCGGTCACGGCGCGGCGCTTTTGCTGAAAGGCGGCGGCGCCGTCGCGCGCGCGGGCCATGGCGTCGGCCGGGGCGGTTTTCGGGGACCCGGCGGCAAAGGGCGGGGCCGGGTCGTATTCGATGGCCAGCTGGATGTCCCGCGCCGCCTGCTCGCCCAGGATCGACGCCACCACGGTCAGGGCGAAGTCGATGCCCGAGGTGACACCGGCGCCGGTGATCCGGTTGCGGTCGATGACCACCCGGTCGCTCACCGGGTCGGCCCCCAGCAAGGCCAACTGATCCAGCGACAGCCAGTGGGAAGTTGCCCGGTAGCCGCGCAGCAATCCGGCCGCGCCCAGCACCAGGGACCCGGTGCAGACCGACGTGACATAGCGGCATCCCGGCGCCTGGCGCCGCAAAAAAGCCAGTACCGTTTCGTCGGTCATCAGGTCGATCTGGCCGGGCCCGCCGGGCACGCACACCAGGTCCAGCTGCGGGCATCCGTCCAGCGTCTCGGTCGGCAGCAGGGACAGGCCACGGTCGGTGGCCACGGGGTCCAGCGTCTTCCACAACAGCAGAACCTCCGCCCCGGCCATGCGCGCGAACACCTCGAACGGGCCGGTCAGGTCCAGCTGGGTCATGCGGGGAAAGCACAGGAGGCCGATGCGGAACGGACCGGCGCGATCGTTGATGTGGCTCATCGGTGGGCTCCCCTCATCGAACCTGACGACGGTGGAATCGCCAAAATGCCGCGGTCCGGCCATTGTCACACGGTTGACGCGGCGGGGGGTTACGGTGCAGGCCGATCCAGTTTTGGTTCCATCGACAATGAGGATAGCGTGCTCGAAACCGGAAGTCCCGCCACTTCCCCCACCGTCCCGCTGGTGACCGCGACGGTCGCACGGCTGCCGGTGATCGACGCCGCCGCCCGCGCGGCGATTGCCGCCGGGCCGGACGGAGGCGCCGAACACGCGCGCCAGGTCGCCGCCTGCCGAGCCCTGCACGCGGTGGAGGTTGTGCCGCCGCCGCGCGCCGTGCCGCCCCTGTCCCATCGCGCCCGGATCGTCTTCTGGAACGCCGAGCGGCTGAAGCACGGGGAGGCATCGGCGGCGCTACTGGGCGGTCTTGGCGCCGATGTCGTTCTGCTGTGCGAGGTCGATGTGGGCATGGCCCGCTCCGGCCAGCGCCACGCCATGGCCGATCTGGCCGGCGTGCTTGGGGCCGGCTACGCCTACGGCGTGGAGTTCCTGGAGCTGGGCCTGGGCGACGCCCGCGAGCGGGAGTGGCACGCCGGACAGACCAACGAGGTCGGGTTTCACGGCGCCGGCATCCTGTCGCGCCACGCCTTGCACCGCCCGGCCCTGATCAGGCTGGAAACCGGCGGGCGCTGGTTCGGGCGCGGCGATCCGCAGCGCCGGGTCGGCGGCCGCATGGCGGTGGCGGCGCAGGTGGTCTTGGGTGGAACGCCGGTCACCCTTGTCACCGCCCATCTGGAAAGCCACAGCGATCCGTCGGACCGGGCCCACCAGATGGCGACCCTGCTGCACGCCATCGACGCCTACGATCCGGCGGCGCCGGTGGTCCTGGGCGGCGACTTCAACACCGGCACGACCGCGCGCGAGGAATCAGACCGGCCGGGATGGCGCGACGCGCTGCACGGCATCGACCCAACCCGCTTTGTCGATCCCGTACCCTACGAACCGCTGTTTGGCGTGGCGGAGGCGCGCGGTTACCGCTGGGACCGGGCCAATGTCGCCGGCGCCGCCACCCAGCGCACGCTGCCCGACGGCGCCCCCCGTCCGCCCTTCGCCAAGCTGGACTGGGTCTTCTGCCAAGGTCTCGAGGCGTTCGACCCGGCGGTCGTGCCGGCCGTCGACGGCGCCGGACAGGCGATTTCCGACCACGAGGCGCTGGCCGTCACCGTGGCCCACGGCGGGCGGTGAGGGGCAGGCGGCGTTCCAGGCCGAGACGCTCGAAGAAAGAAACCGCGAGCCCCGGACTTGATCCGGGGCCCGTGCACGCCGGTGCGACCGCCAGACCGGCAGCGGCGCCATTGGACCATGACCCCGGCTCGGAGGCCGGGGATCGGGTCTTGTTTCCGTGGGGCGTTTCCATCCGGAAACACGCATCGAGGCCCCTATTCGGCGGCTTCGACCGTCAGCGGCGCGTCCAGGGTCAGACCGGCGGCGTTCAGCGACGCGGCCAGGGTCCGCGCCTGGGCCTCGCCCAGCGCTCGCAGCGGCGGCCGGCACTGGCGCCAGCCGGGATCGCCGCGGAAGCCGGCGACCGCGGCCTTGAGGGCCGGGATCATCGGAAAGGCCGCGAACTGCGTGCGGGCCTGTTTCAGCGATTCCTGTAGCGCGTCGGCATCGGCGTCCTGCCAACGGTCGAACAGTTGCTTTATGGCCGTCAGATGGACGTTGGCCATGGCGCTGATGCAGCCCGGACCGCCGGCCTTGAGGGTGGCCAGCAGGAACGCTTCGGAGCCTGCGAAGGTTGCCAGATCGGGGAGGCGGGTGAGCAGCGCGTGAGTATTGTCCCAGTCGCCCGAACTGTCCTTGAGCCCGACCACGGTGCCCGGATAGGTCTTGAACAGACGTTCGACCAGATCGAGGCCGAGCGGCACGCCGGACACCTGGGGGATGTGGTAGAGGTAGATCCTGAGCCGCTTGTCGCCGACCCGTTCGATGGTTTCGGCATAGGCGGCGAACAGCCCGTCGTCGGAAACGCCCTTGTAGTAAAAGGGCGGCAGCATCAGCACCCCGCCGCACCCCGCCGCAACCGCGTGGCGGGTCAGGTCCACCGTATCGCTCAGGGCGCAGCACCCGGTGCCCGGCATCAGCAGGGCCGGATCGACACCGCCCCGGATCAGCGCCTCCAGCAGGGATTTGCGCTCCTGAACCGACAGCGAGTTGGCCTCGCTGGTGGTTCCGAAGACGGCAAGCCCAGCGGCGCCATGGTCCAGCAGCCAGCGGCAATGGGCCAACAGCCGCGCGGCATCGGGTTTGAGCGCCTGATCGAAGGGGGTAAGCGCCGGAACGAGGACTCCGGAAAAGCGGTTGCCGTCAGCCATGATCGTGATCTTTTGTCCGTTGGGAAAGGCGGGGCGGGTGGACCGATCCTACGCCAGTCGGCACCTGAGAGCCAGATCAAGGGCATATTGCACCGCAGCGCGGTTGTGCCGACCCCACCTCGTTCTATATAAAGCGGCTGTGGCGACGTGCGGGGGAGACGGGCGTATGGCGACGACGACGGGGGGCCGCCTTTCTTTGGCTGGTCGAATGAAGCCGTTGGCGGCGTTGACGGCGGCCATGGCGTTGCTGCTGTCCGGTTGCGATGACGGCACGAACGCCGAAGCCCAGACCGGTTCACCACCGCCACCGCCGGTGACGGTCGCCACGCCCTTGGTGAAAACCGTCACCGAATGGTACGAATTCACCGGCCGTTTCGAAACGACCGGGTTCGTGGAGATCCGGCCGCGCGTATCGGGCTATTTGCAGTCCATCAACTTCGCCGACGGCGAAATCGTCGAGCAGGGACAAGTCCTGTTCGTCATCGACCCAAGACCGTACGCGGCGGCGGTGCAGGAGGCCGAGGCCCAGTTGACCAGCGCGCGGGCGGAAGTCGAATACGCGGTCGCCGAACTGGAGCGCGCGGGCCAGCTTCTGGGTCGCGCCAACATCTCCCAGTCGACCTACGACGAGCGATTGAACGTCAGGCGCGAGGCCGATGCGGCCGTGCTGAGGGCGGAGGCCGAACTGCGGCAGGCCGAACTGAACCTCGAGTTTACCGAGGTGCGCGCGCCCTTCGCCGGCCGTATCTCCAACCGCCGCGTCGATGTCGGCAATCTGGTCACTGGCGATCCCAACTCCACCCTGTTGACCACCCTGGTGGCGCTCGATCCGATCTATCTGTCCTTCGACATGAGCGAATCGGATTTTCTCGACTATCAGCGCGCGGCCCTGGCCGGCGAATTGAACACGACCCGGGACAACACCACCGTCATCCAGGCGCGTCTGGCCGACGAACCGGAGGGCGAGACATGGCCGCGTCAGGGGACCATGAACTTCGTCGACAATCGGGTCGATGAAAGCTCCGGCACCATCCGCGCCCGCGCCATTCTGCCCAATTCGGATTATTTCATCACGCCCGGCCAGTTCGGTCGGCTGCGCCTGCCCGGGTCGCCGCCCTATGAGGCGCTTCTGATCCCCGACAGCGCCATCACCAACGACCAGGCCAGCCGGGTCGTGATGGTGGTCAACGACGACGGCTTGGTCGAACCCCGCGTGATCCGGCCGGGCCCAAGCCAGCCCGGCGGCCTGCGCATCGTCCGTCGGGGGCTGGAACCCGATGACCGCATCGTGATCAACGGACTGATGCGGGCCCGGCCCGGCGCCACCGTCGATCCCCAGGAAGGAACCATCGCACCCGATCCCGACGCGCCTCAGGGCTGAACGGAGTCTCGCGCCCGATGCGCTTTTCCCATTTTTTCGTCGACCGGCCGATCTTCGCGACCGTGCTGTCGATCCTGATCGTGCTGATCGGCGCCGCCGCGTATCTCGGTCTGCCCATCGCCCAGTATCCGGACATCGCGCCGCCCACGGTCGAAGTCCGCGCCAGCTACCCCGGCGCCTCGGCCGAGGTGTTGAGCGACACCGTCGCCGCACCCCTGGAGCAGGAGATCAACGGCGTCGATAACATGCTGTACATGGTCTCCCAGGCGACCAGCGACGGCCAGCTCTCGATCACCGTGGCGTTCGCACTCGGCACCGATCTCGATACGTCCCAGGTCCTGGTCCAGAACCGGGTGTCCGCGGCCGAACCGAGGCTGCCCGAAGATGTGCGCCGGCTGGGCGTAACGGTCCGCAAGAATTCGCCGGACATGCTGATGGTCATCCATCTCAGTTCCGGCGACGGATCGCGCGATCAGCTTTATATCTCGAACTACGCCACCCTGCAGGTCCGCGACGCCTTGGCGCGGATCGGTGGCGTGGGCGATGTGCGGGTGTTCGGCGCGCGCGACTATTCCATGCGCATCTGGCTGGACCCGGAAAAGGTGGCGGCGCGGGATCTGACCGCGGGCGAGGTGGTGGCCGCGCTGCGCGAGCAGAACGTGCAGGTTGCCTCCGGCGTGCTCAATCAGCCGCCGGTGCCGGTTCAGGGCGCCTATCAGCTCAGTGTCGAAACCCAGGGACGGCTGGTCAGCGAGCGCGACTTCGAGCGTATCGTGGTCAAGACCGATGCCGACGGCCGGACCACCCGGGTCGGCGATATCGCGCGGGTGGAATTGGGCGCCCAGGACTACAGCGCCAACGGCTATCTGGACGAACGGCCGGCCGTGCCGTTGCTGATCTTTCAGCAACCGGGGTCCAACGCCCTGGCGACGGCGGAGCAGGTGCTGGCCACCATGGAGACGCTGTCGGCGGACTTCCCGGAGGGCATCCGCTACGACGTTGTCTACAACCCCACCGAATTCATCGCGGAATCGGTCAGCGAGGTGGTGAAGACGATCTTCGAGGCGGTGGCCCTGGTGGTCATCGTGATCCTGTTGTTCCTGCAGACATGGCGGGCGGCGATCATCCCCATCGTCTCCATCCCGGTGTCGCTCATCGGCACCTTTGCGGTCATGGCCGCGCTCGGATACTCGATCAACAACCTCACCCTTCTGGGATTGGTTCTGGCCATCGGCATCGTGGTCGACGACGCCATCGTGGTGGTGGAGAACGCCGAGCGGAATCTGCGCCAGGGTTTGACCCCCAAGGAGGCGGCGCACAAGACCGTCGACGAAGTATCGGGCGCGCTGGTCGCCATGGGGCTCGTTCTGGTGGCGGTGTTCATCCCGGCCGCCTTTATCCCGGGCATTTCCGGGCAATTCTTCCGCCAGTTCGCGGTCACCATCGCCACCGCCACGGTCATCTCGGTGTTCGTGTCGTTGACCTTGAGCCCGGCCCTGTGCGCCATTTTGCTGCCACCCCACAAATCGGAGGAGGAGAAGGGCCGCGGTCCCGTTCTGCTGCGGCCCATCCGGGCGTTCTTCAGGGGCTTCAATCGCGGGTTCGACTCCCTGTCGGCCGGGTATGCCGGTCTTACCCGGCGCTTGATCCGGGTGACGGCTTTGGTGCTTGTCGCCTATGTCGGTCTGATCGCCCTGGCCGGCTGGCAGTTTCAGCGCGCGCCCACCGGCTTCATCCCCGAGCAGGATCAGGGCTACCTCATAACCGTGCTCCAACTGCCGCCCGGCGCGTCGCTGACCCGCACCGACGACGCCGTGCGCCGTGCCACGGACATCATTCTCGACACGCCCGGCATCATTCATGCCGTCCCGTTCGCCGGGTTCGACGGCGCCACCTTCACCAACGCCTCGAACACCGGGGCGATCTTCTCGGTCCTCGCTCCGTTCGAGGAGCGCATCGGCGAGGGACACACCGCCACCAGTGTCCAGGCCGACCTCAATGCGCGTCTGGCGTCGATCCAGGAAGCGTTCATCATCACCATTACACCGCCGCCGGTCCGCGGCATCGGCACCGGTGGCGGCTTCAAGATGATGGTCCAGGATCGAAGGGGGCGGGGTCTCGAGGCGCTCGAGGAAGCCACCCAGGCCACGGTGGGTCAGGCCTACCAGACCGAAGGCGTGACCGGGATCTTCTCCCTGTTCAACACCAGGACGCCAAAGATCTACGCCGACATCGACCGGGTCAAGGCGGAGATGCTGGGGGTGCCGGCGGAGCGGGTGTTCGAGACGCTGGAGGTTTATGTCGGTTCGACCTATGTCAATGATTTCAATTTCCTGGGCCGGACCTTTCGCGTGACCGCTCAGGCCGATGGGCCCTTCCGCCAGGACTTGCGGGACATCGCCAACCTGGAGACGCGCAGCAACAGCGGCGGTATGGTTCCGTTGGGGGCCGTCACCGAATTCGAGGACCGCACCGGGCCCTACCGGGTGGTTCGTTACAATCTTTATCCGGCGGCCGAGATCCAGGGCTCGACGGCGCCGGGTACCTCCACCGGCGAAGCGCTCGAGGCGATGGAGCAGGCCGCGGCCGTGGCCTTGCCCGACGGGTTCAGCTTCGAATGGACCGAGCTGGCGCTGCAGGAAAAGCTGGCCGGCAACACCGGGCTGCTGGTGTTCGTGGCCGCCGCGGTGTTCGTGTTTCTGCTGCTGGCGGCGCAGTACGAAAGCTGGACGCTGCCCCTGTCGGTCATTCTCATCGTGCCCATGTGTCTTCTTGCCGGCGTCACCGGGCTGCTGCTGCGCGGGTTCAACATCGACATCCTGGGGCAGATCGGGTTTGTCGTGCTGATCGCGCTGGCGGCCAAGAACGCGATTCTGATCGTCGAGTTCGCCCGCCAGGGAGAGGAGGCAGGCGCCGACCGGGTTCAGGCGGCGATCGGCGCGGCGCAGCGCCGGCTGCGCCCGATTCTGATGACGTCCTTTGCCTTTATTCTGGGCGTGGTGCCCCTGGTCATTGCCAGCGGAGCGGGCGCGGAGATGCGCCAGTCCCTCGGCACCGCCGTCTTTTTCGGCATGCTGGGGGTCACCGCCTTCGGGCTCATCTTCACGCCGGCATTCTACGTGGTCTGCCGTGCCTTGGCCAGGGACGGGAAAAAGAAGGAAGACGTATCCGCGCCGGCCCGGACACCCGAGGCAAAGCCGTCGACCTAGGAGCCCGTCCGAGAATCGTCGAGACGCGGCGTGGATGGAGTGGTGCGAG
>JBQLZQ010000049.1:0-238784 GCA_052168355.1 Inquilinaceae bacterium
CTCGTCAGGCTCATAACCTGAAGGTCGCAGGTTCAAATCCTGCCCCCGCAACCAAGAAAAAGCCGCCAATCCAATGGGTTGGCGGCATTTTGGTTCCTCGATGAGCTTACGTAAAACTCACTCCGGAATCATATCGGAATCTCTCACGAGGAAATCATGGCGTTCTGTGGCGGAGGATTTTGGGTTACTCCGGCGCGTAGGTGTCCGCCATCGGTGTGTAAGCGTCCGGTCTGACCACTACCAGTTTCGGCGCCACGGCAGCAGGCCATCGAACTTGGTGATCTTGCAGTCCAGGATGCGAGCGACGGTGTCGGGCAGCCAGGCGTGGGGATCGAAGGCGTTTTGCTTTGCTGTTTCGATGAGAGTTTAGAGCAGGATCGCCTTGGGTGGAATCGCTTCGGCGATCCCACCCAAGGCGTGAATCCTACTCTATTCATAGAGTGAGAGAGCGATTCACGTCATTGGTGGAAGCGGGTCCGCTTCCACCAATGACGATCGCGCTCTAGGCGATGGCAGTGGTCTTGCCGCCTGCCTTCGAGCCGACGAAGAGTTGGTTCTTCTGTCCGAGGGCGCAATCATGATGACCTGTTCCCCTGAAACCGTCTAACTCTGAGGTGAGTCTGTTCGTCGACAGAGGAGACGGACAATGAAGCGCAGTAGGTTCAGCGAAGCGCAGATCATGGCGATCCTGAAGGAGCACCGGGCGGGCATGAGCGCGCCGGATCTGTGCCGCAAGCACGGGATCAACGACGCAACCTTCTCCAACTGGGATACCGGTGACGCGGTTCGCCCGGTTGGCGGCCTGCGCGGTCACGACGATATGCATCAGCTGTCCCCCGCGCTCCAGCTTGTCGTCCGCCGCGATAAGCGAGCGGCTGCAACACGTCAAGCCCCGTTGCCTACGCCGCTGCCGGAAACCCTGACGGGGCCAGGGATCTATTGTCGTCGCGCATCCGGTGTCCCCGGAGCGGGCTCTATGTGCCAGATGAGCCTTGCTACGTGCTCATGGATCTCGCGGTGACTTCGCCGTCACCGCCAGGGCCCGGAATGCAAGCTTGAAATCGTTCGACAAGAGGACTGCCTTGCTGAAGCCGAGTGCAGACGCAAAAGGACAGGCTTGGAAGAGCCTCGCAGACTTGCTTGTAAAGCACGCTCGGGACAGGCCATTGCGACAGCGGTTTCACGACGAAACCCACTCCCAGGCCAGCAGACACGAGGCTGAGCAGGGAGATCGAGTTATCGGTTTCAAAGGCGATGTTCGGGCTGAACCCTGCGGCAAGGAAGCTTTCGAGGAGCTTGCCGTATATGACCGGGCCGATATCACGACGAACCATGATGATCTCATCGTCCTCAAGCGACGCAAGGCTGATGACTTCCTCGGACGCCAGCGGGTGAAGATGAGACATCGCGCATACGTAGCTGTATGTTGCAAAGACCCGGTACTGGAGACCATCGGCGAATACGGGTGGGTGAAGAAGAGCAACGTCCAACTCCGATTGGACAAGAGCTCTTTCGAGGGAATGCGCCGTGCGTTGGACCAGTCTTAGCTTCACACGCGGATGGTCTTGTCGAAATCTTTGGACAATGGTCGGCAGGACCGTCAGCGCGGTGATTGCAGTGTAGCCAACGCGCAGATTGCCTTCGTCACCCTCCTTGATCCGGTCGGCGCTGCGCCGGGCCTCCTCTGCCGCATCGACTGCCGCGACGGCTCGCGGAAAAAGCGATTGCCCCTGTTCGGTAAGGACAAGGCCACGCCCCTGACGCCTGAACAGCGGAAATCCCGCCTCGTCTTCCAGACGCTTCAGGCGCGCGGTCAGGGCCGGCTGGGTCACATTCAGGATACGGGCTGCGGCACGAACCCCACCCGCGCGAACAACCTCGACGAAGCATCGGAGAGTCCTGGAGTCCATGCCGATTGATAAGCCCTGATGATCGGTTAGGGAAGAAGGTTCGATCGGACATTTGCAGATGGATCCCCATCTCCACGCCAGGGTGGCAGACCGCCGGCCTTGCGCACTTCACAACCCGAGAGGTTTCAATGGACAGACGACAGTTCTTCTCCGCTGCCGGCGCGATGACGGCAGCCGGATCGCTCGGCACGCTGGGCACGCCTGCGATCGCTCAGGGTGCGACGCGCTGGCAGATGGTCTCGCGGTGGCCGGAGGAATACCCCGATCAGATGGCCTCGGGGCGGCGGTTGGCCGAGCGCATCGCAGGAATGTCCGGCGGCCGTCTGTCCATCGAGGTTGTGGGCCCCGGCGACCTCGGCGAGTACAGCGACACGTTCGACAAGGTTTCGTCAGGCGAGATCGCCATGGCGCGGAGCCTGTCCTACGACTGGCGCGATCGGGGCCTCGCGTTCGAGGTCTTTACGATGGTGCCGTTCGGTATGACCGAAACCGAGCGCGCGATCTGGATACAGGATCTGGGCGGACAGGCGCTCTGGGACGATCTCTTCGGCGACTTCGGCGTGAAGCCTTTCCTTGCCGGATCGCTCGGGCCGCAATCCTTCGGCTGGTTCGCTGAACCGGTCCGGTCGCTCGCCGACGTTCAGGGACTGCGCTTCCGGACGACGGGCATCAACGTGCAGATCATGACCGAGTTGGGCGCCAGCCCGGTCAGCATGCCACGCGAGGAAATCGGGCCGCGTTTCGAGGCGGGCGAACTCGACGCATTCGAGCTCGTCGGGCCGGCGGTCGACCTTGCTTACAATCTCCACCTCTTCCTCCCACACTACCTTTTTCCGTCGTTCCATCAGACGGCCGGATCGATCCAGCTGATCGTGAACCGAGAGATGTACGAAGGGCTTCCGGCAGACCTGCAAGCCATCGTCGCCAATGCTACCCAGGCCGAGCACATCGCAAATCTGACGCAGGTGCACGCCAGCAACAGCGCCGCGCTGCAAACGCTTCGGCGACAGCACGGTGTCGCGGTCGGTACGGTTCCCGACGATGTTCTGACGAGGATCGGCGAGGTGGTCGGCAGTATTCTCTCGGATGCGCGGGAAGCGGCCGCACCCGAGCACCGGCAAGTGTTCGACAGCTTCACGACCGCCCGCGCCCAGATCCGCGAATGGACCGAACTCACGGAAGGCAACTTCATGCGCACCCGTGCTCTGCCGATCAGCTACCCGTCCGCAGGATAGTGGCACCATCGCGTTGACGGGTTGAGCGACAGGACCGGGCAAGTCAGGTTTCGCCGCGGAGCTTCCGGTGTGCAAGGTCGGCAAGGCCCGGTAGCTGGCCGACCAATAGCAGAATTGGCCCGTCAACGCGTTCCGCCGTACGACAACCGCGGCCGCGCCGGGTAGCCGACTCGGAGCTGACGGGTTCTGTCCGAAGAACCAGGTGTCGATGGCAGTCTGCGACGCCCTTGTAGATGACGTGACGTTGCCCCCTGATCCGGGCCATTCAGGTGTAGAATCCGTTCCTGCTTGTTTCTGCTTGTCGTGTTGTGGTCAAGACCGGCTGAGCGGAGCCCTTGCGGAGCTCAAGCGAAGCCGGTCGGGTGGAACGTAGCCGTTTCGCCGTGCGCGCCGTTTCCATTCGCGCTACGGGCGTGCCCGCCCCCGGTAATCGGTCGGCGTCGCTCCGACCGCGCGCTTGAACATCGTGGCGAAATGCTGCGACGAGGCGAAGCCGCAGGCGAGCGCGATCTCGGTCACCGGCACGGAGGTTCGGCGAAGGAGTTCTTTGGCGCGCTCGACCCGCCGGTGCATCAGGTAGCGGTGTGGCGGGAGACCGGTCTTGGCCTTGAACGCCCGCGCGAAGTGGAACGGGCTCAACTCAGCCTGCGCCGCCATTTCCGCCAGGCTGACCCCTTGCGCGAGGTTGGATTCGATGAAGTCGATCGACCGGTCGATCCCGGCATGGGGGCCGGTTCGCCCGAGCGCGGCGAGGAGCGCCCGCCGCCCCCGATGCCCGCCGCCGGTGAGCAGTCGCACAGCCACCGACAACCCCAGCCACTCGACGACAAGCCGCCCTTGGCCACGGGGCCGTTGGGCCTCGGCCGCCACCGCTTCGGCAATGACGCGGAAGTCTGGATCGAGAGCCAGCATCTCCGGATCGAGCCTGTCCCCCGGGAGGCCGGCGCCTGACGCAAGCTCGTCGAGCCAACGGGCCTGCAGGAAGAGATGCACCATCCTGCCGGCGCCCTTGTGGGACCAGCGGCTCGCCGTGCCGGAAGGGATAATCGCGGTCGTGCCGGCCCGATAGTTCGCAGGCGCACGAAGCCCGTCGAGGGTGCCCTCGCATCCGCATCGCCGGGACAGGCTGACGACGACCAGGTGCTCGTCGATCGCAGACGCCGCCACGTCCAGCGGCGGCTCTTCGACGACGGCGGCCTTGAACCCTTCGGACACCAGCGTCCGCCCGACCACCGAGGGCAAGACATCCGGGTTGCCGAGCCGAACGCCGGAGCGGTCGAGGCTCGGCAAACCGACATTGATGCGGACCGTGTCCGGGTGTCGCGCGTTCACGGGCCATGCCTCGCTCTGCACGATCGGGTGGCCCAGGGCGGCATGCTCCCGGGCAACGTCACCGGATCGACGGTCATGGGACCGCCCGAAACCCGGCGCCGGGCCCAGCGCGCCGGTGCCGCATCCTCATTTCGGACGCCCAAGACCGGAGGCGCACCTCCAGAGGAGCGGGATACGGCAAGATTGCGCACAAGTCGGCAAGCCGGCGGACGCCGCGGAGATGCCGGCATGGTCCTTTGCGACCGTACGCTGACTGTTTTGTGGAGGCGCAGGTGCTCGCCAAGCCCGATTGCCCCCGGCGGCCGAGCCGGCGCAGAGTCTTCGTCCGGCGGCGCGGCACACCGCCATGCCCGCGCCGTCCCCGTTCGCACGCCGCGCGCCGCCCTCACGCCCAATGCTGCGCGACGTCCTGAATTGCCCGCAGCGCCGTGTCGAGGTGCCGCCCCGTGTCGGTGAGCCCGTAGGTCACCCTGGGCGGCACGGTCGGCTCGTAGTGGCGGAAGACCACGCCTTCCGCCTCCAGTACCCGCAGCCGGTCGGTCAGCACCTTGGACGAGATGCCCTCGACCAGCCGGCGCAGATCGCCGTGGCGGGTCGGCCCGTTGGTGCTGAGGACCCAGAGGATATGCGTTGTCCATTCGCCGGAAAGCAGCCGCAGGACCTTGTCGAGCGGGCACCCGCGCGGGATCGCCGGGTCGGCCGAAGTGCCTTTGGTCACGGTCAGTGCCTCACTTACCGATCGGTGCCTACTTTACTTCCGATACTAACACACCAAACTTCTAGCGTTGGCCATTTCCGCGGCGGACGCCGCACCGTCGTACCGCCGCGAGACGCCGCCCTTCATCGCTTTCACCGCAGGAGCCACACCGATGACCGCGAAGCCCGATCTCCTGACCCCCCGGAACTGCCAGCTCATCTTTATCGACCATCAGCCGCAGATGGCGTTCGGCGTCCAGTCGATCGATCGCCAAACCTTGAAGAACAACACGGTCGCGCTCGCCAAGGCCGCCAAGGTGTTCGACATTCCGGTCACCATCACGACGGTGGAGACCGAGAGTTTTTCCGGACACACCTATCCTGAACTCCTGGCTGTCTACCCGGATCATCCGATCCTTGAGCGAACGTCGATGAACTCCTGGGACGAGCAGCATGTGCGCGACGCGCTGGCGAAGAACGGTCAGAAGAAAGTCATCGTCTCGGGCCTCTGGACCGAGGTCTGCAACAACTCCTTCGCCTTCTCGGCGATGAGCGAAGGCGGCTACGAAATCTTCATGGTGGCGGACGCCTCGGGCGGCACGACGAAGGAGGCGCACGACTACGCCATGATGCGGATGGTGCAGGCCGGGGTGGCGCCGGTGACGTGGCAGCAGGTCCTGCTTGAGTGGCAACGCGATTGGGCACACAAGGAAACTTACGACGCCGTCATCGAGATCGTGCGGGAACACTCCGGGGCTTACGGCATGGGCACGGACTACGCGTGGACAATGGTTCACAAGGGCGCCGAGCGCGTAAGCCACGGCCTACGGATCGACCCGTCGACCGCCAAGGCAAGCACAAAAGCCGCGCAATAACCCCCAATGGTGCCTCGCGGGGCGCGGTCCTCCCCGCGCTCCACGAGGCCACGCGCCACCAATGAGGAGAACGGCCATGCCCTTCCGCCGCCGCACCGTACTTGGAGGCCTCGCAGCCACCTCCGTCGCCGCTGTTATCGCGCCCCGTCTTGCCCAGAGTCAGCAAGGGAGAGAGACATTGTCCGATACGCCCCAGATCATTCTTCGCAACGGCCGCATTACGACACTCGACCGCGCCAACCCCGAGGCGGAAGCCGTCGCGATTGCCGGGGGGCGCATCCTCGCTGCAGGCGGCGATGAAGACGTCATGCGCCTTGGCGGAGGGGAGACGGAGGTCATCGACCTCGGCGGCCGGCGCGTCATCCCCGGTCTCAACGACAGCCACACGCACCTGATCCGCGGCGGGCTCAACTACAACATGGAGTTGCGCTGGGAGGGCGTGCCGTCGCTGGCCGACGCGCTGCGCATGCTGAAGGAGCAGGCGGCGCGCACGCCTGCGCCGCAATGGGTGCGCGTGGTCGGCGGCTGGTCGGAGTTCCAGTTCGCCGAACGGCGCATGCCGACGCTGGACGAGATCAACGAAGCCGCGCCCGAGACGCCCGTGTTCATCCTGCACCTCTATGGCCGGGCGCTCCTGAACCGCGCGGCGCTCGATGCGCTTGGCATCGGCCGGGATACGCCGAACCCGCCCGGGGGCACGATCGAGCGCGACGCGCGGGGGAACCCGACCGGCTTGCTTATCGCCACGCCGTCGGCCTTCATCCTTTATTCGACCCTGGCCCAGGGGCCGATGCTGCCGCTGGAAGATCAAATCAACTCGACCCGCCACTATATGCGCGAGATGAACCGGCTCGGCATCACCAGCGTCATCGATGCGGGCGGCGGCGGGCAGAACTTTCCCGAGGACTATCAGGTCATCCAGCGCCTGCACGACGCGGGTGAGCTCACCGTCCGCATTGCCTACAATCTCTTCGCCCAGAGGCCGGGCAGCGAGCTCTCCGACTACGAGCGCTGGATCGCCATGACCGAGCCCGGCGCCGGCTCAGACATGCTGCGCATGAACGGGGCCGGCGAGAACCTCACCTGGTCGGCGGCCGACTTCGAGAACTTCCTGGAGCCGCGCCCCGAGCTGGCGCCGACGATGGAAAGCGAGCTGGAGCCGATCGTCGAGTTGCTCGCCACACGGGAATGGCCGTTCCGCATTCATGCGACCTATGACGAGACGATCGACAGGTTCCTGACCGTTTTCGAGCGGGTGAACGGCAGGCAGCCCTTCAGGACCCGGTTCATCATCGACCATGCCGAAACCATCAGCGAGCGGAACATCGAGCGGGTGAAGGCGCTCGGCGGCGGTATCGCCACGCAGCACCGCATGGCGTTCCAGGGCGAGTACTTCGTCGACCGCTACGGCGCGGAGGCGGCACGCGCGACGCCGCCGATCGCCAGGATGCTGGCCATGGACGTCCCGGTCGGCGGCGGCACGGACGCCACGCGGGTCGCGTCCTACGACCCGTGGGTCGCGCTCTATTGGCTCACCACCGGCAAGACCCTCGGCGGCCTGCCCCTCTACGGCAACGACAATGTGCTCTCGCGCGAGGACGCGCTGCGCATATGGACACAAGGCTCGGCCTGGTTCTCGGGCGAGCAGGACGTGAAGGGCACGCTCGCCCCCGGCCGGTACGCCGACCTCGCCGTGCTCTCCGCCGACTATATGGCGGTGCCGCCGGAGGAAATCCGGCACCTCAACGCCGTCCTGACCATGGTCGGCGGCAGGGTTGTATACGGCGAGGGAGACTTCGCCGGTCTCGCCCCGCCGCTGCCGCCCGCAAGTCCCACCTGGACGCCGGTCGGCGCCTTCGCGAGCCCGGGCATGCGTACCGCTGCGGCGGACGCTCCGGTACGTCACGCCCGGAGCTGCCATGACGGCTGCGCCAGCGCCTGCAGTCTCCACGGCCACAACCACGGCATCGCCTGGACCAGTCCCATCCCGGTCCGCGACCTCAAGTCCTTCTGGGGTGCGCTCGGCTGCGCCTGCTTTGCGGTGTGAGGGGCGGGCGATGGAGGCAAAGACTGCGAGGCAAATCGACAGGCCCGCCACCAAGCCCGTCTCGGCGTCCGCCTGGTCGCCTTTCGGCCATCGCGCCTTCGTGCTGCTCTGGACCGCGACGCTGATCTCCAACATCGGCACCTGGATGCACGATGTCGGCGCCGGCTGGCTGATGACGACGCTGAGCCCGTCGCCGGCGATCGTCGCGCTGGTGCAGGCCGCGACGACGGCGCCGATTTTCCTGTTCGCGCTCTTCGCCGGCGCGCTCGCCGACAGGGTCGACCGGCGTCGCTTCCTCGTCACCGTAAACCTCGTGCTGACAGCCATCGTGACGGCGATGGCCGCGCTGACCGCCGTTGGCGCCATGACGCCGGCGCTGCTTCTCGCCTTTACATTTGCGATCGGCACGGGCGCGGCCCTGATGGCGCCGGCCTGGCAGGCGGTGGTGCCGAGCCTGGTGCCGCGCGACAGCCTGCAGCCGGCCATCGCGCTCAATTCCATGGGCATCAACATCGCCCGGGCGATCGGCCCGGCGCTGGCCGGCGTGCTCATTTCCGTCGTGGCGCTGTCCGCGCCGTTCGCGGTCAATGCCGCGAGCCACCTCGTCATCGTCGCGGCGCTTCTTCTCTGGAAACCGGCACCGGCACCCGCGCGCACGCTGCCGCCCGAGCCGCTCGTCGGCGCCATGGCCACGGGGCTGCGCCACGCCAGCCGCAACGGCGCGCTCAAGGCGACATTGCTGCGGTCCTTCGGCTTTTTCACCTTCGCCAGCGCGTATTGGGCGCTGCTGCCGCTCGTCGCGCGCGGCATCGAGGGCGGCGGGGCGGAACTCTACGGCATTCTGCTGGCCGCCATCGGCGCGGGCGCGGTGGCGGGCGCGCTGGTCTTGCCTACGCTGCGCAAGAGGGTCGATTCAAACAGGCTGGTGGCGGCAGGGACGCTGACCACCGCCGCCGCCATGGCGCTGCTCGGCCTTGCCCAGGACGCGACACTGGCGCTGCCGGCGGCGGTGCTGGGTGGGTTCGGCTGGATAGCGGTGCTCACCAGCCTCAACGTTTCCGCGCAGACGGCGCTTCCCAACTGGGTCCGCGCCCGCGGCCTCGCCATCGCCCTGATGGTGTTCTTCGGCTGCATGGCGGCCGGTTCCGCCGTCTGGGGCCAAATCGCGGCGGCGACCTCGGTTCCCGTGACACTCCTCGTCGCCGCGGCCGGGGCCGTCGTTGCCATACCGCTCACATGGGCCGCCAAGCTCGGCCAAGGCGAGAACCTCGATCTCACGCCGGCCATGAGCTGGCCCGAGCCGCTTGTTGCGGCCGACACAAACGCGAGTCCGGACCGGGGACCGGTCATGGTGACCATCCGCTACCGCATCGCGGAAGCGGAGACCGGGGCCTTCCTGGCCGCCATGCGCGACCTTTCCGGCGAGCGCTACCGCGACGGCGCCCATGACTGGGGCGTCTACCAGGACGCCGCCGACCCTCGAGCCTGGATCGAATGGTTCTTCCTGCCCAGTTGGGCCGAGCATCTCCGGCAACACGAACGGGCGACCAGGCACGACCAGGACATCCATGGGCGGGCGCGCGCCTTCCACAGCGGATCGGAGCCGCCCGAGGTCCGCCATTACCTGGCGCCGGACCGGCGTGGCAATGGGAGCCCGGAGCACGAAGGAGGCGCGTCATGAAGGTCGCGCTCGGTCTCCTGCTCGCGCTCGCGATCGGCGTCGCCTGCCGTCTGGCCGCCATCCCGCTTCCGGCGCCGCCGGTGCTGATCGGCGCCCTGCTCGTGCTGGCGATGACGCTGGGCTATGTCGTCACCGATCGCCTGGCTGCGCACCGGAAGGCCACGTCGAAGCCGCTTTGCGGCGGCCCGTCGGGCACGACGAAGAAGCACGCCTCATGATCGGCGCTCTCGTCGGCATCCTCCTCGGTTTCCTGATCGGCGTCGGATGCCGCTGGTTCGACCTGCCGCTTCCCGCTCCGCCGAGGATCGTCGGCGCGCTGCTGGTCGTGGCCATGACCGTGGGGTTCATCGGCGCCGACCTCGCGCTGGCGCACTGGGGGCCTGGGTCATGATCGCGATCGGGGCCGATGACCAGCGCGGCCGCATGCGGGGCTATCGGGCGATCGGCACCGCCGCGGTCCCGCGCGTGAACACCGGGATCCGGTCGATCGGGGCCTCGACGTCGGTCCAGATGCCGCCGTCGTGGACCTGATCCGTCCACGCGTCCCTCCAGGTCTCGCCCGCCGGCAGATAGACGCGCCGCATCCGCGCCCCAGCCTCGAGCACCGGCGCGACGAGAAGATCGGGCCCGAGGAGAAACTGATCCTCCACCCGAAAAGCCTCGAGATCGTCCGGGAACTCCAGCAGCAGCGGGCGCATGGGCGGCACGCCGGTCTCGTGCGCTGCGCGCATCTGGTCACGGACATAGGGCCGCAGTCTCTCGCGCAGATGGAGGCAGGCGGCCAGGAGGGCCTCGACCTCCGGTCCGAAGCTCCAGATCTCGTTGTCCGCCCCGCCAAAAAGAAAATCGCGCCCGAGCGCCGGGTCGCCGAGCGAATCCTGCCGGAAGCCGTGGAGGCGGAAGATCGGGCAGAACACGCCGTACTGGAACCACCGGATCAACAGCTCATGAAAGCCCGGATCGCGTATATCGCCGCCCTTGAAGCCGCCGATATCGGTCGTCCACCAGGGAATGCCGCACACTTTGCCCACGCCGTCCGGTCACTCCGGGTCATGATCGAGGATTGGCATGTGGGCGGAGAGCGCGCGGCGAATAAGATCGGTTCGCGTCCGGCTGTCGGTCTTGTGCAGGATCGTCTTGATCTGGGTGCGGACGGTCGCCGGGCTGCAGGAGCGTGTGTCGGCGATCTCGTCCGTCGACGCGCCGTTCACCAACAGGCGTGCAACGCTCATCTCCGCATCGGTCAGACCGTAGACGGTCGCGAAGGCGTCGATGCATAGGGCGGGATGGTGCATGGGATCGTATATCTTCACCAAGGCACCTTTGAACCCGGGCTCCAATTCACGGTCGGAGTCGCGCAGCGGAGACACTTCGAGGCACAGCGGATCGCCGCCTTCTCGGCGCGCCGCGGTGAAGACCGACTCTGGGGTATTGTTCTCGCCCGCCGCCGTGGCGCTGGCCGCGCGTGCGGCCAGCGCAAGTCGGCCGTCGGCCTCCGCATCGTACAGGCGCAGGTGTCCCCAAGAGTCCAGATAGAGGCCGCTCTTCAAGGCCATGATCGAGTCGGCCGAGTGGTTCTGGATGATCACCTTGCGCTCCGAGTCAACGATCACGACGGGAACCGCGTAGCGGTCGAGCGCTGTCAACACTGCCTGAAACCGAGCCTTGAGGCGCATAAACACCTGCGCCAGCTTCACGGTTTGCGCGACGAAAGGCAAATAGGCCGCGAAGGTCGCCCGTTGAGCCTGGCGCACCGGTCCGTTGTCGAGCGCGAATTGAACCGCGTGAGTGGTGAACCAACTGCGATCCTCGTTGAGCCGCGCGACAATCCGATGATCGATCCCCAGCATCTCCCGCAATCCAACGAAATCGGTCCGGTCCCGGAGATTTGGCTCGTTCGGCCAGAGATCGTACTCGGTCAAGACTTGGAACCGCGGACTGTTTTTGATCACCGGGATTCCGTCTGCTTCGAAATGCGAGAATTTCTCGTTATAGGTGCGATGAATCTCTGGTGTTAAGGCGGGCGAGCCCCAAAGCAACTGAAAATCAGTCTGCTCGGCCATGTTCACCGATACAATCGCGCCGCTCAGCGAGCCGATCTGAAGATTGAGACGCTCCAACAACGAGCTCCAGCGGGAATCATCAATCGCTGCGTCGAATAGATCGGCGGCCAACTGCATATCGAAGCTCATCGCCCGCCCTCACGACAGACGCGGTGAGAAGAGAGCGACGATTCCCGTTTCAGTGGTTCGATCTCGGGCACATGTGCGCGATGATTGTGAGTCACCGATCTGCCCCGATGCAACTGCAAGGAATGCTTTCCACTGGCTAGCGTTGCATTGCAGTCTTTGCGCATTCGGCGGATTTCCGCTTCCTGAAAAGGGAGATCATAGGGATAAACGCCGTCTCGTGAAGGGTCGAAGCGGCCACAAGGTTCATTGACACACTAACTCGGTCGCCTCGGCAATTCGATCGTCTCGGAGGAGACGCAAGCGTACCCTTGGGTGAGTGATACCCGTTTCGTTCAAACGACATCGCTTCCCGCCCGAATTCATCAAACACGCCGCGTGCCTATGTGCCCATTGCACGCTGTCGTTCCGTGACCTCGAAGATCTGTCGGCCGCGCCGATCAGCCACATCGTGAAGTTCTTGCGCAAACGTCGCGCTTCCGCCGCCCGTTTCTCACAAACCGACGCGCGGCAGAGCGTATCCTCTGACCCAATGATGACGGGCGTGGCGTTCCAGGTGGATTGGCGATTGATCGGGTATCGGCCGTTGAGGGAACCGTCTTTTTCGTTGAAATAAGACTGCTCGCTGTTATGGCGGATGCTCTAGGCACTTGGTGTAGCGGTCTAAGCTATCGGGATCGGCGCCCGCCGGCCGGATGACGTGGCACCAGCCGCACCCTCCAATGTGCAGGCCATGTCGAAGGTCTTACCGCGCAAGGCGCCGACCGCGGTGCCGTCGGCGGAGAACTCCACCCAATGGTCGGCGCAGTCCACGTCCTGAATCGGCTTGCCGTATAAAAAGGCGGCGAGCTGCTCCGCCGTGCCCGGCTGGCCCATCATCTCAGACGCGTCGGCGGTCTGCTGTCTCCCACTGGTCTGACAGGCCGCCAGCAGGAAGAGGGAGACAGCGACGACGAAACTGCTTTTCGTGATCCGTTCTTTCATACATCGCAGATAAGCCGGGCCGCGTCAGGCATCCGGCACCTTGAGCGCGCGGGTGAAGAAGGCGGTCAGGTCAGCCAGCGCACGCTCGCGCACCTCCGGCGAGCTGCCGCGGGTGAAACCCTGCTTGCCGCAATCCCGGTAGACCTCGCGCAAGAAGGGGCTCCAGCCCATCTCCGAGGTGATGTCGAGCGGCTCGTAAACGATTAGGCCCGAATCCCGCACCTCGAACTGGCAGTCCGCGAAGTTGGCCGCGCGGCGCACCGCACTCTTCTGCGAAAACAGGAACTGATGGCCGGCGCCCGGATAGACCGTCACCTGCAGATCCTCCGTGCCTTGGGCGCGCATACGCTCGGCCGTGCGCTGGCAGTTCGCCGGCGGGGTCAAATCGTCGTTGGCGCCCAGGAAGAAATGGATCGGGCCGCCAACTGTCTCCACGCTGTCCCACTGCATCCCGCAGCCGGGATAGACCGGGGCGTAGGCCGCGAACGGCGGTGCGTCGCCGAGGACCGCCTGCTTGATCGGCGCCAGCGCGCCGTACATCGCGGCGATGCCGCCGCGAGAGAACCCGGTAATCCCGATCCGTTCGGGATCGATTTCCGGGCGCTGGCGCAGCGCCTTCAATGCCTGCAGCCCGTCCACCACATTGGCGGGTATCGGCAGCCTGCCCTGATCGCCCGCGGTGCTTGACAGGCCGCGGCCAGAGAAGCTGTCGACCGTGAAGGTCGCGAAGCCTGCCGCCAGCAGCGCGTCGCTCACCGAGCCTTCGGTCTGCGAGCGGATTCCGCCGCTGCCGTGCATCAGGATAACCGCGGGAACCGGCCCCGCCGCGCCCTCCGGCAGGCGCAGCACGCCGTCAATCTCGTCGCTGTCGGACGTGTAGCTGCCGTCCAGGATTTGAACGTAACCGTCCGGCGTGTAGGTCTGGAAAGTGATCTCCTGCGCCCCGCCAGCGCCTCCGCCAGTGCCCGTCGTCTGACAGGCCGACAGCGAGAAGGCAGAAATTCCCACTGCAACCAAAAGGTTTCTCATCGTCCGAATCTCCCTCATCTACATCTAGCGCAAGGCGACCTACGCACCCCACTATTTTGATACTCTAAGGCGTATGAAGGAGACGGGCATACCCCGGATGGGGTACGGGAGGGTTGCCGCAGAGCCGCGGTCGTCAATCATGCTAGATGTGCAAACCGTGAACGTCTGCTCTACCCGCCGGGTTGGTCCGTCCTTAGCCTCCCGCTTGGCTCTCAGGTGGAGGCTCTTTTCAGCCCAAATCCCGCAGTCAAACCGGCACTGTGAGCGAATGTTGGTTTCGGTGGTTGCGGGCACCCGCAACCATAAAAGCCGTCAACTCACTGAGTTAGCGGCGCTTTGCTTTTTGGACCGAGTGACGGCTCGCATCACGCTTGTGACCTGATCCCCTGAATTGTCCTCTGCCTTGGAACGGACTCATCCGATGACGGATACGGACAATCGATACAGAGCCTTGCATGTTTAGACTGTCGCCATGTCATGCCGCGATCGGGATTGAGGCGTCGCCCCTCAGGAATACGGGAATTCGATCGATCGGCGCGTCCGCCACGATCCAGATGCCGCCCTGATGCTGCTCCCCCGTCCATCCGTCGCGCCAGGTTTCGCCCGCGGGCAGATAGACCCGGCGCTCTTGCGCGCCCGGCTCCAGGACTGGGGCAATCAAAAGGTCGGGACCAAGCATGAACTGATCGCTTATCCGATGCGCCAGCGGGTCTTCGGAGAAGTCCACAAACAAAGGCCGCATCGGTGGCAAGCCGGTATCGCGGGCGGTCGCCATCTGCGCCCTAAGATAGGGGCGGAGTCGTTCGCGCAGATGGAGGCAGGCGGTCAGATGTGCCTCGACCTTCGGTCCGAAGCTCCAGATTTCGTTGTCCGCCCCACCGGCGAGGAAGTCGCGCCCGAGCGCCGGGTCGCCGAGCGAATCCTGCCGGAAGCCGTGGAGGCGGAAGATCGGGCAGAACACGCCGTACTGGAACCACCGGATCAAAAGCTCATGAAAGCCCGGATCGCGTATATCGCCGCCCTTGAAGCCGCCGATGTCGGTTGTCCACCACGGGATCCCGCTCATCGCCATGTTGAGACCGGCGCGGACCTGACGCGCCAGATCGGCGAACGTGGAATGGACGTCGCCCGACCAGACCACCACCGGATAGCGTTGGGTTCCAAGCCAGGCGGAGCGTGACAGAAGCACACCATCCTCGATGCCGTCGGCCTTCATATGCTCGGCGTAGCCTTTTTGATGGAGCACAGGATAAGCATTCGTTACGGCGCGTCCATCACCCAGGTGATAGCGCAGGTTGTCGGGATGGGCCGGGTAGACCTCGGGTTCGTTGGCGTCGAGCCAGAAGGCGCCAAAGCCGTGCTTGACATAGCCCTCGCGAATGCGCGCCCAGTGATAGGCGCGCGCCTCGGGGTTTGTCGCGTCGTAGAAGGACAGGGGCACGCGCCCCTCGGAATTGGCGTCGAGAAAGACCGAGGAGCTCTGCACGCCGCGCCGATGCTCGATGAGATAGCCTGCATCCCGCATCTCGGTGAAATTTTCGGCATTGGCGTTGACCGCGGGCCAGATCGAGATCATCGGGCGCATTCCCATCGCCTCCAACTCGGCGACCATCGCCGCCGGGTCGGGGAAGTCGGCGGAATTGATCCGCCCCTCGCCGCCGCGGGTCCAGTTGAAGAAGTCGATCACGAAGCATCCCACGGGAAGGCCGCGGCGGTGGTATTCCCGGGCGATCTCCAGCACTTCGTCCTGGGTCGAATATCGCAGCTTGCACTGCCAGAAGCCCATGGCCCATTCGGGCAGCATCGGTGGACGGCCGGTGAGCGCGGCATAGGTTTGCAGGATGGCGGCGGGGCCGGGGCCGGCCATCACGACGTAGTCGATCTGCGGCGAGGCGGTGAGCGTCCAGCGAGTGCGGTTCTGGGCCAGTTCCACCCGCCCCGTGCCGGGGTTGTTCCAGATGAAGCCGTAGCCGCGGGAGGAGACGAGGAAGGGGATCACCACTTCGGTGTTCATCTGCAACAGATCGATCACGCAGCCCTTCTGATCGAGCCGCCCATGCTGATGCTGCCCCAGACCGTAGAAGCGTTCGTCGTCATGGGCCTTGAACTGCGTCTCGATCCGCCAGAGCGCGCCCTCCTCGGCGTCGTAGTTGCGCGTGTTGGGGTAGAGGATATGAGGCATCTCTTCTTCCAAAAGCACCTCGCCCGTCTCGGTGTCCTGAAAGGAGAGTTCCAGCGTGGGTTCCAGCCCTCGGGGCATTTTTCGGACAACGGCACGCAGGCGGCCATGGGTGAGTGTTGCCACCGCGCCGTCGATCTTGATCTCCGCGCGTGCCGGCCCCGGGGCAGGGTCGAGCAGGCCGCTCGGCAATGTCTCGTCAAACTGCGCGTTCTTCGTGGCCCGCAGGCGGATGGCCGAGGGCCCCACCGCCTCGATCGACAGCGTCTCGCGCCCGATGCGGCAGATCAGGCGCGTGTCCTGGGCGGTGAAAAGGGCTGGGATCATGGGGGCTCCGTCTGGCGCGTTCAGCGTACTATGAGGGTCTTGGTTCCCGCATGCCGCCATGTCCGGTCAGAAGCGTCAGCCGGTCGGACTTGGCAAGGGCGATAAGCGATGAGCGGGTCTCGGCGGCCGCGTCTGGATCGGCATCCCAATCGGTGGACCATTCGGGATGGTTCAGCTGAAAGGCCGGTACGTGAAAAATGTCCCCTGCGGCCAGCGCGGCGTGGTCTTCGAAAAGCCAGGCCGTGTGGCCGGGCGTATGGCCGAAGGCAGGCAAGGCAAGGGCGCCGTCCACCTCGGCGCCGGGCGCAGCGCGGTCGATGCAGCCGGCGTAGGGGGCCAACGCCCTTTTCGCGTCTTCGGCGATGACGGCTGGCATGCCGGAAAGGGCGCCGTCGAGCCAATAGGCCGCTTCGCCGTCGGGCACTGCGATGCGTGCGTTGGGAAACTCGGCCGCACCGCCGGGCGTGGCGAGGCCACCGCAATGGTCCCCGTGGAGATGCGTCAGCCAGATCCTGCAAACATCCTCGGGGGCGACGCCTTGTTCGGCAAGTGTCCTGCGCAGCGTCCCATGGGTGCCACCGAAAAGTCCGCCGCTGCCGGCGTCGACGAGGCCGGGGCCTTCGGGCGTTTCGATCAGGTAGCACCAGACCGGGATATCGATCCGCTCGGGCAGGCTGTCGAGGCCAAGAAGTGTCGCGGCTTGCGCGGGGACCCGCCGCACATCGGGGAAGAGCAGCGGATCGAACCCGAAATACCCGTCAAGGATCGGGGCGATGCCGGTCATGTCGATCCTTTCGCGCCGGAGGCCGTGACGCGGGCGGCGCGGGCCTTGTCGATCCAGCCGGCAGCGGCGGGAGCGGTGCGGGCCTCTCTTGCCAATTCTCGTTTGGCGGCGGCGAGGTCGATGCCCGTCAGCTTTCCATCCTCGACGATCGTGCGACCCGCGACGACCACGTCTCGCACCGCGGCGCGGGTGGCGCGGCCAAGGATCAGGTGGGCCAGCGTCTCGGGCGCGTCGTCGATGCGGTCGCCTGCGATCCCGTCCAGGGAGATGGCCACATAGTCGGCCTCGGCTCCGGCTCGAAGGCCCGCCGCGGCGGTTCCGTCGAAGGCAACGCGGCCGGTGGAAAACGCGGCGCGCAGCACGTCGGATCGGGACAGACCGGCCGCATGGAACCCGCGGGGGCCGAGAAGCGTCGCGGTCAGCCGGACCTCGCGCAGCATGTCGGCGTCGTCGTCAAGCGCCATGCCATCGAGCCCGATGCCGAGGCGCATGCGGCCTTCCTTCAGTGCGGCGCCGTTGGCTGTGCCGGAGGCAAGACGCAGATTGGAACTCGTATTGAGGACCAGCGTCACTCCGGCGTCGCGAAAGGCCGCGATTTCCTCCGCGTGGAGGAAGACGCCGTGAGCGACGGTCAGCCGGTCGTTCAGAAGCCCCGCGCGGTCGAACAAGACATGCGCGCCCTCCGGACAGATCGCATCCATCCAGTCGCGCTGGAGCCGTGTCTCCAGAAGGTGTACATGGGCCCGCCGCCCCTCGGACGCGGCCGCCTCCCCGACAGCGGCGAGTCCCTCGGGCGAGAGCCATTGCGGCCCCGGCGGCCCGTACTGCGTGACGATATCGGGACCGTCGATGGTTGACGCAATCTCCGGCACGCGCGCGATCTGCTCGGCGAAGGGCGGCTGGGCCTGTGCGGCCTTTATCGTTGCCCAATCGGACGCGGAAAGCGCCGCCCTTACCGCAGCGCCATCGTCATAGCCCGCAAGGTTGCGGTCTAGGATCGGAGCGACGAAGGCGAGCCGGAGTCCCACGTCCCGTGTGGCCCGCGCCACGGCTTTGGCCTCGGACAGGATATCGGCCGATTGCGGCAGGTGATTGTGGATGACCGTTGTGACGCCCGAGAGCGCCATCTGCCCGAAAGCGACGAGCGCTGTCAGGTAGGGATCCGTGGGCGGCGCGCGCCAGAGATCCCAGAGCCACGCCTCGAGCGGTCCGTCCGGCGCGCCGAAGGCAAGCGGGCGCAGCCCGCGGCCATGGTCGTGGGCGTTGATGAGCCCCGGGATCAGCAGCGCATCGCCGGACCGATCCGAGGCCGCGACCTCGGTGATCCGGCCGTCCTCATGGGTCAGCATTCCGCCCCAGACGGGCATGGTCTCCCACGGGCGGGCCCAGATAGCGGCGGCGCGGAGGGTGGTCATAGGCCGAGAAGCCGTCCCAGATTGCCGCCCTCGATCAGTGCACGGTGCTTCGGGTCGTCGACCGATTTGCGGATCTTCAGCCGCTCCATCTCGAAGTCGCTGCCGGGCCAGTCGGTACCCATGATGATCTTCTCCGGGCCCAGATCGCGATAGGCCATACGTACCTCGATCAGCTGCGTCGACGAAGTTTCAAGGTAGATGTTGGGCGTCCGACTGGCCACAAGGATCGCTTCGCCCACGTTCCAGACGGTGCCCATATGGGCGATCAGCGTCGGCACGGCCGGGTGGTGCTTGGCGATTTCCTCGATCCCCAAAGGGTGGATGAAGGCGTCGTCCAGGGCGTTGAACAGCACGATGATCGCCCGTTCGGCACAGGCCTCGTAGATCGGGTCCAACAGTCCGTGATCGACGATATGATAGCCGTGCAGGACCGGATGCAGCTTCAAGCCCTTGAAGCCGTGCTTGTCGTGGTCGCGGCGGATTTGGTCGGCGGCATCGGCGTCGCGCGCATTGACCTGGCCGAAGGGGATGATCCGATCGGGGTACTTCCGGCCCACGCTCGCCGTATAGTCGTTGTCGATCATCTGGCCGAGAGAGCAGCCCACGGCCATGTCCACCCCCGCCGCATCCATGTCGCGCAGCATCATCTCGACGGAATAGGTCTCGGCCGTCAGGTAGTCCGAGTTCTGGCCGGCTTCCCAGATGTTGTTGTAGGCGTCGATGATCATGCGCGGCGCGCTCCTTTTGGGAGGTTGTGTTAAGTCAATGGGTTGTGGCAGGACGCCAACCCTCCTCGCGGAGTTGGCGTCAGGCGCGGAGCTTCCAGCGCGCAGCGCTTGAAAGCCCGCGGGCAGCGGCTGCGGAAGGGGCAGCCGAGGGGCGGGGCGAGTTGGCTGGGCAGGTCGGCCGCGGGCATCTCGGCCGCGGCGCGGATTGTGGCGCGGGCGGCGGCGACGTCCGGCTTTGGCCGGCTTGCAAGCAGCATGGCGCTGTAGGGGTGGCTTGGCGCGATGGCGAGAGTGGCGGCGTCGGCGATTTCCACGATCTCGCCGAAATACATCACGGCGACCCGGTCGGCGATGGCGCTGACCATGCCGAGGTCGTGTGAGATAAAGACCAGGGTCATGCCACGGGCGCGCTTGAGGTCCGTCAGCAGGTTGACCACCTGCGCCTGGATCGAGACGTCGAGGGCAGAAATCGGCTCGTCGGCCACGATCAGGTCGGGGTCGGAGGCCAGCGAGCGGGCGATGGCGATGCGCTGCCGCTGGCCGCCCGAGAAGGCCGACGGCAGACGCGTGAGCGCGTCCGGGTCGAGGCCCACATCGCCCATGAGCGCCTCGGCGCGGGCACGGCGGTCGTGCTTTGGCAGGCCGACATGGGCGAGGACATTGGTCAGGACGGTGCCAATCCGGTGGCTGGGGTTGAGCGAGGAATAGGGGTCCTGGAAGACCATCTGGAACCGGGGTCGGAGCGCGCGCATCGCACGGGACCCAAGTGTGGTGAGGTCGGTGTGCTTGTAGAGGATCTGCCCGCCCGAGGGCTCCACCAGCCGCAGCATGGCGCGGCCGAGCGTGGTCTTGCCCGAGCCGCTTTCGCCGACGATGGCGAGCGTTTCGCCGCTCCGGATGTCGAGGTCGGTTGGTTGGAGCGCGGTGATCTCGCGCCGGGCAAGGCCCTGGCGGACGGGGTAGCGCACGGTCAGGCCGCGAAGCGAAAGGATCGGGTCGGCGCTCATGCCATGTTGTCCGGGTGCCAGCAGGCCACGCGACCTTTGCCCAGGGGCACGAGGTCGGGCCGTTCGCCGTGGCATTTGGCGCTTGCCTTGCGGCAGCGGGGTGCATAGGCGCAACCCTCTCCGCGGGCGCCGAGGCGGGGCGGAGCGCCGGGGATGGCGGCGAGCCTCCCCTCGGCGTCGGGCTCCACGGAAGCGGCGGCGATCAGGTCGCGCGTATAGGGGTGGTGCGGGGCCGCGAAAAGCGCCTCGACGGGCACGTCTTCGACAACCCGGCCGGCATAGATGACGGCGACGCGATCTGCGACCCCCGCCACCACCCCGAGGTCGTGGGTGATCAGGATCATCCCCATGCCACGCTTGGCCACGAGCCCGGCTAGAAGCGCAAGGATCTGCGCCTGGATCGTGACGTCAAGCGCTGTTGTCGGCTCGTCCGCGACCAGGAGATCCGGATCACAGGCCAGTGCCACCGCGATCATGGCGCGCTGGCGCTGACCGCCGGAAAGCTCGTGCGGGTACAGCCGCGCGCGGCGGGCGGGCTCGGGCAGTCCGACCTCGGCCAGAAGCGCGACGGCCCGTTCCCGCGCCGCGCGCCGCGTGGCCCGACCGTGGACGATCAGTGCCTCGGCGATCTGATCGCCGATGGTCTCGCATGGGTTGAGCGCTGTCGTCGCATCCTGGAAGATCATCGCAATGCCGCGGCCGCGCAGGTCTTGCAGCGCATCAGGCGAGAGGCTGAGAACGTCGTGGCCGCCAAGGCTGATCCGTCCTGAGAGCGCGGCCCCAGGCCCTTCGTTCAACCGGGCGAGTGCCATGGCGGTGGCCGATTTTCCCGATCCGCTTTCACCGACGATGGCCAGCACCTCGCCCGACGCGACGGAGAAGGACACGCCCTCGACCGCCGCCAGTCTCGCGCCCTCGGGGCCGAAGGCGACGGAGAGGTCCGCGACTTGCAGCAGAGGCGCGGTCATCGTCCGGGCTCCCGCCTGAGACGCGGATCGGCCCATCGGTAAGTCAGATCGGTCACGAGGTTCACCAGGACGTAGAGCACGGCGAGAACAAGCGCGGCGCCCTGTGCCACGGCATAGTCGCGGGTCAGCACCGCGTCGACCATCATCCGACCGATACCGGGATAGCCGAACACGACCTCGGCGATGACCGATCCGCCGAGCATCGCGCCGAATTGCAGGCCGATCACGGTCAGGATGCCAAGCGCGGCGTTGCGCAGGATGTGGCGCAGATAGATGCGCCTCGCCGGCACGCCCTTCATCCGCGCGGTGCGCACGAAATCGAGCTTCGAGGTTTCGATGATGCCGCTGCGGGCAAGCCGCATCAGAACGCCCGCGGTTGTCAGGCCAACGGTCAGTGATGGCAGGATCAGGTGGGTGACCCAGGGCCCGATCAAGTCGGGCCGGCCCTGAAGGATCGCGTCGATCAGCACAAAGTTTGTGGTGGGCTCATACGTGGCCGAGGAGGGCAGCCGCCCGAAGGCGGGCAGCCAGCCTAGCCAGAGCGAGAAGACGAGGATCAGAATGATGCCGAACCAGAACCACGGAAGCGCGAACAGGGTCATCGCGAGAAACCGCAATACGCCGTCGAGGAGCGAGCCGGGCCTCGCGGCGGAGGCAAGGGCCATGCCGAGCCCGGTCACGAGCATGACGATCAGCGACGCCACGGCAAGCTCGATGGTGACGGGCAGCGTCTCCCATATCATGATCGAGACGTCCTTGCCGGTGATGAAGGACCGGCCGAGATCGAGCCGCAAAAGCTCGCCCATGTAGATCACGTACTGATCCCAGAGAGACCGATCGAGGCCGAGTTGGGCGATGAGCTGCTCGCGCAGGCCGGCGGTGGAGAATTGCGAGGCCAGCATGTCGACGGTCGAGCCCGGAAGAGCGCGCAGGGCCAGGAAAACAAGAGTCGCCACCGCGAAGAGCGTCACGGGAAGGAAAGCGAGGCGGCGGAGGATCTCACCGGTCACGGGCGCTCCCCGGATCGGTCGCGGTCGGCCAGCTGGTCGCCGCAGAAGGAGACGGCAAGGGCGAAGACAGCGATCAGCAGGCCGGGCAGGATCGTCTGTTCCGGCGCGATAAAGATGAGTTCTTGCCCCTCGCGAACCATGTAGCCGAGGTCCGGTGTGGGCGGGCGGACGCCCAGGCCGAGATAGGACAGCGCAGCGGCGGTGAGCGCGGCGAGCGCCACCACCGAGGTCGCCTGGACCAGAAGCGGCCGGAGGATGTTGGGCGCGACCTCGCGCAGCATGATGTGCAGCGGCGTGAAGCCCGCGGCGCGGGCGGCCATCACATAGTCGCGCGCGGCCTCCCCGCTGGCAAGCGCCCGGGCGAGCCGAGCAAAGATCGGCAGTTGCGACACCGCCACGGCGAGCAGGAGGTTGACCAGCGAGGGGCCGAACGCGGCGAGGACGAGGATCGCGGCGAGGATCAGTGGAAAGGACATCAGAATGTCCACCGCGCGCATCATCGCCCAGTCGGTCCTCCCGCCCTCGACGCCCGACACCAGCCCGTATGCCCCGCCCACCACCATCGCCAGCGCCACCGCGCCGAGCGAGACGAAGAGCATGGGCCGCAACCCATGGAGAAGCCGCGAAAGCTGATCCCGGCCGAACCCGTCGGTGCCAAGGGGGTGGCCGTCGGAAAGGGGCGCCAGCATCGGCACGCCGACATTGCCGATCGGGTCGTAGGGTGCGAGGAGTGGGGCAAAAAAGGCCGCAAGGACGAAGAGTGCGGCTACAGCCCAGGGCACCGCCGCAAGGACGTGGTCCAGGTCGGCGATGCCCGCCCGTGCCGCCATGCGTCTGTCCGGATCTGTGCCGGTCTGATTGGCGATGGCACTATCCTCTTGGTTGTCCGGGAGCCCGCGGGCTCCCGGACCGGTCTCATGACAGGTTTTAGCCGGTGAATTCCGATTCCTCGAGGAAGGTTCGATAGGTGCCGAGCGCATTGGCGTTGACGCCCGAAAGGTTCGTTGTCACCGCCACGGGCAGGAAGGTGTTCACCACCGCCGCCACCGGCATCATCTCGTCGGCCATGTAGTTGTTGATCTCGACATAGAGCTGCGTGCGCGCCTCTGGGTCGCCTTCTGCGTTGGCGGCGGTGATCAGTTCGTCGAGGCGCGCCTGCTCGGGCAGGCCGCTTTGGGCCGTGATGCTGTCGGCGCCAGCCGTGCCGGTCATGAAAAGCGGCGAGAAGCGCCCGTCGGGGTCGGGGAAGAAGGCCGAGCGCTGGAGGAAGGCCAACTCATGCGCCTCGGGGTCGAAGAGACGCCCGTTGAAAGTGCCGCTGTCGAGATACTCGGTCGTGACGTTCAGGCCGATCGCGTTGAGACTACGCTCCACGACTTGACCGAGGCGCGGCCAGAAGCCGCTGTTCTCGGAGATGAGGCTGAGCTCGGCGCCGACGGCGCCCGCCTCTTCAAGGAGCGCACGGGCCGCCTCGGGGTCATACTCCGAGTGCCGCTGATGCTCGGGTGCATAACCCTGTTCGGCGGCGGGGGTGATGTAGCCAGGCACCTCGGCTTTATCGAAAAATGCCTCGCGCACGATGGCCTCGCGGTCGATGCCGAGGTTGATCGCCCGCCGCACGCGGATATCGTTCAGGGGCTCTACCCCGCAATTCATCGCCAGCATGGCCGAAATGAAGGCCGCCGACTGCTCAATGCGGATCTGTTCCATCGCCTCCAGGCGGTCGACGTTGGAGTGTGGGATCAGGTTGGTGACGTTGAGGTCGCCGCCCGCAAGCGCCGTCATTTGCGCGACGGCTTCGGGGATGACCTGCATCACGATACGGGGGACGGAGGGCGTTCCCTTGTAGAAATTGTCGAACGCCTCCAGCACCACGCGTTCGTTCGGCGTGACCGAGGCGATCCGGTAGGGGCCGCAGGAGGAAAAGTTGAGCCCGATCTCCTGCCCGTGTTCCTCCAGGGCGGTGGGTGAGATGATGACCATGTCGGGCCGCGAGAGCCGGCCGAGAATGGCCGCGTCGGGCCGTTCCAGGGCGATGCGGAAGGTCATCTCGTCCGGCGCCTCGAAGCCCCTGACATTAGGCCCGCCGAGGTTGTCGAGCGCGAAGGAAAGTTCGGGCCGGGTCGGGTCGTCCTCGTCGATCATCCGCTGGAAGGTGCGCAGGACGGCGGCGGCGTCGATGGGGGTGCCGTCGTGGAACGTAAGGCCGGGGCGGATCGCGAAGTCGTAGACCGTTCCATCCTCGGATACCGTCCAGCCTTCCGCGATGGCGGGTTGGGGCAGCGGGTTGGAGAAATCCATATGCGTGAGCCCCCGCGCCACGGTGTCCATCACATGGACCGTATCGCCAAAGCCGACCCAGGTATGCGGTTCGAAATTACCCACCAGACCCGGCAGCGCGAAGACGAGCGTGTCGCCACCCTCCTGCGCCTCTAGTCGCCAGGGCAGCATCGTCATGGCGCCGCTCACCCCCAGAAGCTGACCGAAGCGGCGACGGTTGATCGCGGTAGGCGGATTGAAGTCGGTGATCTTGATCATGTCAGTCATCCCTGTTCATAGACGTGGCGTTGTCGCTTCCGATGGTCCGGCCCTTTCATGGGCCGTTCTTCGTCGTGCCGGAGGCGGTGTGGTGTGACGGCCGCGCGGGGTCATACGGTTTCCCCCAGAAGGCTCACATGGGCCGAGACGATGCGCCAGCCGTGCGCCGTGCGCAGAAGCGTCTTCGTCTCGCGACCCGGGCGGTCATGGCCCTCGCGCCTGTATTCGGTGTTGGCGGTCGCGAAGTTGCGGCCATAGGTGGTGATCGTGGTGCGCATCAGCGACCGGCGGAACGGGCCGGTCCGGCGCGCGCGGCGGAACGCCGAGATCTCCTCCCAGCCATAGAGGTTCTCGCCAACCCCGTAGCGGGTGGTCTGGGGCGCGTTCCAGAAAAGCTCTTCCAGCACGCGCACGTCGTTGGCGGTAAGCGCCGCCTCATAGCGGTCGAAGACCGCACGCACCTCGTCCACGACCTCGGGCAGGTTGATAGTCAGGTCGTCACGCATGAGCCTCCTCCGCCGGTTCGGAGGCCACGCGAAAGCCCGCGCGTTCGAGGTGGAGGGCGGCGCGCAGGACTGTGGCCTCTTCAAATGGGCGGCCGACGATCTGGACGCCGACGGGCAGGCCGCTTTCGCCGCCCCTGCGCGCCACGACCGCAATAGGCACCCCGGTAAGCGTCAGCGCCTGGGTGAACATGCCGATGCCGAGGCGGATCGGCAGGGTGACCCCGTCCACCTCCCAATCCGCGGTGCCGAGCGGGAAGGCCGGACAGGGGGTGGCAGGGGCAAGCAGAACGTCATGCTCGGCCATGAGCCCGGCAAGATCGTCGGTGACCCGGCGGCGCAGCTTCTGCGCCCGCGCCGTCCAAGCGGCCGGCACCAGTGCGCCGGCGCGCAGCCGGTCGCGGACGAGCGGGCCGAAGCGGTCGGGATGGGCGATCAGGCCCGGCAGATGCTGCTGCCCGCCCTCGGCAGTGGTCAGGATGAAGCTCGCCGCGCGCGCGGCTTTGGCCAGATCGAGCGTCAGCGTGCCTTGGCTATCGAGGGCGTCCGCCGCGTCAAGGACGGCCGCGCGCGCATCGGGATGCAACGGCGCGTCGAAATAGCCGCCGAGGCGCGCGGCGCGGATCGGTACGGGATCGTCCAGGGCGGGGGTCGTGACGTTGGGCGCGCGGGTAGCTTGCGCCAAATCGTCTGGATCGGGACCCTGCAGGGCGTCAAAAGCAGGTGCCAGATCGCTGATGCATCGGGCAAAAATCCCGACATGGTCGAGGCTGCGGACGAAAGGCGCGACACCCGCCCGCGACAGGCGGCCATAGGTCGGCTTCAGGCTCGCGACACCCGAAAGCGCCGCAGGCACCCGGATCGATCCGTTGGTGTCGGTTCCAAGCGCCAGCGGCACCGCGCCTGCCGCGACGAGGGCCGCCGAGCCCGAGGATGACCCTCCCGCACTTCGCCTCGGATCGTGAGGATTGCGCGTATCGCCGTCATGCGCGTTCTCGCCCGAAAAGCCGTAGGCCAGTTCATCCATGTTGGTGCCGGCGACAAGGATCGCCCCCGCCGCCTCCAGTGCGCGGATCGCGAAAGCATCTCGGGCGGCCGGGTCTTTCGCCTCGGTGGCGCGTGAGCCTGCGCGCGTGACATGCCCGGCGACGTCGAAGAGATTTTTCACCGCGAACGGTACGCCGGCGAGCGGACCGGGATCCGTACCCGCCGCAATCATCCGATCGACTTCGGCGGCGCGAGCTCTTGCGCGCTCGGCATAGAGATGCGTCACCGCGTTGAGATCCCGGGCGGCGTCGATGGCGTCGAAGGCCCGGGCAACGCTTGTCGCCGCGCTCAGGCGTCCTGTGCGCACGTTCGACGCGATGTGGGCGACGCTCATCGCTCGGGCTCCCCGGGGCGGAAAACCGGGGCCGGCTCAAGCTCGTCCAGCCCCTCGATCTCGGCCAAAAGCCGTGCGAAACCCGCCGTGCGTTCAAGGTTGAGGGCCACCTCCGCCAGGTCTTCCTCGGGCAGGGGCAGCCCGATGGCGCGCGCCGCCTCCTTGGCATAGGCGGTGGCGTCGAAGCCGTGGGCGGGAGGCAGGAACGTTCCCATGCGCCTAACGTCCCGCCGCATAGGTGATGCGCCGCGGATCGGCGGCGGCGACAAGAACGGGAGGCTGCCCCGCCTCCGGTACCCGGCTGCCGGCGATGGACACCCCGCCCGCATCGAACTCGAAATCGGGCCAGTCGTGGATCGCATGGCCTTTGTCGGTCAACGCCTTGCGGATGTCGGGTGCTATACGGCCCTCGACCGCAAGGCGCTTGGGGAAGGCCGGATGGGGATAGAAGGATCCGGGATGCGAGAACGTCGCGACGCGGGGGCTTTCCACCGCCTGTTGCGGGGTCATGCCGTAAACAATCATCTGGATGAGGCTCTGGGTCATGGCCTGCACGATCATGTCGCCGCCGGGGCAGCCGATGGCCATGGCTTCGCCGGTGCTGTCGTTGACCGCGATGGCCGGGGCAGGCGTTAGTCTTGGCCGCTTTCCGGGCGCGATCGCAGCGGGGTGCTCAGGCTCCAACCGGCTCTGCACACCGCGGGGCGAGACGAAGAAGCCGAGACCGGCGGCGATGGGCGCCCCGTCGATCGTGTCGCTCGGCATCGACGAAAACACGTTTCCCGCCGCATCGGCCGCGGCCACATAGGTCGTGTCGAAGCGTCCCGTGCCGTCCATGGCCTCGGCCGCCGCGCCGGGAAGAGCGGCATCGGGTTCGATTTCCAAGCGAAGCGCGGCGATATGGGAGTCGGATAGGAGCTCGACAATCGACGTTCTGGCAAAGAACGGGTCGGCGTAGTGCCGTTCACGTTCCGCAAAGCCCTGTTTCAGGGCCTCGGCGACCAGGTGCAGGTGCCCCGCCGAGCCTTGGGCGTGGTCCTCCAGCGGCAGCCCTTCGAGGATCGCCAGCGCCTGCAACATCACCGGTCCCTGTCCGACGATACCCGGCGTGGCGACACGCCAACCGCGGAAGGTGGCGTGGGGCGCGCTGTACACGGGGCTTTCATGGGCTGCGAGATCGTCCAGCGTCAGCCAGCCGCCCGTGGCGCGATGATAGTCGATCAGCTCGCGCGCGATCTCGCCTTCATAGAACAGGCCGCGTGCCGCGGCGATGCCGGCCTCGCGCGGGCCTGTGTCACAGGCCGCAAGCCGCGACAGCGTGCGCGCGAGGTCAGACTGCACCAGCCATTCGCCGGTCCGCGGCGGGCGGCCCTTGGGCCAGTAGATCGCGCGCGAAGTCTCGTAACCCGCAAACCCGCTGCCAAGGAGCTCGAACGCCTTGGCCGAGCGTTGATCGAGCGGGAAGCCGCGCTTGGCGTAGTCGATGGCCGGCGCCATGATGTCGGCCAGCCGCCAGGTGCCAAAGCGCGACAGCGCCGTGCACCAGGCATCGAAGGCGGCGGGCGCGACGCCGACGGGCGAGCCCAGCGGCATCTTCCCGTCATGCCGCGCGAGAAAGGCGTCGAGCGTGACCGCGCGGCCCCACGGGCCGACACCGTCGATCACGTGGATCTCGGGGCTGCCGGCCATGCGGATCAACGTCGGCGCCACACCGCCAAGATTGCACATGTCGACCTGCACGACATTCGACAGCAGGCCCCCGGCGACGCCCGCATCGACCGCCGTGCCCCCTCGGGCCATGATTTCGGTCATGACCTGCGCCACGATGGGATGGCCCGCCGAGACCACGAAGTCGCGCCCCACGATGGTCGGGCGCATCGACTCGGGCGGCGGGAAGAGCGCAGGAGTGGGTGAGCCCGCGTTGCGCATCCCGCCGGTCTGGTCCTTGCCGGGACGGATCGGGGTTTCGTGGTTCATCCGTCGGGCCGCCTCCGTCATGACAAGAGGTATCCGGCATCGACGGGGACGGTGGCCCCGGTCACGCCCGAGAACCCTTCGCCGGAGAGCGCGACGCAGACCCGCGCGACCTCCTCGGGCACGAGGACGCGGTTTGCGGCGCCGACATGGGCGAAGCCTTCCCAGACATCGGTTTCGTCCCGGCCCTGGGCCTTGGCGATCTCGCGCGCGACGTCGCGGAGCATGGGCGTGTCGACGTTCCCCGGTGCGACGGCGTTGACGCGTATATTGAGGGGCACGAGTTCGGCGGCGATGCTCTCGACCATGCCGATGAGCCCTGCCTTCGAGGCGCAATAGGCCGAGGCATTGGCCTCGCCCCGGATGCCCGCGGCGGAGGAGAGGAACACCATCGCGCCCCCGCGGTCGCTCATGCTGCGCGCGAAGGCGGCGGCCGCATGGGCCGCGCCGTCAAGATTCACGGCCATGATCCGACGCCAGACGGCGAAATCGGTTTTGGCGATCGGCATCGTGGCAACCCCGCCCGCCGCATAGACCATGGCATCGACTGGCCCGATATCCTGGGCGAAACCGGCGACGGCGGCTGGGTCGGTCACGTCGAGAAGGTGCAGGCCGTCGGCGGTGGCCAGATCGGCGCCGATCGCCTCCCACCCCGCCTCCGCGAAGGCGAGCATGCAGGCCGCGCCGATGCCGCCGCCCGCGCCGATTACCGCTGCCCGCCGCGCGCCCATCACGCTCCCTTCGCCATTGCGCGGAGCCTCTCGGCGATCATCTCGGGGCCGGGAACAACCGCCTTTTCGAGGCTCAGCGCGGCGGGGATCGGCACATCCGGGACGGCGAGGCGTTCGACCTGTCTCAGTGCGGAAAACCCGAGCTTCTCCAACACCCGCATCGAAAGCTCCGCGGAAAGGCCGAAGCTCAGATAGTCCTCGTCCAGCACCAGAAGGCGCCCGGTGCGGCTGGCGCTTTCGGCAACCGTGGCGCTATCCAGCGGCACCACGCTGCGCAGGTCGATCACCTCGACCGAGATGCCTTCCGTCGCCAGGGTCTCGGCCGCGACAAGGGCGTGCTCGACCATGGCCGAAAGCGTTGCCAGCGTCACGTCCGTGCCCTCGCGCACCACGGCGGCCTTGCCGATGGGCAGGGTGTAGGCGCCGTCGGGCACGTCCGGGTGATGGCGGAAATCGCGGCCCTTCCGCAGAAGCAGCGCCTTGTGCTCGATAAAGACGACCGGATCGTCACTGCGCAGCGCGGCAGCCATCAGCCCCTTGTGGTCGTGCGGGTTGCAGGGCGCCAAGACCTTGAAACCCGGCAAATGCGCAAACAGTCCCCACAGGCATTGCGAATGCTGCGCGGCCGACCCGATGCAGCCGCCCGCCGTCTTGAAAACGATCGGCATCTTCTGCCGTCCGCCCGACATATAGGGGATCTTTGCGGCGGCGTTGTACATCTGTTCCAGGCAGACACCGACGAAATCGACGAACATGATCTCGATCAGCGGCCGCATCCCCGCCTGGGCCAACCCAACGCCCATCCCCGTGAATCCCATCTCGGCGATCGGCGCGTCCATCACCCGGTCCGCCCCGAAACGCTCCTGCAGCCCCCGGGTCGCGCCAAACACGCCACCCGCGCGGCCGATATCCTCGCCGATGCAAAGGATCGTCGGGTCGCGCTCCATCTCCAACGCGATGGCCTCGGCAATGGTGGCGGGCAGGGGCATCGCCAGCCGGTCGTTCATGCGATCCAGGACGTCGCTCATGCCTGGGCATCCTCAACGAAACGGTGGTCGAGCGCGCCCGACGGGTCGGGGAGCGGCATCGCCAGCACCTGCTGCAACAACGTCTTCATGGCCGATTTCTCCTCGGCATGGATCGCGTCAAGGGCGTCGGCCGCCGCGATGCCAGCGGTTTCAAGGCGCGCGCGGTAGAGCGCGATCGGGTCGAACCGCTCGCGCAGGCGCCGCCGCTCTTCCTTGCTGCGGTACCCCTCGGGGTCCCCCTCGAAATGACCGCGGAAGCGATGGCACGTGGCCTCGATGATCGCGGGGCCGTGGCCGGATCGCGCGTGATCCATGGCCTCGGCGAATTTCGCCGCCACGGCGTCGACGTCCGTGCCGTCCACATACAGCCCCAGGGCGTTGTAGGCCGACGCCCGCTCAGCGACCGTGGGGGTGGGCGAGACCTCTTCGAACGGCACGGAAATGGCGAGCGCGTTGTTTTCCACCAGCACCACCATCGGCAGCCTGCGCGCCCCGGCCATCACCATCGCTTCGTGAAAACCGCCGGTGTGCGAGCCGCCATCGCCGGTGACGCCGACGGCCACCGCATCCTGGCCTCTCATCCGGAAGGCATGGGCATAGCCGAGTGCGACGGGCAACGAGGCGCCGACGATTCCAGTGGCGGAGAAGTGCGTCTTTGGATCGAAGGGGTGCATATGCCCGCCCCGGCCCCGGCAAAGGCCCTCAGCGCGTTCGCAGATCTCGGCCAGCAGGGCGCGGGCGTCCACGCCCTTGGCGAGGCCGTGATAATGGTTGCGATGGGTCGAGACGACCGCGTCCTCGGGCCGCAGCGCCTCGGCCATGCCGGCGCCGATCGCCTCCTGTCCGATGCCAACATGCAGCTCTCCGTGGATGGCCTTGCGACGGAGCGCATCAAGGCAAGCTTCATCAAAGGCGCGCATCGCGGCCATGCGGCGAAACCGGGCAAGCGCGGCGGCGCTGTCGATCATCAAAACAACTCCTCGAGCTCGAAGACGGAGCCGCCGGGCTCCCGGCAATAAACTGAGCGGCCTTCGGCAAAGGTCGCGACCTCGCCCAACTGCTTGGCCCCTTCGGCCTCGGCCGCGGCGATGGCGGCCGTCAGATCCGCCACCGCGAATGCGACATGGGCAAGCGGAACCGGCCCCGCTGCCGCGCCGGGTTGGCCAGCGACCGCAATCAGCTCGATAACCTCGGGACGCTCGGCATGGGCCAGTTGCACAAGCCGTGCCATGACTCCGGGGCGCCCGATCATGCGCGAAAACGCGTCACCCAAATCGGTGGCCGGCAGCGACGGCTGAAACCCGAAGGTCTCGGCGTAGAACGCTATGGATCGGTCGAGATCGTCCACACAGACGGAAAAATGCAGCAATGCGGCAGTTTCGACCGACACAAAGTCACCCCACGCTGTCGCAAGTTCGAAATCGGATACAATTATCCTTGTAGCCATGCAGCCAATTGTCAATTGGGTTTTTTGCTGCCAGATTGCGCCGCGGGCAGAGCGCCGGGGGGATCACAGCGCTGCCCAAGGACACAGCGAAATCCGGTGCTGTTTGCCCAAGGATGGGTCAGCGCCCGGCGCCATGGAGACCGGATATGGATCTGTCGCCCGAGCGGCTGAAATTCGACCAGGGGCAGAGCGCGCAGGCGCAGGCTTATGCGTATCTGTTGCAGGAGATCCGCTCCGGCCGTCTGCCGGGCGGCACGCATGTGGTGGCCGACCGGATCGCAACGGCGTTGGGGATCAGCCGGATGCCGGTACGCGAGGCAATCCAGCAGCTCTCCAGCGAAGGGTTCATGACGATCCGATCGAACCGGGGCGCCGTCGTGACCGAACTGAGCGCCGAGGAGATCGGTGAGCTCTATGAGATGCGCGCCGTGCTGGAGGGCTTCGCCATGCGGCTTGTGGCCCAGCGGATCGACGAGCAGGGCCTCAACGAGGCCGAGATTGCATTGCAACGCCTCGACCGCGCTCGGGAGAACGTGGATTGGTTCATCACCGCCCATGATCAGTTCCACGATGTGCTGCTAGACTATTGCCCGCGCCCGCGGCTTGTGGCGGAGATCAAGCGCATCCGCCGCGCGACCGAGCCCTATCTGCGGATGACCCTGAAGGTCAGCTCGACGGCGGTACAGAACACGACGGCCGAGCACACGGAGCTTCTGCAGGAAGTCCGGTCCGGTGACCCGGAAACAGCCGAGGCAGGAATGCGCAACCATGTGCTGCGGATCGATGTGGAGTCGCTGGTCTCGCAGGGGGCGTAGTCGCCAGGCCCAAATGAGTTTTGGTTTCTTTCATCGCTGCTGCCAACGGATTTCTCTTGGCGGCTGCTTGCAGTTCTCTTGTGCCTATGGATCGCATCCACGACGTGCGGCAACGCGGTGGTCTGCGGTCGGCCGACCCGCCGGGACGGCGGCACCACCGGTGAGGTCAGCGTTCACTCGACTTCCATAGTGCCGCCTCTACGGCGGCGGCGTCCCTGGATCGGCCGACATGCACATTCTTCCCCTGTTCGGTACATTCTTTGGGGGGCAATGATGGCCCTACCGAGCTCCTGCATACCAGCAACTTCAGGTATCGATACCATCAACCGCGATATACGCGCTCCAGAGGGATGGCGTTGCCGGCGGCGCTCAATCGCCAAAGCCCGGACGGATGACAAGCCGCCGACAAGGTTGTGCGCGCCCCTTGACACGGCATGGCGGCAGGATCTTTAATAGCGTTGCATGAAACGTTTCAAAAGCAGTCGCCATCGGCTGCGGATTTGAGCGCAGGTGGGATAGTCGCGTCGATGGACAAACCGACGATACGTGAAGTGGCCAAGCTGGCCGGTGTGGCCGTCGGAACCGTCTCGAACGTGTTGAACGATTCGGCCACGGTGCGCGATACCACCCGCGAAAAGGTCGAGATTGCCATGCGTCAACTCGGCTTTCGGCCCGACGCCATCGCCCGATCCCTGATCGCCCGCCGGGGCCGTGCCGGCACCGTCAAACCGGTGCCCGGGCGGCCGCGCTTATCGTCCATCGGCTATGTCAGCGTCGACTACACCGCGCGCATTGACCGGTTTCCCGACAATGGCGACCGCATAACGTCCCAGGGCATCAAGAAATCGCTGGGCGGCCCGGCCGCCAACGTGGCGGTGATGGCCGCCGGGTTGGGCGGGCGTTGCGCGCTGAATTGCGAGCTGATCACCGCGCTGGGCCCCGATCCCGATAGCGAATGGGCGCTGTCGGAGTTGGCAGAGAGAGGCGTGCGTGCCGTCACTATCCACCCCTACCGCGCCGGTCGGCTCAGCCGATGCATCGTCCTGGTCGACGAGACCGGCGCCAGGACCATCATCAACGAGCCGTTCGAACTGGCGCTGGACGATTTGACCCGGTATGTCGGCCGGTTTTCGGCGGGCGAGGCGCATTGCCTCCATATCGAGGGGTATCAGGTGCCGGCGGTCGTCGGCTTGTTGGGCGCCATGGATCCGCGCGGCATCCTGACCAGCGTTCACGCCACCGGCCTGCCGGCCGCATGGCACAGTCAGGATGGCCTAAGCAGGCTGCTTGATCATTTCGATGTCGTGTTCCTGAACCGGGACAGCGCGGCGGCGATGCTGGGCGGCGGGCTTGGCTCGGCTGAGGTGGTGGTCGGCATGGAGCGGGAATTCCGCCGGTTGGCACCGCTGCGGAGGGCACGGCTGATGGTCGTCACCCTGGGGGCGGAAGGCGCGTTCATCTGTCCGTCGGCGTGTGCCGCTGAACATATTCCGGCCAACCCGGTGACGGTGGTGGATACCACGGGCGCGGGCGACACGTTCGTCGGTTGCTTCCTGGCCGCCTGGCTGAACGGCGACGATCCGATCGCCGCCGGCCGTTTGGCCACGGCCGCGGGCAGCCTCGCGGTAGCGGTCGAGGGCGCGCAGGGCGCGCGTATCACCATGGACATGCTGGCGTCCTATGGCATCGCGACGGAACGGTCGCCGGGCGACGCGATTGCGGCGCAGGCGGCCGGCTAGGAGAGGGCGATGCCGACCTTGCGCATGACCGGGATCATCAAACGCTTCGGTGGCGTGGTGGCCCTGGATGGCATCGATTTCGAGGTCGGCTCGGGAGAAGTCATGGCGCTGGTCGGGGATAATGGGGCGGGCAAATCGACGCTGATCAAGATCCTGGCCGGCGCCTACGAACCGGACGCCGGCGAAACCTTCTTCGGCGAACGGAAGGTCAGTTTTAAAAGCCCGCAGGACGCCTGGAACAGGGGCATTGCAACAATTTATCAGGAACTGGCGCTGGCCGGGAAGATGATGATTCCCGACAACATCTTTCTCGGCCGCGAACTGCAGCGCCGGGTGCTGGGTATCCCGTTTCTCGATCGCCGGGCCATGCGGCGTCGCACGGCCGAACTGCTTGAGGATTTGGACGTCAATGTGCCCGACCTGGACGTCTGGGTGGAGTACCTGTCGGGCGGTCAGCGCCAAGGGGTAGCGATCGCCCGCGCCCTGAACATCGACGCCGAACTGATCGTGATGGATGAGCCGACGGCGGCGTTGGCGGTGGCCGAAGTACGCAAGGTTCTGCAGTTCATCCGCCGCCTGCGCGAACAGGGCAAATCCGTGATCCTGATCTCGCACAACATCCAGGACGTGTTCGAGGTCTCGGACCGGATCACGGTGTTGCGGCAGGGACGTTGTATCGGCGTGCGCGAGACGGAGCGGACCACGCCGGAGGAAATCATCGGCCTGATCACCGGCGCGGCCGCGATCGGCAGGGAACGGCAAGGAACGTCCACCGAAGGCCGCGGCGCAGCCTGAACGTCGGCAACCGCGGTAATGTATAACCAGAGCAGAAGGAGGCTTTAAAAATGAAACGGTTCAATGCAGTGCTCGGTGCCACGGCGGTGGCATTGGCGGGCTGGAGCGGCGCAGCCCTGGCCCAGGACGAAGCCAAGATCGCGTTTATCCCTCAGATCGCGGGCATCCCCTACTATGTCGCGATGGAGGAAGGGGCCAACCGGGCCGCCGCCGAACTGGGGGTGACGTACGTCCAGGAAGGACCGACCAGCACCAATGCGGCCGACCAGCTCCGCATCTTCGAGAGCTTCGTCAACCAGGATTTCGACGTGATCGCCATCTCGCCGCTCGACGAGGAGAGCCTGAAACCGGCAATTACGCGAGCGATTGAGGCCGGGATCGTCGTTTTGACATCGGACGCCGATGCACCCAACAGCGACCGCCAGTATTTCGTCGCACAGGCGCTGGACCGCGACCTTGGATACACCTTGCTCGACGAGGCGGTGGCGCGGGTCGGGGACGAAGGCAAGATCGCCATCGTTTCCGACGCGCCGACCATCCAAAGCATGCAGAACTGGATCGCGGCCATCCAGGAGCGGGCGGAAACGGCCTATCCGGGCCTTGAGATCGTGTCGGTGGATCATACCGACGGTACCGCCGCCCGCGCCTATCAGTTCGCCACCGACGCGATGACCCGCAATCCCGATCTGAAGGCGATCCTGGGAATGGCCTCCACCACCTGTCCGGGCATCGCCCAGGCCGTGGAGGCGGCCGACGCCATCGGCTCGGTCCTCAGTGCGGGCTATTGTTCGCCCAACACCGCCCGCGACTACATCAAGAGCGGCGCCATGCCCTATTCGGTACTATGGAATCCCGCGGATCTCGGCTATCTGACCGTCTGGGTCGGGAAGCATCTGCTCGATGGCGGTGAGATCACCGAGACCATGGATGTCCCTGGCCTGTCTGCGCCGGTGACATACATCGCGGAGGACGGCATCATCCTGCTCGGCCCGCCGACGGTATTCACGGCCGACAATGTGGATGAATTCGACTTTTAGACCGGATGCAATGCCTGTCACGGACGCGCCGTTCGCCCCATCGATGGTGGCGGCGCGTCCTCCTTCTTGCCCCTAATCGCCGGCGGAACAGACTTTCCTCATGATTTCGATCGCCGCGGACCGTTCCTCGCGCATCGCCGGTCAGGCGCAGCGTTTTCAGCGCGAGCTGCTGCTGGTCGTGGCCATTCTGGCCATCGGCGCGCTGTTCGCGGCGCAGTCCGAGTTCTTCCTGACGGAACGCAACCTGGTCACCGTGCTGCGCAACTCCGTCGATCTGGCGGTCATCTGCGCCGGCATGACCCTGGTCATCATCATGGGTGGCATCGATGTCAGCGTTGGCGGTATTCTCGCGGTCGCGGCGATCTTTATCGGCCGATCCTATCAGGCCGACTTGCCCGACGTGCTGGTGGTCCCCATCGGCATCGCCGTCGGGGCCTTCTTCGGCGGCGTCAACGGCGTGATCTGCGCCAAGGCCCGAGTGCCGCCGATCATCGCCACTCTGGGTACCATGTATATCTTCATCGCCGTTTTGTTCCTGGTCATCGGCGGTACCTGGATCAGCGGCCTGCCCAACAGCCTGTCCTTTCTGATCCGCGGCGACCTGTTTGGCGTGCCGGCGGGTGTGATCATCATCGCGTCCGTCTACGGTCTGTGCTGGCTGCTGCTGCGCCGCCAGGTCTGGGGCCGCCATCTGGTGGCCGTCGGCTGCGACGAACGGGCGGCGCGTCTGGTCGGCATCAATGTGGATCGCATCAAGATCCAGGCCTACACGCTGCTCGGTGCCTTGGCCGGCTTCGCCGCCATTCTCTATGTCGCCCGACTGCGCAACGTTGAGGTCAATATCGGCACCAACATCGCGCTCGAAGCGATCGCTGCCACCATCCTGGGCGGCGCCAATATCCGCGGCGGTGTGGGCAGCCTGGCGGGCGCCCTGCTGGGAGTGTTCTTCATCAAGCTGGTGCAGAACGGGCTGGTGCTGATCGGTGTGTCGTCGCTGTGGGAGACCGTGGTGATCGGCGGCCTGCTGATCGTGGTGCTCACTCTCGACGCTGTCGAAAGCCGGCGCAAAGGGCTGCCAACATGATCCGGCGCGCGTTCCGCGACCCGATCCGCAAGCGGCTGGTGTTCCTGGTTGGCCTCTGGCTTCTCGCGATGCTGGTCAGCAGCCTGTTGTCGCCGCACTTCCTGCAGCCGGCCACCGTGCCCTACCTGCTGCAGTACGTGCCGATCCTGGGACTGCTCGGCATGGCCCAGACGGTCGTCATGCTGGCCGGTGGCCCAGGCATCGATCTGTCGGTCGGTTCGATGCTGTCGTTGATCGGTCTGGCCATCGCGGGGCTGCTCGGCCTGGGTCTGAACATCTATCTGGCCTGCGCTTTTGGTCTCGTCTTGGGCGGGGCCCTGGGCGCGGTTAACGGGCTTCTGATTACGGTCGTCGGCATTCCGTCTTTGATGGCGACCCTGGCGACCCTTTTCGGCTATGGTGGTCTGGCTTTGGCGTTGACCGGGGGAACCCCGATCGGCGGGGTTCCCGACCATTTCGCCTGGCTCGGTCAGGGGCAGACCTTGGGCCTGCCGAACCATTTCCTGCTGGTATTCGTTCCGGTCGCGATCCTGCTGCATGTGATGTTGAACCATACTTCGATCGGAAGCCATATCTACGCCGCCGGCAACGACGAGCGCGCGGCCTATCTGGTGGGCGTCCGGGTCCGGCGCCTGCGCTTCGGCCTGTACTGCCTCAGCGGCGTGCTGGCGGCGCTGGGCGCGGTTATGATGCTGTCCTGGTTCCAGGCGGCCCGGCCCGATGCCGGCAAGGGCATGGAACTGCTTTCGGTGACCATCGCGGTGCTGGGCGGTACCCACATCTTCGGCGGGCTTGGACGGATCTCAGGCACAGTCGTCGCGATCCTGATCGTCACGACCCTGCAGGTCGGGCTGCAGCTGGCCAACATCTCCCAGGCCTGGCAACTTGCCGTTGTCGGCAGTCTTCTGATCGGCAGCGTGTTGGTCGACAACGCCTTGGGCCGGCCGCGTCGGCGGGCGGCGTGACCGTGCGGTTCCTGTGCGTCGGTGATCTCGATGTCGACCTGATGGCGACCGTGGCGCGGCTGCCCAGTTCCGACGACAAGGTGGCGGGCAGGCGCGTCGGCCTGACCGTAGGCGGCATGTCGGCAAATGTGGCGGTCGGTCTGTCCCGGCTGGGCTGCCCGTCGCGGCTGGTCGCGGCGATCGGCGACGACGATCACGGCGTCACCGCCGAACGGTGCCTCGAGGCCGAGCGTGTGGACACCCGCTTTCTGGTCCGGCGCCGCGACGTGGCGACCTTCATGTGCATCGTGCTGTTAACCGGCGACGGCGAAAAGTCGCTGGTCCGGCTGGAGACCGACGCCTATTTGCCCCGCGCGAACGAGGTTCCGGCCGATGCGTTCGTTGGCATCGATCACGTCCATCTGACGCTTGGCGACGCGGCTTTGGCCCGACACTGCATTGCGCAAGCCGGGGCCGTGGGCGCCACCGTGTCGCTGGACCTGGAAAAAGCCGATATACCGGACGATCCGGCGATCCTGTCGGAACTTCTGCCGCAGCTCGATTGGCTGTTCCTCAACGCCGCTAGCCGCGCGCATATCGAACACCGGCTCGGCGCTGATCTCCTTTCCATGACACCGCGGGTGGTGACCACGCTTGGCGCCGCCGGCAGCCGGATTGACGGCGATGGCGGGACGGCCCTGGCGACCGGCTACCGGGTCCCCGTGCGCGACAGCACCGGCGCCGGCGACGGTTTCGTGGCCGCCTTTCTCCACGCCCGGTTGATCGAAGGCCGGCCGGACGCAGAGGCTCTGCGCCGCGCCAACGCCGCCGCCGCCCTGGTTGTTCAGCAGTACGGGGCCCAGACGGGCCTGCCGACGGTTGCCGAAATCGACCGGTTTTTGGCCCGGCAGTCGCCCGCCGTGGCCGCCCCGTCGCGTCGGGACCGGCATGCCTGAGCGCCGCCACGCCTATGCCGAGGTGATGGCCGCGCGCGGCCTCGCGCCGCCGGACGAGCGGACCATGCATCTGCTGTGGCAGATCGTCGATGAAGGAGTTCTCGGCGCCAGCAACCACGTCCGCTTGACCCACGATCTGCTCCGCCATCTTATGGAGTCGGTCGCCGATCCGGACGAGGCGTGGCAGCGGGTGTCCGCAGCAGCGACCTTCATCGCCGAGACCCGCGGCGCGGAGGCGCCGATTGTCGGCAACGCCCTGCGCCTGCTGCTCGCCGGCCTGTCCGGCCTCCCGGCCGGCGACCGGCGTCAGGCCCTCGGCCTGAGGATCGAGACGTGGCGGGAGGACTCCGACCGGCGGCTGGCCCGACTGGTCAATGCGGCGGTGGCGACCATCGGCGCCGGGCGCTCGATCGTCGCCTACGACTATTCCAGCACCGTGGCGGCCATCGTTGCCGCCCTGGCCGCCGGTGGACGGGTCACGGATGTAATCGTACCGGAAAGCCGCGCCATCGCCGGCGGCCGGCGCTATCTCGACGCCTTCGTACAGGTCGGAATTCCCATCCGGTACGTGCTGGATGCGGCGTTCGAGCATGTTCTGAGCGACCAGGCGGTCGTGCTGCTGGGGGCCGAGAGCGTGCGCTGCGACGGCAGCCTGACCAACACCATCGGCAGCCGGCCGTTGGCGCGGCTGGCGCGGTGGCGCGGCTGCCCGGTCTACGGCTGCACCGATCTGCTCAAGCTTGACCTCCGATCCTACCGCGGTCATTTCGCCGAGCCTTCCGTGCGCAAGTTCGACCATCTGCTCGACGGCGTCGCGTTGCCCGACGGCGCGGCGGTGACGACGGTGTCGCCGGAACTGGAGGTCGTGCCGCCGGGGCTGCTGACCGGGTTTCTGACCGATCACGGCCTGGTGCCGCCCGCCGCGATCTGGGGACTGGGACGGGATCTGTTCGACGTTGCGACCGGCATCGTCGATGCCGCGCCAGCGGACGTCGGCTCATGAACGAGACCATGCGCCGCGAGATCGTCGGCCAGCCGGACCTGTTGACCCGGTTGCTTCCGGCGCTGCGAGCGGCCGTCGAGGGGCTGACGCTGAGCACGGGACGCATCTTTTCCGGGGGCTGCGGCGACAGCGCCTTTGCCGCCGGTGCTGCGGCCGGACTGTTCGCTGCCGCGGGGATCGATTATCGGCCTGCCAGCGCCATGGACCTGGCCTTCCACGCACCGCTGGCGCCGGGCGACCTGGTCGTGCTGATGTCGATCTCCGGCGGCACCAGACGCACCGTCCAGGCGGCACGGCGCAGCCGGGCTGCGGGGGCGCGGACCCTCGCCGTCACCTGCAATGCCGAAAGCCCGCTTGCCCGGACCTGCGACCAATGCCTGATCCTGCCGTTCACGCCGCTCAGCCGGCGCACACCGCACACCGCGGACTATCTGGCGACGCTGCTGGCTCTGGCTGTGCTGGCCGAGCGGTGCGGTGGGCGGCGAAACGATGCGCTCGACCGGCTCCCGGACGTGCTCGCGGAGGTTGTCGACAGGACCGGTGCCGGGGCCGCTGCCCTGGTCCGTGCCGCCCCATCGGCGGCCGGGGTGGCGAAGCTGTTTATCCTGGGGCAGGGGCCCAACCTGGCGACCGCCCATTACATCGCCGCCAAGTTTCACGAGGCGGGCGGCCTGGCCGGGCTCGCCGGCGAGACCGAGAACTTCGTCCACGGCATGAACTTCATGGTCGAGCCGCAGGACGTCGTCTGCGTGATCGGCGGCGATGGTCCCGGCGCTTTCCGGGCCGCGGAACTGTTGCCAGGTCTGACCGGGCTGTGCCGGCAGGTCGTGGCTATCGGTGGCGATGGAGAGCCCCTGGACGATGTCATCACCCTGGCCTGGCCATCGCTCCGCTCTTCGCTCAGCGTATTTCCCGCGGCTGTTATCGGCCAGGTTCTGTGTTTGGCCTGGGCGACGGCGTTCCGTCTCGATGTCGAGGCGCCGCGGGCAGGCAGGCCAGGCGGCGATCTGCATATGAACGTGCAGCGTGCCTGGATGACGCAGACGCCCGACGGGTCGACGCCGTGAGGTCAAGGGCCGTGCAACGTTCTGCCATCGGTTTTTCCTGCGGCAGGGCTTTCCGTCCCTTACCCATCCGGGAACCGAAGCAAAGATCCAGCAGCCGCGATCGGGGTGTGAGCGGAACGTGGAATGCGATTGTGCAGTCCAGCCTGTTCCCATGACATAGGTGACACCCTCGAGCTGAACGGGTTGTCGATGGTTTGCAGTGTTCTTTGTTCCAGGTCGATACATCCCTGATCGTAGGTCATGAAGTCGGCGAGTCAGAGCCTGTCGTCGACCCGTTTGATGCCGACCGTCAGTCCTGCGAAGACTGTTGAGAAATGGACTATCTTGCGACCCCTGCAGATGCGCCCGCAGGTGGTGAAGGGGGCGGTTTTGTCGGGAAGGGCACTCGAACTCAGGGATGCCGCGAAAGGGCCTGACCTGCCCCCGGAACGGGCCAGAATTATTAGCTTTGCCTCAAAATGTTCTTGATTTGTTCGATTTCACAATCCATTCTTCGGCGATCATGCAGCTTCTGCTCGACCTCGATGATCGGACGGCGGCGCTTGTCGAAATCCATCGAAGATTGAAACAGCGGTTTGGTCCGCAAGGTCCATTTTTTCAACTCGACCCGGTGAGTCAGTTGATCTTGAGCCTTATTGGCGGAAGGACGCGTGGCGAGGTCTCGATCGCGGCCTTCGAAGCGCTGTTGGCGCGTTTTGGCCATTGGGAAACCCTGCGCGACGCGCCGGCCAGCGACATCCAGAACATCATCGGCGCCGTGACCTTTGCCGACGTCAAGGCACCACGCCTCAAGGCGGCGCTGCAAGCGATAACGGGGGCCGACGGCCGGTCGACCCTCGAATGCCTGGAAAGCCTGGCGGTGGAGGACGCCCTAGCCTGGCTGGAGCGGCTGCCGGGGGTCGGCCGAAAAGCGGCCGCGGCGACGCTCAACTTCAGCACCCTGCGCAAGGCGGCGCTGGTGATCGACACCCACCATCTGCGCGTGCTCCGCCGCCTTCAATTCATCGGCGGCCACTCCAGTCCGACCCAGGCCCATGACCGCATCACGCCGCTTCTGCCACGGGAATGGTCGGCCGCCGATGTCGATGAGCATCACCGGATCATGAAGATCCTGGGCCAGAGGATCTGTCGGCACCAGGCACCGATCTGCCGCCGCTGTCCGCTGAGCGATCTTTGCCCGACTGCCTTGGACAGACGCGAGCCGATCGAAGACAGGTCGTCGGCGATCGCGGCTGACGGGTCGGGTCGATGATCCGGGCTGAACACCGCATGCGCGCCGCGAGAAGGTCCTGGCGGGCATCGAGATCCCGGGGCGCGCCGACCATGCTCAGGACCGCCTGACATCGGGATGCCACCACCGCGGACGATCCGATTTGTAGCTGTGCCCGGCATCGGGGACGATCAGGTTGGGCCGGTCCAGGCTGGCGATCACCAGCGAAATGTTCGGGTACCCGTCATCGATCGCACACAGCGCGCTACCGCATGACGGGCAAAAGCCCCGCCGGGTTTTCGGGGAGGAACGAAACAGGCGCGGCTCGCCGCCAGGACCGGTCCATGCGACAGCCGTCAGCGGAAACTCGACCCAGGCCACCGTCGGGGCGCCGCTCCAGCGGCGACAGACCGTGCACGAACACAGATGGGGAAAGATGGGCTCCGCCGTCGCCTCGTAGCGAACATCGCCGCACAGGCATCCGCCTTTGAATGTCTTGAGCTTGGTCATCTGTCTCCTATCCGATGGACGCGGGGCACCTTCCATGTTGTGCCAAGTCCCGCCGACACAAACCTTCAGGGCTGAAGGCGAGGAATGAGGCCGATCGGGAGTTTCCCGAGGAAAAGCGTTGAGGGCGTTGGCCCGAGATCGGGAACCGGCCGCCTGACGCGCCCGCGTCATCCGATCGAAGCCGTTGATGATTGGCGCCGCTGGCCCTATACCCAGTCTGGATCGAGACCAACTCGAAGAAAGGGCTTTTGTGAGTGTCGTTGTGTCCCACCCGGCTGGCGGAGACGGGATAACCGGATAGCACCGCCGGTGGGAAAGGTTTGGACCTTTCTTGCGGGCCGTCTGTCGGTGTCCAGGATCTGTCGACCAGCCGATTGCCGGATGCCTCCCGCCCCGCGCGGGATGCAAAGGCGTCGCTTTGCTCGTTTGTCCGCGTGCGCGCTCCCAGCGCCACGCCGAAGCTGGTGTGAGACCGATGACCTCTTCTCTTTCAGACCCGGCCGAATTCGGCTGGAACCCGTTCTTCCGTTCCCAACTCACCCTCGATGAACTGACATCCGCCGTGCCCGTCCGGGTGATGGCCGTCCATCGCGGCGGTCTTCATGTCGCCGGGCCCGGCGTCGATACGATGATTCCGCCGTTCCTCGCGACCCCCGGCGATGAGGAGACGGCGGCCACGGTGGGCGACTGGCTGCTGCTCGATCCCGGAATGGTCCGGCCCAACCGCCTTTTGCGGCGCTCCAGCCTGTTCAAGCGCCGGGCGGCGGGAACGAGCGGTAAGCTGCAGCTCATCGCGGCCAACGTCGACACGCTGTTCATCGTGTCGTCCTGCAATCAGGACTTCAATGTCGCGCGTCTGGAGCGCTATTTGGCCCTGGCGCGCGATGCCGACGTCACGCCGGTCGTCGTCCTCACCAAGGCCGACCTGACCGATGCGCCGGAGGATTTCGTGCGGGACGCCGCCAGGCTTCTGCCGGGTCTTCTGGTCGAAACCCTGGATGCCCGCGATCCGGACGCCGTCGCGGGCCTGACGCCCTGGTGCGCGCTTGGCCAGACGGTCGCCTTGGTCGGGTCCTCGGGCGTCGGCAAATCGACGTTGATCAACACGCTGATCGGCACCCCGCGGATCGCGACCCAGGACATTCGACACGACGACGCCAAAGGGCGGCACACGACCACCGGACGGGCGCTGCACCGACTGCCCGCCGGTGGCTGGCTGGTGGACACGCCGGGCATGCGCGAATTGCGGCTGACCGACGTCAGCGCCGGTCTCGAGGAGGTGTTTGCCGACATCGTCGCCCTGGCGGAGGCCTGCCGGTTCGACGATTGCCGACACGAGGCCGAGCCGGGATGCGCCGTGCTGGCGGCCATCGAGGCCGGCACCCTCGACCCACAGCGTTTCAAACGCTGGAGAAAACTGGCCGCGGAGGACGCCCACAACACCGAAAGCGCCGCGGAACGCCGCGCCCGCCACCGGGCCTTTGGAAAGATGGTCAAAGGCGTGATGAAGGACAAAAACCTGCGGAAGGGGAGCTGAGCCTGAGGGGCGGTCACTGCCGTCCCCCCCCCCTTTTTACCCCGTGCTCGGCCGCAGGCGGGGCAGGGGGCGTTCGTTGATCGGCAGATGGATCAGCGCGGCCAGAAGGCCCAAAATCACGCCGGCCCACCACACGGCGTCATAGGTGCCGGTCCGGTCGTACAGATAGCCGCCCAGCCAGACGCCCAGAAAACTGCCGACCTGGTGGCTCAGGAACACGATGCCGAACAGCGTCGCCATGTAGCGCACGCCGAACACCTGGGCGACGATCCCCGTGGTCAGGGGCACCGTCGACAGCCACAAGATGCCCATGACTCCAGCGAACAGATAAATGGTCAGCGCCGTCTTGGGCGCCAGCAGCAGGGCGGTGATGGCGATGGCGCGGGCGAAGTAGATGGCGCTGAGGCTGATCTTCTTGCTCCAGCGTTGACCCGCCGCCCCGGACAGGAACGACCCGGCGATGTTGAACAGCCCGACCAGGGCCAGGGCATAGGCCCCGACCTCCGCCCCCAGGCCCAGATCGCGGACATAGGCGGGGAAATGGACGGTGATGAAGGCGACATGAAAACCGCAGACGAAGAAGCCCGTGGTCAACAGCACGAAGCCGCTGTGCCCGGCCGCCTCCCGTACCGCCTGTCCGATGGTCTGATCGGCGACGATCTCGTTCCTGGCGCCGGTTCCCGACGGCAGCACCAAGGCCAGCGGGATGATCGCCAGGCTCAGGACGGCCAGGATCAGCAGGGCGGAATGCCAGCCATAGGCGGCGATAAAGCCTTGGCCGAGGGGCGAGAAGATGACCTGGCCCAGCGACCCCGCGGCCGTGCCGAGACCCAGGGCCAGGGACCGCCGCTGCGGCCCCACCACCTTGGCCATGGCCGCCAGGGCCAAGGAAAATGCTGTAAACGCGACGCCCAGGCCGGTCAGCACACCGCCGAACAGGTGCAAGGCCAGGCCGCTTTCGGCCTCCGCCATGCCCCAGATGCCCAAGGCATAGATGACGGCGCCCACGGCCATCACCCGGGCCGGCCCGAACTTGTCGGCCAGGATGCCAGCCGCCGGCAGGCCCAGCCCCCACAGCAGGTTCTGGATGGCCAGGGCCAGGGCGAAGGTTTCGCGGCTCCAGCCCTGGGCGACCGTCATCGGTTCCAGGAACAGGCCGAAGATGGATCGGATCCCGAAACCGACCAGGGCGATCAGACACGCGGCCAGGATAACGATACCGGGGGTTCGCCACGATGGCGTGAGCGGGCGGGCAGCCGGAGCGGTCATGGGTTAGGGATCCTCCGTGCCGGGGCGAAACAGACTGTTAGATGCGCGGACGCCGTATCCTGGCGAAGACCGTCTATCTGTCGCCCGTCGGCTCACCGTGATATATGTGTGTCGGTACACTAGTGCCTATGCACGAAAATGGCAATGGCCCCGACGCGGAGAAAAAATGAAGACGGCTGAGACGGATGCGGCGTCCATCGAGGGAACGGTGTGCACCTGTGCTGTCCTGCGCCGTGCGACTCGGCGCGTGACCCAACTTTATGATCGGGCGCTGGCCCCGGCCGGCCTGCGTTTGACCCAATATTCGGTGCTGGCGAACGTGATCCGGGCGAATGGGCCGACGGTGACCGACCTCGCCGATCGCCTGGTCATGGATCGCACCACCTTGACCCGCACCCTGCGTCCGCTGGAGCGGGCCGGGTGGATCCGCGTCGCCAAGGGTGCCGACCGGCGCAGCCGCGCCGTGGAGGTGACGGACGCCGGCCTTCGGCGCTATGAGGCGGCGGTGCCGCTGTGGCTGGACGCCGAGCGATCCCTGCGCCAGTCCATGGGCGAGGACCGGGCGGACGCGCTGCGGCGCCTCCTCGAGAGCACCGGGGTTGCCACCGACGGGTGAACGGTCACTTGGAACCCGTCTCGAAACAGGGCGCGGTCTCCTAAAGACGCGGGTCCGGCGCTTTGGTAGAATCGGTCGGTAACGACGACTGTTCCGCCCCGGACGCCGCGGGAAAGGACCGCCATGCCATGACCACGCCGAACCTCGCCCTTCTGTCGGATCTCGAGCGCAAGATCCTGTGGCTGTCGAGCTGGATGATCCACAACGCCAACCATCTGCGCGATGCCGACGACGGGATGAAGGTGGGCGGGCACCAGGCCTCGTCGGCGTCGCTGGTCACCATCATGACCGCGCTCTACCTGCACGTTCTGCGACCGGAGGACCGGGTCGCGGTCAAACCCCACGCCAGCCCCGTGTTCCACGCCATTCAGTACCTGCTGGGCCGGCAGACACGGGACAAGCTGGAGAGGTTCCGCGGATTTGGCGGCGCACAATCCTACCCGTCCCGAACCAAGGACAGCGACGAGGTCGATTTCTCCACCGGGTCGGTCGGCCTTGGCGCGGCCCAGACGCTGTTCGCATCCCTGGTCCAGGACTACATCCGGGCGCGGAACTGGCCGACGGCGGTGCCGGAGGGTCGGATGGTCGCCCTGGTCGGCGATGCGGAGATGGACGAAGGCAACATCTTCGAAGCGCTTCTGGAAGGCTGGAAGCACGGCTTGCGCAACACCTGGTGGGTGGTCGACTACAACCGGCAGGGTCTGGACGCCGTGCTGCGGGAAGGTCTGTGGACCCGGTTCGAGCAGATCTTCGCCACCTTCGGCTGGGACGTGGTGATCCTCAAGCATGGCACGCTGATGCGGGCTGCCTTTGCCGAACCAGGCGGGGAGGCCTTGCGCGACTGGATCGACCGGTGCCCCAACCAACTCTATTCGGCCCTGTGTTTCCAGGGCGGGGCGGCATGGCGCCGGCGGATCTCGGCCGACATCGGCGACCGGGCGGGCGTGCGGGCACTGCTGGACCGGCGCTCGGACGACGATCTCGAGCGGTTGATGACCAATCTGGGCGGGCACGACCTGGCCACCGTCATCGAGGCGTTCGACGCGGCCCGGCGCCACGACCGGCCGGTCTGCTTCATCGCCTACACGGTCAAGGGCTTCGGCCTGCCCCTGCAGGGCCACAAGGACAACCATGCCGGCCTGATGACGGTCGACCAGATGGCCGGGTTCCAGGCCCGCATGTCGGTTCGACCCGGCCACGAGTGGGCGCCGTTCGAAGGGCTGAAGCAGCCGCACGAAACTCTTCAAGCGTTTCTGGAGGCGGTGCCGTTCAACCGGCCCGGTCGCCACCACCGGCCATCGGCGCCGGTCCCGGTGCCCGAGCGGCTGACGGTGCCGGCCCAGCCGGTGCTCTCGACCCAGCAGGCGTTCGGCCTGATCCTCAACGACGTGGCGCGGGGCGATACGGACCTCGCCGCCCGCATCGTCACCACCGCGCCGGACGTGACGGTGTCGACCAATCTGGGTCCGTGGGTCAACCGGCGCGGGTTGTTCGCGCGGGAGGAACTGGCCGACCTGTTCCGCAGCGAGCGCATTCCCTCGACCTTCGCCTGGGAGTTTTCGCCCAAGGGTCAGCATTTCGAACTCGGCATCGCCGAAATGAACTGCTTTTTGATGCTGTCGGCGCTGGGGCTGGCCCATTCCCTGTTCGGCGAGCGGCTGCTGCCGATCGGCACCCTTTATGACCCGTTCATCTATCGTGGCGCCGACGCCCTCAACTACGCTTGTTATCAGGACGCGCGGTTCCTGCTGGTGGCCACCCCGTCGGGCATCACGCTGGCCCCCGAGGGCGGCGCGCACCAATCCGTCGGCACGCCGCTGATCGGCATGGCCCAGGACGGGTTGGCGTCGTTCGAGCCGGCCTTCGCCGACGAGCTGGGCGTCATCATGCGCTGGGCCTTCGACTACATGCAGCGCGACGGTGGGGCCGTGCCCGATGCCCGAACGTGGCTGCGCGACCAGACCGGTGGGTCGGTCTATCTACGGCTGTCCACGCGGGCGGTCGAGCAGACCGGCCGTGCCATGACCGCGGACCTGGAGCGCCAGATCGTCGACGGCGCCTATTGGATGCGGCCGCCGGGACCCAACCCGGAGGTGGTGGTCGCCTATCAGGGGGCCGTGGCCCCCGAAGCCATCGCCGCGGTCGGTCTGATGGGGGAGGACCGCCGCGACGTCGGGCTGCTGGCGGTGACGTCGGCCGATCGGCTGCACGCCGGGTGGAGCGCGGCCTGCCGGGCGCGAGAGGACGGTCAGCTCAACGCCCGGTCCCATGTCGAAACCCTGCTGGCGCCGCTGGGCCGTTCCTGTGCCCTGATCACGGTCCTGGACGGTCACCCCGCCACGCTCGGCTGGCTGGGATCGGTGCACGGACACCGGTCGCGGGCGCTTGGGGTCGAGCATTTCGGCCAGACCGGGACGGTCGCGGACCTCTACCGGCACTACGGCATCGACGCCGCCTCGATCGCGGCCGCGGCCGAGGCCGTGACACCCGGCCGCCGCCTCCGCCATCTGCGCCGCCCCGCCTGAACGGCGTTTCGGCTGCCGGCACGACCGTCAGCAGCACACGATGCCGCAGGTCGAACCGTCGGTTGCGTTGCCGCCGTCGGCGGATAAAGTCGGAAATGCCTGAAATGGGGAGGCGGGATGCGGGTCCTGGTGGTGGGGGCGGGTGGGTTCATCGGAGCCGCCGTGACGGCCGCGCTGGCCCAGGCCGGTCATGCGGTTGTGGCGGCGGGGCGCGACACGGCGCGGCTGGGGCGCCGGTTCCCCGATTGCGATCACGCGGCGATCGATCTTGTCCGATCCCTTGAGCCCGAGGATTGGGTACCGCATCTGACCGGTGTCGACGCGGTGGTCAATTGCGCCGGGCTGCTCCAGGCCCCCAAGGCGGTCATGGAGGCGGTGCATCACAGAGCCCCGGCGGCGCTGTTCGACGCCTGCGCGCGCCAGGGCGTTCGCCGGGTGATCCATGTCTCCGCGATCAGCGTGACGGAAGAGGCCGGAACCGACTACGCAATCTCGAAACTGCGCGGCGAGGAGGCGTTGCGGCGCAGCGGTCTCGATTGGATCCTGCTGCGGCCCTCCCTGGTCTGGTCGCCGGCGGGGTCCTACGGCGGCACCAGCGCGCTCAGGGGGCTTGCGGCCCTGCCTTGGATCGTGCCGACCATCGGTCGCGGCGATCAGCCCTTTACGCCGATCACCACCACGGATCTGGCGCGCGGCGTCGTGCGGCTGTTGGCGGCCGACGCCCCGATTGGCTCGGTATTCGAGCCGGGCGGCCCGGAGACCTTGACCATGGTCGAGATCACCGTGCGGCTGCGGGCGTGGCTGGGGCTGCCCGCCGCGTGGCGCGTCGCGATGCCCATCGGCCTGGTTCGGGTCCTCTGCCGGCTGGGCGACGTGATGCGGCTTGGACCCCTGACCACGACCTCCTTGAAGCAGATCGAGCACGGCAACCAAGCCGATCCCGCGACCTTTGTTGCCGCCATCGGCTTTGAACCGGACTCCATGGACGCCGCGCTCGCGGTTCACCCGGCCCAGGAACAGGATCTCTGGCACGCCCGGCTCTACTTCGCCGAACCCGTGCTGCGCATCGCCCTGATCCTGCTTTGGACGGTATCGGGTTTGACGGGTCTGGCCATGTCGGGGCAGGAAGTCGCCGCCCTGCTGCGGCCGCTTCCAGGTCCCGACGCGCTTTTGATCGCCATGGGCCGGGCGGCCGCCATCCTCGACATCGCTCTGGCGATACTGATCGCGATAGGCTGGCGGCCCGGCCTGGTCGCCGCCGCGCAGGTCGCGGTGGTCGCCACCTATACCCTGCTTCTGAGCGTGCTGGCGCCCTCCCTGTGGTTGGAACCCTTCGGGCCGTTGCTCAAGAACCTCCCCATCCTGGTTCTCATCCCCATCCACGCCGCGCTGGCGATGCGCCGATGACCGCCAGCGAACGGGATGCAGCATGACCACCTACGACCTCGTCAAGTGGGTCCACATCCTGTCCAGCACGGTCCTGTTCGGGACCGGCATCGGCACCGCCTTCCACATGTGGATGACATACCGGCGCGGCACCGCCCGCGAGCTGGCCCTGGCGGGGCGCAACACGGTGTTGGCCGATTGGCTGTTCACCCTGCCGGCCGGGCTGGTCCAGCCGGCCACGGGTCTCTGGCTGGTGTCGATCGCGGGCTGGCGCTACACAGAGCCGCGGCTGGTCGCCACTTACGCGCTTTATGGTCTGGCGATCTCCTGTTGAGCGCCCGTGGTGGCCCGCGTTTTTCGCCTTGATCGCGGTGTTCGCGCTGATGGTCTCCAAACCGGCCCTGTGGTGACCGTCACGATGTCAGCGCCGCGCCGGCCAGTCTCAGGTCGGCGACGAACCTGCCGAACTCCGCCTCCCGGTCCAGATAGGGCGGCAGGCGAAGAAGGTAGGACGGGTGCACCGTGATCAGCAGTCGGGTGCCGCCGTCGAGCGGCATCAGGGTCCCGCGTTCCGACAAGACCTTGACGTCGCGGCGCAGCAGCGATTGTGCGGCGCTGGCCCCCAGCGCAACGATGATTTTCGGGCGCACCAGATCGATCTCCCGCCGCAGCCACCACCGGCAGGCCTCGATTTCGCCGGCGTTGGGCCGCTGGTGGAGCCGCCGCTTGCCGCGCGGCGCGAACTTGAAGTGTTTGACCGCGTTGGTCAGGTAGGCGTCCCCGCGATCGATGTTGGCCGCTTCCATGGCACGGTCCAGGACGCCGCCGGCGGGCCCGACAAACGGACGACCGGCCAGGTCTTCCCGGTCCCCCGGCTGTTCGCCCACCAGCATCAGCGGGGCCCTCTCCGGCCCCTCGCCGCATACGGTCTGGGTGGCCGGCCGCCACAGGGGGCAGGCGCGGCATCCGGCGGCCGCGCGATTGAGATCGGCAAGGGTTTCGATGGGATCGTCATCCCCGGCGTTGGGCGCGGGGGCGGGCGACGGGGTTAGGTCCATCCGCCGCCGGGCATGGCGCGGCGGCCGGCTGGGCCCGGCCGCAAGCATGGCCGCGTGACGATCGGTGGCGCCGGCGATCAAGGGGCGGATCAGCTCGGATTCCGGCAGGTTCTTCCAATATTTCTTGGGCATTTCGGCGGTCATGGCCTTCACCTTCAGACGGGCCGGGTTGAAGATGCTGGCATAATACTGCCGCCAGACGGCCTCCATCGCGTCGCTGTCGGGCACGTCGCGCCGCCGGGCTCCGGCCGTAAATCGCAGATTCACGCCATCCCAATGGGCCGACCGGTCCGGCGTCAGGATCGACCACATCATGCCGGCGAACCGTCGCATGAAAAAGGGCGCCGTAGCCTCGACAATAAAATGATCCGGCTCGAACCACGCCAGGAATACCGGGCTGTTCGCGCCCGTCTCCGCCGGTGGCGCGGTCTCTCGGAACCGCACAAAGGCCTTCATCTTGTGGATGTCGCGGCGCACCGACTTGGCCATGGCGATGGCCCGCGACAGGTCCGGATCGGACGTGACCGCCATCAGATGGCGTTCGCCGTTCCTCAGCCGCCACAAAAGGCGATAGAGCAGGTCGAACCGCGTCGGATCGCGGTGGCACGCCACACCCCGCGCCAGGCCCAAAAAGGCGGTCGGCACCGATGGTCCCGGTCCGGCGGCCGGTGCGGCTGGCGTCGCGGCGTCGGCGAACAGGTTGCCTGTCGTATCGGGCACCGACCAGCACACCGCCTCGGGCGGCAGGCCGCCGGCCAGACAGGCACGCGCCTGGTCGCGCCAGCCCGAGAAGTCGGCCGGCGCCGACAGCACGCATTCATGCATGGGCGAACAGCGACAATTGTCGGGGGGGCGGTGTCAGGCGCGCGCGCAGGGAGGGATGGTCCAGGTCGGTTGTCCGTGGCCGGTGGTCGGCGGCGATCACGAACGGCAGCAGCGACCGCAGAGGCAGCCCCAAACGCCGCAGGTCCTCCAGCCGCAGCTTCTGATGACGGCGGATGCGCAGGATCCGGTCGACCGATCGCGTCCCCAACCCCGGCACCCGCAGCAGCATCTCGCGGTCGCCGGTGTTGACGTCCAGCGGGAAATGATCGCGATGGCGCAGCGCCCACGCCAGCTTCGGGTCGATATCGAGGGGCAGATGATCGCCCTCGGTCCCGCTCATGATCTCGTTCAGCGAGAACCCGTAAAAGCGCAGCAGCCAGTCCGCCTGGTAGAGCCGATGCTCGCGCATCAGCGGTGGCGGCTTGAGCGGCAGGTGACGGCTGGAATCGGGGATCGGGCTGAAGGCCGAATAATAGACGCGGCGCAGGCGGTAGGCGCCGTAGAGCTGAACGGAGGTGTCCAATATGGCGCGGTCGTCGGCCCCGTCGGCGCCGACGATCATCTGAGTGCTCTGCCCGGCGGGGGCGAACCGCGGCGCGGTCCGATCGACCTTGGCCTCCTCGATCTTCAACCGCATCCTGCCCATGGTTCTTCGCACGGCGCGCGCATCCTTCTCCGGAGCCAGGGCCTTCAATCCCCCCTCGCTGGGCAGTTCGATGTTGATGCTCAGCCGGTCGGCATAGCGCCCGGCCTGTGTCATCAGATCGGGATCCGCGTCGGGAATGGTTTTCAGATGGATGTAGCCGCCAAAGGCGTGGTCGTCCCGCAATCGACGAGCCACCTCGACCAGCTGTTCCATCGTATAGTCGGGGCTGCGGATGATCCCCGAACTCAAGAACAGCCCCTCGATGTAGTTGCGCCGGTAGAAATCGAGGGTCAGTTCGACGACTTCCTCGACCGTGAACCTGGCGCGGCGCACATTGCTCGACAGGCGGTTGACGCAATAGAGGCAGTCATAGGTGCAAAAATTGGTGAGCAGGATTTTGAGCAGCGAGATGCACCGCCCGTCCGGGGCATAGGAATGGCAGATGCCGGCGCCGTTGGTCGACCCGATGCCGCGGCTGGTCAGGGAATCCCGCTTGGCGCCGCCGCTCGACGCGCACGACGCGTCGTACTTGGCGGCGTCCGCCAGGATCTCGAGCTTCTGGATGAGGGTCATCGTCAACTCCTGATGTTCTTGAATTGTTCTAATTTGTGACTGGCCGGAAGTCAACGCGGATCGCGCCGTGCCGGCCTGTTCGGCGGTTCTTGCGGAACACCCCCGATGCCACGATGGAAGCCGATGAGGCTGCCCTCGGCCCCCGCCCGCGCCCAATCACGCGGATGTGTGAAGTTGGTCACTGATCACGCGGTTCGGAGGGGTCTATACCTGCTTTCCAAGGTAAACGTGTCGGGAGACAGGGCCATGCGTGTTTTTCATTTGTCGACCGATGTTGATGAACAGCAGATGAGCCATCCCGGTCATCGTCAACTTTTCGATGTCTGGCAACAGGCCAAGGACGAATTCGGATCGCCCCTGCCGGGCCGCCAGCATCTCGATCTCTGGACGCTCAAACCGATCCTGGCCAACCTGATGCTGCTCCAGCATCTTCCAGCCGAGAACGATTTCGTGTTCCGGGTTTTCGGGACCAACATGGCGGCCGAGACGGGGCGGGATCTGACCGGCCATCGGATCAGCGATGGCGAGGATCGCATCAGCGGATCCTTTTTCACCGGCATTTATGGCGAGATGATCCGGGACGGCCGGCCGCGCTATTGCTCGACGGAGGCGCCGGGTTGTGCGGCGGTGGCGCGGTGGGACCGGCTGATCTTGCCCTTGGCCAGCGACGGCTGCATTGTCGACCGGATCATCGTCGCCAGTTTCCCGTCGGCCTGGCGTGGCGACCTTCCGGTCGCCTGGCCAGGGGCGGCGCCCTGGCGGGGCGGCAAGATGCCATCGTTTTCGCTGACGATGCTGGCCTCCTTCGCCCAGGCCATCTGATCGGGCCGTCTGACCGTCGCCGGATCCCGGTGGTCAGTCGCCGGTCAGACGGCGGAGCGCCTCGACGTCGCGCAGAACGATCTTGCCGCCCGCCATATCGATGAGGTTGGCGGCGCGCCATGCCCGCAGCGTCTTGTTGATGCTCTCCCGGGTGGCGCCGACAAAGTTGCCCAACTGCTGTTGCGAGATGGTGGCATCGATCAGCGTACCGTTCTCGTGAGGCTTGCCGACGACCTCGGCCAGCCATAGCAGACGCCGGCTCAGGCGGCCCGGTACGTCCAGGAAGATCGACTCCTCCAACTGCTCGCTGGTGTGGCGCAGTCTTTGGCTCAACACCCGAAGCAGGCGCAGCATCAGCCGGGGGCTTTGCTCCAGGAACGGCACGAAATCCTGACGCAGGAGATGCAGCAGCGACGATGGCGCGTCGGTTATGGCGTCGGCGGACCGCGGCTGGTCGCTGATCAGCGCCATCTCCCCGAAAATCTCGCCCGGGTTGATCATGTTGAGGATGAGCTGCCGACCGTCCGGCGCGTTGGCCGTGATACGCACCCGGCCGGAGATCACGGCGATCATCCCATCGCCGGGATCGCCCTTTTGAAACAACGTTTCCTCGGCCGCGTGAATGGTAACGCGGGCGTAGCGGCACAACTCCTCCAACTCGCCCGGGGCCAGTTCCTTCAGGATGAAATGGGACGACAGAAGCGCGCGGGTGTGAGCCGTATCGATGGCACTCATCGGGCGATAAACACAATTGTTTGATGTCGAGTGAAACACTTCACAGCCAAGCCGACCGAACTCCTTATGATCTGACACAGGCCCATGGCGGTAGGGGAACCGTGAGATAGAAAGACACCCAGGTGTCGTTCCGATGCTCGCGGTGCGCCATGGGCCAACCGACCCACCTCGGCTCTGATCCTTCTTGGTGCCCGGCCGTGTTGGGGCACGCCCCATCCGCCCGCCCCCCTATTTGGCGGGGACAGGACAGGGACTGTCGCTCTCTTGGCGGCGGGCATAGTGTCGTGGATTGGCGGCGCCTGCAATGGTTGAAGGCGCGGCCCGCGATGTTTGCATCGCCGATCGCACGAAAGGCCGCTCCGCTATGAGGTGGACAACCGGGAAAGTCCGCCATACCCTCCGATCGTCGCAGGTTGGACCGGCCGGCCGGGGCTCGACTGGCTGGACGACCCAAGGGACAGCGGGACAAGGGGCGCCGATGGCCATCAGACATTGGCTGACAGCCATTGGGCTGGGCGCGATGGTCGAGCGTTTTGAGCAAAACGACATCGATCTGGACATCCTGCCCGACTTGACGGAACAGGATCTCGATCGGCTTGGGTTGTCCCTGGGCCAGAGAAAGCGGTTTCTGCGCGCCGTCGAAGCCTTGGGCGCGCCGGATCCCGCAGGCCTGGGCCTGTCCCCGGAGAGGGCGCCGGCGGAACGGCGTCACCTGACCGTCATGTTCTGCGACATGGTCGGCTCCACCGCGCTGTCGGAGGCGCTGGAGGCGGAAGACCTGTTGGAGGTCATCCGCCGGTACCAGGTGTTCTGCGCCTCGATCATCGGACGGTGCGAAGGCTATATCGCCCGCTATGTCGGCGACGGGATCCTGGCCTATTTCGGCTATCCGATGGCCTCCGAAGGGGCCGCGGAGAATGCCGTTCTCGCCGGTCTGGACATCACCGCGGGCATCGGTGACCTGGACCTGCCGGACAGTCGAAGGCTGTCCGTGCGCATCGGCATCGCCTCGGGTGTCGTCATCGTCGGCGATCTGATCGGCGCCGGGTCGGCGATGGAGCAGCCGGCCATAGGGGTCGCCCCTAACCTGGCCGCCCGGCTGATGAGCATCGCGCCGCCGGATCACGTCGTTGTCGCCGAGTCGACACGACGGCTGACCGCCGACGCCTTCGATTATCGAACCTTGGGGCAGCAGACCTTCCGCGGCCTGTCCGAACCGGTGGAAGCGTGGCGGCTGATCGGGGCCCGCGCCGATCCCCGCGCGACCGTCTCCACGGACGGCGTGGCGCCGTTTATCGGTCGGGTCAAGGCCCGAGACCTTCTGCGCGGACAATGGCGCGACATCGTCAACGGATCGGGGCGGGCCATGCTGATCTCGGGGGAACCTGGGATCGGCAAGTCCCGTCTGGTCGAGCAGTTCCTGCACGAGATCGAAGACGAAACCGCCACCGTTCAGGTTTATCAGGCCTCGCCCCACGCCCAGGACAGCCCGCTTTATCCCGTCAGCCAAAGGCTGCGGCTGCTGGCCGGCATCAAGCGTGGCGACGACGAACCCACGATCCGCCGCAAGCTTGAGCCCATTTTGATCGGGCAGGACACCGCCGCCCGCCAGGAACGGCTGGATATCTTCGTTCGTCTGGTGTCGCCCAGTTCGGCAACGCCCGACGACGGGCTGGCCCAGGCCCGCCGGGTGCGTCAGCAGACCATGAACGCCGTGATCGGTCACATGATTGCCTTGGCCGAAATGAACCCGGTCGTGGCGTTGATCGAGGATGTTCAATGGTTGGATCCGACCTCGCGGGAACTGCTGCCGCGCGTCCTGTCCGCCATCACCCGGCACCGTGTCCTGGTGATCGTCACGTCGCGGGAGGCGTTCGATCCGGATTGGCGAGCCCTGTCTCATGTCACGTCGATCGACCTCGACCGTCTGTCGCGGGACGACAGCAAGGCGCTGGTTACCGGTCTGGCGGCGGCGCGCCCCCTGTCGCCGGCCCTGATCGAGGAAATCCTGGACAAGACCGACGGCATTCCGCTGTTCGTCGAGGAACTGACCCGCAACCTCCTGGAAGTCGGGGACCGCGACAAAAGCACTGACGATGCCCCGAGCACAGGCCGCATTCCGGATTCGTTGCAGGATTCGTTGATGGAACGGCTGGACAGGGTCGGTCCGGCCAAGGCCGTGGCCCGCATCGGTGCGGTATTCGGGCGGTCGTTCACCAGGGCCCTGGTGCGCAAAACCGGCGATCTGGACGATGACCGCCTGTCCCAAGCGCTCGATACGCTGACCGCCGCCGACCTGGTCCGCCGCGAGATCGATCAGCAGGGTACGGAGCGTTTCGTCTTCAAGCATGCCCTGGTGCAGGAAACCGCCTATGCGTCGCTGCTGAGGGAAGAGCGCCAACGTCTGCACGCGGCGGCAATGCGGGTCTTGCGCGAACAGTTGCCGGCCATCGAGGACGATGTTCCGGAATTGTTGGCCCGTCATGCGACGGAGGCCAACCTGCCACGCGAGGCGGCGGGCCTTTGGTTGCAGGCCGGGCGCCGCAGCCTGGCCCAGTCGGCGGTCGTCGAGGCCGTGCACCATTTGAGGCGCGGTCTTGAGGCGGTCGACCGCCTGACCGACGATCAGGACACCCGTCAGCTGCGCCTGCAACTCCTTATCCGTCTGGGCCCCGCGCTGATTGCCATGAACGGCCCCGGCTCGGCCGAGGTCGAGGCGGTGTATGCGCAAGGGTATGCCTTGTGCCGCCGGCTCCCGGAATCGATCGATCATTTCCCCGTCTATTGGGGGTGGTGGCGACTGTCCCGGGATTTCGGCGAGATGGGGCGGCGCGCCGACGAACTGCTCAACCGGGCCCGGCAGCGCGGCGACGAAGAAATGTTGCTGCAGGCCCATCACTGCCAATGGGCAAGCCATTTCAACCGCGGCGACCTGCAAGGCTGTCTGGATCACATCGAGCAGGGTTTGGGCCTTTACGATCACGGCGACTACACCGCTCACGCTGCCCTGTACGGCAATCACGACGCCCGGGTGTGCGGCCATGGCGAGCGGGCGTTGGTGCACTGGCTGATGGGTCTGCCGGAAAAGGCCATGATCGCCGAACGCGACGCCCATGGCTGGCTTCAGGTTCTCGACCATCTGGGCAGCCGCATGCATCTGTTGGACATTTCCCTCATGCATCGGTTGTACCGGCGCGATGCGGGGGAGGTCGGTCGGCTGGCCGACGAGATGATCGAGATGGCCGACAATCACGGCTTTTCCGATCATCGCGCAAAGGCGCTGATCTTTCGCGGTTGGGCCAAATCGCGGCTCGGCGACCGAAAGGGCGGCCTGGCGGAATTGCGGCAGGGCCTGTCCCGACAGCAGGAGATCGGCACGCAGGAGGATTTCCCGGTCTATTTCGACATGTTTGCCGAGACGTTGGCCCTCAACGGCTTGATCGAGGAGGCGTTGGAGGAAATGGCGCGGGCGATGCGCGAGTTCCAATCCATCGAACTCGCCATCTGGATGCCGGAATTGCATCGCCGGCAGGCCAGATTGTTGGAAGAGGCCTATCCCGGAAATCCGGAACCGGCCATGGCGGCGTATCATCGCGCCATCGCGGTTGCCGGCGAGCAGGGGGCGGAGATGCTGACCCGGCGGGCAACGGCGGATCTTTCCCGTCTTGGCGCACGCACGGGACTGTCGATCTTTGCCGACCCGCATACGGGCATCGCGCCTGCGATCGGAAAACGGTGAGAGAGGCCGTGACCGTGCGCGCCGTACCTGTGGTGTCGCCGGTCTCGGCCACGACCGATGGGACGGCCAAGGGATACCGGCTGGGTACCCATCGGGCCGTTCCGCCGGAAGAGACCTTGCGCCGGTATGTGCCGTTGTGCCCGGCGTTGGGCATCACCAGGCTGGCGAATGTCACGGGGCTCGACCGCATCGGCATCCCGGTGGTCATGGCCAGCCGGCCCTTGTCCCGGTCCATCGCCGTGGCCCAGGGCAAGGGCCTCTCGCTGGACGCGGCGAAGGCATCGGCGCTCATGGAGGCGGCCGAAACCTGGCACGCCGAAAGGATCGACCTGCCGTTACGGCGGGCGCCGCTTGCCGACCTCGGCGACCACACCACGCTTCCGGCCGAGGCCCTCGCGGACATGGCGATCGATCGGTTCGATCCGCACCGGGCGCTGTTGTGGGTGCTGGGGTGGAACGTGGCGTCGGAGCAGAAGGCCTGGGTGCCCCTGGAACTCGTCTCGACCGATTACACCCTGCCGCAACCCGACGGCAGCTACGTGTTTCCGGCCACCACCAACGGGCTGGCGTCCGGAAACACCGTGGTGGAGGCGCTCTGCCACGCCCTCTACGAGGTCATCGAACGGGATGCCGTGGCCTTGTGGCGGCTGGGAGGCGAGGCCGCCCGCCATCGGACCGGCATCGCCGCCGACAGCATCGACAGCCCTCACTGTCGCGACCTTCTGGACCGCTATGACAATGCCGGGGTCACTGTCGGTCTTTGGGACGTGACGTCGGATATCGGCGTCCCGACCTATTGTTGCATAGTCGTCGACCGGGAGGGCGAGGCGGTGGAGCCCGAACTGGGCACGGGCTGTCACCCCGATCCCGAGGTGGCGCTGCTGCGGGCCATGACTGAGGCGGCGCAGGCCCGCATCACGCGAATCGCCGGATCCAGGGACGATTTCGCTCCCGACACCTTTGGGGAGTCGGCCCGGGCGACCCGGCGCCGGGCCGCCCGGTCGTGGCTCACGGCACCCTCTCAAATGGCGTTCGGGTCATCCGGATCCTTGTCCACCACCACGTTGGAAGGGGACCTTCAAGCGGTTCTGGCGCGGCTCGAGGCGGCCGATGTCGGCCCCGTTCTGGCGGTCGACCTGACCCGGCCCGCCTTCGGCCTGCCGGTGGTGCGCGTGGTGGTGCCGGGGCTGGAACGGCCCCATACCGGGACTGGGGCGGCACACCGTCCGGGCCCACGGGCGCGGCGGCTGGCGGCGGGGGGTACGCGGTGACCGCCATCGTCTTTCTGGGACCGACCTTGCCGGTCGCCGAAGCTCCCAGGATACCGGGGGTCGACTACCGTCCGCCGGTCCGTCAGGGCGATGTGTACGGCGCCGTTCGCGCCGGTCCTCTTGATGCCATTGCGATCGTCGATGGCTATTTCCAGGATGTGCCATCGGTCTGGCACAAGGAGATCCTGTGGGCGCTGGACCGGGGTGTTCCGGTCTTGGGAGCGGCCAGCATGGGGGCGCTGCGGGCCGCCGAACTGGACGTCTATGGGATGGAGGGCGTGGGCCGGATTCACCGCGCGTTCAAGGACGGCATCTTCCCGCCCTTCACCGACGAGGCTTTCGAGGACGACGACGAGGTCGCGGTGATCCACGGCCCGGCGGAGCTTGGGTACCCGGCCCTGTCCGATGCGATGGTCGACATCCGCGCCACGCTGGACGCGGCGACCCGTGACGGGCTGATCCCGCCAAATTTACGCGACCGTGCCATCCGCGCCTTCAAGACAAGGTTCTACCCCGACCGGCGGCTCGACGATTTGCCGGCGCTGCTGGCCGAACTGGCCGACGATCCGGGATTGACCGCGCCCGTCGCCGCCTGGCTTGCGACCAACCGGGTGTCCGTCAAGAAACAGGATGCGTTGTCTCTGCTGCAACGGTTGGAAGACATTCTGGCCAACCCGGCGGACGCTTCCGCGCCATCCCGACCGGTCCGCTTCGAACGCACCACATTGTGGGCGGCATTCGTCGAGGCCGTGGAGGCGGGACCGGCGCCTCCCGATCAGGCCGTGCTGGACGAACTTCGCCTCGATCCGGTCCGGTGGGGCCGGTTATGGCCGCTGGCGGCCGCGCGGGCGCTGGCCCTGGCCGACGCCGGACCTATGCCGGACGTCGACCGGCGCGGTGCCGTGGATGGATTGCGCCGGCGTCTTGGGCTTTGGTCGCGCGACGCCCTGGTGGCGTGGTGCGCCGCCAACGACCTGGATTCGGCCGCGTTCGCCCGTCTTGCGGTGGAGGAAGCCGCCATTCGGGCGGCCGGCGTGGAGCGGGCCGATGCCACCGATCGGGCGCTGGTCGCCCTCCTGCGGCTGGAGGGCGAGTACGCCGCCCTGGCCGACCGGGCCGGGCGCAAGACATCCATTCTGGCGGCGGCCCCCAACAACCCCAGCCAGGACGCCGGCGGTGCCGAGGTGTTGGAATGGTACTTCGAACACCATTTGGGCGGGGCCGTTCCCGCCGACGTCGATGCCTTCGCCCGCGCCCACGGGTTCGCGGGAGAAGCAGCGTTTCTCGATGCGGTGAGGCGTGAGCGCCGGGTCGCCCTGGCCGCTGCGGCCGAACGGGCCGGCCATGACTGACATCGGCTGGCCCGCGCAGACGTTCGACCGGCGGCCCCTGTCTGGCACACGGTTTCGCCTGTTTCCGCAGATGCCCATGCCGGGCAGCCTCGCCGAGCCGGAAACGGTGACCCTTCCCCTGCCGCCCTGGGCCATCGGCCCGGGTCCCTCCGATGCCGTGATCCGGGTCGCGGACGCCGTCTTCAAGTCGCGGCCCTATGCGTTCCCCGACATGCCGCCGTATCGGGGACCGGTGCGGCCGCCGGTCAGACCGGGGCCGGACGGGCATTTCGACCGGATCCCGGTCGGCGGTAGGGATTTCCTGGCCGCCCATATCTATGGCTCGACGCGGTTCACCCTCGGCATCTGGGAGAACTATCTGGGCCGGCCCATCGGATGGTACCGGCCGGGCAGCGGCATGCGGGTGGAACTGGTGCCGATGGTCGACTGGGACAATGCCCATGCCGGTTTCGGATTTATTGAAACGGGGGTGCGGCACAACGCGGCGGGGGCGCCCCAGCCCTTTGCCCTGAACTTCGACGTGCTGGCGCACGAGGTGGCGCACACCATCCTGTTCTCGGAGCTTGGAACGCCGCCGCCGGGCGCCGTGTCGGCCGAGTTCCTGGCGTTTCACGAATCGATGAGCGATGTGGTGGCTTTGATATCGGCGCTTCATTTCGACGGCATCCTGGACCGCCTGATCGACCAGACCGACGGCAACCTCTACGTCCTCAACTGGCTGAACCGGATCGGCGAGTTATCGGATACCGAGCAAATTAGGCTGGCCAGCAACGAGGTGCGGATGGCCGATGTCGCCGGGCTGGGACTCGGTGCCGACGGGTCCTGGGTCGATCCGACGGGAGCCGGCCGGACCGTGCATCATCTCTCGCAGCCGCTCACCGGGGCGCTGTTCGACACGTTGGTGGAGATCTATCAGGACGGGCTGGCGCGGCGCGGGATCATCGACCCGACGCTGGATCCGCGCGGCTGGTCGCGGGAAACGGTGGAACAGCGGTCGGCCGATCTGCAGCGTGCGTCTCGCTCCGCGCTGCGGTGGCATCGCGCGGCCATGCTGGACACCCTGCGGGAGGCTCGGGACGCGCTGGGACGCATCCTGGCGCGCACCTGGGACCGCTTGGACATCGCCCATTTCACCTTCGCGGACATGGCGGCTGCATTTCAGGTGTCGGCGGCGGAACTTGGGCAGGGCCACAACCTCATGGCCTTTGCCGAAAACTTTTTGTGGCGCGGGATCGACCCGGCACTTGGAACCGCCTTACGGGCGGTCCGCCACCCGACGCCGCCGACCGCGCTGCCTTATGCGATACGCGTGGCGCGCCGGCATGTCATGAACCGGGAGCGGGCCGCCGTGCCCGCGCGACCGGAAGATCTTGCAGGTCTGCTCGATCACGGTTTTCGTGCCGAAAGCTAACGGTATGGGTTCATGGAGGCGACTGTCATGCTATAGACTTCAAAACATTTTACTCAAGTCTGTCTTGTTCTTTGCGCGTGGTTGATCGAAATATTGGAAAGGGCGGCACTATGGCGACGAACCCTGAATCTGGATCGGTATCGTTTGATGAAACATTGCTAGCGTCATCGCAGGTGAGATTGTTCGGCAGGATCTTCAAAGGCCTAAAGATCGACGAAGAAGGGCTGAGTGCCTTCAACGAGAACCTGGCCAAACCCAATGCCAATCCGCTGACCCAGAAGCTGGATCGCGCGCTCGACCCGAAGCTGGCGCGGATTTACGGTTTTTCTTACGAGGGCAGCTACTACAAGCTTCAGAAACCCTATGTGTTCCTCGTGCATGGCGATGGTGACGAGATCCAGGAGCCCGAGCATATCGGCCGGGTCGGTATCGAAACCAAGGACGATACGTTTCTGCGCGGCGTGCGGGTCTGGAGCTACGACAAGATCGATTTCTCGATCCGCATCGATGTGGTCAGCGGGTGGCTTGAGGAAATCCTGCTCGATGCCGCGATGGGTACGGCGGTCAATCTGAACATGGATCAGGTGGCGGGCCGGGCCGACATGACCGGACGGGCCGACATGACCTCGCGCGCCGATCTTGCGGCCAGGGCCGACATGTCCATGCGCGGCCGCTTCGGCGGCTGACCGGATGGCTTCGCGCTCCTGGATCTTCGGGGTCGCCGGCCTGGTTGTCGGTTTCGTGCTGGGAGCGGCGTTTTGGTATCTGGCCAGCCCCCTTTGGATCGATCACGTGGTGTCGGAAGGCGCCGGCGTGGCCGCGATGGCCGAACCGGTGGCCAGCGGTACATTCGTCGATGCCGACCGGGCCCACAGCGGGACCGGCACGGCGACCTTGTTTCGGGTGGCCGAGAGCGTCCATGTTTTGCGCCTGACCGACTTCGAGGTGACCAACGGCCCGGATCTGGAGGTCTGGCTGTCCGCGCACCCCGGCCCGCAATCATCCGCCGACGTGCGGGACAATGACTGGGTCTCCCTGGGACCGCTCAAGGGCAATATCGGCGATCAGAACTACGACATCCCGGCGGATGTCGATATCGACCGCTACCAGTCGGTCGTGATCTGGTGCGAGCAGTTTTCGGTGCTCTTCTCCCCGGCCGCGCTCGCCCGGTAGTCAGGCGTTCAGGACGGCGCCAGTTCCTGTTCGACCAGCACCGCCCAGAAGCTGGCGCCGGTGGCGATGGCGTCGTCGTTGAAGTCGTAGCGTCCATTGTGGTGCAGGGCGCCCTCCCTGGCCGGGCCGTTGCCCACCCAGACATAGGCGGCCGCCCGGCCGTCGGCCAGAAAGGCGAAATCATCGCCGGCGGTGCTGGGCGGAAAGTTTCCGATCACCCGGTCCTCGCCGACCACGGCCGCCGCCGCCCGCCGGGCCCGTCCGGTGGCGTCGGGGTCGTTGATCACCGGCGGGATGCGGCGGATGAAGCGATAATCCGCCTCGATGCCGAACGTCCGGGCCACGCCATGCGCCAGGTGTCCAATCTCCGCTTCCAGCAGGTCGCGCACGGCGGGATCGAAGGCCCGCGCCGTGCCGCGCACCGCTACCCGGTCGGGAATCACGTTCCACGCTTCCGGATCGCCGCCGACAAGACTGCAGGCGCTGACCACACAGGGATGCAACGGGTCGGCGCGGCGTCCCGGCACGGTCTGCAGCGTGGTCAGAAAGTGACCGGCGGCGGTGATCGCGTCCCGGCCCAGATGGGGCTTGGCGCCATGGGTGCCCTCGCCGCGAAACACGGCTTCCCAACTGTCGGAGGACGCAAGCTGCGGGCCCGGCGTCACCGCCATCTGGTCGACGGCCAGCCCGGGCATGTTGTGCATGCCGAATACCGCCTCGGCCGGAAACAGGTCGAACAGCCCGTCCTCGACCATGCGCCGGCCGCCGCCGCGTCCTTCCTCGGCCGGCTGGAAGACGAAATGGACGACGCCGTCGAAACGCCGCGTTTCCGCCAGATACCGCGCCGCCCCCAGCAGCATCGTGGTGTGCCCGTCATGGCCGCAGGCATGCATCCGGCCGGGCGTCGTCGAGGCATAGGGCAGTCCGGTGCGCTCGGGCATGGGCAGGGCGTCCATATCGGCGCGCAACGCGATGGCGCGGTTGGCGGTGCCGGCGCGCAAGGTGCCGACGACCCCCGTTTCGGCCAGACCGCGATGCACGTCGATCCCCCAGTTCTCGAGCCTTTCGGCGACCAGGGTGGCCGTCCGCCGCTCCTCGAACCCAAGCTCGGGATGGGCGTGGATATCACGGCGCAGGATGGACAGGTCATCCTGCCAAGCGGCGATACGGGGAAGGATTGGCACCTTTTACGAACCTTCGTCGGCCGCGGACGGTACGCCGCCTCTGACAGCGCCGGCTTCGACCGTGTCGTAGAGTCCCAGGAACGGGCTCGGCAGCCGGCGGCTGTTGGGCATGGCCAGCCACAGGCGCAGCAGACGACGTCGCCGGTCCGGCGACGGATCGTCCACGAACGCCGTGCGGCTGTGCAGGGTCACGTAGCTGTTGAGGAACTGGATGTCGCCGGGCTGGAAATCCATGTCGAGCGCCAAGTCCGGATCGGCGGCGGTGGCGTCGAAAAGATCCAGCGCCTCGATCTGCCGCGATGTCAGGCGGGGCACCTCGGCAAAACGCTGGGCGCTTTCGAAAAAGTCGCGGACATAGCGCACGGCGAACACGCCGTTTTCGATCATGAACACGGGCATGTCGACCCAGCCAGGGGCGCCCGGCGGTTCCTCCCCTCGCCGATCGGCCGCCAGCGGACGCATCAATTCGGACAGCAGGTCCGGCCGCTGTTCGGCCAGCCTGTTGTAGACCGAAAGGGCGCTGACCACCCGGCTGGCACCGCCCGACCGTGCCCCGCGCAGGCACATCAACCCGACGCAGTCGCACCGGTCGGTATGGAACAGCAGCCGCGCCCTGGTCTCGTATCCGCGCACATGCGGGTCGGCGATGTCGCCGCCCAGATCGCGGACATGGCCCAGCACGTCGCCCTTTCGGCTTTGCGGCACGGCGGTGCCCAGGTGAAGGCCCACACCCCAGAAGACGGCCTCGGCCAACGGCTGGGGGTAGCCTTCGGCGGGCAGACCGCGGATCAGCACGAAGCCGCGCCCGTCTTCCAGTTCCGACCGCACCGACGCCAGCAGGCCGGCGGTTCGGGGCAGGGGGAAATCGTCTCGGGTCATGGACGGTGGCGGCCGGCCCGCGGCCAGGGCGTGATCTGCCGCCTGTTCGATCTCCGCGATCTGTTCGGGCGTCAGATGGATGATCCAGTCCCCCGGCCGTCGGGCCAGATCGCCACCGGTCCAGGCCGCCGGTCCGGTCAGGAGATCGGAGGAGGGATGCTCATGAGCCACACTATTGACCAGCGACATCGACGGGCTTTTCGGTTTCTCGCGCGAATTTGGTATAATTTCGACCAAAGACGGGGCGGAATCAACCGGATCGCCCAACCTACGAAGGGCCCGAAGGAGTTTCCATGCCCGACGCCCTTTCCCCGCCCCATGGCTTCTGGCAGACGCTGCTGGCCCCCGACGCGCTCGAGGCGCGGCAGTCGGCGGGACCGTTTGCCGACTCCTATCCCTCCAGGCTTCCCGACGGGCGTTGGCTGATGCTGCCGTTGCGTGTCCTGCCCGGCACGCCGGACCGGGCCGTGGCCTCCCTGATCGTCAACCAGGCGGCCTTGGCGGTGGAGGACGCGCTGATCGCGGCCATGGCCGACCGGGCCGCCGGGATACCGGCCGACATCGTCGTGGCGCTGCCAACCCTGGGCCTGACCCTCGGCCGCGGCGTGGCGCACCGCCTGGGTCACAGCCGTTATGTGCCCCTGGGCCACTCGCGCAAGTTCTGGTACCGCGACGACCTGTCGGTGCCGACCCGGTCGATCACCAGCCCCGGGCACGAGAAAAGGCTCTATCTCGATCCGCGGCTCGTGCCGCTGGTGGATGGGCGGCGGGTGCTTGTCGTGGACGACGTGGTCAGCACCGGCGGATCCGCCCGGTCCGCTCTCGACCTGCTGATCCGGGCCGGCGCCCGGCCGGTCGGGCTGATCGTGGCCATGATCCAGACGGATCGCTGGCGGTCCGTGCTGAACGACGCGGTGCCGGGCTTTTCCGACCGCGTCGCCGGCGTCTTCCAAACGCCGCTGTTCGCTGGAGCCAACGGCGCGTGGAGCCCGATTTCTTCGGGGTGACGGCTTGTCCTGGCGGGATCGGGCTGCCTAAGATTGGTCCCTTGAAAAAAGTACGACAATAAGAACGCCACCGGCGCCGTCATCGGTTACACCCAACAACAGGAGAAGCATAAAAATGGGAGCGCATTCCCGAAAAACCGTCGTCGCCGGGCTGATCGCCGCGGCGCTGACCCTGGTCATGCCGACCGGTCCGGCCGCGGCCGACGAACTGGTGATCGGCACGGCGGCGGAGCCGACATCCCTCGACCCGCACTATCACAGTCTGGTCACCAACATCGCCTATTCGCGGCATTTCTTCGACCCGCTGGTGGCCCAGGACGCCTCCCAGCAGCTTGTCCCCGCCTTGGCCGAACGCTGGGAAGCGGTGGACGACACGACCTGGCTGTTCCATCTGCGCGACGGCGTGACCTTTCACGACGGCACGCCGTTCACCGCCGCCGACGTGGTATTCACCATGGGGCGGGCGGGCGACGTGCCCGACAGCCCGTCCTCGTTCCGCACCTATACCGGCGCCATCGCGACGATCGAGGCGGTCGACGACCTGACCGTCCGGATCACCACGGCCGACCCGGTGCCGCTGCTGCCCAACCTTCTCAGCCTGGTGATGATCGTGTCCGAGACCCATGGCGCGGGCGCAACGACGGAAGACTACAACGCCGGCACCGCCCTGATCGGCACCGGCCCCTATCGGCTGGAGTCGTGGGAGCGGGGCGACCGCGTCGTGATGAGCCGCTATGACGATTATTGGGGGGACGCGCCCGCCTTCGAGACCGTGACCTACCGGCCGATCCCCAACCCGGCGTCGCGCGTCGCCTCGCTGTTGGCCGGCGATGTCGATTTCATCGACGTGGTGCCGACCGCCGATATCGCCCGGCTGCGCGCCGATCCGGAAATCGAGCTGGCCGAAAGCGTCTCGAACCGGCTGCTGTTCCTGATGTTCGACAGCGACCGCGCCGTCACCCCCAACGTCACCGCCAGGGACGGGTCGGAAATTCCCAACCCGTTCCTGGATCAACGGGTGCGGGCCGCGATCGACATGGCCATCGACCGCGACTCCATCGCCGACTCGATCTTCGAGGGCAGCGCGCTGCCGACCGGGGACCTGGCGCCGCCGGGATATTTCGGCACCAGCCCCAGCCTGGAGGAGCCGACGCCCTACGATCTGGAGGCGGCCAGGGCGCTGCTGGCCGAGGCGGGGTATGCGGACGGTTTCCGGGTCGTGATCAATGGCACTATGGATCGCTACATCAACGATTCCCAGGTGGTTCAGGCCGTGGCCCAGATGCTGTCCCGGCTGGGACTGCAGGCCGAGGCGGAGACGGAAAGCCGGACGACCTATTTCGGCAACGCCAACGATCTGAAATACAGCCTGATGCTGCTCAGCTTCTCTCCCAATCCCGAGGTTCTGGGCATGCTCGAGGTGCTGTTGCACACCTATGACCGGGAGGCCGGGCTGGGCGTCAACAACCGGGGCCGCTATTCCAATCCCGACGTCGACGCCCTCATCGTTCAGGCGCGTCGGACGGTGGACAACACCGAGCGGGAGCGGCTGGAGCAGGAGGCGACGCAGCTTGCCGTCGGCGAGGACAAGGGGCTCTTGCCGCTGTACTTCCAGTTCAATACCTGGGCCATGCGCAACGGGCTTGCCTATGAGGCGCGAACCGACGAGATGACCCTGGCGATGGGGGTTACGCCGGCCGAATAACGCTCAATCCGGCACACGGTCGAGGATCGCGGTCCGCCGCCCCTCGACCGCTTTCCGGACGGCGTCGGCATCGACGCTGACCAGACGCCGTTCTTCGACCACGGGCTTGCCATCGACAAACACGGTGCGCACGTCCAGCGGCGTGGCGCCATAGACAAGCGCGGCATAGGGGTCGTAGACCGGCGCCAGATGCAGCCCGGTGGCGTCGATCAGCACAAGATCGGCCCTTTTGCCCGGCTCCAGGGAGCCAATGCGATCCCCCATGCCAAGAGCCTCGGCGCCGCCCATGCTGGCCATCCGCAGCACGTCGCGCGCGGGCATGATGGTGCGGTCGCCGGCCGCGTATTTGTGGACCTTGGCGACCAGGCCAAGCTGACCGATCACGTCCAGGGTGTTGCCGCTCATCGGCCCGTCGGTGCCCAGCCCCACCTTGGCGCCGGCCGCCACCAGGGCCGGCGCCGGCGCGATCCCCTTTGCCGATTTCAGGTTGGCGGCCATGTTGTGGATCACCCCCGCGCCGCGCGCGGCCAGCAGGGCGATGTCGTCCGGGCCGACAAAGATGCAGTGACCGGCGACCAGGCGCGGTGTGAGCAGACCCAGCCTGTCCAGATAGGCCGTCGGCGACACCCCCGCCCGGTCGGCGATCGCCGCCGTTTCGGCCGTCGTTTCGGCCAGATGGGTGAGCACCGGGACCGCCTCGGCGGCGGCCAGGGCCGCTACCCGCTCCCACGTCGCGTGATCCAGCGTATGGGGGGCGTGGGGCGCGATGGCTGGGGCGACCAGGGCGTGGTCGCGCCAGTCGGCGATGAGCTGCCCGGCCAGGGCCAGGGCGTCATCGGGGCCAGCGGCGTCGGGAGCCCGGCTGCCCAGGACGGTTTGGCCGGCGATGCAGCGCAGCCCGATTTCGGCCGCGGTGCGGGCGACCTCGGCCTCGAAGAAATACATGTCCGCAAAGCAGGTGACGCCGCCCAGGGCCATTTCCGCGATGCCCAGCCTGGCGCCATCCCGGACCGCCCCCCGGTCGAGGGAATTGGCCTCCAATGGCCAGATAAAGCGCTCCAGCCGGTCGGCCCTGTCATCGCCCAACCCTCGGAACAAGGTCATGGCGGCATGGGTGTGGCCGTTGACCATGCCGGGCAGGACGAACCGGCCCGTTGCGTCGATGGCGCGGCGCGGGCGCCAAGACTGGGCCAGTTCCGCGGGTCCCACGGCGACGATGCGGCCGGCATCGACAACCACGCAGCCCCGTTCGAAAACCTCCCAGACCGGATTGATCGTCAACACATGGCCGCCCGATACGATGAGGTCGGCGGTGGGAAGTGGTTCGGGCATGGGGTCTCCGGCCGGTCACAAGATGGCGTTTCATCATGAAGGTGGCAGGCCTCTTAGGGCAGCTTAAATCTTTCGCAATCCTTCGACTCCATAGTTTGGCCGATGATGGCGTCGACGGCACGAACGGGTGCGGCCGGCAGCCGGGATCGGGTACCGAAGGAAACGCGCCGATGAACGCCCAGACCGTGGACAAGCTGCTTACGCTGGCCTTCCACCCGACCACGGCCGAACCGGAAGCCATCGCAGCGTTTCGTCACGCCCGGCGCCTGGGGGCGGGGCCGGACCAGTCCCTAGTCAGCCCGGGCAGCGGCCGGGATCGCCTGATCACGGCGATCGGGCCCGTCGCCACGCGGTTCTGGGCCACCGTGGTCAATGATCTCAACCAGGCGGCGTGGGACGCCGGGGCACGTCTGCGTCTGCACATGACCGATTATCGGGTCAGCCAGCGGCGCTACCGGCTGGGGGCCGCCGCCGGGTTCCAGATCGAGGCCGACGGTCCGCCCGAAGCGCTGCGCCGTGTCGATACCGCCGTCAATGCCCTCGTCTCCTGGCTCAACGGCCGATCCGGGGCCTGCTGACCGCCGGCTCTCTGCCGCCTGGAAGATGGACGGGTCACGCCTGGCGCTCTAAGTCTGTTCCGCGACCCCATCCATAGGCGCGTGGAGCATCCGCTTTGGTTGCGATCCTTTCCCTCCTCATCGTTCTGTTGCTTTCCCTGGTGGTGGTGCGCGTCGCCGCCGTGGCTTTGACGTTAACCGGTCTGTCGCGCCAGGCGGCCCAGTTCCAGGCGCGATCGGCCTGGACCGGCACCGGCTTCACCACCACCGAATCCGAGAAAGTGATCAACCATCCGGTTCGGCGCCGGATCATCAATTGGCTGATGTTCCTGCGCAGCGCCGGTCTGGTGACCATGGCGTCGACCCTGGTCCTGTCGTTTGTCAATGTCGAACAGACGGGGCAGGGGGCGGCCCGGCTGGCCAGTCTGATAATCGGCCTCGGCGTCGTCTGGATGCTGGCCGGCAGCGGCTGGGTGGACCGCCGGATGTCCCGGGTCATCGCCTGGGCGCTCAAGCGTTACAGCGATCTCGACACGCGGGACTACGCCGATCTTCTGCATCTGGCCGGCGAATACGCGGTTATGGAATTCAAGGTCGAGGACGGAAGCTGGTTGGCCGAAAAGACGCTGGACGAGGCGAACCTGCCGGAGGAAGGGGTGTTGGTTCTGGGCATCGTGCGGACCGACGGCAGCTATATCGGCGCGCCTCGCGGCGACTATCGGATGAACGCCGGCGCCGTTCTGCTGTTGTATGGGCGGTCGCCGATCCTCGACAGTCTCAGCCGCCGCCGTGCCGATCCCGAGGGCGAGCAGTCCCGCCGGGCGGCGGTGGACGATCAACGCCGCGTGACCGTCAAGGAAGACCCCGATGACGCCGCGCGACCGGCGGGCGATGGCCAAACCGGTGCTTGAAGTCGGGGGACGGTGCGGGTAAGAGCCTGTCTCGAAACGTCCCGAGTTCCATTTTGAATCACAGTGCGCTCACGCCGCCAGACCCGTCACCGATACATCGTGAAGACGAAGGCGTAATGGGATCGGTCGGTCGGCCCGATGCCCAAGGCGCAGCGGATGCGCCGAGGAGCCCGGCGGCTGCCGCGCATCGGACATCGGCGGCCCGTCTGTTTTTTGTTGGAGCCTGCACCTTCGGCTTCATGGCCCCGTGGTTCGGCTTCTTTTTCAGCCGCGGTTTACCGGCCCTGATGCTGGTGTCGGTCATTTTCCTTTTGCCGGCCTATCGCAGGGCCCAGGGGGCCTGGCCCCGGATCGACATGGGATTTGCCGCCATGTTCGGGGCCTTGGTCCTGTATGGCGGCGTCACATCTTTTTGGAGCGTCGCGCCGGCCCTATCGTTGGCCCAGGCGGGGGAGTTTGCTTACATCCTCGCCGGCGCGCTGCTGCTCCACGCCATGCTGCGCGGTTTGGATGACGGGCAACGGCGATTGCTGGCGGCTTGGCTGGCCGCCGGGACGGTGCTGGCTTTGGCGCTGGTGGCCGCGGACCGGGCGGCGGGTCTGCCGGCGCTGACGATCCTGCATCGGATACCGACCAATCAGGCCGATGCGTACTATTACAACAAGCTGGCCACCGCCCTGGCTGTGCTGATGTGGCCGGCGGCCATGGCCGGCCAGGGGCATCGGCTGGCCCGGGCCGGTGCGCTGGTCGTGTTGGGCGCGGCGGTCGTCGGGTTCGCCACTGGCAGCTTGTCCGCCCTTGTCGCCATCGCGACGGGCACGGCGATGGCCGTCCTGGCCCTGGCCAGCCCGATGCTGGCACGGGGGGTGGTTCTGATGGTCGTGGCCGGTGGTTTTGTCGCCGCGCCGTCCATCGCGACACTGATGGCCGAAGGTGGCCTGAATGGCTTGTCCTGGTTGCCCTTTTCCGCCGTCCATCGCATCGATATCTGGGCCTTTGTCGCGACGCTGATCGATCAGCACCCCTGGTTCGGCTGGGGGCTGGACAGCGCCAGAGTCGTCCAGGCCATGGCGGATTCCGCTCGGTTCCAGACTCTTCACCCCCACAATCTGTTCCTGCAGATCCTGCTGGAGCTTGGCCTACCCGGCGCGCTGTTGATGGTCATACTGACATGGGCGATATTGCGGCGGATCGACCGGTTTCCCGCCGGTCGGCGTTCGCTTGGGTACGGGGCCATCGGGGCGGCGCTTGGCGCCTCGACCTTCGCTTGGGGCATCTGGCAGACATGGTGGATGGTCGCGATGCTGATCACCGGCGTGATGATCGCCATTCTGGGGACACGGGGCGCCGCCGCCCCCGACGCGGGCAGGGTCCGGCAATGACCCGTCGCTTGCTGATCACCGGCGGCGCCGGTTTTATCGGCTCCGCCGTCGTGCGGATGGTCATCGCCGAAACCGATTGGACCGTTCTCAACGTCGACAAGCTGACCTATGCGGGCAATTTGGAGTCGATTGCCGAAGTCGCGTCCGATCCGCGGTACCGGTTTGCCCGTCAGGACATCGGGGACAGAACCGCCATGGCCCGGTTGCTGGCCGACTTCCAGCCCGATCTGGTCATGCATTTGGCCGCCGAATCCCATGTCGACCGGTCGATCGACGGGCCGGCAGCCTTCGTCGACACCAACATCGTCGGGACCTTCACGCTGCTGCAGGCCGCTCTTGCCTATTGGCGAGACCTCGACTCGACGGCCCAGGCCCGCTTTCGCTTTCATCACGTCTCGACCGACGAGGTGTTCGGCAGTCTGGGCGAGGAGGGATTGTTCACCGAGGAGTCGCCCTACCGGCCCAACTCTCCCTATTCGGCCAGCAAGGCGGCCTCCGACCATCTGGTCCGGGCCTGGCACCACACCTTCGGGTTGCCGGTGGTGATCAGCAACTGCTCGAACAATTACGGCCCCTACCAGTTTCCCGAAAAGCTGATCCCGCTGACCGTTCTCAACGCCCTGGCGGGCGAGGCCCTGCCGGTTTACGGCACCGGGGCCAATGTGCGCGACTGGTTGTATGTCGACGACCACGCGCACGCGCTGCTGCGCATCGCCACGGGCGGTGTGCCCGGGCACACCTACAATGTCGGCGGTGGCGAGGAGAAGACCAACATCGATGTGGTGCGCGCGGTGTGCGCCATCCTGGACGATCTGCGGCCGACGTCGCCCCATCGCCCCCATGCCGGGTTGATCCGGTTCGTCACCGACCGGCCGGGCCATGACGCGCGTTATGCCATCGATGCCGCCAAGATCACCCGGGATCTGGGCTGGCGACCGCGGGAGAACTTTGCGACGGGACTGCGCAAGACGGTCGACTGGTATTGCAACAACGAACCCTGGTGGCAGCGTATCCGCAGCGGCGTCTATCGCGGCGAGCGGTTGGGCGCGTCCGCTTCATGAGGCCCCCGGTGAAGGAGGATGGCTGCCGATGAAGGGGATTATCCTGGCCGGCGGCACGGGATCGCGCCTGCACCCGATGACGCATGTGGTCAGCAAGCAATTGCTGCCGGTCTACGACAAACCGATGATTTACTACCCGCTCAGCACGCTCATGCTGGCCGGCATCCGCGAGATCCTGGTCATCACCACGCCCCATGACGCGGCGGCTTTTCGCGGCCTTCTGGGCGACGGCAGCCAGTTCGGCCTGACGCTCGATTACGCGGTCCAGCCAAAGCCGGAGGGGCTGGCCCAGGCCTTTCTTATCGGCCGTACGTTTTTGAACGGCCAGGGCTGCGCGCTGGTACTGGGCGACAACGTATTCTATGGGCGCGGCCTTTCGGGCATCCTCCGGCAGGCGGCGGCGCGTCGGGACGGGGCGACGATTTTCGGCAGCACGGTGAGCGACCCCGAGCAATATGGCGTGGTGACCTTCGACGCCGCCGACCGGCCGGTGGCCATCGAGGAAAAGCCCGAACATCCCAAATCCAACTGCGCCGTGACCGGCCTGTATTTCTTCGACCATCGCGTCGCCGATTTCGCCGCCGATGTCCGGCCGTCGGCCCGTGGGGAGCTGGAGATCACCGACGTGATCCGGCGCTACCTCGATCTTGGCGAACTGACCGTGGAGCAGTTGGGCCGCGGGTTCGCCTGGCTCGACACCGGCACCCACGCCTCGCTGCTGAAGGCGGCGCAGTTCGTCCAGGTGATCGAGGAACGGCAGGGCTTGCGCATCGCCTGCCCGGAGGAGATCGCTTACCGTCAGGGCTTTATCGACGCCGACCGCCTGCGGGCGTTGGCGGAGCCGCTGAAGGCCAGCGGGTACGGCCGGTATCTCCTGTCGGTGCTGGACGCGCCTTGACGACGCTTCAGCGTCTTATTGATTCCACCGGCCGCCGATGGTGAACTGTGGATGCGCGAGGCGGCAAGACCTCGCCCATCCAGCTTAGAGGAGGAACCGGCCATGACCTATCCCGCGATCGTCGACAGCGATGTCGAGGCTTTCGAGCGCGACGGCTATGTCCTCAAGTCGGGCTTCTTCGATGCGGAGGAGGTGGATCTGCTGCGCCGGGCCATCGAGGTCGACGAGGGCATCCGCGCCAACGTCGTCAAGCTGGCGGACAGCCAGGGAGGGTCGACCGAACTCGCGCTCTGGAACCATCCGGGCGACGATCTGTTCGGCAGCGTGGCGCGGTCGGCCCGGATGGTCGAGGGCATGGAGCGCCTGCTGGGGGGCGAAGTCTATCACTACCACTCCAAGCTGACCCTGAAGCGGCCCCGCGCGGGCGGTGCCTGGGATTGGCATCAGGATTACGGCTATTGGTACAACAATGGCTGCCTGTTTCCCGACATGGCCAGCGTGGCCATCGCCGTCGATAGGGCGACCAAGGAAAACGGCTGTCTTCAGGTGCTGCGCGGCAGCCATCATCTGGGCCGCATCGATCATGGCCGCGTCGGCGGCCAGACCGGCGCCGATATGGAGCGGGTGGATCAGGCGATGAAGGTCCTGGATCTGGTCTATGTCGAGATGGCGCCGGGCGACGCGCTGTTCTTCCACGCCAACACACTGCACTGCTCGGCCCAGAACCTGTCCGACCGGTCGCGCAACATTCTGCTGTGCTGCTACAACAAGGCGTCCAACGATCCCTACAAGGTCCATCACCATCCTGGCTATACCAAGCTCGAGAAAGTGCCGGACGACCGCATCAAGGCGGTTGGGCTGACACTGGCAGGTGCCGATCGGGCGTTTTTCGATCCCGATGCCGACAAGACTGTGGCGATCGAAAAAAGCCAGGCCTAGCGCCGCATTCAGCAGGCGGTCGGAAGCGATCGCGCGGGGACTTTCGGACGGCTGCCGAGGGCGGGTCGCAGCATCTGAAGGCTTGCGGCCGCCATGGCCCACAAGGTGCGGCTGCGCAGGCACCGGGCACGACGCAAGAGATGGCTCAACTCCTCATGGGTGAGGGTATCGGCGGCGGGCGGGGTTCCTAGGGGATCGCGCATCGATGGTCTCCTCCAAAGCTGTACCGTCGAGTATTGTCGATTTCCAGAATTTTGATAATGCCGATAATTATCGAATGATTTATTCCGAAAAATTGATAATCATGCGGGATGAACACCCTTGATCTCGAAATCTTCGTGCGGGTGGTGGCCACCCAGAATCTCTCTGCGGCCGGGCGCGATCTGGGATTGTCCCCGGCCGTGGTCAGCAAGCGTCTGGCCGGTCTGGAGGACCGGCTGGGGGCTCGGCTGCTGCAGCGAACCACCCGCCGCGTCACGGTGACCGAGGAAGGTGCCGGGTTCCACGAGCGGGCCGTCCGCATCCTGGCGGATCTGGAGGAAGCGGAAGCGTCCTTATCGAACCGGCGGCTGGCGCCGCGCGGCACGTTGCGGGTGACCACGCCGGCCGCCTTTGGGCGCCAGCACCTTTCACCGGCCATGCCCGATTATCTCGCCCGGTATCCGGAGGTTCAGCTGGATCTCAACCTGACCGACAGCTTCATCGACATCATCGATCAGGGCTTTGACTTGGCGGTGCGCATCGACGAGCCCAAGGATTCCACCCTGGTCGCCCGCAGGCTGGCCCCGAACCGGCGGGTGATCTGCGCCGCGCCCGCCTATCTCGCCCGTCACGGCACGCCACGCGTGTTGGAGGATTTGGCCGATCACAACTGCCTGGCGCTGGACCATCAGCCGGTTTGGACCTTCGAAGACGCCGGAGTGGAGCGGCGGATCCGGGTTTCGGGCAATTTGCGGACCAACAATGGCGAGGTGCTGCGCGACGCCGCCGTGGCCGGGCTGGGCATCGCGCTCAAATCCACCTGGGATGTCGGCGCGTATCTTCAGTCCGGGGCGCTGGTGACGCTCCTGACCGGCTATGGCGTGTCCACGCGGCTGGCGCTCTATGCGGTCTATCCCAGCGCCCGCCTGCTGTCGCCCAAGGTCCGCACCTTCGTCGATTTCCTGGCGGCCCGCTTTGGCCCCGAACCCTATTGGGATCGGGGCCTGACGTTGGGGCGGGGCAAGACATGAACACCATCGGTCCTGCGGCGCCCGCGTGTGTACCTGTTCGGAGGAGCCCTGGAACGTGGCTGTGACAACGTTTCCTTTCGCCCCCTATGGCGGCCTGGCCGATCTGTTGCTGCCCGATGGGATGGGCAATGGCAACGATGGCTCTCACGACCTCTCTCACCTGTGCCGCGTTTGGAAAAACGCCGTCGCCATTCAGGCGAAAGAAGGCGGCGATGGCGAAATCCTTTTGGCGGCGACGGTCCTGCACGATGGCATCTCGGTGGAGAAGAATTCGCCGCAGCGATCCGCCGCCTCCGGCCTCGCGGCCGAAAAGGCCTCGGGAATTCTGGCCGCGCTGGGTTGGGATCGCCAGCGGGTACAGGCGGTGGCCCATGCCATCGAGGCGCACAGCTTTTCGGCGGGAATCGCGCCAACGACCCTCGAAGCGAAGATTCTGCGGGACGCCGACCGGCTGGATGCGATCGGCGCCGTGGGCGTGGCGCGGTGCTTCTACGTCGCCGGGCGGCTTGGCCACGGTTTCTACGACCCGACCGATCCGGATGCTCGGCACCGCCCCTACGACGACACGCGCTATGCGGTCGATCACTTCCACACCAAGCTGCTCAAGATCGCGTCGGGCTTTCAGACGGCCACCGGCGCCGCCATGGCACGGGTCAGACAGGAGCGGTTGCGGCGTTTTCTCGATGAGTTCATGGACGAGATATGAACGTTCGGCGGCGATGTCTCGTGAGGTTCGGGGACGCCCAAGCGGGCGCCGCCCTTACCGGTGGGCGATACCGTTCCATGCCTGTTTGCGCGCGGCCAGCCATTGGGTGGGGCTGGTTCCCGTCGCATGACGAAACGCGCGGTTGAAGTTCGACTTGGTCTGAAACCCGGACTCGAGCATGGCGGTCGTGACCGTGGCTCCGGTTTCGGTCAGCAATCGGCAGGCTTCCCGGACGCGGTAGTCGTTGACGAACTGCGAGACATTCTTCTTTTCGACCCGATTGATCGCAGCCGACAGCGTTTTGGCGGGAACGACCAGCCGCCGCGCCAACTGGCCCAGCGTCAGTTCCGGATTGCGATAGAGCGCCTGGTCATCCAGCAGCGCCTTCAGCCGCGTCACCAACGCCGCGTCCGCCTGGGCATCCCGGCCGTCCGCCGCCGGCGGCGATGCCGGGGCGCGGGGCGGTTCGGGTTCATCGATTGCATCCCCCGCCCGCGACATGGTCAGGATCCCAAGACCGACAAGCGTCGCCGATGTGAACGCGCCGACGATCCAGGCCCTCAGATTGCCCGGTCCGACAACGAAGTCGATGGATATCAGGATGTCGCTCAGCGCCGAGGCGAACAGGCACACCGCCATCAGCCGCCATATCGTGACGGGCACGTCGCCGCTTTCCAGCCGGGTCCGGATCAGCGCGTCTCCGCCAGCCCTCAACCTCATCAGGATCGCGGCGCCATAGAGGATGAAAATCGCCGGAACGACGGCGTCGAGCGGTGCCGGGGCGAAAAGGACGCAGAACAGCGCGAATGCCGGCGCCCAGGCATGGCGGGCATCCTGGGGCCATTGGACCGGGCCCATCGCCGAGGTGCGAAAGCCCAGATAGCACAAGGGCGGGATCGCCGAGGCCGTGACCGGCTGGACCGGGGCCAGGAACGTCACGCCGTAGTACTGGTGGGCGGTGACGATGGTCGCCTGCAGCGCGCACAGGGCCAGCACCGCCCGGACGGGGGACGACAGTTCGCGACGCACAAGGGCCCGGACCAGGAGGTAGAGCAGGACCAGGGCGGCGAGCAGGGGAAGGGGAAGAACGGGCATTCGGTCTCTATGGCATCTGCGAACGGTCGGGCTCCGGATCGGGACCTGCAACCTGTTTAGGGCGACCTAAAACCGGTTCCAGGTCGCGGGATGGCCGGCAAACGGCTCCAGTATGGCCATTCCAAACCCCACCCAGGAGCCGCCACCATGATCCGAAACCTGACGATCCTTGCCGCAGCCGCCAGCTTGGCCATCCTTTCCCTCCCGGCCGCCGGAGCCGACCTGCCCGGCTACGACCAGTTTGACGTTCCCGCCATGCATCGCGCCCGCCCCTTGGAGGCGGCCATCTGGTACCCGGCGGAAAACGCGACCTACAGAGCCCTGGTCGGCGACAACGCTGTGTTCCGGGGCGTGCCGGTCTATATGGGGCCGGCCGCTCAGCCCGGCCCCCACCCGCTGGTCATCATCTCGCATGGATCGGGGGGCAACATCCAGAACCTTGGGTGGCTGGCCGACGGTCTTGTCCGGCACGGCGCCATGGTGCTTGGCGTCAATCATCCCGGTACGACGTCCGGCGACAGTTCCCCCCGTCGCACCGTTCGTCATTGGGAGCGGCCGATGGACATCGACGCGGCGCTGACCGAAATCCTGAACGATTCGACCTTCGCCCCCCTGATCGACGAGGAACGGATTTCCGTTGTGGGATTTTCCCTGGGGGGCCTGACGGCGCTTTCCATTGCCGGGGCGCGAATGAACAAGGAGTCGTACGTCGCCTATTGCCAACGGTACGGCGTACAGGCCCACGACTGCCTGTTTCTCGAGAAGGGCGGTGTGGATCTCGGCGCCGTGCCGACGGTCGATTTCGAGCGGGATCTGCGGGACCGGCGCGTGTCCAAGGCGGTTGCCGTCGATCCAGGCTTCACCCACGGCTTCACCGATGAAGGTCTATCCGGCGTCGAAGCCTCGGTCCAGCTCATCAGCTTCGGATCGGCCGAGGACCGCTGGGTGGCGGCCGATATCGGGCCATCGGGCAGCCGGCTGACCCAACGCCTGCCGGATGTCCGGTACGACGAAATCGCCCCGGCCAACCACTTCGCCTTTTTGGGCCTTTGCAAGCCGGAGGGCCCGGCGATGCTCCGCGAAGAAGGGGAGGATCCGATCTGTACCGACACCGAAGGCGCCGACCGCGAGGAAATCCATCGGAAATTGATCGACCTCATCGCCGCCTTTGTCGTCAACGGCCGGAACTGACCGCCGGACGCCAGGCCAGTCGGGCCGACGGACTCCGCGATTGTCGGCCCGACCGGTGGCGGCTATGAAGGAGCGATAAGTCTGGACACGCTGCGGGGAGGGAACCTGTTCATGAAATCCATCAAGGGACCGGCCATTTTTCTGGCCCAGTTCGCCGGCGACGAGGCGCCGTTCGGCGACCTGCCCTCCATCGCCCGATGGGCAGGGGACCTGGGCTACAAGGGCGTGCAGATCCCGTCCTGGGATGCGCGACTGTTCGATCTGTCGGCCGCGGCCGACAGCAGGGATTATTGCGACGAGGTCAAGGGCGTTCTGGCCGATTCCGGCGTGGAGTTGACGGAATTGTCGACCCATCTTCAAGGCCAGCTTGTCGCCGTGCATCCGGCCTATGATGCCGCGTTCGACGGCTTCGCGCCCGAGGCGGTTCACGGCAACCCCAAGGCGCGACAGGAATGGGCGGTCGATCAGCTTCTCAAGGCCGCAAAGGCCTCCCAAAACCTGGGCCTCACCGCGCACGCAACCTTTTCCGGGGCGCTGGCCTGGCCCTATATCTATCCGTGGCCGCAACGTCCTCCCGGCCTGGTCGACATGGCGTTCGACGAGCTGGCGCGGCGGTGGCGTCCCATCCTGGATGCATTCGACAAAGCGGGGGTCGACCTCTGCTATGAAATTCATCCCGGCGAGGATCTGCACGACGGAGACAGCTTCGAGATGTTTCTGGAGCGAACGGGCAATCATCCGCGGTGCACGTTGCTTTACGATCCCAGCCACTTCGTTCTGCAGCAGCTCGATTATCTGGCCTACATCGACCACTATCACGAGCGGATCCGCATGTTCCACGTCAAGGACGCGGAATTCAACCCGACCGGCAAACAAGGCGTCTATGGCGGCTTTCAGCCATGGGTCCGCCGGGCCGGCCGGTTCCGGTCCCTGGGCGACGGGCAGGTCGACTTCGGCGCCATTTTCTCGAAGCTCTCGGCCTACGGTTTCGATGGCTGGGCGGTGATGGAATGGGAGTGCTGCATAAAGTCGTCGCAGCAGGGGGCGGCCGAAGGCGCGCCTTTCATCCAGGCCCATATCATCGAGGTGACGGAAAGGGCGTTCGACGATTTCGCCGGCGCGGGGGCGGACGAAGCCGCGAACCGCGCCATGCTCGGCATCGTCTGAACGCAAGGCAGGGGGAACAGGGCCATGGCCATCGAGGGCAAGGCAGGGGGGACGACGTCGCGACGGTTGCGGCTGGGCATGGTCGGCGGCGGCCGCGGCGCCTTTATCGGCGGTGTCCACCGCATCGCGGCCCGGATCGATGACCGGTATGCGCTGGTGGCCGGAGCGTTGGCGTCCGACCCAGAGCGGGCGCGGGACAGTGCCGCCGACCTGCACATCGACGCCGATCGGGCCTATGGCAGCTTCGCCGACATGGCCAAGGCCGAGGCCGCGCGCGACGACGGCATCGACGTGGTCGCCATCGTGACGCCGAACCATGTGCATCAGGCCGCCGCCACCGCGTTCCTCGAGGCCGGTATCCATGTCATCTGCGACAAGCCGCTGACCACCACTCTCGATGACGCCAAGGCCCTGGCGGACGCGGTACGGCGCAGCGGCCTGATCTTCGGGCTGACCCACAACTACACGGGCTACCCCATGATCCGCCACGCGCGGGAGATGGTCGCGGCCGGCGAACTGGGCGCCATCCGGCTGGTGCAGGCCGAATATGCCCAGGACTGGCTGACCACCAAGATGGAGGATACCGGCCTGAAGCAGGCTGAATGGCGCACCGACCCGGCCCGCAGCGGCGTGGCCGGCTGCGTCGGCGATATCGGCACCCACGCCTTCAACCTGGCCGAGTTCGTCACCGGCCTGGACTGCCAAAGCCTGGCCGCCGATCTCGATACGTTCGTGCCCGGCCGGCGTCTGGACGACAATGCCCACATGATCCTTCGCTTCGACGGCGGGGCCAAGGGGGCCCTGTGGGCCAGCCAGGTGGCGCCCGGCAACGAGAACGGGCTGCGCCTGCGGGTATACGGCGAAAAGGCCGGGCTGGAATGGCACCAGGAACACCCCAACGCGGTCCGCTTTGCCCGTCATGGCGAACCGCCCTGCCTGATCACCCGCGGCGGCCCCGGCGCCGGGGCGGCGGCGGCCCATGCCAGCCGTATTCCCGCCGGCCACCCCGAAGGCTATCTGGAGGGATTTGCCCAGCTCTATGCCGATTTGGCGGAGCAGATCTCCGCCCGGCTGGAAAACCGTGCGCCGGATCCCGCGTCCATGCTGGTTCCGACAGTGGAGCACGGGGTTCGCGGCGTGCGTTTTATCCACGCTGCGGTGGCGTCCAGCCACGCCGATGCCGCCTGGACAGCCCTGTAATATGTCGCTTGGGTCAGTGGTTTCGCAGGGCGTCGATCAGTTCGCCCTTGGACATGCCTGAACGGCCGTCTATCCCGATCTCGCGGGCGCGGTCGTAAAGATCGTCCTTCGTCCACTTCTCATACCTCTCCGATCGCCCACCGCGCCGGGCGGCCGTTTGCCGGTCGGTGTTGGCGATCCGGGCCGCCTTTTCCTTGCTCGCCCCCTGTCGGCGCAGCGCTTCGTACTGGGCATCGTCCTTGATGCTTGGACCGTGATCCTTCGCCATGGTCGGGACTCCTTTCGTCGGTTCTGCGACAAACATGGTTAACGGCACAGCGGGCCGCCTGTTCCCTGTCGGTTGGGAACGGAATTCGCCTTTATCTTGTTATGAAAATGTCAAGTTTGCTTGGCCATAGTCGGCATCATGGCCGGCCAGGTTGGGGGCCGGCATGGCAGAATTCGGCGGAGCAGGGTGCATGAAGACGATCGAGCAGTTCAACGCGGCAATGGCGGAGCGGCGACAGCCTTATCGGCTGGCCTGCGTATCCCGGCCGTGTCCGCGTGGCGGATCGATCCGCGCCGACTATCAGGTGCGCCGTCTGGATGCCTCGGACCTGATGGAATTCGCCGTCGCCTATGAGATGATCGGTCTTGCCGAACCGGAAGCCGTGGGCGAAGCCCTGGCCCTGGTGGCGGACCGCACGGCGGAACAGGCAACGTCCCGCGACCGCGAACTGGCGCTGGAAACCCTCTAAAAGCCAGCCTTTCCGCTACAAACGACTTGCGTTCCGGCGGGGGCGGCGCTTAAGAGTGGGCCGCCGGTTGCTGGATGACGGCCTGGTTCTCCTGCCCGGCCTTGGTTTCAGCAGCCTTGGTTCCAGTTGGATCCGATCCCCGGGCGATCAGCCCCGACGTGTTGACTCCGACACGATCCCGCTTCTTCGGGCAGACGAGATGCGCAAGTTCGACGTTCTGGTCATTGGCGGTGGCATCGCCGGCATGTCCGTTGCTTATGAGCTTGCGGCCTCGGCCCGCGTGGCGGTGCTGGAGCAGGAATCCCAGCCCGGCTATCACACAACCGGTCGATCGGCGGCCCTGTTCTCGCGCACCTACGGCAACGCGCCGGTCCGTGCTCTCGCCGCCGCCAGCCGCCCCTTTTTCGACTCGCCGCCAAAGGGTTTCGCCGCCTACCCCCTGCTGACCCCGCGTGGCGCCTTGATCTTCGGCAATGCGGCCAAGGTCGGCAAGGTGTCGGCGCTGTACGAGGCATGCCGCGATATGGACCCGACCCTGCGCCTGCTGGGCGAAGGCGAGGTGAACCGGATGGTGCCGGTGTTTCGCCGGGGCCAGGCAGCCGTGGCCATGGCCGAACCGATGGCCATGGACATCGATGTCGATGGTTTGTTGCAGGGATATCGGCGCGGTCTGCTGGCGCGGGATGGCGTCATCGCGACCGACGCCCCGGTCACCGGCTTGGTCCGCCGCAAGACGGGCTGGCGGGCGGCCACGCCAGATAGCGTATTTTCCGCCCCCCTGGTGATCAACGCGGCGGGGGCCTGGGCCGATGTTGTCGCCGGTCTGGCGGGTATCGCTCCCATCGGGCTTGTGCCCAAGCGCCGCACAGCGATCCTGTTTCGGCCTCCGGCCAAGGCCGACACGTCCGCCTGGCCTTTGTTCTGCGAAGTCGATGAAGGCTTCTACGTCAAGCCCGATGCCGGCATGCTTCTGGGCTCGCCGGCCGACGAGACGCCGTCGGAGCCATGCGACGCCCAGCCCGACGATTGGGATGTGGCCACCGCCGTCGAACGGATCCAGAAGACGACGACGCTGACCATTCGGCGGATCGAGCACAAATGGGCCGGCCTGCGCAGCTTCGTTGCCGACAAGACCCCGGTCGCCGGATTTGACGGCGAGGCGGACGGGTTCTTTTGGCTGGCGGGCCAGGGCGGCTATGGTATCCAGACCGCCCCGGCCCTGGCCCGCACCGCCGCTTCCCTGGCCATGGGCGGGGACGTTCCCGACGACGCTGCCGCGCTGGGACTGAGCGCGGAAACCCTGTCGCCGACGCGGTTGTCCTCAGCCTGAAGGAAAAACCATGGCAAAACAGTTCCCGGCCCTCGACCCCCGGCTTATCGCCTTCATCGAAAACCAGAAGATATTCTTCACGGCTTCGGCGGCGGCCGGTGCCAGGATAAACCTATCGCCGCGCGGCACCGACGCGCTGCGGGTTGTGGACCCCAATACGGTGGTCTATCTGGACCGGACGGGAAGCGGCAACGAAACCGCGGCCCATCTCAAGGCGGACGGGCGCCTGACCCTGATGCTTTGTTCCTTCGAAGGGCCGCCGTCGATCCTGCGCCTTTACGGCAGGGGAGACACGCTTCCACGGGGTACGTCCCCCTATGCCGACCTGCTGGACGCGGTGTTCGGCGGGGCGGAACCCCTTGGCGCCCGGCAGATCGTTCGATTGCGGATCGATCTGGTGCAGACCTCGTGCGGCTTCGGCGTTCCTTTCTTCGACTATCAGGGGCCGCGCGACACGTTGGAACGGTGGGCGGAATCCAAGGGGGAAGCGGCGCTGGACGCCTACCGCAGGGAAAACAACACCCACAGCATCGACGGATTGCCGACCGGCCTGCCTGGCTGAGATCGGAGATCCGGTCGCCTTTGCCATGGTGGCAGCGGAATGCCGGCACCGGTGCGGGACAGAGTCGAAGCCCGCCCGGGTCGCCCTTGCCTTGAAAGTTCCAAATTTGTTCCCATATCCTGCACATCCCAGCATCCGTTCCCTTTGAGGATTTGCCGGCTCCCCTCTGAGCCGTCGGTCCGAATGCGGGACCGCCGACCCGGCTGCCGCTTTGGCGGGGCCTCCGTGCGGTTCGCCTCCGGGATGATGCGCGTGCCAAGGAGGGCAGTTTATGAGGAATGAATACGGAACGACATCTGACAGTCTAACGCACTATTTGACCGACATTCAGGGCCTTGCCTATCTCAGCTTCGAGGAAGAACAGGAACTGGCCCAGGCATGGCGTGACCGGCGCGACGAAGATGCGCTGAACCGCCTCGCCGGCAGCCATCTGCGGCTGGTCGTTAAACTTGCCCGCGGGTTTTCCGGCTACGGTCTGCCCCTGTCCGATCTGATCGCCGAGGGCAATGTCGGGCTGATGCAAGCCATCGCAAAATTCGATCCGGACCGTGGATTCCGGTTGTCGACCTACGCGTCCTGGTGGATCCGGGCCGCCATCCACGAATATGTCCTGCACAATTGGTCGCTGGTCAAAATGGGGACGACGGCGGCGCAGAAGAAGCTGTTCTTCAATCTGCGCCGGCTGAAGTCGGAACTGGAGACCCTTGGCGAAGGTGACATGTCGGCGGAGGCGGTGACCGCCATCGCCGAGCGTCTGTCCGTGCCCGAGACCGAGGTTGTGGAGATGAACCGGCGTCTGGGTGCTGGCGATCTCTCGCTGAACGCGGCGGTGTTCGGGTTCGATGGTGAATCCGAATGGCAGGACATGCTGGTCGATGAGACACACAGTCAGGAAAGCCGGGTCGGCGATGCCCAGGAACTGGCATTGCGGCGGCGGCTGCTCAAGGAAGCGCTGAGCCGGCTCAACGATCGCGAGCGGCATATCCTGTCGGAGCGGCGGTTGCGCGATCAGCCGCTGACCTTGGAGGATCTCAGCCATCAGTACGGTGTGTCCCGCGAACGCATCCGCCAGATCGAAGCGCGTGCCCTGGAAAAATTGCAGAAAGCCATCCGGGCCCTGGCCTATGCCATGACCCCGGACATACGCGTGTCTGCCTAGTTCAAGAGGTGGCCGGGCGGGACCGATCGGTTCCCCCGGCGCTTCTTCCCCGTCCTACGCCGCGGGGGGCTGATCGCGCGCCATGGCCCGCTGAAAGGCGGGGCGGGACGACAGCCGGGCCAGCCAGGCATCCATCGCGTCGCTGGCCGGCGCGAATTCCCGGAACCATTGGAACGGGCTGCCGATCAGCACATCGACGGCGCTGAACCTGTCGCCGAACAGATATTGTCCCGACTTCAAAGGCGACAAAACGCGTCGGATGACGGCTTTATACGCAGCTCGCGCCTTGGGATCGGTCTCCGTCTCACCCTTGAACTTGGCCATAAAGGCCGGCTCCATCTCCCCCGAATAATACGCCATCCAGGTCAGGTAGGGGCCCCGCTCCGGCGACCCGATTTCGGGCGCCAACCCCGCTCGTGGAAACAGCTCGGTCAGATAAAGAGCGACGGCCACGGATTCCGTGATCAGGGCCCCGTCATGGACCAAGGCCGGCACCTTTTTGTCGGGGTGCGGGTTCTTGGGATCCGGCGCGCCCGACCCGTCGCGGCGGGGGATATCGCAATAAACGATGTCGTAATCCGCCCCCAGCTCTTCCAACAGCCAGATGACCCGCGAAGACCGCGACAGCGGCGCGTGATAAAGGGTGATCATAAGGCAATCTCCGATGGGGAAGAGACGGGCGCCGGGAAGAATGGTATAGGAATATAAGCGGATGGGCAACCGGCATCATCGCGCCGTTGACAGCCGCACCGATGACAGGCTTGGTCGTGAAAAAAGCCGGCGAGTCAAAATCCATGGACGAGATAGAGCCCATCCTGAGGCGGGCCGAGACGGAAGGCGAACGGCTGGCCGCCTGGCTGCGAGTCATTATCGTCGTCGCGTTCTTCGCCGTTGTCCTGGCGCTTCCGGGCGGTGCCGACCTCAAGGGCCCGATGATCCTCACCGCCTGCATCTATGCGGCCGGCACCGTCGTCGGATTGATGCTGGCGCGGCGCCGGCTGTTCCACCCCACCGTGCCGTATCTGTTCGTGACGTTCGACGTGGCCTTGCTGGTTGCCCAACTGTTGATGCTGTCCAGGGCCATGGGGATGGGACACCTCTCCGTATTCGCCCTGCCGACGGCAAGCCTGGTCTTCATCGTCATCATTCACGCCGCGATGCGCTTCCGCCCGTGGCTCGTCGTCTACACGGCGGTTGTCTTCCTGGTCGCCATGGCGGTCGGCACAAGCCTGATCGCCGCCGGCGGGCCGTTCCATCCGGCCACGATGACGTCGGTCGGCGGCGGCGCCGGCATGACGGAGATGCTGTTTTTCACGGCCCTGCCCGTGACCGTTATCGCCCTCTGCACGTTGATGCTGTTCCTGACCGGGCGGCGGACACGGCGGCTGCTGCTCGAGTCGATCCAGGAGGGCCGCCGCGCGGCCCGGCTGGCCCGCTACTTCTCGCCCAACCTGGCCCGCGATCTGGCCGCTACGCCGGAGGCCGAGCTGATGGCCGGCCGCCGCCAGACGGCCATCGTCCTGTTCGCTGATATCCAGGGCTTTACCGGACTGACGGAGCGCATGACCCCGGCGGAGATCTGCGCCTTTTTGACGGCATTCCGAAGCCGCGTGGCGCATCCGATCTATGAGGCGGGCGGCACCATCGACAAGTTCATCGGCGACGCCGTGATGGTCGTTTTCGGCACGCCGGAGGCCCGTCCGGACGATGCCGCGCGGGCTTTGGCGGCGGCGTTGAACATGCTGAAAGCCGTCGATGCCTGGTCGGCCGAGCGCCGCGACGCGGGCCAACCCGCGGTGGCCATCGGCATAGGGATCCATTCCGGCGAAGTGTTTGCCGGCGCGTTGGGCGATGGTCGGCTGCTGGAATATACCGTGATCGGCCACGCCGTGAATGTGGCGGAACGACTGGAACGGCGGACGCGGGACGTCGGCAGCCCGCTGGTCGTTTCGGAAGCGCTGTTGAACGCGGCGGGTGCCTCTGCCTCGGCCGCATCCTGGCGACGCCTTCCCGATCAGCCATTGCGAGGCCAGCGGGAACCCGTGGCCGCCTATGCGCTGATACGCGGCGGTGGCTCAGACGATCTTGATCAGCACCAGGGCAACGGCGGCGGTAGCGGCGATGACGAACAGGGCCACCATCGCCTTTAAGGTGCTCGATTGTGTTTTGGCGGTCGTGGCGACCGTCGCATGATCGTCTTTGGGCGATTGTCCGGATGCGAATGCCGCCGCGTCGCCGGTCGCGCCTAGCCGTGTATCGTTGGCTTTGCGCTGCTGCAACACTTCGGCGTTGCTGCGATCCATGGCGGCGAAGCGGAAGACGACCCTCTGGGTCGTTTCGTTGGTGCGCTGATCGAAGGATTCCTGGACCACTCTCACACCGACCGGGTTGCGCGAATCACGCACCCGCTGGGCTTCCAGAACGGCCAGCTTCGGGTCGTCGAAAATCGCCTCGATCCGCCACTTGCTGGCGGCGAACACCTGGAGTTCGTAGGCGGTCAGCATGACCGGTCCAAGTCCAGCTTAGTCGTCGGCCATGGCGACATCCACCGTTTTCGCGCTGGCCGCCGCCAACAGGAAATCGATGGTGTCGCCGTCGCTGGATAGGGGCATGACGATGCTGCGGTGAAGCAGCGCTCCGTCGTCGAGATCGAGGCTGCCGCCAAGGCTGATCGGGACCCGACGGTCCGTTACCTTGTCCATATAGGCCATGGCCTCATGGGCCAGGGACGGCGCCGGGCAGGACTCGACCAGGCGTCCGGCGGCGTCGAAACCGGGCACGGCGAGTTCGTCGCCCAGGTGCCGGAATACCGGTCCATTCGGGTGATCGCCCAGTTCGACCAGGATGCAGCTTTGCCAATCATCGCCGATGACGGCGGGGTCGATCTCATCGGGGGTCGGGAACGGCCGATCGCCCCGCAAATCCTGCCAATAGGCCAGCAGGCGCAGGACCAAGCGTCGTTCGTCTGGGTGATAGACCGTCATGACAGGCTGTGAAACTGTTTTAGGATGGCTTGGAGTGTGCCTCGATTTCCTTAACCCTTCGTTATGGAGCCATTTTTTGCCAGGGATGGCTTGGTTGATCCATGTCATGGGCGGGCCTCCGGTTCGGCTGTAAGACACCCGGCGACCCTGGCGCCCCGCCCTGACGGCGGCGCTCATACCTGATCGACCGCTGCAGAACGAGAGGAGCCGCCCATGGCCGCCGCCCGCTATATCCGCTGGTTCGAGGAACTGTCGAACGACGATGTCGCCCTGGTCGGCGGCAAGAACGCGTCGCTGGGGGAAATGTATCGCCAGTTGACGCCCCTTGGCGTGGCCCTGCCAAACGGCTTTGCCACCACCGCCCAATCGTTCCGGGACGTGCTGACGCAAGCCGGGGCGTGGGACGAGCTGCACGCCCTGCTCGATCCGCTCGACAAGTCCGACGTCAGGGCCCTGGCCCGTGTGGGTGCGCGGGCGCGAGAGATCGTCTATGCCGCCGGCCTGACCGACGCCATGCAGGACGAGATCCGCGCCGCCTACGCCCGGCTGGTGAAGGAATATGGCGAGGACCTCAGCGTTGCCGTGCGCAGCTCGGCCACGGCCGAGGATCTGCCCACAGCCAGCTTCGCCGGTCAGCACGATACCTATCTCAACATTCGCGGGCCCGAGCTGCTGATCGACGCGGTCAAGCGCTGCAACGCTTCGCTGTTTACCGACCGGGCCATTTCCTACCGCATTGACCGCGGTTTCGACCATTTCAAGGTGGCGCTGTCGGTGGGGGTCATGAAGATGGTGCGCTCCGACCTCGCCTCGGCCGGGGTCATGTTCACCCTGGACACGGAGACCGGGTTCCGCGACGCGGTGTTCATCACCGGCGCCTATGGCCTGGGCGAGAACGTCGTTCAGGGCGCCGTCGATGTCGACGAGTTCTACGTGCACAAGCCGACCTTTCGGGCCGGCCATCGCGCGGTGCTGCGGCGGGTGCTGGGCGACAAGCAGGTGCGCATGGTCTACGCCGAGGGGCGGACGCGCGAACCGATCGTCAACCGCCCCACGCCGCGCGCCGACCGGGAACGGTTCTGCGTGACGGATGACGAGGTGCTGACGCTGGCCGACGCCGCGCTGAAGATCGAGGATCACTACACCAGGCGCGCCGGTCAGCCGATGCCCATGGACATCGAGTGGGCCAAGGACGGTCTGGACGGCCGCCTCTATATCGTCCAGGCGCGTCCGGAGACGGTCGCCTCCCAGCGCAAGGGGACGGAACTGGAAACCTATGTCCTGAAAGGGAGCGGCGAGGTTCTGGCCACCGGGCGCGCCGTGGGCACCATGATCGGCACGGGCAAGGCGCGCATCGTCAAGGACGTCCACCGCCTGGCCGAATTCAAGCCGGGCGAAGTGCTGATCGCCGACACGACCGCCCCGGACTGGGAACCGGTGATGAAAACCGCCTCGGCCATCGTCACCAACCGCGGCGGGCGCACCTGTCACGCCGCCATCGTGGCCCGCGAGCTGGGCATCCCGGCGGTGGTCGGGACCGAGCACGGTACCGAGGCGCTGGCCGATGGCGCGACGGTCACCATCTCCTGCGCCGAGGGTGACGTCGGCAAGATCTACGCCGGAACGGTGCCGTTCGAGGTCGAGCGCACCGACCTGTCCACGGTCGATAAGCCCGACACCCACATCATGATCAATCTCGGCAACCCGGAACTGGCATTCAAGACCAGCTTCATCCCCAATGACGGGGTCGGGCTGGCGCGCATGGAATTCATCATCAACGAATACATCAAGGCTCACCCCATGGCGCTGCTGCACCCCGAGCGGATCGCCGACGAGGGCGAACGCCGCCAGATCGAGGCCCTGACCAAGCATTACGACCAGCCCGCGGACTTCTTTGTCGAGCGTCTGTCGGAAGGAGTCGGCACCATCGCCGCCGCGTTCTACCCCAAGCCGGTGGTGGTCCGGCTGTCGGACTTCAAGACCAACGAATACGCCGCCCTGCTCGGCGGCCGGGCGTTCGAGGCGGAGGAAGCCAACCCGATGCTGGGGTTCCGCGGCGCCTCCCGGTATGCCCACCCGGCCTACCGCGAAGGCTTTGCCCTGGAATGCGCGGCGATGAAGCGGGTGCGCGACACCATGGGGCTGACCAATCTGAAGCTGATGATCCCGTTCTGCCGCCGGGTGGAGGAGGCCGACCGGGTGCTCGACGTCATGGCCGCCAGCGGCCTCCGCCGCGGCGAGAACGGTCTTGAGGTCTACGTCATGTGCGAGATCCCCAACAACGTCATGCTGATCGACGCGTTCGCCGAGCGCTTCGACGGTTTTTCCATCGGCTCCAACGATCTGACTCAGCTTTGTCTTGGCGTTGACCGCGATTCGGAAATCGTCGCCTTCGAATTCGACGAGCGGGACGAGGGGGTGCTGGAGATGATGCGCCTGGCGGTTGAGGGCGCGCGGCGCAACGGACGGCATTCGGGGATCTGCGGCCAGGCGCCCTCCGACTATCCGGAGGTCGCCCAGTTCCTGGTCGGCCTGGGCATCGACAGCATCAGCCTGACCCCCGACAGCGTGCTCAAGACCATGGAGGCGGTGCGCCAGATCGAGCGCGACCAGGGGCGCCAGCCACGACGCGAGGCGGCCGACTGAGCCGCACGGCGAATGAAGTGGTTAGACTTAAAATTGTAAAACTATCGATTAATACACCGGATATTAACGTTGCTTCGCCATCCTCGGCCGCCTGCGTCATCGGCCAGGAGAGAATCATGGATGGGGTTGTGGGTGCGGAGCCTAACGGACGACAGGCCCGACGGTCGCTGAGCCTTGCCGTCAAGTTGACCGTCCTCATCATCTTGCTGGCCATGTCCGGCGCCGCGGCGATCGGTGTCGTCAGCTATTTCTCGGCCCGCGACAGCCAGCGGGCCGGGATCGACCAGTCGCTCAGCATCGTCGTGGACGCGCGGCGGGACGCGCTTCAGGCCTATCTCGGCACGATCGATGGCGACCTTCGCGTTCTGGCCCAGAGCCCTCTGGCGCGGCAGGCGGTCCTGGACTTCATGGGGGCCTGGGGGCGCATCGACGGCGACCGCACCGAAACCCTGCAGACGCTTTATATCACCGACAACCCGCATCCGCTGGGTCAGAAGGACGCCCTGGACGCCGCCAAAGACGGGTCGTCATACAGCGCCGTCCACGCCCGGCTTCATCCCTGGTTCCGCACCTTCCTAAAGGAACGCGGCTTCTATGACATCTTCCTTTTCGACCTCGACGGCAACCTGATCTACACGGTGTTCAAGGAGCTCGATTTCGCCACCAACCTGGTGAGCGGGCCGTGGGCTGAAACCGATCTCGGCAACGCCTTTCGGGCCGCGCGGGACGGCGCGGCGAACAGCGAGGTGGCGTTCTTCGACTTTCGCCCCTACGCCCCCAGCAACGACGCGCCGGCCAGCTTTATCGCCACCGCCATCAATGACGCCGATGGCGCGCCGCTTGGCGTGCTGGTGTTCCAGATGCCGATCGATGGCATCAACGCCACCATGCAGGCCGCGCACATGGGCGAGACCGGGGAGGCGATGATCATCGGAACGGACCGGCTGATGCGCAACGACTCGCGGTTTTCCGAGGAGTCGACGATCCTCACCCGCGTCGTCGACATGGAGGCGGTGAGCCGTGCGTTGGCCGGCGAAACCGGGGTCATGGACGATCGGGACTTCGAGGGCAACGCGGTCGCCGCGGCCTTCACGCCGCTCGACTTCCACGGGACGCGGTGGGCCATCGTGACCCGCCAGAGCCTGGACGAGGTGCTGGCCCCGGTCAGGGCCCTGCGCGACCAATTGCTGCTGTTCGGCGTTGCCGGCATCCTCGTCATCGCCGTCCTGGGCGGGCTGCTTGGCCGCGGCATCGCCAGGCCGATTGCCGCCATGACCGCGGCCATGCGGCGCCTGGCGGGCGGCGACAAGGAGATCGACGTGCCCGGTCGGACGCGCGGGGACGAGATCGGGGCCATGGCGGAGGCGGTCGAGACGTTCCGCCGCAACGCCCTGGAGATGGACCGCATGGCCCTCGAGCAGGCGGAGTTCAAGCAGCGGTCCGAGGCCGAAAACAAGCGCGCGACGGCAGCGTTGGCGGATGAATTCGAAGCCTCGGTTTCGGGGGTTGTGGACCGGGTTTTCTCGGGTTCGGAGTCGGTTCGGGCAAGCGCCCAGACCATGTCGTCGATGGCCGACCGGACCAGCAGGCAGTCGGCCGAGGTATCCGCCGCCGCCGACGAGGCAACCGGGAACGTGCAGACCGTGGCGGCCGCGACGGAGGAATTGACCGGTTCCATCGCCGAGATCGGGCGCCGGGTGGGCGAATCGACGACCATCGCCCGCGAGGCGGTCAAGGAGGCGGAAGGGGCCGACACCACGGTCAAGGGTCTGACCGACGCCGCCCAGAAGATCGGCGAGGTGGTGAGCCTGATCTCCGACATCGCCAGCCAGACCAACCTGCTGGCCCTCAACGCCACCATCGAGGCGGCCCGCGCCGGCGAGGCCGGCAAGGGCTTCGCCGTCGTCGCCTCGGAGGTCAAGTCGCTCGCCAACCAGACCGCCAAGGCCACCGACGACATTTCGTCTCAGATCGCCGCCATGCAGACGGCGACGTCCGGGGCCGTCGGCGCGATTCAGGGGATCGGCGCGACCATCGGCCGGATCGAGGAAACCGTGGCGGCCATCGCCGCCGCGATAGAGCAGCAGCAGAGCGCGACGCAGGAAATCGCCCGCAACGTCCACCAGGCGGCGACCGGCACCCAGACCGTGTCCGGAACGATCTCCGGCGTGTCGGATGCCGCGGCCAACACGGGCCAGACCGCAACCGAGTTGCTGGAGGCTGCCGGCGACCTGTCGGATCAGGCGGGAACCTTGCGGCAGGAGGTGGAGGCCTTTCTGGCCCGGATCCGGGCGGCCTGATACGTAGAACCGGTCTCAGGCCGTCGATACCAATACCACTTTTGCGTGATCTATTGACGTATGCTGCATGCTAAGGTAGTTTTGTTGCCAAAGGATTTTGGGCGACAAGGCGGCTGTAGGAGCGCGCGGTGGGGATTGACTGGCTGGTCGAGTACAAGCCGCAGCCGGGCCATGAGGTTGAGTTCGACGAGCTGTTCGAGATCATCCGGGCCGGCAAGCATAAGGACCGGCGAACCTTCTGGGCCCGGATGTTCGGCGCCAAGCCGCCACCCGACTATGTATCCCGATATGAGAACATCGGCGTCGATCCGGGGGAAACCCTGGGCGCTCCCCGCGTCGGGCGTGATGCGGCCGCCGACGATTGGTTGCGGCGGCTCTACGACAGCAATCCGGCCCGAACCGAGACGTGGACCGATTATCACAAGGCGATGACGGGGTATTACGTGCTGCCGCTGGCGCAGCCCTGCGACGGCTTACCAGTCTATTCCAATGGCGGGTTGGCCACACCGCTTGTGTCGAGTTTTCGGGCCGAATATCTCGCCGACATCGTTGGGAGCGCGCCGTTCGATGTGGATGTCGGTAACCCCTACGACTGGCAGAACGCCTCGGATCTGGTGAAAACCGGCCGCCGTCTGGAGGAGAGCGCGCGCGACTATGCGCGTCGAACGGGCGTGGGGGAGGAGGTTTTCGACCGAGCGTTTGAGCCGACGGAGGAGGAGCTCGAGCTAACGCCCTATCCGCCACGGGTCTGTGTCCATATCCTGATCTCGGCCTCGCGATGGTGCGCCTATTGGGGCGAGCGCGGGCATTACATGCGGGCGTGGTTCTAGGGGCCCGACGATCGTGATCCTGGGCCGCGCAGACATGACGAACATCGTCGCCGATACACACGCTAGGGTCGAAAAATACTTTTTAGGTATAGAGCAAATGGTGTATCGCAATGGGTCTTGATTGGATGGTCGAACCAAAGCCGATGCCGGAGAATCAGGCCGAATACGATGAGCTGTTTACGATCATCAGTGAGGGCAGGGATCGGGACAGGCGTACCTTTTGGCAGCGGCTGTTCGGCGTGCCAGCCCCGCCCGACTACAGCGCCCGGTACGACGAGATCGCGGTCATCAATCCGGGGGAGACGCTGGGCGCGCCCCGGGTGGGGCGGGACGACGCGGCCGATGAATGGTTGCGCAAGCGTTACGATAGAATGCCGCGAGAAAACACGTGGCCGGAGCACCACAAGGCGATGACGGGGTACTACGTGCTGCCGCTGGCCAAGCCCTGCGATGGGTTGCCGCGGTACTCCAACGGCGGACTGGCCACGCCGCTTCTTTCGAGCTTTCGGGCCGATCATCTTTCGAAGCTTTACGGGGTCGATCCAGCCGCGGTCGATGTCGCCTTGCTGTTCGTCTGGCAGACGGCCGCGGAGTTGATCGACACCGGCCGCATCCTTGAGGAGGACGCCCGAACCTATGCCAGCCGGACGGGTGTGGGCGACGAGGTGTTCGACCGGGATTTTACGCCGACCGACGAGGAACTGGCGCAGTATGTCCACGCACCGCGCCTCAACGCCCATGTCATGATCTCGGCGTCCCGCTGGTGCACGTTTTGGGGCGAAAGGGGCCACGCCATGCAAGCCTGGTTCTAAGAGACCGTGCCGTATTCATCTCAAGAACAGACAACAACCCCGGCAAGGGACCGATGACGGGCGCGAACGCCGACGCGGTGACCGTGTTCTGGCGTCAGGCCTGCGCCGATCTCGACATCGATCCCGCCACCGGACCGAAATCGTTCCGTTTCGGCGATTCGCCGGCGTTGGCCACGTCCCTGGCCCGCCTGGTCGCCGAAGGCCCAAAACGCGCCACGGCCGGGTTGGTGGTCGAGGCGGAAGCCGACGGCGAGGAACCGCCGGCGGAGGGGTCCCACTGGGTCGTGCTCGATGGCGATGGCGCGCCGGTGGTGGTGATCCGATCCCAGCAAGTGACGATCGCGCCGTTCCGCACCGTCGATGAGGGGTTTGCCTGGGACGAGGGCGAAGGCGACCGCAGTCTCCACCGCTGGCGCGATCAACATGTCCGGTATTTTCAGCGGCGCTGCGCCGATCTGGGCATTGCCTGGTCGGAAGGCCTGGATACCGTCTTTGAACGGTTCGATGTGGTGTGGCCAAGGGCCCTGGCCGATCGGCTGATCCTGCGGCGACCGTCCACCGAGGATGAGTGGGCCGCCTACCACACGTTGCGGCGGACCGAACTGTTCGGCGGCTACCGGCCCTCGGTCCGCTACGATCCCGACCATCCGGAAAGCTGGCTGAACGGCGTTTTCCATTTTGGCGCGTTTCGCGGCGGAGCGTTGCTGGGTTGCCTTCAGGTTCGTCTACACCCCGGCAGCGACAGCACCTTCCATCTGGTGGCGGTGCGGCCCGACCGGCGCGGCGAAGGTGTCGGCCGGTTCCTGACGGCGGAGGGCGAGCGGTTCGCCCGCGTCAACGGCCGACGTGTGGTCCGCGCCTTCGCCGAACCGGACGCGCTCGGTTTCTTCCGGCAGCTCGGCTTTGTCGACGGACCGGGCTGGGGCGCCGCCCCCGCCAATCCGGCGGCGGTGACCCTGCAAAAGCGCCTCTGAGATACGGGCTCGGGCGGCGGCGCGCCGGTGCGGCTGCCGCCCTCAGGCCGGTTCCTCGCGCTCGGGATCGTCCAGCCGGTGGCCGTCGAGCGTCTTGTCCGCGCGGCTGCGCTCATCCTCGTCCCGTTGGCGTTCGCCGCGTGTGCGGCCGGACCGGGCCCGGTTCTCCTCCGCCTTGCGGTCCTTGTCGGTGCGCCGCAGGCGTTTGCGCGCCTGACGCAGATTGATCACGTCTCCCATGGCCGACCTTTCCGATCCGTCCTTGTTGCCCGATCGAACATGCCTGGTCGAAATCCGGTCCCTTTCGCACGGGCCATTTGCGCGCCGCCCGCCCTACTATTAGCTTAGCCCCGATTATGAAACCCGGATACGGGCGATTTCCGGGCGGCGGCGCCAGACCGTTCCAGGGGACGCCGCCCGTCTGTCTTGATTGGTGACGCGCGCCTCGTGAAAAAAGTCCTCATCGGTTTTGCTGTCCTTTTGTCGCTGCTGATTGTGGCGATTCTTGTGACGCCGGGTCTCGTCAACTGGAACCCGCACAAGCAGCGTCTGGCGGCCCAGGTCGGTGCCCTGGTCGGTCGTGCGGTGGAGATCGAGGGCGACGTGGATTTTGCGCTGCTGCCCACGCCGACGCTGTCGGCCGGGCAGGTCCGGGTGGCCGGCGGTGGCGAGGGGACGGGGCCGCTGCTGGAAATCGGATCGCTGGATGCCCGGGTGGCGTTTCTGCCGCTGTTGACCGGCACCGTTCAGGTCGAGCAGGTGGCGCTGGTCGATCCGGTGATGATCCTCGAAACCCGGGCCGATGGGTCCCTTGCCTGGACCCAAGACGTCGCCTCCGACAGGCGGGCGATCCAGTTCGATCGGGTCACCGTTCGCAACGGCACCGTGATCTGGCGGCGGGCAGACGCCACGGAAAGGCGGGTCGACGATATCTTCGCGCAATTCGCCACGTCCGGGCCGGGCGAGCCGTTCGAGCTGGTCGCCAGTCTGGCCGTCGACACCGTGCCCCTGACCGTCGACATGTCGGCCGGTCGCGTCACCTCGGCGGGCGCCCTGCCGATGACGGTGCGCGTGGGCGCCGACGGTGTGGACGGCGAGGCGACCCTGGCAGGGCTCGTGACCCCGGGGCTTGGATTTCAGGGCGACGTCACGGCGGAGGGGAGCGATCTGGGCGCGGTGTTTGCCAGGCTCTGGCCGTCCGCGCCCGCCGCCCTGCCGACCGACGAGCCGTTCGCGGTGCGGGCTTCGGCCGTGGCGGTCGCCGACAGCATCGCCCTGAACGGCGTGGCCGCGACGGTCGGAGAGGTCAACGCCACCGGCGCGATCAGCATCGTGACCGGCCCACAGCCGAGGATGGATATCGCCCTTTCGGTCAATCGCGTGGGGCTCGACCCGCTGCTGGGCGACGATTTCTCCGTGTGGTCGGATTCGGTGACGGGCGAAGATGTATCGTCGCTGCTGGATGGCGTGACGGCAACGCTCGATCTGGCCGTCGACGCGGCGACGCTGCGCGACGGCCTTATCCGCCAGATGCGCCTGACCGGGGGAATCGAGGCCGGCGTGCTGACCGTCGAGGGATTGTCGGCGCAGTTGCCGGGCGGTTCGGCCATCGTGCTGGGCGGCACCGCGGCGATGCAGGACGGCGTTCCCGCCTTTGCCTTCGATGCCGAGGCCACATCCAACGATCTGCGCGGCTTTCTGGAATGGCTGGGGTATCCCCTGGATGCCGTTCCCAGCGGCGGGCTGCGGCGGTTCGGCGGTACGGCCAGCCTGGCCGGGACGTCTCGGCAGTTTCAGCTCACCGGCGTCGATGCGACCATCGACAATACAAGGTTGACCGGCGGGCTGGCTTACGTGGACCGCGGACGGCCGGGCTTTGGACTGCGCCTTGCGGTGGACCGGCTGAACCTCGATTCCTACTGGCCGGGTGGTGTCCCCGCGTTGTCGCTCGAGGCGATGGCGAACGGCGCCGGTCTGGGGATCCTGTCCGGCGTGCTGCAGACCTTCGATGCCAATGTCGAGGCCACGGTCGGCGCGCTGACGGTGAGTGGCGCCAGCCTGCGCGACCTGGCGTTGGACGCCACGGTCAATGGCGGCCGGATCACGCTGCGCCGGGCGGCGGCCGATGGCGCCGATGGCCAGTCGGCGCGGCTTTCCGGGACTATCGGCAACCTCGACCCGGTCGAGGGGATGGATCTGGATATGGATCTGGCGGGTGTCGCATCCGCGCCGATTCTCCGGCTTCTGGGATTGGCGCCGTTGGTGCCGGCCGATGTGGTCGGGCCGGTGGATCTGCGTGGCCGGCTCCAGGGCGGCGCGGCGCGGCTGGAACTTGAGCTTGAGGCGGGCGTGGCCGGCGGCACCGTCGCGCTTGGCGGTGCCGTAATGCGCGCCGATGGCGGGCCGGCCTATGATCTGGCGGTGCGTGCCCGGCACGATCAGGCCGACACCGTCGCGGCGCTCCTGTGGCCGGGCTATCGGCCGGCAGGCGCCATCGGCTCTCTCGATCTCTATGCCCAGGTCGCCGGTTTGCCGCAGGACCTCAGCCTGTCCGGTATCAGCGGCACCGTCGGGCCGGTGGCCGTGGGTGGCGCGGTACGCTGGCGCGACGACGGCCGCTCCCGCCCGTCGGTCGTGGCCGATCTGCGTCTCGGCGATCTGCCGCTGGACCGCTTCCTATCGCGGGATGCAAGACGCCTCGTGCGTCCGGGACCCACGCGCTGGTCCGACACGCCGTTGGACCTGGACTGGCTGACGGCCGCCGATGCGCGGCTGGCATTGGTTGGCGGTTCCGTTTCGCTGCACGGGGTCGAGTTGCGCGACGCCGTGACCACGCTGACCTTGACCGATGGCGCGGCCGTGCTCGACCGCCTGACCGCCCAGGCTTTTGGCGGCACCGTGGAGGCTCGCGGTCGGCTGTCGGGCGGCGCCAGGCCGGAGATGTCCCTGGCCATCGATCTGGTGGGCGCCGATCTGGCGCCGGTGCTGGACCGTGCCCTGGGCCTCTCCGGCGTGGACGGAACGCTCGATCTGGGGGTCGATCTGGCGGCACAGGGCGTCAGCTTGGCCGAAATGGCGACCAACATGGCCGGCGCCGGGCTTATCGGTGTCCGCGACGGTGTTTTGGCCGATATCGACCTGGACCGCATGGCCGATCTGATCGACACGGCGCGGCAGCCGGTGTCGCTGCGCCCGCCATTGACCGAGGGCCAAACGCCCTTTGCCGCGCTCAACGCCACCTTCCGCGTCGCGGGCGGGGTCGCCGAAACCGACGATGTGCGTATCGTCGCCGAACAGGGGGTCGGCGAGGGCGGAGGCACCGTCGACCTCGCCGATTGGCAGATCGATCTTGCCACCGGTTTTCGCCTGCACCGGCTCGGCGATGCGCCGCCCTTCGGCATCGCCCTGACCGGCTCTCTCGACCGGCCCCGACGGGGCCTCACCCTAGAGGCGATGCAGGACTATTTGGCGGATGTCCTGGCCGCCCGCGCCGAGCGGGAAGCCCCGGCGGAGGCACCGGCCGAGGACACGGCGGAGGATCGGCCCGGCGGATAGAGCCCAGAGGCATTCCCAATACCAGGCTTCACCGTATCGGAGGCAGCCCGCGTTTGGCGTCCTTCCGGTAGGCGTCCAGCACATGCACCCGGATGGCGCTGGAGAGATTGCCGCGACGGCCGGCGTCGATTTCCGAGATCAGGGCGTTGAGCGACAGGCCGCGGGCGGCGGCCAGATCGCGCAATGCGGCCCAGAACGCGGTCTCCAACGAAACGCTGGTGCCGTGGCCGGCGATCGTCACCGACCGCTTGCGGATAACGCTGTCGTCTTGGTCCCCGGCCATGAGCGGCTCAAGCGCGGGGGCCGACCATGGTTTCCGGCCGGACCCATTGATCGAACTGTTCCTCGGTGAGAAGACCCAGTTCGACCGCCGCCTGCTTGAGCGTCCCGCCGTCGCTGTGGGCCTTCTTGGCCACCTTGGCGGCGTTATCGTAGCCGATATGGGGGTTGAGCGCGGTCACCAGCATCAGAGAGTCGCGCAGCAGCCGGTCGATGCGGTCCCGGTTGGCGGCGATGCCGACGACGCAATTGTCGGTAAAGCTGCGCGCGGCGTCGGCCAACAGGCGGATCGACTGGAGCAGGTTGTAGATCATCACCGGCTTGAACACGTTGAGCTCGAAATGCCCGGTGGCGCCGGCCATGCTGATGGTGGTGTGGTTGCCCATGATCTGGGTGCAGACCATGGTCAGGGCTTCGGACTGGGTGGGGTTGACCTTGCCGGGCATTATGGAGGATCCGGGCTCGTTCTCCGGCAGCTGAAGTTCCCCGATGCCGCAGCGCGGGCCGGACCCCAGCAGCCGCACGTCGTTGGCGATCTTCATCAGGCTGACGGCGATGGTGTTGGTGGCGCCCGAGGCCTCGACGATGGCGTCGTGGGCGGCCAGGGCCTCGAACTTGTTCTCCGCCGTGACGAACGCAAACCCGGTGATTTCCGCCACCTCCTGGGCGAACGCCTCGGCGAAGCCCTGCTTGGCGTTTAGACCCGTGCCCACCGCCGTGCCGCCCTGGGCCAGTTGCAGCAGCCGGGGCAGGGTGTCGCGGATGCGGGCCGCCCCCATCGCCACCTGGTGGGCATAGCCGGAAAACTCCTGTCCCAGGGTCAGCGGAGTGGCGTCCTGAAGATGGGTGCGGCCGATCTTGACGATGTCCGCGAACTCATCCGCTTTCCCGGCCAGGGCGTCGCGCAGATGCTCCAGGCTCGGGATCAGCTCGTGCTCGATCTGCTCGACCGCGGCGATATGCATGACCGTCGGGAAGGTGTCGTTGGACGACTGGCCCATATTGACATGGTCGTTGGGATGAACCGGCGTCTTGGATCCGATCTCGCCGCCCAGGATCTCGATGGCCCGGTTGGCGATCACCTCGTTGGCGTTCATGTTGGTCTGGGTGCCCGACCCGGTCTGCCAGACCACCAGCGGGAAGTGGTCGTCCAGCGTGCCGTCGATGACCTCCTCGGCGGCCGAGACCATGGCGTTGCCCAGCGCGGCGTCCAGCACGCCCAGCGCCATGTTGACCCGCGCCGCCGCCTTTTTCTGGATGCCCAAGGCGCGAATCAGGGGCGTGGGCATGCGCTCGCCGCCGATGCGGAAATTTTCCAGCGACCGCTGGGTTTGGGCCCCCCAGTATCGGTCGGAGGGGACCGGCATCTCGCCCAGGCTGTCTGTTTCGATGCGGGTGGCGGACGGATCGGCCATGGCGGGGTGCTCTCCCAAGGCGGCGGGTCTTAAGGACAAGAGGATCGGCTGGTCAGTACCATATCGCCGTACGCCCGTCATGGGGTGGGCGAAACCCTTTGCCGCACGATGTTGACCGATACGGACGCGAGGGCCCCTCAGGGCCCCCCATAACGGCGGACGTGATCGCAAGGGCGGCGTTGCGAGCCGGAAACGTAGCAGCCCCGGTCGACTGTCGCATGCACGGGCATGGCACGATTACATACTCACATTGAGCGCAAGGTGAGTGCCCTTCAGTTCGTACATCTGCTTCGGGCCAAAGCCCTTGATGTCATGTTCGCCCCGATCTTCGAAACGGAAGTCGTCCTTGATCAAGTTGTACATATCCTCGCAGAGGCATATCTCCATCGGCTCGGAAAATGCCTCCATTCTCGCCGCGAGGTTCACGCCCGGCCCGAAGATGTCATAGACATATTTCTGGACCCCGACGATCGACCCGATCACCGTACCGGAATTTATCCCGATCCGGCATCGCCATTTCTGCGTATGCGAGGTATTGCGCCGTTCGATATACCGAACCATCAAGAGAGCGACCCTGGCGATGTTCTGGGCGTGGTCTTGGGTCGCCTCGGGGATGCCGGATACCGCCATGTATGCGTCGCCGATCGTCTTGATGCGCTCGCATCCGAATTGTTCGGATATCCGATCGAACGCAGTGAAGATATCGTTCAGTTCCGTGATGATGCCAGCGGGGTCTTGGGAGATCGCCATTTCCGTGAAACCGACAAAATCGAGCATTAGAACCGAGGCGTGCTCGTATCTTTGCGGTGTTGTAACGCCGAAATTCTTCAGTTCTTCATAGACAGATTTTGGCATTATGTTCAAAAGAAGCTTTTCAACCCTTTCTTTTTCACGTTCCAATGTTCTATTTTGCTTTTCGACTATCCTTGAGTAGTATTCTATCATATATTCAAGCTCTTTTATCTTTGATATATTTTGACATTCAAGGATCAAGGAATCAAATTTTTTGTTGTTGTATCGAGAAATCTGAATGGCCAAGATGATCGAGCGGCGTTTTATTTTTATTTCGACTTCGGTTGTGAAAGGTCGGGAACTGTCGAGCCGGTCCTTGAGCCGGCTAAGATTGATATCGGCAAAGACCTGATCCAATGTGCGTCCAACCCCGCTATCGCCGGGGAACCACTCGATAAATCGGCGGTTTGCGACGAGAATTTCACGGGTTTTCGGGTCAAGGATCGCCAGGCCGACGCCTACCGACTCGAGCAGCATCTCGTTGAATTTTGCCATGTCCATTGCTGCTCTCCAAAAATCGACCCGGCATGCCCATTGTCACGCGGAGATGATGTAGGATGAGCGACTATAAATGTCGTCCATAATCGCCTTGATATCCAATGGCTCGAAGTCGAATTCTTCCAGGGTCTCTTCCAGTAGACCGGCGACTTCGTCAAAAGCTTGGCGATCTATTGCGTGTTTCGCATGAACACTGCGCAGTTTTTCGTTGGTATAATTAATAGGACCGCCCATCACCTGGGCCAGAAACTTCGTCTGGTGGTCAATAAGCGCCTTGCTGTCCGCGTCCTCGAAATACGACCCAGCGATATCCGAGTCGAGAACCTTGTCGTAAAACACCAGAACGACCTTGCTGACGCTGGCGAAGCCACCGTAGCGTTCAAAAATGCTCGCCATAACTCATACCTCGGCCGAACAGACCATCAAATCTGTTCAGCGGCCAAATTTATCCGGGTATGTTTGATTTCAGATCACATTTCCGACGGTATTTGGCTTTTTTTCAATGAGAATCAGAGACGCGGGTCGGAGCCGGACATGAAGCCGAACGCCGAACGAAAGTTCTGTGCGCCCATCGACCTAACCCTCGACCGGGGCCCGCATTTCGCGCGGGCTATCGATTTCGACGTCTTTGGATCGCGTGATGGGTGTGGCGGGCGACCGTGCTTGTGAACGGCATGGGGGACCTTCCAGGAGGTATGAAGAGGCGGCGTCGCACGGTCGTCTGATCGGATTTCCGATCTATGTCAGCTTGCGTGAGCCGGGGAGAGGCCCAGGTTATACCTCAATGGCGCAACCGGGATTGGCGGAAGCGTAGCGAAATGTCCGACGACCGGCGCGATCACCGAAAGACCCGACAGATCTCGCTGTCATGGCTGATGTCATTTACGCTTGCCATGTTGGTCTTTCTGGCCGCCGCGCCGGTGATCGCAATCGGCTATCTGATCGCCAACGATACCGCTGAGCGGTTGTTGAGCCGGCAGGCCGAGTGGATCGTCGACGGTCTGGAAAACCAGCTCCGCGGCCAGTTGGACCCGGTCGCCGATCAACTCCACTATGTCCGCCAGGCCGTCATGGACGGCCTTGTCGATCCGGGCGACCCCGACGCGCTGCGGACGTTCACGCTTGGCCTGCTGGCGGGGACGCCGCAGGTGTTTGGGATTGGATTCATCCGCGAAGACCTGTCGATGCGGCGTTGGGAGCGCGACGGCTTTGTCGAATACATCGAGCCACCGGATCGTTTGCCCTTCGCCGGCGCGGCGATGGAAGCGGCGCGGGCCGGCCGCACCGCCTATTGGGCCGCGCCGTTCGTGAGCATCGCGTTGGGCGACACCATCCTCAACCATCGCGTTGCCCTGGAACGGGATGGGAACCTTGTGGGCATCGTCAGCGTGGGTGTGACCGGCGCCGGCCTGTCACGGTACGTCGCCGAAACGTCGCGCCAGTTCCAGGTCACCGCCTTCGTCCTGGCCGGCCGCGACCGCGTTGTCACCTATCCCAGGCTGCGGGCCCCGCAGGGCGCGGTTACATCGACCGAACTGCGGCCCCTGGCCAGCGTCGGTGACCCGGTTATCGCGCACATCTGGGACGACCCGCGTCCGCTCACGCAGACCGGCGATCTGACGCGAAGCGCGGGCCATTGGACCCGGGTCGACGGGGTGCCGTACGGGTATTACTACCGGGAACTGGAGGGCTACGGCCCCGACCCGTTGATCGTCGGGATCGCGATCCCGTCCGCCATTACGTGGCGCGATCGGTGGGCGGCCACCATTGCCGCCGGAGTGGGGATCGTTCTGATGCTGCTGGCCGCCGCCGCCGCATGGCGCCTCGGTCGGACCCTCAGCCGGCCGGCGGCGTCGTTCGATGGCGCCTTGAATGCCATCGCCTCGCTGGAATTCGACAAGGTCGCGCTGCCGGACCTGGTCGACAGCCGGGTCCGGGAGTGGCAGACCATGGCGCGCCGCCTGCAGAGCACGGCCCGAGCCCTCCTGGCGTTCCAGACCTATCTGCCGCGCGCCCTGGTCCGCCGGCTGTTCGACGCCTCCGCCGGCAGCGTCGACTCCCAGGAGCGGATCATGACCGTGATGTTCGTGGACCTGGAGGGGTTTACGGACTTTTCCCGTGCGCGGGGCGCCGGCGACGTCGCCGCGTATCTGAACGAGATCTTCGGTCTGATCGGCCCCATCGTCGAGACCAGCGGCGGCGTCATCGACAAATACACCGGAGACGGCCTCTTGGCGTTTTGGGGCGCGCCGGATGCGCAGCCCGATCACGCCGCCCGCGCCTGCCATGCGGCGGCAGATATCGCGCGGGCGCTTCGGCGCCGCGCCGATCGCGACGGCGGAGGAGGGCCGCGCCTTCGCATCGGCCTGCACAGCGGATCCGCGATCGTGGGCAATATCGGCTTTCCCGGCCGGATCGACTATACCCTGGTCGGCGATACGGTGAACATCGCCGAGCGGACCCAGGCCGCGCTGCGCGGCGTCCGTCCGGACCTGCCGGCGGTGATCGGCGCAACGCAGGAGGTGCTGGATGCCCAAGACCGGGCCGACGCGATATTGATCAGGGGCGAGCCGCTGCCAGCCGCGCCACGACCCGCTTTTCTGTGCCTGCCGAAGGACTGACCGGTTCGCCGGACCATCACAGTCACCGTTTTGGCGGTCGGCGCCGTGGCGCTTGTGTCGGGGTGGTCTTCGAAAGTCCCCCGATGTCCGTCACGCGTCGTCCCGCCGCGGCGTCACGCGCGTCACATGGCCCATCTTGCGGCCGGGGCGGGCCTCGGCCTTGCCGTAGAGGTGCAGCCGGGCGCCCGGTTCGGCCATCAGGGCGGGCCAGGCGTCGGCGTCGGCGCCGATCAGATTGGTCATCACGGCGTCGCCGTGGCGCTCGACCGATCCCAGCGGCAGGCCGCAGACGGCGCGGACCAGCTGTTCGAACTGGTCGGTGGCGCAGGCATCCTGGGTCCAGTGACCGGAATTGTGCGGCCGTGGCGCCATCTCGTTGACCAGCAGCCGCCCGTCGCCGGTCAGGAACAGTTCCACGGCCAGCAGGCCGACAAGGTCCAGGGCCTCGATCAAACGCTTGGCGATGGTTTCGGCCGCTTCGGCCAGGCCGGGGGGCAGGATCGCCGGGGCGATGGTCTCGGCCAGGATGTGGTCGCGGTGCCGGTTTTCCACGGCAGGGTAGCAGGCCACGGTGCCGTCGATCCCGCGCGCGGCGATGACCGACAGTTCCCGGTCGAAGGCCACAAACCCTTCCAGGATCGCCGGTCTGCCGCCTATCTGCTTCCAGGCGGCGTCGGCGTCCTGCGCCGTGCGCAGCATCGCCTGGCCCTTGCCGTCATAGCCCATGCGCCGGGTCTTGAGGACGGATGGCACACCGATATCGGCAATCGCCCGTGCAAGCCCGGCGCGATCGTCGACGGCGGCGAAGGGGGCGGTGCCGATACCCAGATCGGCGGCGAAGCGCTTTTCCGCCAGCCGGTCCTGGCAGACGGCCAGGGCCGTGGCGGACGGACGTACCGGAACCCGCGCCGCCACGGCCTCCAGCGCCTCCACGGGCACATTCTCGAACTCGAAGGTGGCGACGTCGATCCGCCGCGCAAAGGCCTCCAGGGCCGCCCGATCCTCATAGGAGGACAGGGTGGTGCGGTCGGTCACCTGGCTGGCCGGCGCGTCGAGATCGGGGCAGAAGACATGGGTACGGTAGCCCAGACGTGCCGCCGCCAACGCCGTCATCCGGCCGAGTTGGCCGCCGCCCACCATGCCGATCACGCTGCCCGGCGGTAAAGGCACCGGTGTGTCGCGTCCGGTCGGGTCGGTCATCGGAAGGAGGTCGGGGTCAGAGGATCTCGGCGACCCACGTACAATCATATTCGGTGCAATAGTCTTCGACGTCCCGGATCTCATCGTTGGCATAGTCCCATATCCCATCGACGATGTAATTGGTATAGGCGTCGGCGATGCTCATGGGCGCCGTCCCGAGCTTGCGGAACTCGGCCAGTGCCGCGTCCGGAACGCCATAGGCGCGAAAGCGCGCGTAATAATCCTCCGTGACCCGCTCCATGTTCTCCTTGGCCAGAGACGACCAGTAGCCCGAGGTGATTTCGGGATGGTGGAACGCCAGAACGGCATCCGGCGCGGTCAGGGCGTAAGGCGCGGCGGATAGGACCAGAAGACAGGACGATGCGCACTGTGAATAGGCGACTGTCGTTACATCCCTGTCCCTGACGAAATCGGCGAGGTCGAACGCCGGCCCCACGAACCCGCCCGGGCTGTTCAGGACCAGCGCCGTGCCGTCGTTCTCGCCCAGCCAGTCCGACACGATCTTGACCGATTTGTCGTTGATGTAGCCGTTGAGAACGATGCCGTCGTCCAGATACTCGATATAGAACTGGTTGGCGGCGTCGCTGTTGGCGACCGAAATCGTCGCGACGGAATCCTGAACGTTGGGGACCATGACGACGACAAGCGAAATGCAGCCGACGACCACCCAAGCCTGAACCAGGAAGGCCCAGACCGTCCTGCGGGGTGGCATGGCCATGCGATTTTCCCGTCGGTTCCGGGCCGCCACCCTCCACAGCCCAACCAGCATCCAAATATTGAGGATCAGAAAACAGGCGAACGAGATCGCGACGGCAAAGATGTCTTCGAAAAGGTCCGTGTGTTCGCCGAAATAACCGAAATACAGATTGCCTAGAAAATTCAGGCCGACCCCGTTCACCCAGAAGGATTGCGCGAGACTAAGGTCTCCTCTCCAGTGCGACCGGATGTAGGTGAACATCAAGGGCCTCGAAATCCCAATTCAGACCCGGTTCTATCATGCCGAAGGGCTTGTAGATAGTATTTTAACCAAAATAGACTAAAATAGACGATTGTGTCGGCGGAGACCGTCCCGTCCGGTCACGGTTCCCCGGGCGCCTCGGCAACCTCGTCGGTCTGGGCGCTGCGCCAGGCGTCCAGCCGGGCGGCCAGGGCCGGATCGGCCAGGGCCAGGATGGCGGCCGCCAGCAGGGCCGCGTTGACGGCCCCGGCCTTGCCGATGGCCAGGGTCGCCACCGGCACGCCGCCGGGCATCTGGACGATGGACAACAGGCTGTCCAGGCCCTTGAGGGCGTGGCTCTCCACAGGGACGCCCAGGACCGGCAGCGGTGTCAGGGCGGCGGCCATGCCGGGCAGATGGGCGGCCCCGCCGGCTCCGGCGATCAACACCTTCAGGCCCCGGTCGCGGGCATTGGTGGCGTAGTCATAGAGCCTTTGGGGCGTGCGGTGGGCCGATACGATACGCGTTTCGTGGGGGATCGCCAGCCTGTCCAGGGTGATCGCGGCGTGTTCCATGGTTTGCCAGTCCGATCGGCTGCCCATGATCAAACCGACCATCGGCCGATCGCCCGTTCCGTCGGCCCGGTCGGCACCCGCCGGCGTCATGGTTCCAGCACCAGCTTGCCGATATGCGACCCTTCCTCCATGGCCCGGTGGGCCTCGGCCGCTTCGGCCAGCGGGAAGGTGCGGTGGATGATGGGGCGGACCTTGCCTTCCGCCAGCCACGGCCAGACCGTGCGGTGCAGCGCCTCGGCGATGGCGCCCTTTTCGGCCACCGATCGCGGACGCAGGGTCGACCCGGTCAGTGTCAGGCGCTTGACCATCAGCGGCTGCAGGTTGAGCGTGACATTGGCCCCGCCCAAAAACGCGATGCTGACGTGCCGCCCCTCCACGGCCATGGCGTCGATGTCCCGCGCGATGTAGTCGCCGCCCACCATGTCGAGCACCAGATCCACGCCGCGCCCCTCGGTCAGGCTCTTGATCACTTTCACGTAGTCTTCTTCCCGATAATTGATCGCGCGCTCGGCGCCCAGCCGCTCACACGCGCGGCATTTCTCCGCCGTGCCGGCGGTGGCGAAGACGCGGGCGCCGGCGCTATGGGCCAGTTGGATGGCGGTGGTGCCAATGCCGCTGGACCCGCCATGGACCAGGAACGTTTCGCCGGCGCGCAGCCGGCCCCTGTCGAAGACATTGGTCCAGACCGTGAAATAGGTTTCGGGAACGGCCCCGGCCTCGATCGCGCTCAAACCCTCGGGTATCGGCAGGCATTGCGGTACCGGGGCCAGGCAGTATTCGGCGTAACCGCCGCCGGCGACCAGGGCGCAGACCGGCGTCCCGGCATCCCAATTCGCCACATCGTCGCCACGCGCGGCCACGGTGCCGGCAACCTCCAGCCCCGGGAACGGGCTGGCCCCGGGCGGCGGCGGATAGCCGCCCTTTCTCTGCAGCACATCGGGCCGGTTGACGCCGGCGGCCGCGACGCGGATCAATAGCTCGCCCGGACCGGGACGCGGCACATCCGCCGTGACCGGCCGCAGCACCTCCGGCCCGCCGGGTTCGGCAATGGCGATGGCCGTCATTCTCGCGGGCAGGTCGGCGGGCATGGGACTGGGCTCCGGCTTCGGGCAAGGGGCCAAGATGTAACGGCCGTCGGCATCGACGGCAAGGCGAAGGAGGAGGCCATGGAACCGAGCGATCTGGAACCGCTAACGAAAAAGCCGCCAAAGAAGAACCTGGATGTCCTGTCGATCGGCGAACTGAACGCCTATATCGAGGAGCTTGAGGAGGAGATCGCGCGCACCCGCGCGGTCATCGCCGCCAAAAGCGATCATCGCAGCAGCGCCGAATCGCTGTTCAAACGCTGACCCCGCTGCTCTGGCCGGGCATGGCGCCGACGCACACGGAAGTTGGGAGGCAGCATGCCGAAGGGCAAGACGGCCGATGGCGGCGCTGAGGTTCGGACGGTCAGTCTGGCGCTGCAGGGCGGCGGATCCCACGGTGCCTTCACCTGGGGCGTTCTCGACCGGCTGCTGGACGACGGGCGGTTGCGGTTCGAAGGCATCAGCGGGACCAGCGCCGGGGCCATCAACGGCGCCCTTGTGGCCCAGGGAATGCACCAGACCGGGACCCAGGCGGCCCGCGACCACCTCGCGCGGTTCTGGCAGGCGGTGGGACACCGTGCGGCTTTCACTCCGTTTCAGCCGACGTGGCTGGACCGGGTGACCGGCGACCGCAACCTCGGCTTCTCGCCGGGCTACGCGGCCTTCGATCTTCTGATGCGGGTCGCCTCGCCCTATCAGTTCAACCCGTTCGACTACAATCCGCTGCGGGAACTCCTGGGCGACGTCATCGATTTCGCGTCGGTCGAGGAGGACGGGTCACCGCGCCTGTTCGTCAGTGCCACCGACGTGCGTCGCGGCCGGCTGAAGGTCTTCGAGGGCAGGGCGCTGTCCGTCGATGCGCTGCTGGCCTCGGCCTGTCTGCCGTTCCTGTTCCAGGCGGTGGAGATCGACGGCGATCACTATTGGGACGGCGGGTACATGGGCAATCCCACCCTCTACCCGCTCATCCATGCGTGCCGAAGCCGGGACATCGTCATCGTTCAGATCAACCCGATCACCCGCGCCGACGTGCCGACCACGCCGTCGGAGATCCTGGATCGGATGAACGAGATCAGTTTCAATTCGACGCTGCTGCGCGAGGCGCGGGCAATGGGGCTGATCAACCGGCTGCTTGGCCAGCAGGCGTTGGACGAGGATACGTGCGGCCTGCGGCCGATGTACCTGCACATGATCGAGGATCCCGGGGCCCTGGCCAATCTGGGCCCCGCCAGCAAACTCAATGCCGATATGGGCTTCCTGCGGGAACTGTTCGCCCTAGGCAGCGCTGCGGCTGGGCGCTGGCTCGATGATCATTTCGATGATCTTGGCCGGCGGTCGACCTTTGGTGTCGAGGGACCCGATATCTGACGGCGATTTGGAAGAAGTCTAGCCCTCCGGGTCGGGCTGACCCTTTCAAGCAACCTTTTGGCGCATCATCCCGTCGAGGCGTTGGGTCCGGATGTAAAGCTTGAGACTGCGGTCGAGAAGGCTGCGCACCGCCGGCGGCAGCCTGGGGTCGAAGGTCCAGGTGTCGTCGAGGCAGATGTCCTCGCTGTCCAGGCCGAATTCCTCCGACAGGGCGCGGGCCATGCTGATCTCGCCTTCCTCGCTGGCGCGCTGTGCCAGCAGCCAGGCCATCACCTGGGTCAGCCGGCAGCTCAGCCGCATGGTCTCCAGACTGACCAGAAGGCGGGACTCATCGTCGAAATCGGCGGTATCGGCGGCCAGCTGAAACGCAAGATAGTTGCGTGCCTCGACCACCAGGGACAAAGCGTCCCGGTAGGCCCGACGGGAAAACCCGATGTCGTTTACAATCTCGGCCACGATGCCGCCTTTCGTTGCGGCCCTCCCACACCCTGGGCCGGGAAAGCCGGTCGTCGGCCCGGACGGTTCCGAGCGCCTGTTGAAACGATACGGTCGGTTGGTTAACAGACCGTGGACTTCGGTGCAAAAAAAGAGGCTTGAACGACCCGATTTCCCTTCCCAAATACATCGCTGCGACGGATGCCGCTATCGGGTTCGTCGCGGAAGACCCTGAATGGCGCGGCCCGTGAGGGAGCGCCGAATGTTGGTATCGCTCACATGGAGGATGACCATGCGTACGTTTGATTTGTCGCCGTTGTTTCATTCCGCCGTCGGGTTCGACCGGATGAGCCGGCTTTTGGATTCCGCGCAGCAGCTTTCCGCCAATGCGCCGTCCTATCCCCCGTACAACATCGAAAAACTGGGCGACAATGCCTATCGGATTACCATGGCCGTGGCCGGGTTCGGCCAGGACGACCTTGAGATCGTGACCAGCGAAAACGCGCTGGTGATCAAGGGCGCCGCGCCGGAGCAGGATCAGGATCGGGCTCCGACCGTGCTGCACCGCGGCATCGCCCGCCGGGCGTTCGAGCGTCAGTTTCAGCTTGCCGACTATATCAAGGTCGACTCGGCGGAACTGACCAACGGTCTGCTCCACATCGACCTGGTGCGCGAAGTGCCCGAGGCCCTGAAGCCCCGCACCATCACCATCAGCGCGGGTGAGGCCGCCAGGCCGGCCAAGCGGATCGAGAAAAAGGCCGCCTAAAGCCTTTCGATCGGCGGTATGCGAACGGCGCCCCCAGGGGGCGCCGTTTTCGTTTGGCCACGCTGCTCGTTCGAACGGAAGTCTGGCCGGCTACAAGTAAGGCTGAGGAGACGGTGCATCGGCGATCTGTATGGCGCACCGGCGGTGCGGTGTCGTCGACCTGTAGGAAAATGTCGTGGACCGGGTGCCTTCTTGAGACATCAAGACGCAAAAAAGAGGGCCGTTGCAAAACGGCCCTCTCCCTTGTTGTGCCTCACCCGTTCAACCCGAGCTTATGAAAAACCCTAGAGCGCGCGGGGTGGAGCCGTCAAGGCGCTACGTGTCATCGAAGCGATGTGGGAGAAGGAGCCATGGCCCGGACAAAAAAAGAGCCGCCCGAAGGCGGCCCTAGGTTCAACAGGGAGGCATCAACAAGGTCGGAGCCATCAAAAGCGTTCACTCTCTCCCGCTCCGATGAATCTCAACCTAAACAGAGTTAATTAAAAACAGGTTAACAAATCAACCATAAAATATCGCAAATCAATTAGGGGGCAGGTCTTTACAGATCGCGCTTCAACCGTCTGCTCATCTTGGTCCATAGCCGACAGTCTTCAAAACAGAAGTGATTTCGTCCAAAATGGCCGGATCGTCTATGGTTGCGGGTGGCGCGACCGTCTCCGCGTCGGCGATCCGCTTCATGGTTCCGCGCAGGATTTTGCCCGATCGGGTTTTTGGCAGTCTTTCGACAACGACCACGGTCTTGAGGGATGCTACCGGCCCGATTCGCGTCCGCACGAGCAAAAGTGCGTCGGCCGCAACTTCCGAGTCGGTTTTCGTGCCGCCTTTCTTGCGCACCACCAGCCCCAACGGCAGTTGCCCCTTGAGCGCATCGGCGACGCCGATGACGGCCGCTTCCGCGACATCGGGGTGGGCGCACAGCACCTCCTCGATGGCACCGGTCGACAGGCGATGGCCGGCGACATTGATGACATCGTCGATGCGGGTCATGACATGCACATAGCCGTCCTCATCGACAAATCCGGCGTCCCCGGTTTTGTAGTAGCCGGGATAGTCGGCGAGATAGGCCTGCCGGTAGCGGTCGTCGGCATTCCAGAGCGTCGCCAGACTGCCCGGCGGCAGGGGTAAACGGCAGGCCAGGGCGCCGATATCGCCGCCGGCGGCTGGCTGACCCGCTGCGTCCAGCGCGACCACGTCCCAGCCGGGCACCGGCTTTGTGGCCGATCCCGGCTTGACCGCAAATCGCTCCAGCCCCAACGGGTTGCCGGCGATCGCCCAACCCGTTTCGGTCTGCCACCAATGGTCGACCACCGGCACCGTCAGCTTATCGGCGGCCCAGGTGACGGTGTCGGGGTCCGACCGCTCGCCGGCCAGGAACAGGGCCCGGAACCGGCTGAGATCTCGCGGCGCGATCAGGGTTCCGTCGGGATCGTCGCGCTTTATGGCACGCAGCGCGGTGGGCGCGGTGAACAGGGCGGCGACCCGATGCTGCTCGATGATGCGCCAGAACACGCCGGCGTCGGGCGTGCCCACCGGTTTGCCCTCGAACAGCACGGTGGTGCAGCCATGCAGCAGCGGCCCATAGACGATGTAGGAATGACCGACCACCCAGCCGACGTCGGACGCCGACCACCACACCTCGCCTGGCCGGATGTCGTAAAAATGCTCCATCGTCCAGGCCAGGGCCACGGCATGGCCGCCATTGTCGCGAACGATGCCCTTGGGCTGGCCGGTGGTGCCCGACGTGTAGAGGATATACAGCGGATCGGTGGCCAGCACCGGTACACATTCGGCCGGTTCGCACGCGGCCTCCGTTTCGTGCCAGTCGTGATCGCGTCCCGGCATCAGCGAGCACCGGTGCTGCGGCCGCTGCAGGACGACACAGGCCTCTGGCTTGTGCCGGGACATGTCGATGGCGGCGTCCAGCATCGGCTTGTATTCCACCAGCCGTCCCGGCTCGATGCCGCAGGACGCCGTGACGATCACCTTGGGTTGGGCGTCATCGATGCGGCTGGCCAGCTCAGCCGGGGCGAAGCCGCCGAACACCACGGAATGGACCGCCCCCAGCCTGGCGCAGGCCAGCATCCCGATAACCGCTTCCGGTACCATGGGCATGTAAAGGATCACGCGGTCGCCCTTGAGCACCCCCAACCGCCGCAGCGCCCCCGCGAAGCGGGCGGTATGATCGACCATGTCGGCATAGGTCAGGATATCAACGGTCTCGGTGACGGGGCTGTCGTAGATCAGCGCCGGCCGATCGCCATGGCCGGCGGCGACGTGCCGGTCCAACGCATTGTGGCAGGTGTTGAGCACGCCGCCGGAAAACCAGCGATAGAAAGACGCATTGGTGCTGTCGAGAACCCGGTCCCAGCGACTGTCCCAGTCGATCCGCTCCGCCGCCTCGGCCCAGAACCCCTCGGGGTCCGACAGCGACCGGCGGTAAACATCGTCGTAACGCCCCATGACGCACCCTCGCGTTCGGTTTCCTCATCCACGGTCGGTGGTGTTTCCCGCCGTTCCGAAACGCCGATTATGGCAGGTTCGGCACGGTGCCGACCATGCCCTGTTTCGACATCGAAATTCAGGGGATGGCTGGCGGGGCGTCGACGGACAGGCAGAAACCGGCACCATGCAGCCAGCACGACTCGGCGGGATCGTGGGCGTCGCGGCGCAGGCTGCGAACGGCGCGCCAGCCGCCCGGTTGGCGTTGGAACGCGTCGCGCAGCCTGCGCTCCGCCTCGGGCTGGCGGCCGCCGATACACGGAAAGATGCCGGTGGGCGAAACGAAGCGCGCGGCAAAGCCGCCGGCGACCCCGGTCACGTTGACAAACCCGCCCAGCCCGTCATCGGTGGTCAGGGGCATGGTCATGCGTCCACCCGGTGCCAGGGAATCCAGCCAGGCGGGTGAGGGCGCGGTGACACCGGCATTGACGACGATGATTTCGACCGGTCCCGGGTCGAAGCGGTAGCCGTCGCCAGTCACCACCGTTGCCTGTGGCCAGTCGGCCAGCGCCGCCCTGGCGCGATCGGCCAGGGCGGCGTCGTGTTCGATCGCCGTGACCTGTCCGTCCGGGCCGGTCAGTTCGGCCAGGATGGCGGTATAATATCCGGTGCCGCAGCCGACATGGAGCACGCGGTCGCCGTGCCCGATATCCAGAAGGTCGTAGAGAAAGGCCCACAGGCTGGGCTGGCCGTTGTTCAGGTCGCATTCGGTGTCGATGGCGATCAGGACATTGTGATAAACGTGCCGCGGATCGGCATCCGCGGTGACCCAGTCGCGACGTCCGGGGCCGACGATCCGCCACGGTCCGGAACCCAGGAACAGCTCGCGCGGCACCGCGGCAAAAGCCTCGATCACCGCACCCGATGCGACAGGTCCGACATATCGCAGATCTTCGGCGTATCGACGCCGTGCCGCCGCCACGTCGTCCATCGGTCTCTCCAACCGCCTTGCTGAACTATAGGCAGCCCGTCGGCAGTCGGCTACCTTTCGCTGACCACGGGACGACGGGAAAACGATGCACGACGCCACCCCCTACGATACCGACCTCGACCGGAACCCGGCGAACCATGTGCCGTTGACGCCGCTGTCGTTTCTGCCGCGCACCGCCGCCGCCTTTCCCGATCACACGGCCGTCGTCTATGGCGGCCTGCGGCGCAGCTGGGCCGAAACCTACGACCGTTGTCGCCGGCTGGCGTCCGCCCTGACCGCCCGCGGCGTCGGTCTTGGCGATACCGTCGCGGTTCTGGCGCCCAACATCCCCGAGGCGTTCGAGGCGACGTTCGGCGTGCCCATGGCCGGGGCCGTGCTCAACGCCCTCAACACTCGGCTTTCGGCGGCCGAAATCGCCTACATGCTGAACCACGGTCAGGCCCGGATACTGATCGCCGACCGGTCGGCGGCCGCCACGGTGGGCGCGGCGCTGGATCTGCTCGACAGGCCCGTGCTGGTGATCGACATCATCGATCGCCAGGCGACGGAAGAAACGGGCGAGCAGCAGCCGGACGGCGACCGGGTCGGCGCGTTGACCTATGAGGAATTCCTGGCGGAAGGGGATCCGGCCTTCGCCTGGCCCATGCCGGCCGATGAATGGCAGGCCATCGCGCTCAACTATACCTCGGGCACCACCGGCGAACCCAAGGGCGTCGTCTACCATCATCGCGGCGCCTATCTGAACGCCGTCGGCAACGTCCTGACCTGGGCCATGCCGCATCATCCTGTGTATCTGTGGACGTTGCCGATGTTCCACTGCAATGGCTGGTGCTTTCCGTGGACCGTGACCGCCCTGGCCGGAACCCATGTCTGCTTGCGGCGGGTGGAGGGGGGGGCGATCTACGCAGCCATCGCCGATCACGGAGTCACCCATCTGTGCGGCGCGCCGATCGTCATGGCGATGCTGCTCAACGCGCCGGACCATGTCCGGCGGCCGCTCCCCCCCGGCGTGCGGATGATGACGGCCGCGGCCGCTCCGCCGCCCTCGGTGCTGGAGGGCATGGCCGGTCTGGGCATCGACGTCACCCATGTCTACGGGTTGACGGAAGTGTATGGCCCGGCCGTGGTCTGCGCCTGGCATCGGGAATGGGACCTGCTGCCGGCCGACCGAAAGGCGGCGCTGCGCGCCCGGCAGGGCATCGCCTACCCGGTGCAGGAAGCGATCATGGTGGCCGATCCGGTCAGCCTGAAACCGGTCCCCGCCGACGGCGAAACCCTGGGCGAGGTGTTCATGCGGGGCAACATCACCATGAAGGGGTATCTGAAAGACGCCGCGGCGACCGCCAAGGCTTTTGCGGGGGGCTGGTTCCACACGGGCGATCTGGGGGTCATGCACCCCGACGGCTATGTCGAGCTCAAGGACCGGTCCAAGGACATCATTATCTCGGGCGGCGAAAACATCTCGACCATCGAGGTCGAGGGGGTGCTGTTCCGCCATCCGGCCGTCCTGGAAGCGGCAGTGGTGGCCCGGCCCGACGAAACCTGGGGCGAAAGCCCGTGCGCCTTCGTCAGCCTGCGGCCGGGCCAGTCGGCCACGGCCGAGGAGCTGATCGCCTTCTGCCGGGAAACCCTGGCCGCTTACAAATGCCCGCGCACCATCGTGTTCGGCGACCTGCCCCGGACATCGACGGGTAAGATCCAGAAATTCGCTCTGCGCGACCGGGCGCGGGCCCTCTAAACGGGTCCCAGGGGCGAAGGCCGACCGAGCCTACTTGAGGCCGAAGCCCTCGAACCGCTTGTTGAACTTGGCCACCTGACCGCCGCGCTCGTTGAGCCGGACGCCGCCGCCGGTCCAGGCGGGGTGGGTCTTGGGGTCCACGTCCAGGCGCAGGGAATCCCCCGCCTTGCCGTAGGTGCTGCGGGTCTTGAACTCGGTCCCGTCGGTCATGACCACGGTGATTTCGTGGTAATCGGGATGGATATCGGCTTTCATGGCGCGCGGCCCCTCATGGAATTCGAGCGCGGTATATAGCCAACCCGGGGCCCAGGCGCAAGGTTGGGATCGCCGGCGATCCGCAAGACCCACGGTCAGGGTTAACGCGCCCGCTTCAGCCGGACGATGGTTTCGTGCAGGGCCGACAAAAAGGCCGACCGGTCGCGGGCGGAGAACGGCTTTGGCCCGCCGGTGATCTCCCCGGCGCCGCGCAGGCTGTCCATGAGGTTCCGGGTGGCCAGCGCCATGCCGATGGTGTCGGGCGTAAAGGCGCGCCCGTTCGGCCCCAGAACGGCGGCGCCCGCCTTGACACAGCGGTCGGCCAGCGGAATGTCGGCGGTGACCACGATGTCGCCCGGTCCGGCCCGCTCCGCGATCCAGTCGTCGGCCACGTCCGGCCCCTGGTCGACGACCACCCGGTGGACGCGCGGATCCCGCGGCATGGCGATGGCGCCATTGGCCACCACATGAACGTCGAGGCCATGGCGCGCCGCGACCCGATAGACCTCCTGCTTCACCGGACAGGCGTCGGCATCGACATAGATGGCGGTGGCTTTGCGGGACATGCGGTGTGAGAGGACTGGATACGGTCGGGGTGCCGCCCCACCATGACGCGGCACCCCGTTTCCGTCCAGAGTGTAAGGCCGGCAGAGAATCCGGCCAGGACGTTGCTACTGGGCCGTGAACACCTCCGGCTCCATCACCTCATAGTCGATGACCTCGACGTCGGCCACATCGGATCGGGTGTAGCCCAAGCCGTAGCGGTCCGAGCCGGGCGTCCATCCGTAGTCGTATCCATAGTAGGGGTAGGCATAGGGTCCGCCATATCCGTTGACAGCCGACGTGTTGGCGGTGACCGCCACGATCTTGCCCTCGCTATCGAACAGAACGTCATCGACATAGCCGTAACGCATGTCGTCTTCGAGATAGGCGTAGTCGCCGATCAGTTCCGAGACGCGCCACGCGCGCCGCTCGACCGGTTCGTCGTCCATGTCGCGGAAGATGTCGTAGTCCTCCAGCGTATCCTCGCTGACCGGAACGCGGACGGTGTCGTAGCCTTCGATCTCCACCTCGTTCCACGGCACGGCGAAATGGGTATCGCCGATGTCCAGGAAGCCTCCGGCTTCGACGATAATGCTTCTAATCTTGTCGTCGGGACCGACGATGATGTCCTCGACCTCCCCGATCTCCTCGCCGTCGATGCCGTAAGCATCGGCTTCCTCGATCAGCTGGTCGGCCTGCCACGCATTGTTGAGGCGGTCCCGGTCCCAGGTCTGCAGATCTACCCGATCCTGCGCCCAGGCCGTCGCTGCGCCGGTTGCCGCCAACCCCAGGATTGCGGCGAGTGCGGTGGTCGTCTTTGTTCTGGTGGACATGGTGTCCCTCCATCTCTATCGGTGCATTTCGGGCGCCCACAGCGTGGCGCCCCGTGCTTGGTCGACACTCTTTCCAACACATGCGGTTCGAACCGGTTCCAAAAAACCTGAACCCGCCGGTGTCGCGGCGGACGTCTGTTGATAGGCGGGGCCGTGGTCTCTAAGTTGCTCTGCCGCGCCGTCATGGCCATATCAGCCCAGCACCGGCCGGCAGGCCGGACAGGAGCCTCTCCGTGACGATCTTTGAGCCATGTTGACAGAACGCAGCGTTCCGGTGGGTGCGGCGTCGCCGCGGTCCGGCGAACGGCCGCGCCGGACCGACATAAGGCCCTTGCGGCTGCTGTTGCCCTATCTGGCGCCGTACGGGCTGCAGATCGTCGCGGCCATGCTTGCCCTGACGGTGGCGGCGGGAACCCTGCTGGGGTTGGGGGTCGGCCTGCGCACACTTGTCGATCAAGGGTTTTCGGCCGGAAACGCGGCCCTTCTGGACCGTGCGCTGTTGGTCATGTTGGGCGTGGTCGCGGTGCTGGCCGGGGCCAGCTATGCCCGCTTCGCCCTGGTGTCCTGGATCGGGGAGCGGGTGGTGGCGGATCTCCGGCGGGCGGTGTTCGGCCATGTCGTCCGCCTTCACCCCGGCTATTTCGAAACCAACAAGACGGCGGAGATCATCTCCCGCCTGACCACCGACACCACGGTCCTGCAGGTGGTGGTCGGCTCCTCGGCCTCGATCTTCCTGCGCAATATCCTGATTTTCTCCGGCGGCGCGGTGATGCTGCTGATCGCCAGCCCGAAACTGACCGGCCTTGTCGCGCTGGTGGTGCCCCTGGTGATCGTGCCGATCCTGGTGTTCGGCCGCAAGGTGCGCAGGCTGAGCCGGGACAGCCAGGACAAGGTGGCGGAGATCGGTGCCACCATGGACGAGAGCCTGCACGCCATCCGGACGGTACAGGCCTACGGGCACGAGGACCTGGACAGCCGGGATTTCGCCCGCCGTACCGAGGAGGCGTTCGCGGTGGCGGTACGCCGCATCCGGGCCCGGGCCCTTCTGACGGCCGTGGTCATTCTGATGGTGTTCGGCGCCGTCGGTACGATCCTGTGGATCGGCGGCCGCGACGTCCTGGACGGCACCATCAGCGCCGGAGAGCTTTCGGCCTTTGTCTTCTATGCGGTTCTGGTGGCGGGCGCGACCGGCGCGATCAGCGAGGTTATCGGCGATCTACAACGGGCGGCCGGGGCGACGGAACGCCTGTTCGATTTGCTGGCGACGGAGCCGGAGATCGCCGCTCCGGCCCGGCCCATCGCTCTGCCGCACCCGGCGCGGGGGGAGATCCGGTTCGACCATGTCGGGTTCCGCTACCCGTCCCGCCCCGATGCCGCAGCGCTGGATGGGCTGGAGCTTTCGGTGGCGCCGGGTGAATCGGTGGCGCTGGTCGGCCCCTCCGGAGCGGGCAAGACCACGGTGTTTCAGCTGCTGCTGCGCTTCTACGATCCGCAGGAGGGCGCGATCCGGCTGGACGGTGTCGATATCCGCGCCGCCGACCCCGCCGCCGTCCGGTCGCGCATCGGCCTGGTGCCCCAGGATCCCGTCATTTTTTCGGCCAATGCCTGGGACAACATCCGCTATGGCCGGCCCGATGCCGACGATACCGCGGTGCGCGCCGCGGCCGAGGCGGCCAACGCGCTGGAGTTCCTGGAGGCCCTGCCCCAGGGGCTGAACACGTTCCTGGGGGAACGGGGCGTGCGCCTGTCCGGCGGGCAGCGCCAAAGAGTCGCCATCGCCCGGGCCATTCTGCGCGATCCCGCCGTGCTTCTCCTCGACGAAGCGACCAGCGCGCTCGACGCCGAAAGCGAACAGCTGGTCCAGCGGGCGCTCGACCGTTTGATGACCGGGCGCACGACCCTGGTGATTGCCCATCGGCTGGCCACCGTACAAGGCGTCCATCGCATCGCGGTCCTCGACCGCGGCCGTCTGATCGCGTCGGGCGGCCATGCCGACCTGATCCGCCAGGGCGGTCTTTACGCCCGCCTGGCGGCGCTTCAGTTCGAGGGCACGTCGGTGGGCGGCGCAAGGCTTGCCGCCGGTCCGTGATCGCGGCACCGCCACGCACCCGGTGACGACCCTCTATCGCTGGTCGAGTTTCAGTTCGATGCGCCGGTTGCGCTCCAGCGCTTCGGGCGTGTCGCTGGGATCGAGCGGCTGGAACTCGCCAAAGCCGGCGGCCGCCAGCCGGCTGGGCGGCACGCCCTGCTGGACCAGGAACCGCACCACCTCGGTCGCGCGGGCGGTCGACAGTTCCCAGTTCGAAGGGAATTCCCGCGTGGCGATGGGACGGTCGTCGGTGTGGCCGTCGACCCGCAGGATCCAGTCGACATCTTCGGGAAACTCGCCGGCGATGTCCAGCAAGGTCTGGGCGAAGCGGGCCAGCTGGGTCTGGCCGCTGGCCTGAAGGCTGGCCGATCCGCTGGGGAACAGCACCTCGGACTGGAAGACGAAGCGATCGCCGACCACCCGCACGTCTTCCCGGCTGCCCAGAACCTCCCGAAGGCGGCCAAAGAATTCCGATCGATACCGGGCCAGCTCCTCGACCCGACGGACCAGGGCCTGGTTGAGCCGGGCGGTCAGGTTGGCGATCTCGATATCGCCCTCTGCGATCCGGCTTTCGGATTCGGTCAGCGCCGCCTGGATCCGGGCCAGTTCGCCCCGCAGCGCCTCGATCTGGGCCGTCAACTCCGCCACCTGGGCCCGCGACTGGCTGGACAGTTCGTACTCCTCGGTCAAGGCCGCCTTGGTGGCGTCCAGGGCGACCAGCAGTTCCTCGATCTGGATGTCGCGTTCGTCGATCTCACGCTGGGCCAAAGCCGTGCGTTCCTCGGCGTCGCTGAGGTCGGCTTCCAGCGCCGTCGACCGGTCGCGCAGCGCCGTCAGCTCGGCCAGCAACGCCTGGCGCGCTTCCTCGCTGAGCCGCAGTTCCACCGTCGTGCCTTCCGCTTGGGCGCTGGCATCGGCGACGTCCTCTTCCAGCGCGGCGATCTGGTCTTCCCGTTCCGTCAGAAGCTGGCGCAGTCGCGCCACCTCGTCCCGGCTCAACGTCAGCTCGGCCCGCAGCCCCTCGGCCTCCTCGGCGCTGGCCGCCAGGGCGGTGCGCATCGCCTCGACATCCTCGTCGGAGGCTTGCCGCGCCAGGGTCAGGGCCGCGACTTCCAACTCAAGCTGGTCGCGGACCCGCTGCAGCGCGTCGATATCGGCCTCCAGGCTGGCGATTTCGCGCAATCGCAGCTCGATCGTTTCCTGGCTGGCCTCGACCACCTGATAGGCGTCGGCCAGATCGGCGTCCAGCGACTGCGCGTCCGCCGTCAGCTCATCGTTGCGGGCCAGCGCGTCGGTCAGCTGTTCGGACAGGGTCCGGGTTTCGGCGCGCAGACTTGAAACTTCCACGGTCAGCGCGTCGCGCTCGCCGATCAGGTTCTGCAAATCGGCCGACAGCTGCGCGAAGGTGGCGCGGAGATCCTCGTTTTCCTGGCGTTCCAGGTCGAGCATGCCCGACAATTCGGCCACTTGCCGATTAAGCCGGCGCACCGCCTCTTCCTGGCCGCTGAGCAGGTTGGACAGGTAGAACTGCGCGACCATGAACACCATCAGCACGAAGATGACGACCATCAGCAGCGCCGACAGCGCGTCCACGAAACCGGGCCAGATGTTGATTGCGCGATTGGACGATCGGCGATTGAGGGTGAACATCCGCGGCCGTCCTAAGAGCCTGTCTTGGAATGGACCATGGGCTGAATGTCAGCCCTCGGCTTCTTCGGCCAGGGCGGCGATGGTGCGGGCCAGCAGCTTGATCTCGTTCCGGATCTCGCCGACGGTCTGCTCACGGGCCGCGGGCAGATCCTCCACCAGACGGTTGATGTGAATGTCCAGGCTGCGGATGTGCTGGCGGGTGGCGTCGTCGATGCCAAATCCGCTGCTTGCGGCCGCCGCATCGGACAGACGGGTGAGCACCGGCTTGAGTTCCATCTGGCTTTCGGCCAGCCGCACCAGCAGGTTCTGCTCCGTCCGCATCTGGTCGGTCAGAATGCCCAGCTTGTCCACCAGTTGCAGTACGCCGACATTGGCCTGGCGGCGGTTCTCCTCGCCCTGCGACAGGGTACGCTGAAGCGTGTCCAGATTTTCCGCCGTCTGTTCGACCAGGGCCTGGATATAGGCGGGGACGGACTGTTCGCCACCCTCCGTGGCGATACCGGCGCTGCCCAGCCGCGTGGCCCCGGCCAGCCAATCCTCCAGTTCGTTGTAGAACCGGTTCTGGGCCTGGCTCGCCTGTAATTCCAGAAACCCCAGCGCCAGCGATCCCCCCAACCCGAAAAGGGACGAGCTGAAGGCCGTGCCCATCCCCGACAACGGCGCCTCAAGCCCCGATTTCAGGTCTGAAAAAACCAGCGACAGATCGCCCTGCTCGACCGACAGATTGCCGATGACATCGCCCACCGCGCCAATGGTCTTCAGCAAACCCCAAAAGGTTCCCAGCAGTCCCAGAAACACCAGCAGCCCGATCAGATATCGCGATATCTCACGTGTTTCCCCCAGCCGCGCGGCGATGCCGTCTAGGAGAGATCGCAGGGCGATGGGTGAGATCGACAGCCGTCCCTGCCTCTCGCCCAGCATCTTTGCCATGGGGGCCAGCAATTGCGGTTCCGCCGAATCGGAGACCGCGATCGGGCGACCGCCGCTGCGCTGGGCCTGGAAGCGTTCAAGCCACTCGACCTCCGGCCGCAGGGTCAGAACGGATCGGAAAGTGAAGGCGATGCCGACAATGGTCAGGGCCAGAATAACCCCGTTCAGCGCGGGGTTGGCCATGAAGGCGCCGGACAGGCCGGGCAGCAGTACTGCGGCGACCACAAGAACGGCGATGACGAACAGTGTCATCCGGGTGAGATACCGCTTGGGACGCGACATGGCGGATCGAACCTTGCGTCGTTGACGAACGGCCGGCGGACCGGATCAGCTCGACAGTAGCAGGTCCACCCGGTTCTTCGGATCGTCTGGGGCGGTATTGCCGAGCGCCCTTACATCGATACGGGTACGGCGCACGCCGCGATCAATCAAGAACGTTCGCACATTCAACGCCCGATTGAGCGAAAGACGCCGCGCCTGGCTTGCCGTTTCCGGCGTGCCGCCGGCAAACGAGAGGATCTGCAAACGGATCGAGTCGTTGTTCATCATGCGCTGCGCCAGCCCTTCCAACAGGTTAGCGCCGCTTTCGTTCAGGTCTTCCTCATCGGCGTCAAACATGATGCGGAAACCCTGGCCGTCCGGCAGCGTATCGATGGTCAAGGACGATCCCGGTGAGCCCGCCTGATTCGGCGTTGGCAGGGAAGCGGTCTGCACCGGGTCCGCCGGCTGCGGCTCGGCCACGGTTTCGGCGGTCGGACTCGGCGCCGGGGCGGTGATCTCCGTTGCCGGTGCCGTCCGGGCCGTCGGCGGGGAGGGCGGCAGGGCGATGGGCCGGTCCAAGGCGGCAATGGCCGTTTCGCCGCGACCCGTGGGCGCGCGCTGCGGCAGTGGCGTGGATGCGGCTGATGGAGCCGTGGTGGGCGAAGCCGCGGGTCGCGAGGCGATTTGGGGCGACACCCGAAGCTCCGGCGGCAGCGGAACCGTGGATACGGGCGCGGCCGAGGCCGGCTTGGCCGCCGGGACGGGCGGTGCGATCGGGACGCTGGCGGGAATATCCGAACTGCCGTCGGTGATCGGCGCCGACGCCATCTGCCTTTCGCCTTCGTCGACCGGTGCCGGGGCCGGCATGGCAACGGTTTCGGACGGCGAGGCGGCCGCAACGGGGTTGTTGACGGGAGCCGGCGAGGAACGGTCGGGTGCCCGCGCGGGGCGTGGCGGGGTGGCCGGTATCAGGGCCAGCGGCGGACGTGTCGTCGGCAATGTATGAGGAACGGTATCGATCCGCCGCGGAGACACCGGTTCGACGGATGCCGACGCAACGGAGGGCGTGGAAACCGCCGGAGGCGTGGACGCGACGGACGGCACGGGCATGGGCGCCGGGTCGGCGACCGGAGCCGGCTCGGTGCCGGTCGAAGGCGTGGCCGTGACGACCGGACCACTGGACCCGGGCGATGTTACCACGGGCTCGGCCGGTTCCGGCGTCGCCAGCGGCATGGCGGGCGTGACGGGCCGGATGGACGGAACGGGGCGCTCGGCGGCGAGTGCCGGCTCCGAAACGACCGGCTCGGCGATCACCGTTTCGGCAGCAGTCGGTTCGGCGCTTACCGTCTCGGTCACGCGCGGCTCAGCGGTCACCGTCGCGGATGTGGCCGGGGCCGTCGCGACCAGCGCAACCGGTGCGGTCACCGGCTCGCTCAAGGCCGGCTTCTGCCCGGGCAGCGGTGGCATCCAAAGCGGAGCCGCGGCCACGGCGACGGCCTGCGGGGCGGTCCGGGCGGCGGGGGATCGCGGCGGCGTCAGAGTGATGCGGGCGGGCGGATCCCGGCCATCGAGGGAGTCAAGGACGCTCAGATCGACTTCGACGGCGGGACGTTCCGAGGCGTTTCCGCCGATGATGATCTGGGCGTTCGCGGCGTCGACGGCAGCGACAAGGCCCAGTCCGGCCAACCCCAGGCCGGCCAGGCAAAGCCGGGATGTCCACAGATCGAGGATCGGCGCCCCTGTCGTCAGAGCGCCGCCGAACCGGATCAGCCGTTGGCCGTTGGGTGTGTGCATGGACCCATTGCCTCAGCGTCAAAGCGCCGAGCCGGCAATTTGACGCCCTTGTATGTAACCTCTTGGGGTACCTGCCGAATCGTCGGACCTTAACGTATCGGGCCAACCCCCGCCAAGGGGTTTGCCGATCGCCGGGCGACGATTCACCATGCCCCGCTCATAGCCATCTAAAGCTTTTAAGGTAAAGATTGGGTTTCCAAACGGAATTTTTTACGAGGCGGCTCCCGGCGGGCCGGGCCACACTGTCAAACGGGTCGTCAGCCGGCCGCCTTTGCCGGCGGTGATTCCTGGCCGACCCGAAGCGCCTTGCCGATCTGGAGGTGGAGGTGGGAATTGGCGGCCAGGATGCTGCCGGCGGTCAAGGGATGATGGCCGCCGCCGATTTCGGTGACATAGCCGCCGGCCTCGCGGACCAGGACGATCCCCGCGGCCACGTCCCAGGCGTGCAGCCCCGTCTCCCAGAATCCGTCGAAACGACCCGCCGCCACGTAGGCGAGGTCCAGCGCCGCCGACCCGAAGCGGCGCACGCCGGCGATCTCCGGCAACAGGGCGCCCAGTTCGGCCTGGAACTGGGGCACGTCGCCGCGGCCCAGGAAAGGCGCGCCCGTGCCCAGCACCGCGTCGGCCATCCGGCGGCGTCCCGACACCCGCAGGCGCCGGTCATTGAGAAAGGCCCCCTGGCCCTTTTCGGCCCAGTAAAGTTCGTTGGTGATGGGATTGAAGACGACGCCGGCCACCATCTCGCCCGCCTGCTGCATGCCGATCGAAATGGCGAAGTGCGGGATGCCGTGCAGGAAGTTGGTGGTGCCGTCCAGCGGATCGACAATCCAGCGCCGGTCCGGATCCGTGCCGGCATGGCTGCCGCTTTCCTCCATCAGAAAGCCGTAACCGGGCCGCGCCCGTGCCAGTTCGTCGCGCAGCGCGCGTTCGGCCTTGTGATCGGCGGTGGAGACGAAATCGGCCGGGCCCTTGCGCGAGACCTGAAGCTGTTCGACCTCGCCGAAGTCGCGCACCAACGTACGCGCCGCCTTGTGGGCGGCCTTGACCATGACGTTGATGACGGGGGAACGGGCGGCCATAGATTTGTCAGTCCGAAAAAAGGTTTAGGATTTGGCGCGCTCGGCATAGGTGGAGTCGGCGGTGTTGACCACCACGCGCGTGCCCGTCTCGATATGCGGCGGCACCATGATGCGCACCCCGTTCTCCAGGATGGCGGGCTTGTACGAGGACGAGGCCGTCTGGCCCTTGACCACCGGATCCGCCTCGACGATCTCCATGACCACGGTTGGCGGCAGTTCAACGCTCAACGGCTGACCCTCGAAGGCCGTGACCTTGCAGATCATGCCCTCCTGCAGGAAGGCGACGGCGTCGCCGATGACCTCGGCCGGAATGGCCAGCTGCTCGAACGTTTCGTTGTCCATGAAGGTGTGCTGATCGCCCTCGGCGTACAGATACTGCATCTCAGCGTCGTCCAGACGCAGACGTTCCACCGTTTCCTGGGTGCGGAACCGCTGGTTGGTCTTGACCCCGGTGCGGACGTCCTTCATCTCGACCTGGATGACGGCGTTTCCCTTGCCTGGCTGGATGATGTCGATCTTGGTGACCGCCATCAGCTTGCCGTCATGCTCCAGGACGTTGCCGGGGCGCACCGAAAGGGCGTTGATCTTCATGGATGTCTCGTGATGGGTGCGACGAAGGCGCGGAACCTACCAGCATGGCCCCCCGCTGGCAACGACGCCGGGGGCTGGCGTCCGTGACCGCCCGGTCCGGTACGGCGCCCTGGTGGCGTCCCGACCGCTACGACGCCAAGCGCCGGGTTGTCGAGGCACGGGCGGCGATCCTGACCGCCATCCGGGCCGTCTTCGCCGATCAGGAGTTTCTGGAGGTCGACACGCCGGCCCTTCAAGTGTCGCCGGGGCTGGAGCCGCATCTGATCGCCTTCGAGACGAACCTTCACGGTCCCCACCCCGACGACGGGGCGCGGCGCTACCTCCACACCTCGCCCGAATTCGCCATGAAGAAGCTGCTGGCCGCCGGTTTGCCGCGCATCTATCAGATGGCCCACGTCTTTCGCAACGGCGAACGGTCGGCGACCCACCATCCCGAATTCACCCTGCTGGAATGGTACCGGGCGGGCGCCGGCTACCACGAACTGATCCCCGATTGCCGGCTGCTGCTGCAGGCCGCGGCCCGCGCCGCCGGCCGACCGACGCTGACCTGGCAGGGCCGCCGGGCCGACCCGTCGGCGCCGTGGCAAGTGCTGACGGTGGCCCAGGCCTTCGACATCCATGCCGGCATCGATCTGCTGGCGACGGCCCCAGACCCAGCGGCCCCGGACGTGGCCCTTCTCGACGCCCAAACCGGCGCCATCGGCATCCCGGCCCGGTCCGGCGACCGCTGGGACGATCTGTTCTTCCGCGTGTTCCTGGAGCGGATCGAGCCCAACCTGGGGATCGGCGCGCCCACGGTGCTGACCGACTATCCGGTGTCCATGGCCGCCCTGGCCCGGCCAAAGCCGGACGATGAGCGGCTGGCCGAACGGTTCGAGCTGTATGTCTGCGGCATGGAACTGGCCAACGCCTTTGGCGAACTGACCGACGCGGCGGATCAGCGGGCGCGTTTTATGGCCGACATGGATTTGAAGGAGCGGCTGTACGGCGTGCGCTATCCCGTCGACGAGGATTTCCTGGCGGCTCTGGACCACGGCCTGCCGGAGTCGGCGGGCATCGCGCTCGGGATCGACCGGCTGGTCATGCTGGCCACCGGCGCCGACCATATCGAACAGGTGCTCTGGGCGCCGGTGGCGGGACCCTGACAGCCACGGGCGACGCGGGTCGCCCGCTCACAGTTCGTCTAGGATAACATCCAGGAATTCCTCAGCGATGCGCCGATGCCCGTCATTGTTGGGGTGAAACCCGTCGATATCGCTGACCAGATCGTCCTCGATCCCTTCGTCGAACAAGCCCACCAGGATGGCGTCGTACTCGTCGGCCAGATCCTCGATGACCTCGTTGAACGCCTCCACCCGGTCCTCGGTCACGGTCGGCTCGGGCTTCCGCTCGAACCGAGGCAGCTCCGTCAGATCGGGAATGTTGGCGATGACGATCAGCGGGTCGGACCGGTCCTGCACCGCGGCCAGTATGGCCTCCAGTTCCACCTCGAATTTCTCCACGGCGATGCCGGCGATGATGTCGTTGGCGCCGACCCAAACCGTGACCAGTGCCGGCCGCGCCCCGGCTTCGACGGTGGTGTCCACCGTGTCGCGCAGCAGATCGGTGTTGGCGGCGGGAATACCCAGATTGAGCAGGGTGACGTCCCGGCCGCGATCCGCCAGCGCGTCGCGGATCAGAAAGACATAGCCGTCGGTGGGTGGTATGGCGCCGATCCCGGCCGCGTCGCTGGCGCCCACGGCCAGGTAGGACAGGCGCTCCTCGTCCAGGGCGCCGCCGCCGCAGGCCAGCAGCGGCAGGCAAGCCAGCATCGTGCACAGCCCGCGCAGGCGGATTTTGGGGTGGGGTGCGATCATGATCGGGTCTTCCGGTTCCGGACGGGTCGGAAAAGGAACCCCCAGGACGGCCAAACGGTTCCTACTCGATCGTGGCCAGGGCCGTGATCAGGACTTCCACGGCGGCCGCCGGGCCGTCGGGATGGGTCCACACGGCATCGTCCACCGCCACGAAATCGGCTCCGGCGCGGGCCAGGGCGCCGGCCGCCGCGATGTCGGCGGCGGTAAAGGCGACGCAGGGCACCTCCATCAGTTCGGCCCACCAGGCGATCAGACCGGGATCGGCGGCAAGACCGACGAAATCCGCCCCGCGCTCGGCCGCGACCATGGCTTCGTGACGGCTGCCGCCGGCCAGGACGCCGATACTGGCGTTTGCGCCGACGATCCCGCGCAGCCGATTCACGTCGGCGCCAGGGTCGGCGCGCACCCCGTCGCATCCGGTGGCGGCCGCCAGCTCGGCGGACCCGCGCAGCAGGACGGCGACGTTCCGGGTTTGGGCCAGGGGGCGCAAGGCGTCGACGGCCGCCCGCCACGCCGTTTGGTCGACGGTGTCCAGGGCGATCTCAAGGCACGCCACGTCCCCGGCGTCCAGCGCCGTCGTCAGCATCGGCGCGAACGTCGCCGGGTCAAAGACGCCCGGCGTCCGCAGATACAGCCGGCAGGGTGGCGCGGGGCCGGACATCCGGCGGGTCGGGGGACCGGCGGCCGCTCGGCGTTGGGGAAGCCGCCGTCCGGGTCAGTCCTTGCCCTGATAGATGCGGATCAGATCGTCCAGCAGGGCCATCGCCTCGTCGCGCGGCCGCTGGAAGCAGTTGCGGCCGATGATCGACCCGTTGCCGCCGCCGTCGCGGATGGCGCGGGCATCGTCGCGCACCGAATCCGTGCCCTTGGCGGCGCCGCCGGAGAACACCACGATGCGCCGCCCGTCAAAGCAGGACCGCACCACCTCGGCCACCCGCTGGGCCTGGGTCTTGATCGGGATTTTGGTCTTCTGGAACACCTGCTTGGCCTCGGCCTGCTCCAAATGGTCGCTGGGCAGCTTGACCTTGATGACGTGGGCGCCCAGCAGACAGGCCAGATGGGCGCCGTAGGCGACCACGTCCATGGCCGTCTCGCCGTCCTTGCTCACCGCCCCGCCGCGCGGGTAGGACCACAACACCGTGGGCAGGCCCACCGACTTGGCCTCGCGGATCATCTCGGCGATCTCCTCCATCATGTCGATGATGGCGTCGGATCCGGGATAGATGGTGAAGCCGATGGCCGAGCAGCCCAGCCGCAGCGCGTCGTCGACCGACGCGGTGACCGCCTGGCTGGCCGCCTCCTTGGACCGCATCAGGCTGTTGGCGTGGTTGCATTTCAGGATCGTCGGGATCTGGCCCGGAAAGGCCCAGGCGCTGGCCTCCAGCGCGCCCAGCGGCGCCGCATAGGCGTTGAGCCCGGCATCGATGGCCAGCTGGTGATGATAATGCGGGTCGTAAGCCGGCGGGTTGACGGCGAAGCTGCGGGCCGGCCCGTGCTCGAAACCCTGGTCGACGGGCAGGATCACCATCTTGCCGGACCCGCCCAGCCGCCCGGCCATCATCATGGCGGCCAGATTGGCCTTGGTGCCGGGGTTGTCGGCATCGTAGTTGGCCAGGATCTTCTTGACGCGCTGCGACAGTTTCATGGGGGTTCCCTTTGGGGCCGTGGAGGAGGGGGAATGCGGGCGATACGGATAGACCAGGGCTTGGGGGATTGCAACGGGGGTGGGGCGAGGGTGCGTGGTTCAGGCCGCATGCCTGCCGCCGCGCGGGCGTGTTTGGCCACGGACCCGGTCATTCAGGCTGGCGACCCTCAGGTCCGATACCCAAACCTGTGAAGTCCTTTCGCTAATGATGCCTCCGGAGTATCGTTGGAAATGGAGCTCAGACACCTTCGCTATTTCATTGCTATCGCAGACCATGGCGGCGTGCGCCACGCCGCGGATCGCCTGAACGTCGCCCAGCCTTCGGTTTCCCGGCAGATCAAGGATCTCGAAGCCGAAATCGGTTTCGAACTGCTGCGTCGGGAGGGAAGGGGGGTGGTTCTGACAGATGCCGGCAAGGTCTTCGCCGACGAGGCACGCGCTGTCCTGGCCCACACCGCCGCCGCCATCGAGATGGCGCAGCGCGTCGCGCGCGGCCAGGGCGGCAGGCTGAGGGTCGGCTTGTTGGAAAGCGCTTCCTGGTCGGGACCGCTGCCGAGGGCGTTGAACCGCTTCGCGCGGGCCCACCCGGATATCCAGCTTGACGTGGTGCCGCTCGGGTCGGTTGCGCAAATCGACGCCGTTCGCGACGGCACGCTCGATGCCGGTTTCGTGTACCGCCAGGAAAATCTTGTCGAAGGCACGCTGGAAGTTCATCCGCTGGCCATCGACGACATGGTCCTTGCCGCCTCAATCGACATGACCTTCGATCACGACGGTCCGCTCGATCCGGAAGACATCGACGGGTTGCCGATGGTGCGCTTCCGACGCGAGGCCGCGCCGGCTTATTTCGATCGCTTGGCGGCGGCGATGGCAGCCATCGGCCTCGACCCGCAGATTGTTCAACAGGCCGACACGGAGACTACGGTCCTGAGTCTTGTCTCGGCGGGAGTGGGCTGTGCCTTCGTCAACTCGGCCAACATGCAGCGGCCGCCGCGCCGGGTCCAGTTCCGCGAGGTGAGCGGTCTTTCGGTTCCCCTTGAGTTCGTCTTCATCCACCGGACGCCACCGGGGAGCTTGACGCGGCTCCTGATCGACGCGGTTCTTAGAGATTGATAGGTAAGAAGCATCAATATAAGATAACTAATCTATTTGTTGTTATCGATTGCAGGGCCCATCTCCTTTTTTCCGAAGCGCCACAGACGGAGATGGTCGATGAAGGTTTTTGCACTCGCAGCCGCCCTTGTGCTGTCGCTGCCTCTTTACGGCTATGCGCAGACTGCGGCACCGAGCCTTGAGGGTGATCCCGTCACGATCGAAACCCTCGTCGATCGGGCGGAGATCATCCGGATCGTCGACACGCTGGACGCTGCCATCGATGCCAAGGATTGGGCTCTCGCCCGAAGCCTGTTCACCGACGACATCGACGTTGATTTCACGTCGCTGACCGGCGGCGAACCGGCAACCATTCCTTCGGATGCGCTGATCGCCGGCTGGTCCGGCAACCTGACCGCGGAGAAGGAAAGCTTCCACCTGCGCGGCAATCATCGCATCGCCTTTAGCGACGCCGATACCGCAATGGTGCGCAGCAACGGTTATGCCTGGAACCGCATGGACCGCGGAGCCCTGCCTGAAAACGGCGGCAACCCGCTTTGGGAAGTCTGGGGCACCTATGAGCATGGTTTTGAACGTGTCGGCGATGACTGGAAGATCAACGCCATGACATTCACGGCGACCGCCGAACGTGGCAGCGCCTTTGTCCGCGACACGCCGGGCCGTTGAGTGAGAGCACGCGACACAGCGATGGGCCCTTGGAACCAAAGGGCCCGTTTCCTGCAGAATTTCCAGAGTTCCTGCCTCCGTTATAAGAACCTCCAGCATGGCATCGGACACCGACACCACCCGCCGTTCCCTCCTCACCCGCGGCGCCCTGGGTGTGGCGGCCGCCGCAACGGTTGCGAGCACCGCGACCGTGGCGCGGGCAAATTCCCTGAACCCGGTCTCCGCCCCCGACCGGGCCGACCCGGATGGTCGTTTCGCCGGCGCGGTGGTGGCGATCACGGGTGGTAACTCCGGCATCGGCGCGGCGACGGCCCTTACGTTTGCGATGGCGGGTGCGAAGGTCATGATCACGGCACGCCGCGATGCCCTGGGCAGAGAGGTGGAGGCCGAGATCCGGGCCAAGGGGGGTGACGCGACGTGGATGGTGACGGATGTGCGCGATCCGGCGCGGGTCGAGGCCTTCATCGCCGCGACCGTTTCAACCTACGGGCGGGTCGACGTGCTGTTCAACAACGCCGGCATCTTCATGACACCGGCGTTGATCGAGGACATCACGGTCGAGAATTTCGACGACATGATGCGTACGAACGCCAATGGCGTTTTCTACGGGATGAAGTACGTCATTCCGGTGATGAAGGCGCAGGGCGGCGGCGTGATCGTCAACATGGCATCCGTCGCCGCCCATCGGGGATTTCCCAACACCGCGCACTACAATGCGTCCAAGCACGCCGTTGCCGGTCTGACCAAGGCCGGGGCCCACCTGGCCAAGGACAACATCCGGGTGGTCTCGATCTCTCCGCTGGCCGTGGATACGCCGATGCTGCGCGAGAGTTTCGACCACCAGGGGCTCACCTACGAGGGGGTGGCGCCGAACCTCGTGACCCCCCGGATCATGGACCCGCATGAGATGGCGCAAGGCGTCATGTTCCTCGCTTCCGATGCGGCCACCGCGTTCAACGGCATGGATTTGGACGCCACGGGCGGTCAACTGGCCTGACGTCCCGCCGCCCAACGCAGGTACAGGGTCGAACACGGGTTTGATCCATAGACAAAGGGCCTGGCGCAAGACCGCGCCTATCGCCGAGGACCCGGGGCGCGGCTTGTGACCGCGCCGCCGGGAAAAGGCGTCACTGTGGACGGACGGCATCCGCGGTGCCCTGGATGAAGGCGATGATCTTTGCCACGTCGTCTTCGGTCAGCTTGTCCGCGAAGGATGGCATTCCCTGCTCCACGGCAATGCCGTCGAGGACCCAAAGGTGCGCGTCCTGGAGCACTTCGGGCATGGAGTATCCGAGATTCGGGATCGCGCCGCCGTTGTTGACGCCTGGCACGCCATGACAGAAAAGACAGTTGGACACATAGATGGCTAAGCCGTCGGGGATGTGATCGGGATTGTAGGGCACGCCCGCCACCAGTTCGGTTCGGTTGGTTATCTCCGCCTCGGGCATCGGCGCGTTGCCGCCCAGCCGGAAGGTGAAAACCCTTCCCGGACCCACCTTGTCCGTGGCGCGCTGCATCAGGCCATAGACGCCGCCCCAGCCCACTGCGATGGTCACATATTGCTCTCCGTCGTGTTCCCAGGTCATCGGGGCGGCCACAACGCCCGAGGTCACTGGCGTCTGCCAGAGCACCTCCCCGGTTTGCGCGTTGTAGGCCATGAAGCGGCCGTCTGCGGTCCCCTGGAAGACCAGATTCCCAGCGCTCGTCAGGGTGCCACCGTTCCACGGGCTCACATATTTCGCGCGCCACACCTCGCGCTGGTTGACGGGGTCCCAGGCAAGAAGATGTCCAAACGGGGTCGCCCCGGGCGCCACGACATTGAACAGATAGCCGAGGTTCCAGCCGACCCCGGACATGGTGGACATGGGCTTATGGCTGTTGAGCGCCCAGGCCGGATCGGTCGATTGCACCAGCGGCACGCCCTGCGCCGGGATATAGACAAGTCCAGTTTCGGGATTGTAGCTCATCGGATGCCAGTTGTGAGCGCCATAGGCGGACGGAATCGTCTCCCAAGGCTCGGTCTTCGAGCGGGCGCCCTCGACCTCGATCGGCCGGCCGGCGTCGTCATAGCCCGTGGCCCAGGTGACTTCGACGAAGGGTTCCGCCGAGATGAACTGCCCGGTCGCGCGGTCGATGACATAAAAGAACCCGTTTTTCGGAGCCTGCATCAGGACTTGTCTCGTCTCGCCGCCGATGCTCAGATCGGCGAGGATGATGTGCTGTGACGAGGTGTAGTCCCAGGTATCGCCGGGCGTGTTCTGATAGTGCCAGACGTACTCGCCGGTATCGGGTCTGAGCGCCACGATAGATGCCAGGAACAGGTTGTCGCCGCCGGCGGGTGAGCGCAGATGTTGATTCCATGGCGAGCCGTTGCCGACTCCGATGTAGAGAAGGTCAAGCTCCGGGTCGTAGGCCATGGCGTCCCAGACGGTGCCGCCGCCACCCGCCTTCCAGTACTCCGCCGACGGATCCCACGTCTCGGCCGCCATTTCCATCGCCGCGTTCTCGAACGGCTGCGATGGGTCGCCCGGCACCGTGTACCAGCGCCAGATCATCTCGCCCGTTTCCACGTCATAGGCCGAGACATACCCGCGAACCCCGAACTCGGCGCCGCCATTGCCGATGATGACCTTTCCGTCGATCACCCGGGGAGCGCCGGTGATCGTATAGGACATGTCGCGGTTCTCGATCGTATCGATGCGCCAGACGCGCTCGCCGGTGGCGGCGTCGATGGCGTGCAGATAGCCGTCGAACGCGCCCACGAATACCTTGCCCCCATAGACGGCAACCCCGCGGTTGACAACGTCGCAGCAACCGTTATCGGCGAAATCTCCCGGCACCTCGGGATCGTAGACCCAAATCGGATCACCCGTACGTGCATCGAGCGCATGGACAATGGACCAGGATGCCGAGACGTACATGATCCCGTCCACGACGATGGGCGTGGCTTGCACGCCGCGTCGTGACGACAGATTGTAGGACCAGGCGAGGCCCAGCTGGTCGACATTGTCCACCGTGATCTTGTCCAACAGCGAATATCGCGTCTCGGCATAGTTCAGCCCATAGTTCAACCAATTCCGCGTGTGGCTGTCGTTGTCTATGATGGCTTGGGTGTCGATGGCGCCCACCGCCGACCGGATCTCCTCCTCCGTTATCGTCTGTGCCTGGACGGTACCGAATCCCAAAAAGATTAAGGCCGCCCCCATTAGCCGCTGCATCGTATCCTCCCGTTTTTGATCGCCTCGTGCGCAAGTCTTCAGGCGCCGCTTTACGCGGTCTTTTGAACCTCAAGCCGCAATTCCTCGATCATTACGTCGCGCATGATGAATTTCTGGGGCTTGCCGGTGACGGTCATCGGCAGTTCCGTCTTGAACCGAACGATGGCCGGCACCTTGAAATGCGCGATTCTGCCCCTGCAGTAGTCGCGAATGTCATCCTCGGTCGGCGAAGAGCCCGATTTCGGCACGATCCAGACGGCCACGATTTCCCCGAACTTGGCGTCGGGCAAGCCGAAAACCTGCGCCTGGCTGACGTCGGGGTGGGTGTAGAGGAACTCCTCGACCTCGCGGGGATAGACGTTCTCGCCCCCGCGCACGATCATGTCCTTCACCCGGCCGGTAATGTTGCAGTATCCCTGCTCGTCGATGGTCGCCAGGTCGCCGGTATGCATCCAGCCTTCGGCATCGATGGCCTCGGCGGTCTTCTCGGGTTCGTCCCAGTAGCCCATCATCACAGAATAGCCCCGGGTCATCAGCTCGCCCTGTTCGCCAACGGCGGCGACGGTGCCGTCCTCGCGCGCGATCTTTACCTCGAGATGGGGCTGGACGCGGCCGACCGACGACACGCGTTTGTCGAGCGGGGTGGTCACGCTCGACTGGAAGGACACAGGGCTTGTTTCGGTCATCCCGTAGGCGATGGTGACGCCGGACATGTGCATTTTTGATTGGACCTGCTTCATCACCTCGACCGGGCACGGGGCGCCCGCCATGATGCCGGTGCGGAGGCTTGTCAGGTCGAACCGTGCGAAATCAGGATGTTCCAGCATGCCCACGAACATCGTGGGCACGCCATACAGCGCGGTGCAACGTTCCTCGGCCACGGCAGCCAGTGTGTCCGCCGGGTCGAACCGATCGCCCGGCACGACCATGGTGGCGCCCTTGGTCACGCAGCCCAGCGTCCCCATGACCATGCCGAAGCAGTGGTAGAACGGCACCGGGATGCACAGCCTGTCGAGTTCCGTGATCTCCATGGCGGCGGTTACGAAATTGGCGTTGTTGACGATGTTGCGATGGGTCAGTGTGGCGCCTTTGGGCAGGCCCGTCGTGCCGCTTGTGAATTGGATGTTGATGGGGTCGTTGCGGTCGAGTGTCGCCGTCACGGCATCGAGCTCCAGCTTCCTGACCTTTGCGCCCATTGCCTCGACGTCCGAAAAGCGAAAGCAGCCGGGATGCGCGTCATCGTCCATCACGATCACGGTCTTCAGGTTCGGCAGGTCACCCGCGACGAGACCGCCCGGCTCCGAAGCCGCGAGTTCGGGCACCACGTCGCGCAGCATCGCGACATAGTCCGAGCTTCTGAAGCGTTCGGACAGGATCAAGCCCCGGCACCCCGTTCTCCGGAGCGCGAACGCCAACTCGAACACCCGATAGGCCGGGTTGATGTTGACGAGTATCGCCCCGAGACGGGCGGCCGCGAACTGGGTCAGAAGCCACTCAAAGCGGTTCGGCGCCCAGATACCAAGACGCTCGCCTTTGATCAGCCCCGTGCGCATCAGGCCACCGGCCAGCGCATCGACTCGGGCGGCGAACTGCGCCCATGTCCAACGGATGCCTTGACCACAGAAAATCGCGGCTTCCCGCTCCCCATGGCGGGCAACCGTCGCGGCGAGCAACTGCGGGATCGTCAGTTCGATCAGCGGCGCCGCTGTTGGCCCGACGACATGGGCCAGCCCGGTCTTCGGGGTGGCCCCCCCTGTACCTGCAGGCGCCGCTCCGTCGGCGTTCGCCATGCGTCTCCCCCCGCGTCTCTTTTTCAAAGGCGGTCGTTACCCGACCTGATCGCAACCGGATCATGACGCGAGTCCACACGGGAATCTTTGCGTTTGACGCCATGCGCGCAGGGACCGCGCTTGGGCGCTATCCCTGGACGGCGTTCTCGTGACGTGCTTGGTGATAGCCGCGCGGAGAGGTGCCGTAACGGGCGCGGAAGCCGCGATTGAAGTTGGCCAGGTCCTGGAACCCGGCGCGATACGCAATCTCCGCGATATGCCCGTGGATCTTGGGCGTGTGGTCGAGGTTCTCCCTCACGTAACGAAAGCGTTTCGCCCGAACGACCTCCGTGAAACTGGTATTGCGTTTCTCGAACACGCGCTGGGTCTGGCGCTCCGACAGATTGAGTTGCCGCGCCAGCCACGGCAACGTCAGATAGTCGGCGGTCAGATGACCGTCGATGAGATCGACCCCGACCTCATACCGGTCCGCTTCACGGGTGAGCTCAAGCGCGCCCAGCCCACTTTCGGGGCAGGTGAACGCCAGATGGATCATATCAAAAAGGAGCGCCGTGTTACCGCGCCGCTCTCCGTCGCCGTTCTTGCGAAAGAATCGAGAGAGATGCCCCGTGATCGTGCGCGCAACCGGATGGTTGCCAGCCAGACGCTCTCCGATCCGGACGCCCGGCCTGCGGTCGCTGAGAAACGTTTGTCGTGGCAAATGGACCGACATCAACCGGCTGGACGCCTCGGCCATGTGGAGGACGCCTTCCTTGGTGGAGTCGAGAAGCACGCAGTCGCCAGGGGTCAGCGTCGAAAACCGCTGGTTGTGATCTACGCGCATCGCTCCGTTCATCTCGATGACGAAGAAGATGTATTCGTTTTCGTCGCGGCGTATGCCCTCCCGGTCACGTTCGATCCGGGCGACATCTCCGGACACGTCGGCGACGTCAAGTGTGTCGAAGGCATGAACGCCGATCCTGCCCCGCACCGCTTTTTGACCCCGTTGCGGCACGCCGTCATAGTGCCCGCAGATGGCGTGAAGGTCGTGGAACCACTTGTCGAACGAAATCGGTCGGCCCAATCGTCTTCCTCCCCCAGCAACCGCGCAGTCCCTTTTTTTGACCTTATGCATCGTGGACCGCGCGGGTTTGTCGGCGAAGAATACGGCGATCCCGCCGGAACACCAAACCGTTCCATGGTCGGAGCGTGTTTCGAGGGGAAGCGATAAGACGCGAGCGCCCGCTGGCGTATCGCTTCCGCCCCTAAACCTCCTCCAACCACCGCCGGCAAAGTTCCGCCGCGTCCTTGCGGCCATGAATGTCCAGCACCGGCCCGGCCCGCCGCCACAGCCGGGCGCCCGTGGCCGTCGCCATCGACTCCAGTGCCGCCGCCGTGCCGTCGTCGCCGGTGTGGAGGATATCCCCGATCCCCACGCGCAGCGCCGCCAGCACCGGGCCGGGCAGGGCGCCGCAGTCCAGGATGGCGGTGACGGCCACGTCTGGGAAGTCGGCCCGCAGCGCCGCCGTCAGGGCCGCGAACCAGCCGGCGCCGGCATAGGCTCCCGCACCCGGCGCGCTGATCAGCGTCAGGGGCCGCGACAGGGCCCGCGCCTGCGCCGCCGCGACCAGGGCGTCGGCCAGGTTGAGAACCCGGATGGCCGGCGGCGTCTCGATCATGGCGCCGCCAGCGGCCCCGGTCCGCGCGTCGCCGCGCGCCGCCGTGGGGCCGGGGCGGGTTCCGTCGCGTCAGGCCGCCTTGGCCATGGCGATGGCGGTGTCGGCCATGCGGTTGGAGAAGCCCCATTCATTGTCGTACCAGCTCATCACCCGCACGAAATTGCCGTCGATGACCTTGGTCCCCTCCAGGGAGAAGGCCGAGGACAGGGGATCGTGGTTGAAGTCGATCGACACCAGCGGTTCGTCGTAATAGCCCAATATGCCCTTGAGCATGTTGCCGTCGGCGGCTTCCTTGATGGCCTGGTTGACCTCGTTCGCGTCGGTCTTGCGCTTGGGCACGAACTTGAAATCGACCAGCGAGACGTTGGGGGTCGGTACGCGGATGGCCACGCCGTCCAGCTTGCCCTGCAGGTCCGGCAGCACCTTGCCCACCGCCTTTGCGGCACCGGTGGAGGTCGGGATCATCGACAGGGCGGCGGCGCGGGCGCGGTGCAGGTCGCTGTGCATGGTGTCGACCGTGCGCTGGTCGCCGGTGTAGGAGTGGATGGTGGTCATAAAGCCGTGCTCGATGCCGATGGCGTTGTGCAGCACGTGGGCCACGGGGGCCAGGCAGTTGGTGGTGCACGAGGCGTTGGAGACCACCGTGTGCTTGGCCGTGAGCTTGTCGTGGTTGACGCCGTAGACCACGGTGATGTCCTCGTCCGTGCCGGGGGCCGAGATCAGCACCTTCTTGGCCCCGGCCTCCAGATGCTTGGCGGCGTCGGCCCGCTTGGTGAAGCGGCCGGAACATTCCAGCGCCACCTCCACGCCCATGTCGCCCCAGGGCAGCTTGGTCGGGTCGGCCTGCTGCACCACCTTGACGGTGTGGCCATTGATGATCATGGCCCCGTCCTTGGCTTCCACCGTGCCGGGGAAGCGGCCGTGCACGCTGTCGTATTTGAGCAGGTGGGCGTTGGTCTTGACGTCGGCCAGATCGTTGACGGCCACCACCTCGATATCCGACCGGCCGCTTTCATAGATGGCGCGCAGCACCAGCCGGCCGATACGCCCGAACCCGTTGATCGCAACCTTGACTGCCATGGTGATACTCCGAACTTTTGAGGGATTGAGCCCTTCTCGCGAAGAGCGAACAGGGGATACCTAGAGGCGAACCTTCACGGCCTTGGCCACCGCCTCGGCGGTGATGCCGAAATGCTCGTACAACTCGTCGGCCGGCGCCGACTCGCCAAAGCCGGTCATACCGACAAAGGCGCCGCCGGGGCCGATATAGCGGTCCCAGCCTTGGCGCACGCCGGCCTCGACCGCCACCACGGGGCCGTCGCCCAGCACCTCGGACCGATAAGAGTCGTCCTGGCGCTCGAACATCTCCCACGACGGCATGGAGACGATTCGGGCCGCGACGCCGTCCCGGTCCAGCAGCGCCTGGGCCTCCAGCGCCACGGACACTTCGGATCCCGTGGCGATGATCGTCGCCCGGGCCGCACCGTTTCCGGCCTGGCGCAGCACATAGGCGCCGCGCGCCGTCAGGTTCTCCGCCGCGTGCTCGGTGCGCACGGTCGGCAGACCCTGGCGGCTGAGCGCCAGCACCGTCGGCCCGTCGGTGTTGGCGACGGCCAGCGCCCATGCCTCGGCCGTCTCCACCCCGTCGGCCGGGCGCAGCACCAGCAGGTTGGGAATGGCCCGCAGGGCGGCCAGATGCTCCACCGGCTGGTGGGTCGGCCCGTCTTCGCCCAGGCCGATGCTGTCGTGGGTCATGACAAAAATCGTCCGGCACCGCATCAGCGCCGCCAGCCGGATGGACGGACGGCAATAATCGGTGAACGACAGGAAGGTGGCGCCGTAGGGAATAAACCCGCCATGCAGCGCCAAGCCGTTCAGCGCCGCGGCCATGCCGTGCTCGCGCACGCCAAAGCGCAGATAGCGCCCGCCATAGTCGCCGGCGGCCACATCCTTGCTGTCCTTGGCGCGGGTGTTGTTGGACGGGGTCAGGTCGGCCGATCCGCCGACCAGCCCCGGCACCGCCGGCAGCAGCACGTCCAGCGCCTTGCCCGAGGCGGCGCGGGTGGCGATCTTGGGCCGGTCGGCGGAAACCGTCCGCTTCAGATCCTCGATGCGGGTGTCCAGATCCTCCGGCAGGGTGCCGGCGATGGCGGTCTCGAACGCCGTCCGGTCCTTCGCCCCGTCCAGCCGCCCGATCCATTCCGACCGCTGGGTGACGCTCCGGCGACCGACCAGGCGCCACGCCTGCAGGATCTCGTCGGGCACCACGAAGGGGGCGTGGGGCCAACCCAGCTTTTCGCGGGCGCCCGCCACCTCGTCCGCTCCCAGCGGCGATCCGTGCACGCCGCCGGTGCCGGCCTTGGTCGGCGCGCCATAGCCGATGGTCGTGCGGCAGCAGATCAGCGATGGCGTCGGGCTGGCCTTGGCCGCCTCCAGCGCCGTCTCGATGGCCGTGGGGTCGTGGCCGTCGATGCGCTGCACGTCCCATCCATAGGCGGCGAACCGGGCGGCGGTGTCGTCGGTGAAGGACAGGCTGGTCGGCCCGTCGATCGAAATGCCGTTGTCGTCATAGAGCACGATCAGCCGGTCGAGCCTGAGATGCCCGGCCAGGGAGCAGGCCTCGTGGCTGACACCCTCCATCATGTCGCCGTCGCCGGCGATGACATAGGTGTGGTGGTCGACCAGATCGTCGCCGAAGCGGGCGTTGAGCATCCGTTCGGCCAGGGCCATGCCGACGGCGGTGCCGATGCCCTGGCCCAGCGGTCCGGTGGTGGTCTCGATGCCGGTGGCGACATCGACCTCGGGATGGCCGGGGGTGCGCGACTTGAGCTGCCGGAACCGGCGCAGCTCGTCCAGCGTCATCCGCTCATGGCCGGTCAGGAACAGGAGCGCGTACAGCAGCATCGACCCGTGCCCGGCCGACAGCACGAACCGGTCGCGGTCGGGCCAGGCGGGGTCGGCCGGGTCGAACTTCAGGAATTTGGAATAGAGCACGGTGGCCACGTCGGCCATGCCCATCGGCATGCCCGGATGGCCGCTGTTGGCCGCCTCCACGGCGTCCATGGCCAGTGCCCGGATGGCGTTGGCCATGTCCCTGAAATCGACATTGGTGGCCGGTGCCGCGGCGGCGGCGGTCGACGATGCCATGGCTGCCCTCTGTTCCCCCTGGTTTGTACGGTGCGCCAAAGGTGAGACGGCGCCGATCCGGAGCCTGAGATGTAAGGCATTCGCACGCCGAATAACAGACCCGCCGCGCCGCTTGGCGTCAGACGCCGGCACCATGGCGGCGGCGCCGCCATGCGTCAACCAGATGACGCCCGCTTTTCCTCGATCGAATCTTGGGTTCATACTGAGATGGGGGATTGGGCGTGGCTGCCGACCGGCTCTTCCCCAGATCAAGAAAAACGGAGGACGCGACATGGAAACGGAACGCCAGGTTGCCGCCTATTACGCACGGGAGGGACTGGAACGGACCATCCTGGACGCCTTGCGCGGGGCCGGGAAAGATATCGATGCGCTGGTCCCCTCGGATCTCTCCGGGGTCGACGAATTCCATCTGGGCTGGCGCGCCCAGACCGTGGAGTTGGCGAAGGAGCTGGGTCTTTCGCCCGGCATGGACGTGCTCGATATCGGGGCGGGGATCGGCGGGCCGGCGCGCTATTTCGCCGATGTCCATGGCTGCATCGTGACTGGCGTCGACCTGACCGCGGAGTATGTGGCCACCGCCAGCGCGCTGACGCGGCGCTGCGGCCTGGCCGACCGCGTGTCGTTCCGTCAGGCCAGCGCGATGGCCCTGCCGTTCGACCCGGGCCGCTTCGATGTGGTGACGCTGATCCATGTCGGGATGAACGTCGCTGACAAGCTCGGTCTGTTCACCCAGGTCCGGCGCGTGCTGAAACCCGGCGGGCGTTTCGGGGTCTATGACGTCATGCGGATCGGGTCCGGCGACCTGACCTATCCCATGCCCTGGGCCGGCGCGCCGGAAACCAGCTTCGTCGAGCCGCCGGACACCTATCGCCGGCTGCTGCGCCAGGCGGGGTTCGAGATCGAGAGGGAGCGCGACCGGCGGACCTTCACCCTGGAGATGGGACAACGCATGCGCGAGGACGCGGCCAAGCACGGCCCGCCGCCGCTCACTCTCGGCATCCTGATGGGACCGTCAGCGCCGCAGCGGCTGGGCAACGTCATGGGAGCGCTCGGCGACGGCGTTCTGGCGCCGATAGAGATGATCGCCCGGGCCGGCTAACCCGACCGCTCACAACGACGTCTCCTCGGAGAAGAAGCGCAGGAAGCTCCGGGTCACCGCGTCGGGCAACTCCTCGGCCAGATAGTGGCCGCCGGGCAGACCCTCGCCGCGCACATCCTCCGCCCGCGCCCGCCAGAGGGCGAGCACGTCGAAACAGGCCTCGATGGCGCCGTCGAGTCCCCAATGCACCAGCAGCGGGCAGGCCACCTTGCGGCCGCCATCCTCGTCGTCGTGCCGGATGTCGATGGTCGCCCCGGCGCGATAGTCCTCGCACGTGGCATGGATGGTCGCCGGATCGCGGAAGGCGGACAGATAGCTGTCCAGCGCCTGCGGGGAAAAGACCTCGAGTCCCCGTGGCGGCCGCCCGCAGCGCCATTTCCAGAACCCGTCCGGATCCGCGCCCATCATGCGTTCGGGCCAGGGCGCCGGCTGGATCATGAAGAACCAGTGCCAATAGGCGCGGGCGAAGGCGTCGGTGGTGCCGGCGTACATCTCCCGCGTCGGCGCGATATCCAGAAGGGCCATGCGAGCCACCCGCTCGGGCCGGTCCAGGGCCAGGCGATGGGCGACCCGGGCACCGCGGTCGTGTGCCCCGATCATGAAGCGCGGGTGCCCCAGGCGCTCCATGACCCGGACCATGTCCGCCGCCATGGCGCGCTTGGAATAGGGTTCGTGCCGGTCGTCGGTGGGCGGCTTCGACGATTGGCCATAGCCGCGCAGATCGGCGGCCACCACCGTGAAGCGCTCCGCCAGCGCCGGCGCCACCTTGTGCCACATGGCGTGGGTCTGCGGGTTGCCGTGAAGCAGCAGAAGCGGCGGGCCGGAGCCGCCGGTCACGCCATGAATGCTGGCCCCGTCGCCCGGCAGATCGAAGGTCTCGAAGCTCTCGAACATGGCGACATTTAGGGCCAGGCGGGGGCGCGCGTCCAGCCGGAGGGACGACGACGGTCGCTCCCGTCCCGACCGCGCGGTGTTCCCGACCCCGGTTCAATCGTTGACGGCCGGGAAGCGGCGCCCTTACAGTAGAAAGAGTGCTATCCATCGGCGGTCGACCGGTAAGTCTCGGCCGCCGCCTTCGAGACATCTTTTGAATCAGCGGAGTAGCCGGTTGTCCATGTCGCGTATCGAGGCTGAACTGGAGCGGCTGGATCAGGCCGTCAGGCGCCTGGAAGCCACGGTCGATGAACGGGACGCCCGCATGGCCCAGGAGATGGAGGCGGCGCGGCGCCGGGTCGCCGCCGAAACCGAGCATGTGGCCGCCAAGGTCGACGAAGCGATCGCGCGTCTCGAAACGGTGCTGGACCGATAACCCCGGGGCGGGCCGTGGTCCACCGTGTTCCATTGTCAGAAAGGCTTTAAGTATGGCTCGGGTCGAGATCACCTTGAACGGGCGCATCTACCCCATTGCGTGCGAAGACGGCCAGGAACAGCGGGTCTACGACATCGCCGACTATCTGGAGACAAAGCTGGTGGAAATCCAGGAGGTCGCGGGATCGGTCAGCGATATCCATCTGATGGTCATGGTCAGCCTCGTCGTTGCCGATGAGCTGTTCGACACCCGCTATCAGACCGGCGCGCACCGGGCGGCGGAAAAGGCCGACGAAACGGCCATCGCCATGGCCGTCCAGCAAATCGCCGGTCGCGTGGAAAATCTTGCTTTGAGGCTGGATCGTTCCTAGATACTTCCGCTGGGGCGGTGCTGCACGGTGCGTCAGGTCTCTTTATCCCCGGGGCCGATAACGATCCTCTAGGGAGCTGCCTCTGTCGGGGCCGTGGTCTCGGTATGCGGCGCCCACCTGCGTTGCAGGGCCCAGAGGCGATATCATGACCAACGGCTGCGGCGGCTCCGTCCCGCCTTTCTCTTTTCCGGATGTTCCATGCCGCCTGGCGCAATGACCGTGGATGGCGCCGCTTCGGCCGGCAAACAGGCCGCCCGGCGGGCGGCCCGGGCGCGCCGCGCCGCCGCCCGAACCGAGGTGTCGGGGGCGGCAGGTCGGGTCCGCGACCTGGTGTTGAGCCAGGTCCCCGTGGCCGGCGGCGCGCGGGTTGCCGGCTATCATCCCCTCGGGGACGAGCTCGATGTCCTGCCGCTGCTGACCGCCTTTCATGAAAATGGGCATTCCTGCCTGTTGCCGGTCGTTCTTCGTGGCGACCGGCCGCTGATCTTTCGGGCCTGGCGGCCGGGTCTGGTCATGGCGGCCAACCGTTATGGTATCGCCGAACCCGGCCCGGAGTGCGAGGAGGCCTCGCCGGACGTGGTTCTGGTGCCGCTGCTGGCCTTCGATCGGGCCGGCCACCGCATGGGGTACGGCGCCGGTTTCTACGACCGTACCCTGGCCCACCTGCGCGCGGCCGGGCCGGTCTGCGCGGTCGGCGTGGCCTTTGCCGCCCAGGAACAGGACACGATCCCGGCGGAAGCCCATGATCAGCCGCTCGACTGGATCGTCACGGAACGCGAAGCGATCCGGGCCACGGCGGCGGGGGAGGGCGGGTGAGGCTTTTGTTTCTGGGAGATATCGTCGGCCGCTCGGGCCGTTCGGCGGTGCTGGAACGGTTGCCGGAGCTGCGGCGGACGCTGGATGTCGACTTCGTGACCATCAACGCCGAAAACGCCGCGGGCGGCTTTGGCCTGACCCCGGCGATCGCCCAGGAACTCTATGCCGCCGGCGCCGACTGCCTGACCACGGGCAACCATGTCTGGGACCAGCGCGACCTGATCGGCCATATCGACGGCGACCGCCGTCTGTTGCGCCCGGCCAACTATCCCGCCGGCACGCCGGGGGCCGGCGTCACCGTGCTGCCGGCGCGGGGCGGTCGCCAGGTGATGGTGGCCAATGTCATGGCCCGTCTGTTCATGGATGCGCTCGACGATCCTTTCGCCGCGGTCGAACGGATGTTCGCCGATGTGGCGATGCCGCGCGACGTCGACGCCATCATGCTCGACTTCCATGGCGAGGCGACCAGCGAGAAAATGGCCATGGGCCATTACCTGGACGGGCGGGTCACGCTGGTGGTCGGGACCCACAGCCATGTGCCCACGGCCGATATCCAGGTGTTGCCGGGCGGCACCGCCTATCAAAGCGACGCCGGCATGTGCGGCGACTATGACAGCGTGATCGGCATGAAGAAGGAACCGGCCATCGGCCGCTTCGTGACCAAGATGCCGACCGAGCGGCTGACCCCGGCCGAAGGACCGGCGACGGTCTGCGGCCTTTTGGTGGAAACCGACGACGCGACCGGGCTGGCCCGGCGTGCCGAACCGGTCCGCATCGGCGGCTGTCTGGCCGCCGCCTGGCCCGCGGGAACCACCGTTCTCACCCCCTGACCTCGGAGAAGGTCCGGGCAAGGCCTGGACAAGGGCCGGACTTTGTTTCTAAAAGTCACCACGAACCGCCCTGTCGGCCGACGCTCCCGAATCTTGCGCGAATTCGACACCACCGAACCCGTCATCTTGTGGTGTTGGACCGCCCAATACGCTATAAATGGGATCCAGGAGTGTGCTTCGACCGGCGCGGCGGGCGGATTCTCACAAGCAGCATAGCGGCATTTCAAACCATGGCTGGTCATTCCCAGTTCAAGAACATCATGCACCGCAAGGGCGCCCAGGACGCGCGGCGCGCCAAGATGTTCACGAAGTTGATCAAGGAAATCGTGGTCGCGGCCAAGGAAGGCCTGCCCGACCCGGCGATGAACCCGCGCCTGCGGTCGGCCATCGCGGCGGCCAAGGGCGCCAACATGCCCAAGGACAACATCGACCGGGCGATCAAGAAGGCCACGGGTGGCGGCGACGATACGAATTACGAGGAAATCCGCTACGAAGGCTATGGCCCGGCGGGCGTGGCCCTGATCGTCGAGGCGCTGACCGACAACCGCAACCGTACGGCGGCGGAGGTCCGGGCCATCTTCAACAAACACGGCGGCACCCTGGGTGAGACCAACTCCGTCAGTTTCCTATTCGACCGGGTGGGTGAGATCACCTATCCGCCCGAAACGGCCGACGCCGACACCATGTTCGAGGCGGCGCTGGAGGCCGGGGCCGACAACGTCGAGTCGACCGGCGACGGTCATGTGGTGACGACCGCGGTCGAGGAGTTCTCGTCCGTCCGCGATGTGCTGGAACGGCATTTCGGGGATCCCGGGTCGGCGGCGCTGACCTGGCGGCCTCTGACAGCCGTTACGGTCGATGAGGACCCGGCGTCGGCGTTGCTGAAAATGCTCGACGCGCTGGACGACAATGACGACGTACAACGCGTGTCGGCCAATTTCGAGATCTCGGACGATGTCATGGAGCGGCTGACCGCCTGATGGGTGTCCCGACGCGCAGCGTTCCCGGCGGCCTGCGGATCCTCGGTCTCGACCCGGGTCTGCGTCATACCGGCTGGGGCGTGATCGATGTCGAGGGCAACCGCATCGCCCATGTGGCCGACGGCGCGGTGCACAGCGATGGCGACCGCGGACTGGCCGACCGGCTGGTGCAGTTGCATCAAGGGTTGTGCCGTGTGATCGACGCCTTCGCGCCGCAAGAGGCGGCGGTGGAGGAAACCTTCGTCAACAAGAACCCGACATCCACCCTGAAACTGGGTTTGGCCCGCGGCGTGGTCCTGCTGGTCCCGGCCAAGGCCGGTCTGCCGGTGGCGGAATACGGCGCCAACCACGTCAAGAAGTCGGTGGTCGGCGCCGGCCATGCCGGCAAGCAGCAGGTGCAGATGATGGTCCGGATGCTGTTGCCGGGCGTCGATTTCGCCTCGGCCGACGCGGCCGATGCCCTGGCCGTGGCCATCTGCCACGCCCACCATCGTCAGACCCAGAACCGGACCCTGGCGGGTCTGCGCGCCGGTTCCGGGGTGGCGGGCGCGGGCCGATGATCGCCAAGCTGACCGGCGTCCTGGACAGCGTGACGACGGGCGGCGTCGTCATCGATGTCGGCGGTGTGGGGTACCTCGCCTTTTGTCCGGCCCGCAGCATCGACCGGCTGGGGCCGCCGGGCAGCCGCGTGACCCTGTTCGTCGAGACCCATGTCCGGGAAGACCATATCCATCTCTATGGGTTCGCCGATTCGGCGGAACGGGAATGGTTCCGGCTGCTCACCGGCGTTCAAGGGGTCGGCGGTCGGGTGGCGTTGGCCATCCTGGGCGTGCTGTCGCCCGACGCGCTGACCGCCGCCATCGCCGCCCAGGACCGGGTGCCGCTGACCCGCGCCGACGGGGTGGGGCCAAAGCTGGCCACGCGGATCGTCACCGAGCTGAAGGACCGGGTCGGCGGGCTTGCGTTGACGGCCACGGCATCCGGGTCGGTCGGTACCGATGTGCCGGCCGCCGTGGGCGGGGCGGCGGCCGATGCCATATCGGCCCTGGTCAATCTCGGCTATGGCCGGACAGAGGCCTTTGGCGCGGTCGGCAAGGCGGCCCAGCGCCTGGGCGCCGACGTGCCGCCGGAGCACCTGATCCCCGCGGCCCTGAAGGAGCTGGCGTCGTGACCGCCGCCGATCGCGCCCCGGACCGTATCGTCGATCCCTCCGCCGCCGAGGGCGATCGGGCGGAGGCGTCGCTGCGTCCCGTCGCGCTCGACGACTTTATCGGCCAGCGCCAGGTGCGGGAGAATCTGCGGGTGTTCGTGGACGCCGCCCGATCCCGAGGCGAGGCGCTGGACCATGTGCTGCTGCACGGGCCGCCCGGGCTTGGCAAAACCACCTTGGCGCAGATCGTCAGCCGGGAAATGGGGGTGGGGTTTCGCGCCACGTCCGGGCCGGTCATCGCGCGGGCCGGCGACCTGGCGGCGATCCTGACCAACCTGCAGCCCCTCGACGTCTTGTTCATCGACGAGATACACCGCCTTAATCCTGCCGTAGAGGAAATCTTGTATCCGGCGATGGAAGACTTTCAACTCGACCTCATCATCGGCGAGGGGCCGGGGGCGCGGTCGGTGCGGATCGATCTTCCGCCTTTTACCCTGGTGGGCGCCACGACGCGGTCGGGTCTGATGACCACTCCCTTGCGCGAGCGTTTCGGCATTCCCTTGCGTCTCACGTTCTACCAGCCGGACGAGCTGGAGGAGATCGTGAGTCGCGGCGCACGGCTGCTCGACTGTCCGCTGACCGGCGATGGCGCGGCCGAAATCGCGCGCCGGTCGCGCGGCACCCCCCGCGTCGCCGGACGTTTGCTGCGCCGGGTTCGGGATTTCGCCGCCGTCGGCGGCAACGACCGGATCGACGCCGTCGCCGCCGACCGGTCCCTGACCCGTTTGGAGGTCGACGGGCTGGGGCTCGACGCCATGGACCGCCGCTATCTCACCGTCATCGCCGAACATTATCGCGGCGGTCCGGTGGGCGTGGAGACCCTGGCCGCGGCGCTTTCGGAACAGCGCGATGTGATCGAGGAGGTGATCGAACCCTTCCTGATCCAGCAGGGGCTTCTTCAGCGCACGCCGCGCGGACGAATGCTCGCCGACAAGGGATATCGCTATCTTAATCTCGAACCGCCGGCCCGCGACGGGGGACAGTTTGACCTTCTTCCGCCCGTTGGGGAGGACGACCTCGATGCCTGAGGCCGTCTCCGGCCGGATGGAACGTGGCTGCCACCTGTTCCCCGTCCGCGTCTATTACGAGGACACCGATGCCGGCGGCATCGTCTACCATGCGAGTTATCTGCGCTTTGCCGAAAGGGCGCGCACCGAAATGCTGCGCCTGGCCGGGATCGATCAGAGCGTGCTGGCGGCGCGCACCGGCGCCGCCTTTGCCGTGCGCCACTGCACCATGGATTTCCGGGCGTCCGCGCGCCTCGACGATCTGGTCACGGTCCGCACGCGCATTGTGGAGATCGGCGGCGCCAGCCTGAAGGCGGAACAGACGATCGAGCGTAACGACACCGTCCTGGTGGCGTTGACGCTGCGTCTTGCCTGTATCGACCGCGACGGCCGGCCCACGCGCATACCCGAACGGGTGCGCGTGGCCTTCGACCGGATCGCAGAAATCATCGTGACGTGAGTGGCAAGCAAGGCGTTCATTGAATGGATCCGACAACTCTCAATTCCACCCAACTGCTGAGTGACGTCCCGGCAGCGGCCGACCTCAGCATGTGGGCGCTGTTTCTGTCGGCCGACATCGTGGTCAAGGCGGTCATGCTGTTGCTGGTCGCCGCCTCGATCTGGTGCTGGGCGATCATCTTCGAAAAGGTGCGGTTGATGCGCCGGGCCCGGGCCGAGGCGCAAAAGTTCGAGGAGCGGTTCTGGTCCGGAGGATCGCTGGAGGAGCTTTATCTACGGGTGAGCGAAGATCCGCGCGAACCGATGACGGCCGTGTTCGTCGCCGGCATGAAGGAATGGCAGCTGGCGGTCGATAAGGACATCAGTTCCGCCGGGATGGTCCGCGCCGGTTTGCAGCAGCGCATCGATCGGGTCATGGATGCCACGGCGACGCGCGAACTGGGCCAGATGGAACGGCACATGACGGTCCTGGCCTCGGTCGGGTCGACGGCGCCGTTCATCGGCCTGTTCGGCACCGTCTGGGGCATTATGAACTCCTTTCAGTCGATCGCCGCGTCCGCCAATACCAGTCTTGCCGTGGTCGCGCCCGGCATCGCCGAAGCCCTGTTCGCCACGGCGCTCGGTCTGGTCGCGGCCATTCCGGCAACGGCGGCCTACAACAAGTTTTCCAACGACATGTCGCGCTATGCCGACCGGTTGCAGAATTTCGCGTCGGAATTCTCGGCCATCCTGTCGCGCTATCTGGAAGAAAGGGATTAGGCCATGGGCGCATCCCTGCCTTCGCACGGCGCCGCCCGGACTGGAAGGCGGCGGATCTATCGGCCGATGGCGGAGATCAACGTCACGCCGTTCGTCGACGTGATGCTGGTGCTGCTGATCGTGTTCATGGTCACGGCCCCGTTGTTGACCGTCGGCGTCCCTGTCGATCTGCCTCAGACCCGCGGCCAGAACATCAGCGAACCGGACGAACCGCTGGTGGTGTCCATCGATTCCGACGGTCAGATCTTTGTCCAGGAAAGCGTTGTCGAGATGGGCAATCTGGTGCCGTTGCTGGTGGCGGTGACGGAAGCCAATCCCGACGTCCGGATCTTCGTGCGCGGCGACCGGTCGATCGCCTACGGCCAGATCATGCAGGTCATGGGGTCGATCAACGCGGCCGGCTTTACCCGCGTCGCCCTGGTCGCCGAATTGCCGTCGGGCAGCGCGCAGTAGCGGCCCTCCCATGTCGTTTGGGCTCCGTTATTCCCTGGGTCTGCATCTCGCGATCGCGCTGATCGCGATTTTCGGGCTGCCGCGGCTGCAAAGCGACCGGCTCGAGCAGATGTCGGCCATGCCGGTGCAGATCGTGTCGGGCGCCGAACTGGAAGCGCTGCAACAGCCCGCCGCGCCCGAGCCGCCGTCCGAGCCGCCGCGCGCGCCGACGCCGCCGGAGCCGCCGCCGGTTCCCGTACCCGACGTGGCCGAGCCCGAACCCGTCCCCGAGCCGCCATCGCTGCAGCGTCCGGCGCCCCCTGATATCGCCGAACCATTGCCCGACGCACCGCCACCGGAACCGGCCCGGTCGGCCCAGGCCGTGCCGGAACCGCCGCCGCCCGAGCCGGTGCCTGAACCCGAACCCGTTCCGGAGCCCGAACCCGTTCCGGCACCCGAGCCCGTTCCGGAACCTCAACCGGCCCCGGAACCGGAGCCCTTGCCTGAACCTGAGCCGGAGCCCGAACCGGCCCCCGAACCCCAGGTCGCCGAGGTGCCGGCCCCGGCCCTGCCGCAGCGTAAACCGGCGCCGCCACCTCGGCCCGAGCCCGAGCCCGAACCGGATCAGCCATTCGATTCCCTGATCGACCGCCTGGCCGACGCTCCGCCGGAGGCGCCGGCACCGGCGCCCGAACCCCAGGGTCTGGGACCGCCGACGCGCTTGTCATCGTCTGACGAACAGGCCGTTCGCGACGCCTTGGGCCAGTGCTGGAATGTCGACCCGAACGTTCAATCGGGCGAATCCACGCCCATTGAGATCAGGGTCGAGATGCGACCCGACCGTTTTGTTCAAAGCGCGTCCGTTGTCGACAGTCAGCGCTACAATTCCGACAGGGCGTTCCGCTCGGCCGCCGATCGGGCCTTGCGTGCCGTGCGCAACCCGGCCTGCCAACCGCTGCCGCTGCCGCCGGGAGAGTTTGATCAATGGCGCGTTATTACTTTCAATTTCGATCCGCGTGATATGTTCTGACTTGGAGCCTAGTCTGATGCAGGCACCTATGGCCCGATCCGAATACCAGTGATGGAGTCCCCGATGCGCGTCCGCGTTCTTGCCGAAGCCCTGTTGGCCCTGACTGTGCTGGTCGGCGCGTCGGGATCGGCGACGGCGGAACTTCAAATCGATATCACCCGCGGTGTCATCGAGCCGTTGCCGATCGCGATCACCGACCTGTACGGGGTGACGGAGCGGGAACGGCAGATCGGCGGGGACATCGCCGGTGTCATCACCGCCAACCTGCAGCGATCCGGTCTGTTCCGCCCCGTGCCGCCGGCCGCCTTCATCCAGGACCTGGCGAGTCTGCAGAACGGCCCCAATTACGGCGAATGGACAATCATCGATTCCGAAGCGTTGGTCGCCGGGTCTGTCGAAACCCAGCCGGACGGGCGGATTCGCGTCGACTACCGGCTCTATGACGTCTTCGGTACCCAACAGATGTCGGCCAACGCCTGGTTCGTGACCGAAGATGCCTGGCGGCGGGTGGCGCATATCATTTCCGACGACATCTACCGGGCGATCACCGGGGAGGAGGGGTATTTCGACAGCCGCATCGTCTACATTTCGGAAACCGGTCCGGGAACCGCCCGGGTCAAACGGCTGGCGGTGATGGACCAGGACGGCGCCAACCATCAGATGCTGACCAATGGCGACAGTCTGGTTCTGACCCCCCGGTTCTCCCCTTTGCGCAACGAAATCACCTATCTCGCCTACTACAACGACCGGCCGCGCGTCTTTCTCTACAACATCGATACGGGCAGCCAGGAACCGTTGGGCGATTTTCCCGGCATGTCGTTCGCGCCGCGGTTTTCGCCCGATGGCAATCGGGTGATCATGAGCCTGGCGTCTGGCGGCAACACCGACATCCACACCATGGATCTGCGCACCCGCGAAGTGCGGCGGTTGACCACCGATCCCAGCATCGAAACCTCCGCCTCCTATTCCCCGGACGGCCGCCAGATCGTGTTCGAATCCGACCGCGGCGGCAGCCAGCAGCTCTATGTGATGGACGCGGACGGGTCGAACGCCCGGCGTATCAGCTTTGGCGAGGGGCGCTACGCGTCGCCGGTGTGGTCGCCGCGCGGCGACTTGATCGCGTTCACCCGGCTGTTCCAGGGGCGGTTCTATATCGGGGTGATGCGTCCGGACGGAACGGGCGAGCGCATGTTGGCCGATGCCTTTCATGTGGAGGGGCCGACCTGGGCGCCCAACGGCCGCGTGCTGATGTACTTTTCCGAAACGCCGTCGGGGCCGGGCGGCACGTCGAAGATTTCCCGGTTGTTCGCGGTCGATCTGTCGGGCCGCAACCAATGGCCGGTGGAAACCCCGGTCGACGGGTCCGATCCGGCATGGGGACCGCTGAACTAGCTGGGCTTTCTGCCATCAACGCTCGCTTGAATCGCTCAGAACGGCACTATATGGTCGCGGCGATTCGAAACGAGCCGGTGATTCGGCCCGATTGTCGGTCCGGCCGCGTCACTGCCCGAAGGTCGGGGAGGCGCGTTTCGTAAACAGCTTCAAGGGGTCGAAGTCATGTCATTGAGGATCGTCTCGCTAGTGGCCGCTGTCCTGTTGGTCGCCGCCTGCGGCACCAGGGAAGAGCAATCGGCTCTGTCGGGTGGCGACGGCCAGTCGTCTGCCCTCGGTCAGGGGACCGTGGAAAATGCGCCCGCGCCGGGTTCGAAAGAGGAATTCGAGGTTCAGGTCGGCGATCGCGTGCTGTTCGGCACGGATCGATTCGATCTTTCGCCCGAGGCGCAGCGCACCCTCGACCTTCAAGCGGCGTGGTTGCAGCGTTATCCGAGCACCCGCCTGTCCATCGAAGGTCACGCCGATGAGCGCGGGACGCGGGAATACAATTTGGCGCTCAGCGATCGGCGCGCCACGTCGGTGCGGAACTATCTGGTCGCCCAGGGCGTCGATGCTGGCCGGCTGCGGACCATCGGCTATGGCAAGGAACGCCCCGCCGTGCTTGGGTCCAACGAAGCGGCTTGGGCGGCAAATCGCCGCGCCGTCAGCGTCGTCGAAGGCGCCTCCGTCGCGTCCAACTAAGGCTCCTCTCCGCCGCCCCCGCCGTCCGGGGGCGGCCTCGACGCCTTAGTTTCGCCGAGAACGTCGCGCACGGTCGCGTAAAGTGTCTGGCCGACGACGTGCCCGGTCTGTTTGGCCCGTCGCGGCATCCAGCAGGGGCGTTTGCCATGGTGCTGCACATCGCCTTTCGTCTCACCCGGTCATCGATGGCGGCCGTTGCGGTCGCCCTGGCGATCGGTTTTGCCGTTCCGGCGGCGGCCCAGATTTCCGAGACCGAACGCCTGCTCAATCGCCTCTCGCGGGTCGAGCGCGATATCCAGACGCTCAATCAGCAGATCTTTCGCGGTGACGTGCCGACCACGGCACCGTCCGGCGAGGGCTTTTCCGGGTCGTACGCCGGACAGGTGGAGGTCCGGCTGACGGAGCTGGAGCGCCAGCTTCAGACCCTGACCGGCCGCATCGAGGAACTTCAGTTCCAGAACCGTTCCCTGTCCCAGCGGCTGGACCGCGCCTTGACGGATATCGAATTTCGCCTGACGACGCTTGAGGGCGGTGAGATCGTGCCGCCTGTGTCCGACGCCGCCACCGGCGCCGCTCCGGCACCGGCCTTACCGTCGACACCGCCCGTGGCGTCCACTTCGGGGCCGCCGGCGGCATCGCCCTCTGTCACCACGCCGACGCCGTCCGATCCCGCGCCGTCGGGTCAGCTCGGCACGCTGACGCTGTCGGAACCCGTGCCCGCCGGCACGGCGCCGGCGGCCGCGTCGGACCTGGCGCCCATCGCCCCGACTCAAGGCGGCGCCACGGAACAGTACAACCAGGCGTTCAATCTGCTGCAGGGCGCCGATTATGGCGGCGCCGAGTCGGCGTTCAAGCGCTTTCTCGAGCAGCATGGGGACACCCCGCTCGCCAGCAACGCGCAGTATTGGCTGGGCGAGACGTTCTATGTCCGTGGCCGCTTCCCCGAGGCGTCGGTCGCCTTCGCGCAAGGCTATCAGCGGTTTCCCGATGGCCCCAAGGCGCTCGACAGCCTGGTCAAGCTGGGCATGACGTTGGGCGCCATGGGACAGACCGATGACGCGTGCGTCACCTTTGCTCAGATCGGGGACGATTTCCCCGACGCGCCGAACACCGTGCTTCGCCGCGTCGAGCAGGAGCGGGACCGTTTCCAGTGTTCCTGATCGCGCGTGGCGCCGTGACAACGAGTTCCTAACCCAAAAAGAAGCGGCCTTGTGACATCGACGGCTGACCAACCCGTCTGCGACAGCGCGTTTGCCGCCGCCATGGCGGCGTTCGAACCATTCGAGGCGCGTCCGGTATTGGCGGTCGCCGTGTCCGGCGGTTCCGATAGCCTGGCTTTGTGTCTTCTGACGGACCGGTGGGCCAGGGCGCGCGGCGGCTCGGTTCTCGCCGTCACGATCGACCATGGTCTGCGTTCCGGTTCGGCCGGTGAGGCGGCGGCCGTGGCGGACTGGCTCGGCGCGCGGGGGATCGCCCATGCGATCCGGGTTTGGGAAACCCCGCCATCGTCGGGTCCGCTCATGGCGCGGGCGCGCGAGGCGCGGTATCGTCTGCTTGAGGAAATCTGCGGCACCCGCTGCATCCTCCATCTGCTGCTTGGCCACACACGCGACGATCAGGCCGAAACCGTTTTGCTGCGCCAGGCCATGGGCAGCGGCTCGGATGGTCTGGCCGGCATGCCGGCGGTCCGCGAAACAAAGCAACTGCGCGTGCTGCGGCCGCTTCTCGATGTTCCGAAGTCCCGGCTGGAGGCCGTGTGCCGCGCTGCCGGCCAGCCCTGGCTGGACGATCCGTCCAACAGCGATCGGCGATTTGCGCGCGTTCGGCTGCGCGATACCCGGTTTCCCTTGAGCCATGCCGATCCGGCGTCCGTCGCATTGGTCGACGACGCCCGTCGCAACGGCGAAGCCCGTGTCGAGATGGAGCGGTCGGTCGCCCGCCTGCTTGGCCGCGCGGCCACGGTCGGACCCGAAGGATACATCCTGCTGGACCGGATGCCGTTGGCTGCCGCCCCCGTCGAGGTGGCGGTGCGGGCCCTTTCCCGCTGTATCCGAACGGTGGGAGGAGGCGCCTACCCTCCACGCAGCCGACGGCTGGACAACGCCTATCGGGCGGTCGTGGTTAAGGAAAAGATAAGCCGAACCCTTGGTGGCTGTCGTCTGGCGACCCGTGGGGCCGCCCATCACGGTCTGTTGATCTGCCGCGAACCGGCTGCCGTCGCCGCCCCGAGCCCTGTGGTTCCGGGTCAGGCGTTGTGGTGGGATCGCCGGTTCCTGGTGTCCGTGCCGGCCCGCCCGGACTGGGCCGGCGAGGTGGAAGTGCGCCGTTTGGGGACCTCCGCCGGCCGGGTGGCGGCGTGGGCCGGGGTGCCGGCCTGGGCCGCTGAAACCCTGCCGTCCCTGTGGCGGGGTGCCGCTCTTGTGGCGGTTCCGGTATTTTCCTGTCGGCAGGATCCCCCAAACTGGCGTACACTGTCACGGGTGCCTGTCACATTTGCCCCGGCCGAGTCGATTTCAGGCGCCTTCTTTGGAGTTGTTTAGCAGGTTTGCCGCATTATCTAGCAGGCAAGGGGTCCGCACCGGGGCAGTTTTGATCGCACGCGGGCGTCGATCAAGGGATGAGAGCGAGGGCGCGTGAACAATTTCGGTAAGAATCTTGCGTTGTGGATCATCATCGGTCTGCTGCTTGTTGCCCTGTTCAACCTGTTCCAGAGTTCCGGCGACCGCGCTCCGCAATCGTCGGTTCCCTACAGCGAATTCATGGCCGCGGTCGACCGTGGTGATGTGGCCGACGTGACCATCAAGGGTCAGCAGATCTCCGGCCATTTCTCCGACAACCGCGCCTTTGCCACCTACGCGCCCAGCGACGCCAACATGGTGTCGCATCTGATCGAATCCGGCGTTCGGGTGAACGCCACGCCCGACGACAGCAACGCGCCGACCCTGTTCAATATCCTGTTGAGCTGGTTCCCGATGCTGCTGCTGATCGGCGTCTGGATCTTCTTCATGCGGCAGATGCAGGGCGGCGGCGGCAAGGCCATGGGCTTTGGCAAGTCACGCGCCCGGATGCTGACGGAAAAGACCGGCCGCGTGACCTTCGACGACGTCGCCGGTATCGACGAGGCCAAGACGGAACTCGAAGAGGTTGTCGAATTCCTCAAGGATCCTCAGAAGTTCCAGCGCCTCGGCGGCAAGATTCCCAAGGGCGTGCTGCTGGTCGGGCCTCCGGGCACCGGTAAAACCCTCACGGCCCGGGCCGTGGCGGGCGAGGCCAATGTGCCGTTCTTCACCATCTCCGGTTCGGACTTCGTCGAGATGTTCGTCGGTGTCGGCGCCAGCCGCGTCCGCGATATGTTCGAGCAGGGCAAGAAAAATGCTCCCTGCATCATCTTCATCGACGAAATCGACGCCGTCGGCCGGCATCGCGGCGCCGGTCTTGGCGGCGGCAACGACGAGCGCGAGCAGACGCTCAACCAGCTTCTGGTGGAGATGGACGGCTTCGAGGCCAACGAAGGCGTGATCCTGATCGCGGCCACGAACCGACCCGACGTTCTCGACCCGGCGCTGCTGCGGCCGGGCCGTTTCGACCGTCAGGTGGTGGTGCCCAACCCCGATATCCTGGGCCGGGAAAAGATTCTGAAGGTCCATATGCGCAAGGTGCCGTTGGCGCCGGACGTCGATCCCAAGGTCATCGCGCGCGGCACGCCCGGCTTTTCGGGCGCCGATCTGGCCAATCTGGTCAACGAGGCGGCGCTGCTGGCGGCGCGCGGCGGCAAGCGGGTGGTCGGCCAGTCGGAATTCGAAGCGGCCAAGGACAAGGTCATGATGGGTGCGGAACGCCGCTCCATGGTCATGTCGGAGGACGAGAAGAAGCTGACCGCCTATCACGAGGCCGGCCATGCCGTGGTGGCGCTGCACGAACCCGCCTCCGATCCGATCCACAAGGCGACCATCATCCCGCGCGGGCGGGCGCTGGGCATGGTCATGCGCCTGCCCGAAACCGACCGGTTGGCCATGCGGCGCGACAAGTGCCGCGCCGATCTGGCCGTGGCCATGGGCGGCCGCATCGCCGAGGAACTGGTGTTCGGCCACGACAAGGTGACGTCCGGCGCCTCGGGCGACATCAAGATGGCGTCGGACCTGTCGCGCCGGATGGTGACGGAATGGGGCATGAGCGACAAGCTGGGCATGCTCACCTACGGCACGCCCGAGCAGGAGGTCTTCCTCGGCCATTCGGTGACCCAGCACAAGAACATGTCGGACGCGACGGCCCGCATCGTCGACGAGGAAATCAGGCGCATCGTCGACGAGGCCTATCAGCGCGCGCACGATGTGCTGACGGAGCACCTGGACGAATTGCACGCCGTGGCCAACGGTCTTCTCGAATACGAGACGCTGTCGGGCGACGAGATCAGGGCGCTGCTCCGGGGCGAGCCGATTATCCGCACCGACCCGGAAGATACGGCACCGCCGCCGCCAAAGAAGCCGGCCGGCAAGCGGGCGTCCGTCCCGACCGGCGGTACCGGCGGTCTGGGGCCGGAGCCTCAGCCGGGGACCTGACGCCGGCCGCAACGGTCGACGGAAAGCGATGACGCCGCGCGTGTCGAAGGCGGATCGCGAAACGGATCCCGCGGTCGATGACGGTTTGGAAGCTCTCCGGGACTTCTGGTCGTCCGCCGGATCCGCCTCATCCATCTATCTGAGGCCTCTTGGCCCGACCTCCGTCATGGACGGCGGCGGCCGCCGCTTGGCTGGCGGTCCCCTGGCATTCGACCGGATCGAGATCGTCATGCGGGCCGGCGACCGTCGCGCCCGCGCCGTCACGGGCCTGGCGGCGCTGGAACGCTGGGCGGCGAGGACCGACCTGTCGGGCCCGGTGACGGATGCGCTGCGGGACCTGATGGAACCCCGGTCCGTCATGGCTGGTGTGCCCTTGTCCACGCCGGTCGTGATGGGGATCGTCAACGTCACGCCGGACAGCTTTTCGGACGGCGGCGACCATTTCGGTACGGATCGCGCCATCGCCCATGGCCGGGCCCTGCGTCGGGCCGGTGCCGCGATCCTGGATGTCGGCGGTGAATCGACTCGTCCGGGCGCGGATCCGGTGCCGGTCGATGAGGAACTTCGACGTGTGCTTCCGGTGGTCCGGGCCTTGGCCGCCGACGGGGCCGTGGTCTCGATCGATACCAGGCGTGCCGTCGTGATGCGGGCGGCATTGGAGGCTGGGGCCAGGATTCTCAACGATGTTACCGCGCTCAGCGGCGATCCCGACAGCCTGGCCGTGGCCGCCGCCAGCGGCGCGCCGGTGGTGCTGATGCATATGCGCGGCGAACCGCGAACCATGCAGGCCGATCCGCGCTACGCCGACCCGGCCCTGGACGTCTACGACTTCCTGGCCGGCCGGGTCGCGGCCTGTGTCGCCGCCGGCATCCCCCGGGCGCGGCTGGCGGTCGATCCCGGCATCGGGTTCGGCAAGTCCGTGGCCCACAATATCGACATTCTGCGCCGGCTCGCCCTGTTTCACGGTCTGGGCTGCGCCCTGCTGGTCGGCGCGTCGCGCAAGCGCTTTATCGGCGTGCTCGGCGGGGCGGACGACCCGCGGCAGCGCCTGGGGGGATCGCTGGCGGTCGGTCTGGATGCGGTCGGGCAGGGGGCGCAGATCCTGCGGGTCCACGACGTGGCGGAGACCGTTCAGGCCCTTTCCCTGTGGCGCGCCTTGCATCCCGCCCCGGATGACGACCCAATTCCGTCATAAAGTAGGGCCACTCTGATGGGCCTTTATCGTCTTCCGTTTGCAATCCGTTAACCAAAACGGCATAGACAGAGCAGTATGACACGTACCCTTTTTGGCACCGACGGCATCCGTGGCACCGCCAATACGGAGCCGATGACCGCGGAAACGGCTCTGAAGGTGGCCATGGCCACGGCGCTTCAGTTCCGTCGCGGCCAGCACCGCCATCAGGTGGTGATCGGCAAGGACACGAGATTGTCCGGCTATCTGATCGAGCCGGCGCTGACCGCCGGCTTTATCGCCATGGGCATGGATGTGATCCTGGTCGGGCCGATGCCCACGCCGGCGGTGGCGATGCTGACCCGGTCGCTCCGGGCCGATGTGGGGGTGATGATCTCGGCCTCCCACAATCCGTTCGAGGACAACGGCATCAAGCTGTTCGGGCCCGACGGGTACAAGCTGTCGGACACGGTGGAAGCGGCCATTGAGGCAAGGCTTGAGGACGGCTTTGACGGCGCCCACGCGCCGTCGGCCGGTCTGGGCCGGGCTCGGCGGCTGGACGATGCCCGTGGCCGCTATATCGAATTCGTCAAGAGCACGTTCCCCCGCGGCCAGCGGCTGGACGGGTTGAAGATCGTCGTCGATTGCGCCAACGGCGCCGCCTACAAGGTCGCCCCCCTGGTCCTTTGGGAACTGGGAGCGGAGGTTGTCCCCGTCGGCGTCAGCCCGGACGGGCTCAACATCAACAAGGATTGCGGCGCCACCCGCACCGAGCGGATGTGCGAAATGGTGGCCACCCATGGCGCCGACCTGGGGATCGCTTTGGACGGCGACGCCGACCGGCTGATCCTGGCCGACGAAAGCGGCAGCCCCATCGATGGGGACCAGGTGATGGCCCTGATCGCCCGCGACTGGGCGGCGGCCGGGCGGCTGACCGGCGATGCCGTGGTCGCCACGGTGATGTCGAACCTGGGTCTGGAACGATATCTGGCGGGACTTGGCGTTACCCTGCACCGGACCGCCGTGGGCGATCGCTATGTGGTGGAACACATGCGCGAACACGGATTTGCCCTGGGGGGAGAACAGTCCGGCCACATCGTGCTGCGCGATTACGGCACCACCGGCGACGGGCTGATCGCCGCCTTGCAGGCGCTGGCGATGATCCGCGCGTCGGGGCGGCCCGCCAGCGAGGTCACCCGCATTTTCGATCCGGTGCCGCAGCTTCTTCGCAACGTCCGCTACCAGCCCCGGCCCGACGTGCCATCGCCGCTCGACCAGAACTCGGTGCGGCGGGCGGTTCAGGCGGGCGAGCGCAAGCTGGGCGCCACCGGCCGGCTGGTCATCCGCAAGTCGGGCACCGAGCCGCTGATCCGGGTGATGGGCGAGGCCGATGACGCCGCCCTTCTGGATGCCGTGGTGTCGGACATCGTCGCCGCCATCGACGCGGTCGACATGATCCCGGCCAAGCAAGCGGTATAGCCACGGGCGATTGTCGGGAGGCAAGTTCGCCGTTGACCCCGCGGCGGCGCGGCTGATACCGAAAGGCTCCCGTCACGTCTTGGGAGACCGTCCATGGACCTCCCGCTGTTCCAGATCGACGCCTTCGCCGATGCCGTTTTCGCCGGCAATCCGGCCGCCGTGTGCCCGCTCGACTCCTGGCTGCCCGACGACCGGATGCAGGCCATCGCGGCGGAAAACAACCTGTCGGAAACGGCCTTTTTCGTGCCGGATGGTGAAGGTTACGCGCTGCGCTGGTTCACCCCGGTGGCGGAGGTCGACCTGTGCGGCCATGCCACCCTGGCCACCGCCTTTCTGGTGTTTGAACGCTTGCGGCCGGATCTCCGGTCGATCGCCTTTTCGACCCGTGTGTCGGACACGCTGACCGTCACAAGAGACGGCGATTTCCTGGTCATGGATTTCCCGCGCTGGGACGCCGAACCGGTGGCCGACGACCCGGCGGTGACGGCTTCGTTGGGTGCGGCGCCGCGAACGCTGCTGAACGGACCCGACCTCATGGCGGTGTTCGATGACGAGGCGGCGGTGCGCGATATCGCCCCCGATTTCAGGGCCGTGGGCCGGCTGCCGGCGCGTGGCGTCATCGTCACCGCGCCGGGGCGGAACGTCGATTTCGTCTCGCGCTTCTTCGCGCCGGCGGTCGGTATCGACGAGGACCCGGTCACGGGCTCGGCCCATTGCCTGCTCGCTCCCTATTGGGCCGGCCGGCTGGGCAAGACCGATCTGGTCGGCCGCCAGGTCTCGCGCCGCGGCGGCACCGTCCGCTGCACCGTGGCCGATGGCCGCGTCCGCCTGGCCGGCAGGGCCGTGCTCTATCTGGAGGGAACCATTCATGTCTGACCGGGCCATGGCTGAGGCCGGTGCTCCGGTGACGCTGCGGCCGGCGCAGACGGCAGACGACCTCGCCCATGTCCGGCGGCTGTTCCGCGACTATGCGATATCGCTCGACGTGTCGCTCTGCTTCCAGGGTTTCGACGGCGAGCTGGCGGGCCTGCCCGGATCCTATGCGCCGCCGCGGGGGCGTCTGTTGCTGGCGTGGCGGTCGGGCGTACCGGCCGGCTGCGTCGGCCTGCGACCGCTCGGCGATACCGTCTGCGAGATGAAGCGGCTCTACGTCCCGCCCGATCATCGAGGGTTCGCCGTCGGCCGCACCTTGGCCACATCCGTCATCGACGCCGCGCGGGACATCGGCTATGCCGCCATGAGGCTGGACACCCTTGCTCGGCTGGAAGCCGCCATCGCGCTGTACAGGTCGCTCGGCTTCGTCGAAATCCCCGCCTACTACGACAATCCCCTGGACGGCGTCCGCTATTTCGAGAAGCGGCTGGCGCCGGCACTATTTGATTGACCGCAGCGCCCGAACACCTGCAGCGATCTGGTAGGACGCCGAATGAAGTTAGACCTTGTGACCCTCCTGGAAACGCGAACGATATGTCACCCATCGCGCTTTCTGGCACTGAGGATGGAAAAGGCGGCCGAACTCCACATCGATGTGATGAGCCACCCGTGGTGGGATGAGTCTCCGCGGGATCTGGAAGAAAGAAAAATTTCTCTTTATTTCAGTGAATTACGCGATGCTCGAATCTTCTTTTCGGATTTCGGGCCCTATCCCTCCAACGAGTTTCTGGAAGATTTCCGGGTGCGGCGGCTTGAGGATCTGGAATGGGCGCGTGGGTCCTGGCGGCAAATCTACTGCAGCCAGGCGATCCCCGATCCGCTGTCGATCCATGCCGCGCTCCATGACTTCCTCGTTTCCATGGACTGCCCTTACGGGCCGGATCACTATTTGAACATGGGCGACCATCACCGCCTTTCGGACTTCCTTGGGATCTGTGCGTCGGGAAATTTTCTTTTTTGCGACGCGCCCCCGAGCATCTGCGACCTGATGGCCCAGCTGCTTGAAAAGCAGGGTGTCGAGATTTCGTCCGTTGAACGCGGCGACCTATCAGGATCGCTCTCATGGGTTGGGCTGGGTCAATCGCATTTCGTTTGCCAGTCGGCGTATGCGGTCTTCCAGGAGTAGTCGGGTCTAGCGATTTCGTGACGCACCGCATCCAGGGTTCATAGGTCCCTCGCCCGGTCAACACCCTTCCAGGTAATCGGTACGAACGGCGTTTTCGGCGTTGCATGGCCGAACAATCTCATCTTGCCGGCTTTCCTGAACGGCCGCAGCCGGTCGGGCGCCGAGTTTCCCCATCGCATTTATGCCTCACCTCTCGACGGAGCGTCCCGCGATGCGCGACTGCGCGAACACCCTCTTTGTCATCACTGGTGGTCCCGGTTCTGGAAAGACCACCCTCATTAACGCCCTGGCGGGCGCGGGGCTGGCCACCCGCGAGGAGGTCGGGCGCCGGATCATCAAGGATCAGGTCGCGGTGTCCGGTCCGGCCGTGCCCTGGCGGGATCCGATGCTGTACGCGGACCTCATGCTGTCCTGGGAGATGCGGTCCTGGCGCGAGGCGGCGGAACGGGACGGACCGATTTATTTCGACAGGGGCATACCCGATATTCTGGGGTATCTCCGCCTGCTGGATCGTCCCATCCCGGACCACATGCGACGGGCGGCGGCGCTGTTCCGGTACGGCGATCCGGTGTTCGTCTGCCTGCCCTGGCGGCGGATCTACACCCAGGACGACGAGCGGAAGCAGAATTTCGAGACCGCCCAACGTACCCATGCGGCGATGGTCGATATCTACACGACCCTCGGCTACAGCCTGGTGACGATTCCGCCGGGGCCGGTCGGCGACCGGCTGATGTTTGTTCGCGAACGGGCCGGATAAAAGGACTCCAGCGACAGCTATTGACGCCGGCATCGGACGCCCTATGCTCCGCGGCGGGCCACACCCCCCCAACGGGGTGCTTCTATTCTGGAAGGAATAGCATCATGACCACGCCGCCCGTACGGCCGCGCAACCCCTGTTTTTCATCCGGTCCCTGTGCCAAACGTCCCGGCTGGTCCCTCCGGTCGCTCGACGACGCGGCCGTCGGCCGGTCCCACCGGGCCAAGGGCCCAAAGGCCAAGCTGGCCGAGGTGATCGCCCGCAGCCGCGCCATCCTGGGCATGCCCGACGATTACCGCCTGGCCATCGTGCCGGGATCCGACACCGGCGCGTTCGAGATGGCCATGTGGACCCTGCTCGGCGCCCGCGGCGTCGATCTGTTGGCCTGGGAAAGCTTCGGCGAGGGATGGGTGACCGACGCGGTCAAGCAGCTCCGTCTGTCCGATGTACGGGTGCTGAAGGCGGAGTATGGCGCGCTGCCCGATCTGGCCCAGGTCGATCCGGCCCGCGACGCGGTGTTCACCTGGAACGGCACGACCTCGGGCGTGCGGGTGCCCGACGGCGACTGGATCGCCGCCGACCGCGCCGGACTGACCCTGTGCGACGCGACGTCCGCCGCCTTCGCCATGGACCTTCCCTGGCCCAAGCTGGACGCCGTCACCTGGTCCTGGCAGAAGGTGCTGGGCGGGGAGGCGGCCCACGGCATGCTGGCTTTGAGCCCGCGCGCGGTGGAGCGGTTGGAGACCCATGTCCCGACCTGGCCGCTGCCAAAGCTGTTCCGCCTCACCAAGGGCGGCAAGCTGGTCGAAGGCCCGTTCAAGGGGGAGACGATCAACACCCCCTCCATGCTGGCCGTCGAGGACGCGCTGGACGGGCTGCTCTGGGCCGAGCAGATCGGCGGCCTGCCCGCGCTGATCGCCCGCTCCGAGGCCAATTTGGCGGCGGTGGCGGAGTGGGTGGAGCGCACCCCCTGGGTGGAGTTTCTGGCCCGTGAGAGCGCCACCCGGTCCTGCACCTCGATCTGCCTAGCCGTCGTCGACCCCTGGTTCGCCGGGCTGGACAGCGCCGGCCAGGCGGATGTCCTCAAGGCCGTCACCGGCCTGCTGGAGCGCGAGGGTGTGGCCTTCGATATCAACGGCTATCGCGATGCTCCGCCGGGTTTGCGCCTGTGGGGCGGCGGCACCGTCGACACCGCCGACATGACGGCGTTGCTGCCCTGGCTCGACTGGGCTTTTCACGCGGTCCGCGCCGAGCGCGCGGCCGCCGCCTGACACGCCTCGCGCCACCCGTTTTCCGATCATCCGCGCCGGCCGCGCCCGTTCAGACGAGCGCGGCCGGCGCCCGCCCTCCAAGGAAGTTCCGCCATGCCCAAGGTCCTGATCTCCGACTCCCTGAGCCCCCGCGCCGTCGACATCTTTCGCCAGCGCGGCGTGGAGGTCGATGTGAAACCCGGCCTCGACGCCGATGCCCTGGCCGCCATCATCGGCGAGTATGACGGGCTGGCCGTCCGCTCCGCGACCAAGGCCACCGGCGCGCTGATCGACGCCGCCGGCCGCCTCAAGGTCATCGGACGGGCCGGCATCGGCGTCGACAATATCGACGTGGCGGCGGCGACGGCCAAGGGCGTGGTGGTCATGAACACGCCGTTCGGCAATTCGATCACCACGGCCGAGCACGCGGTGGCGATGATGTTCGCCGTCGCCCGCCAGATCCCCCAGGCCAATGCCTCGACCCATGCCGGCAAGTGGGAAAAGTCGAAATTCATGGGGGTCGAGCTCTACGGCAAGACCCTGGGCGTTATCGGCTGCGGCAATATCGGCGCCATCGTCGCCGACCGGGCCATCGGTCTGAAGATGAAGGTCATCGCCTACGATCCCTTCCTGTCGGCCGAACGGGCCATCGACCTGGGCGTGGAAAAGGTGGAGCTGGACACACTGTTGGCCCGCGCCGACATCATCACCCTGCATACGCCGCTGACCGACGCCACCCGCGGCATCGTCGGCCGTGAGGCCTTCGCCCGGATGAAGAAGGGCGTGCTGCTGGTCAACTGCGCCCGCGGCGGGCTGGTCGACGAGGCGGCGCTGAAGGACGCGCTGGACGACGGCACCGTCGCCGGCGCGGCGCTCGACGTGTTCGCCCAGGAACCGGCGAAGGAAAACCCCTTGTTCGGCCATCCCAACGTGGTCTGCACGCCTCATCTGGGCGCCTCCACCGGCGAGGCGCAGGAAAACGTGGCGCTGCAGGTGGCCGAGCAGATGTCGGATTTTCTCATCAACGGCGCGGTGACCAACGCCCTCAACATGGCGTCGGTCACGGCCGAGGAAGCGCCGCGCCTGCGCCCCTATCTGAGGCTGGCGGACCTGCTGGGCGGTTTTGCCGGGCAGATCACCGAACACGGCATCCGCGCCGTGTCGGTCGAATATGAAGGCGACGTGGCGGCGCTCAACACCCGGCCGATCACGGCGGTGTTGCTCACGGGGCTGCTGCGCCCGCTGCTCGACTCGGTCAATATGGTGTCCGCGCCCGTCATCGCGCGCGAGCGGGACATCGATGTGAGCGAGACCAAACGCGACCAGTGCCGGGACTATCACACCCTGATCCGGCTGACCGTGACCACCGACAAGCGCACCCGCGCCGTCGGCGGATCGCTGTTCGGCGGGGACAAGCCGCGGGTCGTGGATCTGGAGGATACGCCGCTGGAAGCGGAGCTGAGCCGGCACATGCTGTTCGTGCGCAACCAGGACAAGCCGGGCCTGATCGGCGGGCTTGGCACGCTGCTGGGCGACGCCGGCATCAACATCGCCAACTTCCATCTGGGCCGCAGGGCCGAGGGCGAGGACGCGATCGCCCTGGTTTCGGTGGACCAGCCGGTGCCGGGGGCCGTCATCGACGCCGTTGCCGGCCTGCCCAGCGTGGTCCAGGTCAAGGCGCTGGCCTTTTGACGAGCTCTGAGAGGACCTCGGCCATGACCGGAGACCTTGCCAACGCCTTGCTGCCGGACGGGCTTCGCGACCTGCTGCCCCCCGACGCGGCGCACGAGGCGGCGACGGTGGAACGGCTGGTGACCCTTCTGGCCGGGTACGGCTACGATCGGGTCAAGCCGCCGCTGGTGGAGTTCGAGGACAGTCTGCTGGGCGGTTTCGGCGCCGCCATGACGCAGCAGACCTTCCGCCTGATGGACCCGGTCAGCCAGCGCATGATGGGGGTGCGCGCCGACATGACGTTGCAGGTGGCGCGCATCGCCCGGGCCCGCCTGCGCCGGGCGCCCCGGCCGCTGCGCCTCGCCTATGCCGGCCAGGTGCTTCAGGTCAAGGGCAGTCAGCTTCGGCCGGAACGCCAGTTCACCCAGGTGGGGGCCGAACTGATCGGCGTCGACCTGCCGGAAGCCGATGCCGAGGTGGCGCTGGTGGCGGCCCGCACCCTGGACGCGATCGGCGTCGAATACCTGTCGCTGGACCTCAACGCCCCGACCCTGGTGCCGGCGATTCTGGGTTCCGTGCCGCTCGAACCGGGGGCGGAGGCCACGATCCGCCGGGCGCTGGACCGCAAGGACGCGGCCCTGGTGGCTGAAACCGGCGGGCCCGCCGCCGACCTGCTGGGCGCGCTGCTGGCCGCGTCCGGCCCCGCCGGTCCGGCGCTCGACGCCGTCGCCGGGCTCGACCTGCCGGGGCCCGCCCGCGCCGTCATCGACCGGCTGGTGGCGGTTGTGGGTCTGGTGGTGGCCGGGGCGCCCGGTCTGGCCGTGACGGTCGATTTTGTCGAACATCGCGGCTTCGAATATCACAGCGGCGTCAGCTTCACCCTGTTCGGCCGTGGCGTGCGGGGGGAGCTGGGCCGTGGCGGCCGCTATTCGACCGGCAACGGCGATGCCCGGGGCGAACCGGCCACCGGCCTGACCCTGTTCATGGACAGCGTCCTGCGCGCCCTGCCGGCGGCCGAGTCCCGGCGGCGGGTGTACATACCGGCGGGCACGGAACCATCGGTGGCCGACCGGCTGCGGGCCGAAGGCTGGGTGGCGGTGCCCGGCCTGACGGCGACGGACGACGAAGAGGCCGAGGCCCGCCGCCTCCTGTGCGACTCTATCTGTCGCGACGGCGCCGCGCATCGGCTAGGCTGAATTCCCCCATTTCTCTCCAACGGATAAGAACATGGCCAATGTGACGGTGGTCGGCGCCCAGTGGGGCGACGAAGGCAAGGGCAAGATCGTCGATTGGCTGTCCAGCCGGGCCGACGTGGTGGTCCGGTTCCAGGGCGGGCACAATGCCGGCCACACCCTGACCATCGGCAACCGGGTGTTCAAGTTGAGCCTGCTGCCCTCGGGCGTCGTGCGGCCGGGCAAGCTGGCGGTCATCGGCAACGGCGTGGTGGTCGATCCCTGGGCGCTGCTTGACGAGATCGCGCGGCTGCGCGACCAGGGCGTGGAAATCACGCCCGACAACCTGCTGCTGGCGGAAAACGCGACGCTGATCCTGCCGGTTCACGGCGCGGTGGACCGGGCCCGCGAAGCGGCCCCGGCGGGCGTCAAGATCGGCACCACGGGGCGCGGCATCGGCCCGGCCTACGAGGACAAGGCGGCGCGGCGCGGCATCCGGGTCTGCGACCTGGCCGACCGGGCGTTGCTGGAACGCAAACTGGACCGGCTGCTGGTCCACCACAATGCCCTGCTGCGGGGCCTCGACGCGCCGGAGGTCGACCGGGCGGAGCTTCTGGACCGCCTGGAGGATCTCAAGGACAGGATCCTGCCCTTCGCCGGGGTCGCCTGGCAGCGGCTGGACGCGCTGCGCCGGGCGGGCAAGCGGATCCTGTTCGAGGGGGCGCAGGGCGCCATGCTGGACGTCGACCACGGCACCTATCCCTTCGTCACCTCGTCCAACACGGTGGCGGCCCAGGCCGCCTCGGGCAGCGGGGTGGGGCCCGACGCGCTGGGTTTCGTGCTGGGGATCACAAAGGCGTACACGACGCGGGTCGGCGCCGGCCCGTTCCCGACCGAGCAGGACAATGAGACCGGCGCCCTGTTGGGCGAGCGGGGGCACGAGTTCGGCACGGTTACCGGGCGCAAACGGCGGTGCGGCTGGTTCGACGCGGTGATGGTCCGCCAGGCCATAAAGACCGGCGGGATCCGCGGCATCGCGCTGACCAAGCTCGACGTGCTGGACGGGATGGAATCGCTGCGGGTCTGCACCGCCTACAGGCTGAACGGCGAAACCCTGCACCATCTGCCGGCGTCCCAGGCCGCCCAGGCCGCGGTCGAGCCGGTGTTCGAGACCCTGGACGGCTGGTCCGACAGCACCCGCGGCGCCCGCTCCTGGGCCCAGCTCCCGGCCACCGCCATCAAGTACATCCGCCGCATCGAGGAACTGATCGAAGCCCCCGTGGCCATGCTGTCCACCAGCCCCGAACGCGACGACACCATCCTGGTCGCCGACCCGTTCGCCGATTAGGGGATGACGCCACTGCGCGTCAGGCAGGCTTCTGAATGGAGGCACAACGTTGACGGCGGAAGACAGCGACGTAGAGCGGTTCATCGAACGGTGGGGGCCGACGGGCGGCGGCGAGCGGTCCAACTGCCAGCCCTTCCTGCTGGACCTCTGCGGGCTGCTGGGGGTCGATGGGCCGGCGCCCGCCGTCGAGGATGAAAGCCGCAACGCCTATGCCTTCGAGCGGCGGGTCAGCCGCCAACGGGTCGACGGGTCCGCCACGCCGAACTACATCGACCTTTACAAGCGCGGCTGTTTCGTTCTGGAGGCCAAGCAGAGCGCCCGCCGCCAGGCCCAGTTCGCCGAATTGAAGCAGCTTGGCCTGGCCATTGCCGACCAGCGCTCGGGCTCCGGCAAGCGGGGCGGGGCGCAGTGGGACGCGATGATGCGCAACGCCCGGGAACAGGCCGAACGCTACGCCAAGATCCTGCCGCCGGAGGAAGGGTGGCCGCCGTTCCTGGTCATTGTCGATGTCGGCCACGTGATCGAGCTCTATGCCGATTTCTCGCTGCAGGGAAAGCACTACGCCCAGTTTCCCGACCGGCAATCCTACCGGATCTACCTGGAGGACTTGCGGAACGAGGCGGTGCGCGACCGCCTGAGGCTGGTCTGGACCGACCCCCGGGCGCTGGACCCGCGGCGCCTGACGGCGGAGGTGACGCGCGACATCGCCACGCTGCTGGCCCGGCTGTCCACGTCCCTGGAGGGCCGGCTGATCCGGGCGCTGGCGGAAGACCGGCCGCCGGCCGAACTGGCCGCCGCCCGCCGGGCCATCGTGGAAAAGGTCGCCCTGTTCCTGATGCGCTGCCTGTTCACGATGTTCGCCGAGGATGTCGGCCTGCTCCGGCGCGACAGCTTCATCGCCCTGCTCGATGAGTTCCGCGGCCGCGCCGACCGGCTTCACCTGGCGCTGCACGCCCTGTGGCAGGAGATGAACCGGGGCGGGTATTCCGCCACCCTTCACGAGGACATCCTGCGCTTCAACGGCGGCCTGTTCCAGGACGCCGACACGCTGGTGCTGACGGAAGACGATCTGGAACTGTTGGCCCTGGCGGCGCGGCGCGACTGGAAGAATGTCGAGCCGGCGATCTTCGGCACTCTTCTGGAGCGGGCGCTCGACGCGCGCGAACGGCACCGTTTGGGCGCCCACTACACGCCCCGCGCCTATGTCGAGCAGTTGGTCGTGGCCACGATCGTCGATCCGTTGACGGAGGATTGGCGCGACGTGCAGGCGGCCGCGGCGCGTCATCTGGAGGACGGCAATCCAGAAAAGGCGCGGGCCGAGGTTCGGACCTTCCACCGTTCGCTGTGCGAAACCCGCGTGCTGGACCCGGCCTGTGGCACCGGCAACTTCCTGTACGTCGCGCTCGAGCTGATGAAACGCCTGGAGGGCGAGGTGCTGGAAACCCTGGCCCAGCTTGGCGAAAGCCAATATCTGCTGGATCTCGACCGCCACACCGTCGATCCGCATCAGTTCCTGGGGCTGGAGATCAACCCGCGGGCGGTGGCGATCGCCGAGCTGGTGCTGTGGATCGGCTATCTGCAATGGCATTTCCGCACCCGTGGCCAGGCCATGCCGGCCGAACCGGTGCTCAAGAACTTCGCCAACATCCGGGCCCAGGACGCCATCCTGGCCTACGACCGTTGGGACGTGCAGCGCGACGCCGAGGGACGGCCGGTGACCCGCTGGGACGGGATTACGGTGAAGCCGCACCCGGTCACGGGCGAGCCGGTGCCCGACGAGGCCGCCCGGTTCGAGCTGCGCACCTACCGCAACCCACGACCGGCGGACTGGCCGGAGGCGGATTTCATCGTCGGCAACCCGCCCTTCACCGGCGGCAAGAACATGCGCCAGGAGATGGGCGACGGCTATGCCGAGGCGGCGTGGGCGGCGCGGCCGCACGTGCCCGGCGGGGCGGACTTCGTCATGCATTTCTGGGACAAGGCGGCGCAGACGGTGCGCGCCGGCAAGGCCCGCCGGTTCGGCCTGATCACCACCAACTCGATCACCCAGAAGTTCTCCCGCCGGGTAATCGAACATCACATGAAGGGCAAGAAGCCGCTGTCCCTGGCCATGGCCATCCCCGACCATCCCTGGCTGAAGTCGGCCGACAAGGCCGCCGTGCGCATCGCCATGACCGTCGGCGTGGCCGGCAAGGCGGAAGGGCTGCTGCGCCGCGTGGCGACCGAAACGGGGCTGAACACCGACACGCCGGTCGTGAGGTTCAAGGACCGGTCGGGCAGGATCTGGCCCGATCTGACCGTCGGCGCCAACGTGACGGCGGCGGTGCCGCTCAAGGCCAACGACCGGATCTGCAGCCCCGGCGTCAAGCTGCACGGCGCAGGATTCATCGTGACGCCGGCCGAGGCGTCGGCCCTGGGGCTGGGGCGGGTGGACGGGCTGGACCGGCATATTCTGCCCTACCGCAACGGCCGCGACCTGACCGCCCGGCCGCGCGGGGTCCTGGTCATCGACCTCTACCCGCTGACCGAGGCGGCGGTCCGCGACCGCTTCCCCGCTGTCTACCAGCGCGTCGCCGACCGCGTGAAGCCGGCTCGGGAGGCACGACGTGGGCGCACCGCCGATGCAACAGATTACGCCAACAATTGGTGGATTTTCGGGAAACCTAGAACGGAGCTTCGGAGGGCGTTGGCGGGCCTGCCGCGCTACATCGCCACCGTCGAAACCTCCAAGCACCGGTTCTTTCAGTTCCTGGATGCCGGCACCCGGCCGGACAACATGCTGGTCAATATCGGCACCGAGGACGCATTCTTTCTCGGTGTGCTGTCCTCCAAAGTGCACGTCACTTGGGCGTTGGCCGCAGGTGGTCGACTCGGCGTGGGGAACGACCCCCGCTACAGCAAGTCGCGCTGCTTCGATCCGTTCCCCTTTCCCGACCCGCCGGAGCCGGCGCGGGCGCGCGTCCGCGCCCTGGGCGAAAGCCTCGACGCCCACCGCAAGGACGTGCTGGACCGCCATCGCCACCTGACCATGACCGGGCTCTACAACGTGCTGGAGAAGACCCGCGCCGGCGCGGCGTTGAGCGACGCCGACCGCGACGTGTACGAGACCGGGCTGGTCGGCGTGCTGCGCCGCCTGCACGACGATTTGGACGCTGCCGTGGCCAAGGCTTACGGCTGGCCGTCCGACCTTGCGGACGAGGCGATCCTGGAGCGGCTGGTCGCCCTCAACGCCGCCCGCGCGGCCGAGGAGCGGGAGGGCAAGGTGCGCTGGCTGCGGCCCGACTTCCAGGCGCCACGGGACGTCGCGGAAGGGCGTGAGGCCCGCCAGTTGGAGGCGGCGTTGCCCGATGCCGTCGCCAAGGACGGCAAGCCCAAGCTGCCGGCCGGCCTGCCGGCCCAGGTGGCGGCCATCCGGACGGCTTTGGCCGCCGCCCCGGCGCCGGTCACGGCCGGTGACCTGGCGCGCCGGTTCTCCCAGGGCCGCAAGGCCGAACGAAAGATCGAGGACGTGTTGCGCACGCTGGTTGTGCTGGGGCAGGCCGACCGCGACGGCGACCGCTTCGTCCTGGCCGAATAGCCGGCGCCCGCCGCAGGCGCGCTGTCGCCCAATCGTGAAATGGCGTAACATTGATGCCGTGGGGCTTTAGGCTCCGTTGTTTCCCGGGGTGGACATGTCGCGCAGGCTGGCGGCCATCGTGGCCGCCGACATCGTGGGCTTCAGCAGGCTGATGGGCGAGGACGAGGCGGCCACCCTGGCCGATCTGAAGACCCTGCGCGGCCTGATCGACCCCTTGCTGGCCACCCATGGCGGCCGGCTTGTCAAGACGACGGGCGACGGGCTGCTGGCCGAATTCGCCAGCGCCGTCGCGGCGGTGGACTGTGCCATCGCGATGCAACGAGGCGCGGCGACGCAGGCCGAAGGACGGCCGGACCACCGCCGCCTGCGGCTGCGCATCGGCGTCAATGTCGGCGACATCGCCGTCGAGGACGACGACATCTTCGGCGACGCCGTCAATATCGCGGCCCGGCTGGAGGCGCTGGCGCCCACAGGGGGCATCGCGGTCTCCGAGGAAATCTATCGTCATGTTCGCGGCCACCTGAAACAGGGCTTCACCGATGCCGGTGCCCAGCAGCTCAAAAACATTGCCCAGCCGGTGCGGGTCTATCATGTCGACCTGTCGGGCACCCTGCCGCCGGGTACGCTGAAGGCGGTGGCCCCGCCGCTGCCGGATCGGCCGTCGATCGCCGTCCTGCCCCTTGCCAATCTCAGCGGCGACCCCGGCCAAGCCTATTTCAGCGACGGCCTCACCGAGGACATCATCACCGAGCTGTCGCGCTTCCGGCAGCTTTTCGTCATCGCTCGGAACTCTTCCTTCGTCTATCGCGATCGCACGGTCGATGTGCGGCAGATCGGCCGTGAACTGGGCGTGCACTACGTTCTGGAGGGTAGCGTCCAGAAAGCGGTCGACCGGTTGCGTGTGACGGCCCAACTGGTCGACGCCGGCACCGGCCATCACCTGTGGGCCGAACGCTATGACCGCCGGCCGGCCGACATCTTCGACGTCCAGGACGAGCTGACGCAGACCATCGTCGCGACCTTGGCCGGACGCGTACAGGCGGCGGCCGGCGACCACGCCCGGACCAGACGTCCGGAGGACCTGCGGGCCTATGACTGCCTGCTGCGGGGTCTTGAGCTGCTGGACCAGTCGGTGGGCGCCGACATCGGGCCCGCCCGCGCCCAGTTCGAACAAGCCGTGGCCCGGGATCCCGCCTACGCGTTGGCCCATGCCTCTCTTGCGCTGGTTCATCTGCGGGCTTGGAGTTGGGACGGACAGCCGGTCTGGCTGGACCGGGCGTTCGAGGCGGCCAAGCGGGCGCTGGCGCTGGATCCGGCGGAAAGCCGCTGCCACGGCGCGCTTGGCCTGGTCCACCGCAACCGGCGGCAGTACGACGCCGCCCTCATCCATCTCGGCCGGGCCGTCGCGCTCAACCCGAACGACGCGCATATGGCGGCCCAGATGGGGCTGCTGCTGACCTATGTCGGCCGCGCGGAGGAGGGAGTGGACTGGGTGCGCAAGGCGATCCGCCTCAACCCGCACCATCCCTATTGGTATCAGTCTTTCCTTGGCATCGCGCTGTATTCCGCTCGCCGCTACGGCGAGGCCGTGGAGGCCTTCCGGGGTGTCGAGGACGTCAAGGCCTGGGGCCACGCCTTGACCGCGGCGGGTTACGCCCAGCGGGGTCAGGACGATGCGGCGCGATTTCATGCGGACGAGGCGTTGCGTCAGGGGCCGGATTTCTCCGCCGCCAAGTTCCTGGCCGGCCAGCCCTACCAGTCCGAAGCCGATCTCGATCATTGGCGGGCCGGGTTCCGCCGGGCCGGGTTGCCCGACTGACGGTTCGGGCCGACCGGTCCGTCCCGCCGTTGGCGGCGGGCCGGGTGAGCCATCGCGTGCGAAAAAATGACGGCACGATCTCTATGGGTCATTATTAGTGCAGCTTGGTATTAGAGCGCGATCGTCATTGGTGGAAGCGGACCCGCTTCCACCAATGACGTGAATCGCTCTCTAACTCTATGAATAGAGTAGGATTCACGCCTTGGGTGGGATCGCCGAAGCGATTCCACCCAAGGCGATCCTGCTCTAGGCGCTTTCCCGGGCCGCCACGGTGACGGTGGCGGTCATCATCGGGTGGAAGACGCAGCAATAGGCGTAGGTCCCCGGCGTGTCGAAGGTGACGGCGGCGGCCGCGCCCCTGTCCAGCCGGCCGGTGTCCCACGCCCCGTCCCGCGCCGTGGCGGTGTGGGGGGCGCTGTCGCCGTTGGTCCATGCGACCGTGTCGCCGGCCTGGATCGTCAGGTCTTCCGGCGCGAAGCGAAAGGCCTTGATGGCCACCGGGTGCGTGCGCGCCCCGGCATGGGCGCCGCCCCGCCGGGCTGTCGCCAGCCCGGCCAGGACGGTCCCCGCGAGGACGAGCAGCCGCCGGCGCGACGGCATCGTCACGACGCGCATTGCAGACCCGCGACCATCGACGCGGCGTGGCCTTCGTGCTGCTGGAAGGTGACCAGGGCGTCGGCCAGGAGGTCCTTGAGCGGCGGCACCGTGACCGCCGGGATGAAATCCTCGGCGACGGTCTTGTTGACCACCTGGTGATAGCCGAGCTCGTTGGTCGCGTAGGCGCAATCGAACGCCTTTCCGGTCAGGCCGGTCAGCTCGGCGCGCTTCTCGGCGGCGCCGGCCACCAGCGCCTGGCTCAGCGGATTGTCCTGCGGCGTCACCTGCAGCTCGGCGATCAGCGCGCCGGCGGCCTGGTTCACCGCCGTGTGGTCGCGGATCATCGTCTGGGCGAAGTCGCGCACCGCCTCGGTCTCCGACAGCGCCAGCGCCAGATGGGCGTAGCGAATGTCCAGTTGACCGGCGGTGTAGGCCGTATGGGCGATCTCCAGATCGTTCATGGGGCCGTCGGCCAGGGCCGGGACGGCGCCGACCGTGCCGAGGATCAGGGCGGAAAGGATCAGGTGTTTCATGGGAATGGGCTCCAGTGAGGTTGCGATGGAGCAAGGAAACACGATCCATCCCGGACTTTGAATGCCGATTAGTCCGAAAATCATGCCAGATCGTTCAGAATGCTGGACGACGGGAAAAAGCCCTGTAGACTGATCCGATGTTGGACCTGCTCAGCGATATCCTCACCCGCCTGTCGGTCCGGGGCACGCTCTACTTCCGCACCAGCTTCGCCGAGCCCTGGGGCGTGATGGTGCCGGCCTACGAAAACGTCGCCCGTTTCCATTTCGCCCATCGCGGCGATTGCCTGGTCCGGATCGCGGAGACCGGCGAAACGGTGACGCTGGCCCAGGGCGATCTGGTCATCATCCCCCATGGGGCAGCCCACGCGCTGTTCTGCCGCGGCACGGCGCCGGACCAGGTCGCGCCGCTGGACGACGTGCTGGAGGCGTCGGGCTACAAGGGCGAGGGCGTTCTGGTGTACGGCGGCGCCGCCGACCGGGACGGTGACGACCGCCGCACCCAGCTCATCTGCGGCCACTTTTCCTTCGCGCCGGGGTCCCGGCACATGATCTTCGATCGACTGCCGTCCCACATCCATATCCCGAACTACGGCGAGGCCGCCGGGGCGTGGATGGAGGCGACGTTGCGGGTGATCGGCGCCGAGGCGGGGGGCGTGCGGCTGGGCGGCGATCTGATCGCCCTGAAAATGTCCGAAGCGATCTTCGCCCAGGCCATCCGCGCCCATATCGAGCGCGAGGGCCCGGACGGCTCGGCCCTATCGGGTTTTGCCGATCCGCATTTGTCGCGGGCGCTGACCGCCTTTCATCGCGCTCCGGCCACGGTCTGGAGCGTGGAGAGCCTGGCGCGCGAGGCCGGCCTGTCGCGAACCGGGTTTGCCCAGACCTTTTCGCGCAAGATGGGCGTGACGCCGATGCAGTACCTGACGGCCTGGCGCATGCAGATCGCCCGCGAAGGGCTGGCCCACCGCAAGCTGAACGTCTCCGACGCCGCCGCGTTGACCGGCTATGCCTCGGAATCGGCGTTCTCGCGGGTCTTCAAGAAGGAAGTGGGCGTGTCGCCCGCCGCCTACCGGTCCATGGCCTGACGGGCCGGCCGACCCTTCTCCGCCATCCGTCACCCCTCCGAGAGGGGCAGGGGGAGGCTCGCATCCGAGGCCTTCCCTCAATCGTTCCAAATTCTGGACGATCTGCACATAAAAATGAACCTCATGAAATGGATCGTCCAGAAGTCGCCCCCTATTGTCCTCTTTGCCGTCGATGCGACGTCGACGGTTTTGCGCCACCAACCCTAAGAGGACCGTGACATGGCCACCCGTTTCGTAACCAAGACGATCCACGCCTATCTGGACTACCCCGTCGCCCTTGCGCTTATCGCCCTGCCGTGGGTTCTGGGCCTGGGGCAGACCAATCCCATCGCTTTCTGGCTATCGACCGCCACCGGCGTCGCGGCATTCGGTCTGACCCTTCTGACCGACCACCATCTGGGGCTGATCCGGGTGGTGCCCTTCCGGCTTCATCTCGCCGTCGACTTTCTGGTCGGCCTGGTGTTTCTGGCGGCACCCCTGGCGTTCGGCTTCACCGGTCTGGACGCGGCTTACTACATGCTCAACGGCGCGGCGGTGGTGATCGTCGTCGCCCTCAACAAGCCCGAGGAAGGCGCCGTCGCGGCCTGATGCTTGGCCGTCGGGGAACCGGGCGGGCGTCGATTGTCCCCCGGTTCCCTCGGGCTACCCCCCGCCTCGGCCCATCAGCCGCGCCAGCGCGCCTTGGTAGGCGCGCCATACCAGCGGCAGGGTCGCCAGGTCGGCCCATTCGTCGGCGCCGTGAACGTTGCCGCACGCGACCCCGAAGCCGCAGGTCGCCTCGACGCCATGGGCGGCAAGAAAGTTGCCGATGTTGGACGGGCCGCACACCGCGCCCGGCACCGGCCGGCCGGCGGCGTCCGTGGCCGCCTCGCGCAGGGCCCTGGCCAGCGGCGAACGGTCCGGCAGGCGATAAGGCGGCCAGGATTCCTCGGCATCGATCTCGCTCGGTCGGCCGCTCGGCCGGTCCCGGTCCAGCGCATCGAGGATGGCGGCCATGGTCGCGCGCGCGGCCTTGGCGTCGAACCGGGGCGTCAGGCGCAGATCGATCGACACCTCCGCCCGGTCCGGAACGGTGCTGAACCCGACGCCGCCGGTCAGCCCGGTGACGGTCAGCCGCGGCGGCAGCGGGAAATCGGGCGACGCCTCGACGGGCAGGGGCAGATGCTCCAGGGCCGAGACCAGGGCGGCCGCCTTGACCGCGGCGTTGGGCGCCGGCGCCCCGGTGGCGCCCGTGTGCTCCGCCCGGCCGAAAACCGTCAGCCGCGCCCGCCAGAACCCGCGCGCGCCGATATTGATCGCCGCGTTTTCGGGATAGCCGATCATCACGCCGGACAGATCCTCCAGCCCCAGGGAAGACCGGGCCGCCATAAAGGCGCGCACGCCGCCAAAACGGCCGGTGTGCTCGTCGGCGTCGAACAGCAGGACCAGCCGGCCGGCCAAGGCGTCCCGCCGCGCGGCCAGGTTTCCCGCCAGATGGACGAACGTCGCCACCGCGATCTTGCAATCGGCCGCGCCCCGGCCATACAGGCGATCGCCGCGGATCTCTCCGCCGAACGGATCGACGGTCCAGGCGCTGTGATCGCCGGCGGGCGCGGTGTCGATGCAGGCGTTCAGCGCCCAGGCCGGTCCGGGTCGGCCGCCTTGCAGGACGGCGACCACGGCGACCGGCCGTCCGCCGCCGTCTTTCAGGATCGACGGGTCCAGCCCGGTCGCGGCCAGCGCCCCGGCCACCCGGTCGAGCACCGGGCCGGGCGGATCGATGCCGCCCTGACTGGGCAGACGGATCAGATCCGCGGCAAGGCCGGCGATGGCGTCGGCCGGCGGGTCGCCGGTCACCGGCCTGTGGGCATACGCACGCGCCACAAGGGCACCACCCCGTCGGGTCGCGACGGCAGGTCCATCCCGTCCTTCATGCCCCAGGTAACATATTGCAGGTACAGCGGGATATGGCCGGTGGCGTCCCGGTGCAGGGCAAAGGCCTCCTGGATCATGGCGTTGCGGGCGGCGCCGTCGGTTTCCGTTTCCACCTGTTGGGTCAGCGCGTCGACCCTGCTGTCGGCATAGCCACCGATATTGAAGAACCCGGCGCCGCCGCCCCGGCTGTGCAGCACCGGTTTCAGGACATCGACGGCGTCCAGATTGCCGGGGGTCCAGCCCAGCAGATAGAAACTGGTGTCCTGCCCCAGGATCTTGCCGAAATAGGTGCTTTTGCTCTGGCTATCCAGGGTGACGTCGATGCCGATCCGGGCCAGCATCCCGGTCAGCGCCTGGCAGACGGCCTCGTCGTTGACGTAGCGGTCGTTGGGGCAGTCCAGGGTCAGGGGAAAGCCGTCGGGATAGCCGGCCGCCGCCAGCAGCAGCTTGGATGCGTCCGGGTCGAAGGGCGGCCGCAGGTCGGACTGGGGATCGTACCCGGTGACGCCGGGCCCGATCATCAGCCCGGCAGGACGCGCCGCGCCGCGCAGCACCCGGTCGACGATGGCATCGACATCGATGGCCTGGGCCATGGCCAGGCGGACTCTGGGATCCTTCAGGGGATTCGCGCCGGAAACGCCGCCATACAGCAGTTCGTCCCGGGCCTGATCCATTCCCAGAAATATGACCCGCAGTTCCGGAAACTGCCGGACCGTCAATCCCGCCGCGGACTCGATCCTCGGCACGTCCTGCAGCGGCAGGGGGTCGACCAGATCGACCTCGCCGGAAATCAGGGCCGCGACCCGGGTGGCGTCGGCGGCGATCGGCTGGAACTCGACCCGCGTCAGATTGTGGGCCGGCTCGTCCCACCAATCGGCGAACGGCTCCAGCACGGTGCGGGCCCCCGGTTCGCGGCCGATCAAACGGAAGGGGCCGGTGCCGTTGGCCGCCAGCGTAGCGTGATTGGTGATCCCCTCGCGCAGGTTGACCGGGTCCTCAGCCCCGTTGGCCCGCGCCCAGTCCTCGTCCATGACGAACCAGAAGGCCAGGGTGTTCAGCAGGATCGGCTGCGGTCGAGCGAGGCGGATTTCCACCGTATGGTCGTCGATCTTGACCATCTCGGCCACCGGTTCGAGGGTCGGAACGAAGGCCGACCCAGGCTTGCGCGCCCGTTCGAACGAAAACACCACGTCGTCGGCGGTAAAGGAGGCGCCGTCGTGGAAGGTAACGTCCCGGCGCAGGAAAAAACGCCAAGTCAGGTCGTCGACCGTCTCCCATCCCGTGGCCAGCGCCGGCTCGATGGCCAGAGAGTCGTCATAGCGAACCAGCGGTTCGTAGATATTGTGCAAAAAACCCAGCGTGAAGATCTCGAACCGGCCGTACGGATCCATCGTTTCGGCGTCGCCCTGAAACGCCCAGCGCAGCGTTTCGGCCCCGGCCGGCGCCGTCACCCCCATCAACGCCACCGTCAAAACAGCCAGCCGGTATCGGATCGTCTTCATTGCGTTACTCTGCTCCCAAGGTTTGTTCAGGATGGGTTCCGGTCGGGTCGACAGCAGTTAACCATTTGTTTGCTAAAGGATGATACCACAAATGGTCACCCTCCCCGGAAGCCATGAAGGTCGGCCCGATGGCGCCCAGCGACGCAGCAAGCCAGACGGCGGCCGAGGCTTCGCCGGACCAGTCGGCGAGTGTCGCGCCGTCGGTGAGCGATCCGATCGTCTTCGCGGACAAATACGAGATCAGGCCCGAGCGAGAGCTCACCGAGTTCGGTTCCCCCGGTGTTTCTGCCTATTCCGTCCGCAATATCCATGATCGCGGCGGTGAAACCATTGCCTTTGTGTCGCATAGCGGATTGCCGGTACGGCCCGAAGTCCTGACCGCGCTGCGCGGGATCGACAATCCCCATGTTCTGCGGCTGGAGGATTTCGGAACGGTCTTCTGGCCCGCCGATCGGCAGAAGCGCGCGGTCGCGTTTTTCGAACGGTCCATCGGTCATCCCTTGGTCGCCTCCCTGGACGCCCCGCAGACACCGCTGCACGAGGATCAGGTGACGCGGGATATCATTCCGTCCGTCTGCACGGCGCTGCGCGAGTTGAAAATGCGCCGGCTGTTCCACGGCCGGATCAACCCGACCAACCTGTTCAACCGCGACGGAGACAGCAAGGCGATCGTCCTGGGCGAATTTCTGATGTCGCCCGCCGGACTTGGTCAGCCGGTAATCTTCGAGACGATAGAGCGCGGCCTGGCCGACCCGTCGGCGCGCGGCAACGGCACCGCCGCCGACGATCTCTATGCCCTGGGCGTCACGCTGCTCGTCCTTCTGCTGGGGGGCAACCCGTTGGCCGGGCGTTCCGATAGGGAAATCTCCGAAGCCAAGATCGAGGATGGATCGTTCAACGCCCTGATCGGCACGGCCCGTCTGCCACAGGCCATCAACGAGCCCGTACGTGGCCTGCTGCTCGACGATCCGATGGAGCGCTGGACCCTTGAGGACATGGAGCTGTGGATCAGCGGCCGCCGGCTCAGCCCCAAACAGGCCCGGCCGCCGGCGCGCGCGATCCGCGCCATGCGGATCGAAGGTGTGGAGTGCTGGACCGCGCGACAGCTTTCCTATCGCCTGGCGCAGGCCCCCGCCATCGCGGACACGATTCTGGATGACGGCAGTCTGGATGTCTGGCTGCGGCGCAGCCTTCAGGACGACGCCATGGCCGACCAGGTGACCCATGCCGTCCGCACGGCGGGTGCGGGCAGTGGCGGGTCCTTTACCGAGCGGCGTCTGTCGCGGGTTCTGATGGCCCTCGATCCGCCGGCCCCCATACGATATCGCGGTCGCGCGGTCATGCTCGAAGGGCTGAACGGCGCCTTGGCCGAAGCGGTGATCAACGGCGGCAGCGGCCAGGATATAGCGGAGATCATCAGCGGTCAGCTGCCGATGTTCTGGATCAACGTGCAGTATGTGGGAAAAACCGAGTTCGTACCCTTGGCCAAAACCGCCGACCGGCTGCGGGGGTATCTGGACAAGCGCAGCCCCGGATCGGGTATCGAGCGCTGCCTGTACGAGGGCAACCCTCTGTTGCCCTGCCTCAGCCCCATGGTCGAGGGCGCCTTCGCCTTGCAACTGTCCGAACTGGTCGCCGCCCTCGAGAAGCGGGCATTGGAGCCTGACCTACCGGCATTGCCGGTCGATCGGCATATCGCCGCTTTCATCCTTGCCCACAACGGCGATTTGACGGAACGCGCCTTGGCTCCGTTGGGCGAAGAACAGCCACCCCATGTTCGGTCCTATACCGCGCTTGAAGTCCTCGCTCATCTTCAGTCCCTGACCCAGGTCACGCCGCTGCCCGGGCTGTGCGCCTGGATGGTCAAGGTGTTGCAGCCCGCGATCGATCAGTACCGCAGCAAGACGGTGCGGACACGACTGACCGAGGAACTGGCCTCTCAGGCTGGAAGCGGGTTGCTGCCGAATCTGCTTGTATTGTTGGGCAGCGCCGACCTCCAGCGCCGCGACCTGACGGGCTTCGAAGCGGCGAAGCGCGATTTCGCGCTGGCTGGACAGGAAATCGTCCAACGCCAGGCGGCCCTGGCCGACGGTGCCGAGGCCGCGCGCGAGCAGGGCGCGCAGGCCGCGGCGATCGTCGCCAGCGTTCTGTCGTCCATCCTGCTGGTCGGCATTGTCGCCGCCTCCGCCGTCTGATCGGCTGAAAGGAACACGTCACCGCCATGTCCACCCTGCCATCGTCGAGAGGCATCGCCCCCGCGACCGCCAAGGCCGGCAAGCGCAAGCGCGGTCGTGGCCGGCGTTCCGTCACGGCAATTGTCGTGTGCCTGTTCGTTCTCAGTGTCATGTTCATGCCGACGGCCATGGTCTTTGCCGTCGGCATGGTGCCCACGTTGGTTGCCTTCATTTCCGGCCGGGATCCGGATCGCTATGCGCCGATCGCCGTCGGCAGCTTGAATTTCTGCGGCGTCATGCCGACCGTCATCGATTTGTGGCAGACCGGGCATACGGTTTCGAATGCCGCCCACATTCTCGGCGATCCGTTGAACTGGTTGATCATGTATACCGCGGCCGGCATCGGCTGGCTGATCTACTTCACCGTTCCGGCGGCGACCCAGGCATTTATCGCCCACAGCCACCAGGCGCACATCGCCAAAAAGCAGGCTCTCCAAAAAGAGCTCCTTGCCGAATGGGGACGGGCCGTGACCGGCCTGCCCGACGAGGCAGACTCCGCCGAAGACGCCGAGAACTAACCCTCCGAGCGGGTACTCACCTCGGTCAGGACGCCAGACGCTCCTCGATCGCGGCGTTGCGGATGGCTTTCTGAAGCTTCTCGAAGGCCCGCACCTCGATCTGGCGCACCCTCTCCCGGCTGATGCCGTATTCCTGGCTCAGATCCTCGAGCGTTGTGGGATTGTCCTTGAGACGCCGCTCGGTGAGGATGTGCCGCTCCCGCTCGTTCAGGTGCTTCATGGCCGCCTTCAACAGAGTGCGGCGCTTGCCCAGCTCTTCCCGGTCGGCCAGCGTGATCTCGTGACTTTCGGCGTCGTCGACCAGCCAATCCTGCCATTCCCCCTCGCTGTCGGCCCGCAAAGGGGCGTTCAGCGAATGGTCGGGGCTGGCCAGACGCCGGTTCATGTTGATCACGTCCTGTTCGGGGACGTCGAGCCGGGTGGCGATGGCTTCCACCGTCTCGGGCGGCAGGTCGCCGTCCTCGATCGCCTGCATCTGGCCCTTCAGCTTGCGCAAATTGAAAAAGAGCTTCTTCTGCGCCGCCGTGGTGCCCATTTTGACCAGCGACCAGCTGTGCAGGATGTATTCCTGGATGGCGGCGCGGATCCACCACATGGCATAGGTCGCCAGCCGGAACCCGCGATCCGGATCGAACCGCTTGACGGCCTGCATCATGCCGACATTGCCTTCGGAGATCAGTTCGGCCAGCGGCAGACCATAGCCGCGATAGCCCATGGCGATCTTGGCCACCAGACGCAGATGGCTGGTGACCAGGCGATGGGCGGAGTCCAGGTCCTCATGCTCCCGCCAGGCCTTGGCCAGCATGAATTCCTCTTCCGGCTTGAGCATCGGAAACTTGCGGATATCCTGAAGATACCGCGACAGGTTCGTTTCCGGGCCTATGACCGGGACGCTGGCTATTGGTGCCATCACCAATTCTCCCTTCGCGTGTCGCACGGCGACCGATCCGGCCTACCGTCTGCGGCCCACCGCACCCTCCTCAACCCCGGAAGCATGAACGGCGACCGCACTGTTTCTATAATACCCTACTTATTTAGTCAGGTATAGCCAAATCCCGCCTTTCCAAAAAGTGTAACAGTCCCTGCATGTCGGTCGGGAAATCGCTTTTGAACACAACCTCGCGATCCGCCGTGGGGTGGCGGAACTTCAGGCGCGCCGCGTGCAGGGCCTGGCGCGGGAATGGGATCTTCCGGGGACCGGATCCGCGCCGCGGCCCCCCATAGACCGTATCGCCGACGACCGGATTGCCCAGATGCGCCAAATGGACGCGGATCTGATGGGTCCGGCCGGTGTCCAGCGTGCATTCGACCAGGCTGGCCGCCGAACCGAAGGTCCGGAGGGTCCGGTAATGGGTCTGGGCAGCCTTGCCGCCACGAACCACGGCCATCTTCTTGCGGTTGCGCGGGCTGCGGCCAATGGGGGCGTCGATGGTGCCCGATACGGGGTTTGGAACCCCGTGGACAAAGGCCCGGTAGGTCCTCGACAGCGACCGGTCGGCGAACTGCCGCGTCAATGCCGCATGGGCCACATCCGTCTTGGCCACCACCATCAGACCACTGGTGTCCTTGTCCAGCCGGTGGACGATGCCCGGCCTCGCCACCCCGCCGATCCCCGACAGCCCGTCCCGGCAATGGGCCAGAAGCGCGTTGACCAGAGTGCGGTCGGGGTTGCCGGCGGCCGGATGGACGACCAGCCCGGCCGGTTTGTCGATGACCAGCAAGGCGTCGTCCTCATGGACGATCGTTAGATCCATGGCCTGGGCCTCGGGCCGGGCTGGCACCGGCGCCGGCACGACGATGTCGAAGACCTGACCCGGTTTGACCCGATAAGCGGCGTCGTCTATCGTCCGGCCGCCGCACGACACATGGCCCGCGGCGATCAGCGCCTGAAGCCGGGATCGGGACAGGCCGTGACCGGACTCGGCCAGCAGCCGATCCAGCCGGCGTCCGGCATCGTCTTCTCCGGCGGTCGTGGTCAGCCGGTGGCCGGTCTGGGCGAATGGTGCCATGGCAACGGGGTTGGACGGTATCATTGCGGGCGATCAAGATCCTGGTGTTCGTCATGGCCGCGCTTTTGCTGGCCGGGTTTGCCGTGGTTGCGGCGGAACTGTTGCGCGGCATCTCTGGCCTCAACGACCGTTCCGAGGCGCCGTTCTCCGCCACCCTTGACCTGCCGCCGGACAGCCGGATCTACGGCGTGGCCGAGGCGGGCGGGCGGATGGCGCTCAGGGTGGCTTTGCCCGACGGCACGGAACGGCTCTATATTCTCGATCCGACCACCGGGGCGGTCATGGGAACCGTGGATCTGGTCATCAGGCGCTGAACAACTCATAGGAAATCGCTGAGACCATAGCATGAACTTTCGCAGCGACAATGTCGCCGGCGCCGCGCCGGAAATCTTGCAGGCGTTGGTGTCGGGTCTGGCTGGTGCCGCCGACCCCTATGGTGACGACGCGGCCACGGCGCGGGTCCAGGCGCAATTGTCGGACATTTTCGAGACCGACGTGGCGGCGTTTGCGGTGGCCACCGGGTCGGCGGCCAACGCCCTGGCCCTGTCCTGTCTGACACCGCCCTACGGCGCCGTCTACTGCCATGCCGCCAGTCACATCCAGGTCGACGAATGCGGCGCCCCGGAACTGTTCACGGGCGGCGCCAAGCTGGTGCCATTGGACGGCGCTGACGGCAAGATCCAGCCGGACGATTTGAGCGCCACGCTGGCCGCGGCCGGTGCCGGCGTGGTCCACCATGTGCAGCCCGCCGTGCTCAGCCTCACCCAGCTCACGGAGGCCGGGACGGCCTATACCCCGGATGAACTGGCCGCCCTGACCGCCATTGCCCGCCGCCACGATCTCTCGGTCCACATGGACGGCGCCCGCTTCGCCAACGCCCTGGCGTCGCTTGGCGGCGCGCCGGCGGATCTGACCTGGCGGGCCGGGGTCGACGCGTTGTCGCTGGGGGCCACCAAGAACGGCTGCCTGGCGGCCGAGGCGGTCGTCTTTTTCAAGCCGCAGCAGGCCCGAGAGTTCGCCTTCCGCCGCAAGCGCGGCGGCCATCTGTTCTCCAAGATGCGGGTCCTGTCCCTGCAGCTGGACGCCTATCTGGCCGACGGGCTGTGGCTGGATCTGGCCCGGCGGGCCAACCGTCAGGCCACGCGCCTGGCCGAAGGACTGACCGGCCTGCCGGGCGCCGCGCTGCGGTTCCCCGTCGACGGAAACGAGATTTTCGTGGAGCTTCCCGAGCCAGTGATCGCCGGCCTGGAGGCGGCGGGGTTTCGGTTCTATCGCTGGCAGGATGGGGTTGTCCGGCTGGTCACCGCCTTCGATACCGACCCCGCCGCCGTCGACCGGCTGGTGGACGAGGCGGCCCGGTTGTCCGGCGCGGCGCGGCGGTCGGCCTGAGGTGGGATACCCGCGGCCGACGGACCTTGAGGATAGGCCTTCGTGACGGTTGCCGGGTCCAGCGCCACCATGGCGTCATGGTGCGAGAGGAACACCTGGCCCGTCATATGGTCTAGGAAATCCGACCGTTTCAGCCGATCCATGACCGGCCCCTTGATCTCCGACAGATGCAGTCGCACGCCGGCATCCTTCAGCCTGCGGCCCAGACTTTCCAAGCTTTCCAACGCGCTGGCGTCGATCAGATTGATGGCCGATCCCATCAGCACCACATCCGTCAGGGCCGGGCGCGCCGCGGCCAGGTCGTAGACCCGGTCCTCCAAATACCGTCCGTTGGCGAAATAGAGGCTTTCGTCGATCCGGACGCTGAGCACCTTGGCGCTGGTGACCACCGCGTGGCGGTCGACGTTGCGGAAATGCTCGGTGCCCGGCACTTGCCCCACCACCGCCATGTGCGGCCGGCTGGTCCTCCACAGGAACAGCAGCACCGAGAGCAGGACGCCGGCGACGATCCCCGCTTCGACGCCGACGGCCAGGACCGTCGCCATGGTCACGAACAGGGCGGCCGCGTCGCTTTTGGCATAGCGCCAGGTGCGCACGATGATGTCGCCATCGACCAGCGCCAGCACGGCGACGATGATGGTGGCCGCCAGCGTCGCCTTGGGCAGCCCGGCGAAGGCGGGAGTCAGGACCACGGCGGTGGCGGCGATGCCGACGGCGGTCATCACGCCGGCCAGGGGCGTGCGGGCGCCGGCATCGAAATTGACGATCGAGCGCGCGAACCCACCCGTCACCGGGTACCCCCCCGTGACGGACGCGGCGACATTGGCGGCACCCAGGCCGATCAGTTCCTGGTTGGCGTCGATCCGCTGGCGCCGCTTGGCGGCCAGGGACTGGGCCACCGAGATGGATTCGACAAAGCCGACGATCCCGATCAGGATCGCGGCCGGCAGCAGGTCCAGCCACAGGCGGGCGTCGAAAGCGGGCATGGCAACCGAGGGCAGGCCCGGCGGAACGGCGCCGACCACCGCGACCCCGCGTGCCTCCAGATCGAAGACGGCCACCGCCGCCGTCGTCGCGGCGATGGCGACCACCGGCCCCGCCTTGGCGAGACCGTCGGCCAGCCGCGGGCCCAGGCCGGCGCGCATCAGCGCGGGCTTTAACCCGCGGCGGACCCAGAACAGGAAGGCCATCGCGGCGATGCCGACCAGCGCGGTCGGTGCGTTGATACCGTCCAGACCGGCGGTCAGGGACGGCACCAACGCGACCAGCGTCTGCCCTTCGGCATCGATGCCCAGGATGTGGCGCAACTGGCTGGCCGCGATCAGCAGGGCCGACGCGGTGATGAAGCCGGAAATCACCGGGTGGCTCAGCACGTTGGCCAGAAACCCGAGCCGAAGCAGGCCCAACGCGATGAGAAACAGACCCGAAAGCAGGGCCAGGACAAGGGCGGCGGCCAAGGGATCGACACCGGTCCCGGCCACGGTGCCGATGGCGGCCGCCGTCATCAACGAGACCACCGCAACCGGGCCCACCGACAGGGTGCGGCTGGATCCGAACAGGGCATAGGCCACCAGCGGCAGTATGCTGGCATAGAGCCCGACCTGCGGCGGCAGCCCGGCCAGCAGGGCATAGGCGAGGCTCTGCGGGATCAGCATGATCGTGACGATGACCGCGGCCAGCGCATCGCCGCCCAGATCGTCGGACCGGTAGTCCCGTAGCCAGGTCAGGGCCGGGATGGCGCGATCGAGCCGCATGATCGGTGAGGGACGGTTCTTACAGGGCGTTGAGCGGTATCTTGAGGTAGGTCGTGCCGTTGTCCTCGGGCGGCGGCGGCACGCCGGCACGCATGTTGACCTGCACCGACGGCAGGATCAGCGCGGGCATGGACAGTGTCTTGTCGCGTTCCGTGCGCATGGCCACGAAGTCCGCCTCGCTCACCCCGTCATGGACGTGAACATTGTGGGCGCGCTCGTCGGCCACCGTCGTTTCCCAGGCAAACCGATCGCGCCCCGGCGCCTTGTAGTCGTGGCACAGGAACAGCCGCGTTTCGGGCGGCAGGGACAGCACCTTGCGGATCGACCGGTAGAGGGTGGCGGCGTCGCCGCCGGGAAAGTCGCAGCGGGCGGTCCCGTAATCGGGCATGAACAGCGTATCGCCGATAAAGGCCGCGTCGCCGGCCACATAGGTGATGCAGGCCGGGGTATGCCCCGGCGTGTGCATGACCCGCACCTCCATGGTCCCAATCGTGAAGGTATCGCCGTCCTTGAACAGACGGTCGAACTGGGACCCGTCCTTGGCGAACTCCGGTTCCGCATTGAACACGTCGCCGAAGATGGCCTGAACGTCCGTGATGTGGGCGCCGATCCCGATCCGCCCGCCCAGGGTCTCCTTCAGATAAGGTGCCGCGGTCAGATGATCGGCGTGGGCGTGGGTCTCCAGGATCCAGTCCACGGTCAATCCCTGGTCGCGGACATGGGCGATGATCCGGTCGGCCGAGCCTGTCTGGGTTCGGCCCGACTTCGGATCGTAGTCGAGCACGGGGTCGACAATGGCGCAGTGGCTTCCGTCCGGCTCGGCCACCACATGGGACACCGTATTGGTTGCCTCGTCGAAAAAACCCGTTACACGCGGTGTCATGCTGTTCCTCCGTTCGGATGGGGCCGCGGTGATCCGGTGACGGACACGCGACCTCTTGACGTCATATGATCCATACCTAATATATGCGCAAGACTTAATATTAGGCAAAAATGATAAAAGGCGAAAGATAAGCCCTATCGTAGGCCAGCCGGCCCTTGACGCAAAGGATAGGGCTCAACCGGATTGGAAAAGGAGTACGCTCATGTTGAACGCCGTTGATGCCGCGACGGTCAAGGGTTGGCTCGACGCCGACCGGGCCGTGTTGATCGACATCCGGGAAACCGACGAATTCGCGCGGGAGCATATTCCCACCGCCCATCATGTGCCGCTGTCGGGGTTCGATCGGGCCGATTTCCCGAAGGATCGCGGCAAGATCGCGGTGTTCCACTGCGCCAGCGGCAATCGCACGGCACAGGCCGCGCCGCAGATCTTGGGGGCCGGCTTCGCCGAGGTGCATCAGCTCGACGGCGGTCTGGCCGGGTGGAAGCGGGCGGGGTTCGCCACCGTCGTCAACCGGGCGGCGCCGATCAGCATCATGCGTCAGGTGCAGATCACGGCCGGGTCCCTGGTCATGCTGGGGGTGCTTCTCGGCTGGCTGGTCGCGCCGGGTTTCTACGCGCTCAGCGGGTTTGTCGGGGCGGGGCTGGCCTTCGCCGGCCTGTCGGGCACCTGCGCCATGGCCTCGATCCTGGGGCGGCTGCCCTACAACCGGCGCTGGATGACGCCGTCCGCGGCCTGAAGGCTGTTTTCGGGGGCGTCCGGGCTCTCGAGCCGGGCGTGAACATCGCCGACCCGGGTCTGGCGCGCCAGCAGGGCTTTGACGGCGGTGTCGTCCTGCCAGGTGTCGGAGAAAAAACGGGTGGATTCGCCCTTTAGATAATTGAAGCCGTAGGGCCCCAGAGCCATCAGCCGGTCGATACAGGCGGCGGCCAGGTCCGGGGCCTCGGGCAGCGTCTCGAAACTGACCCGGCGCAGCGGCCGGCTCAGACCCGCCAGGACCTGGAGCTCGAAGCCCTCGACATCGATCTTGCAAAAGGCCGGCGCGCCGAAGCGGTCGATCAGCGCGTCCAGCGTCGTTACCTCGACCTCGACCGACCGGTCCCAGCGCACGGCCGCGAACCCCTTGGTGCGGCTCATCCTGCCGATCCAGTCGGCGTTGAGGCTGCTCACCGTCGGGGTGGCGCTGCTGATCCTCAGCGTCGCCCGGCCGGGCGTGGCGCCGACCGCCTGATCGACCAGGAAAAAGCGCGGATGCCGCCCGTACAGCCGGCGCAGAACGGAAACGCAGGCGGGCTGCGGTTCGACCGCGACCACCCGCGCCCCGGCGGCCAGGGCGGCGCGTACCCGGTGGCCGACATGGGCGCCGATGTCGAAACAGACATCGCCCGGCCCGACCAGCGTGCGATAGAACGCCTCGAGACGCCGGCCGCGCAATGGCATGGCGTAATAGAGCAGCAGCGATCGGGCGAGCCCGCGCCAGACACCGGGGGCGGTCCCCACGGGCGACCCTCGGTCTATTGCTGTTGCGCCTCGGCCTCGATGATGATCTCCACCGTGTCGCCCACCAGGCCGTCGGCGACACCGTAGGTCATGCCCCAGTCGCTGCGGTTGAGGGTCCCCCGAACCGACACGCCAACCACCTCCGGCGGCGCGGCGCCAAAGGGATAGCGGCCGATCTTGTTGAGGGTCACGTCCAGGGTGATCGGCCGGGTGACGCCGCGCAGGGTCAGATCGCCGATCACCTGGCCCGTCCGCTCGCCGGTCGGCACCGCCTCGCGCAGGGTGAAGGTCATGGTCGGATGTGCGGAACTGTCCAGAAAGTCGCCGCTGCGCAGGTGCCCGTCCCGCTCGGCGTGGCCGGTATCGACGCTGGCGGTCTGCACCGTCACCTGAAGATCGCTCAGCGTTCGGGCTTCGTCGTCGAAGACAAAGCTGCCCGATGCCTCCCGGAACAACCCCAGCGTGTTGGCAAAGCCGATATGGCTGACCAGGAAGGCGACCGCCAGATGGTCGGGATCCAGCGCATAGGTTTCCGGCGTGGCACGGGCCGGGCCGGGGGCGATCGGCAGGGCTAGGCCGGCACCAAGGGCCAGGGACAGAAGCGCGCGACGGATCATGAACGATCTCCCGAGGGTGGTTCTGAGGCAGGGACGAGCAGGGTCAGGGTATCCACGAAAAACGACCACGCCAAGAGCGCCAGCGCCGCAGCCGCGGCCACGGCCGCCAGGGATGGCGGGATCAGCGGCACGCACAGGATGGCCAGCACCACCCCTTGGGTCACGCACACCACCTTGCGCCGTTTGCTGTCGGGCAGGGGCCGGCGCAGCGCCGGGACGACGCGGCCGGCGGCGACAAAGACATAGCGCATCGCCCCGATGGCCAGGACCCAGGCCCCCACCTGTCCGAATTCGTGGACCAGAACCGACAGCACCATCAGGAACAGGGCGTCGGTTTCCATGTCGAACCGCGCGCCGAAGGCCGACGCGCAATTGCCGATCCGCGCCAGCCAGCCGTCGATCCCGTCCAGGATCACGGCCGCCAGCGCCACGCCGGCGATCATCCAGCCGACCGTGCCGATCGGCGGCGCGGTCCCGATCAGGGCCGCCAGCCCCGCGGTCAGCACACCGCGCAGCAGCGTCACCCGGTTGGCCTGCCCGAACCCGACGACCGGCCGGTGCTGCGGCAGGAAGAAAAAGACGAGGGCGACCAGGGCCCCGAACACGATCAGGGCCGGCAGCGGGTTGACGGCGATCGGCACCGCCCCGCGCGGCGCCAGCCACAGACCGCCGGCCAGAAGGACGGCCCCGCCGGCCAGATGCAGGGCGGCGCTGGGCAGGGTGGGGTTGGACGACGCGAACCGCATGATTTCACAGAATTGTCATGGACCGCGGCCAAAACAAGGCCCTGTCGACGACAACCGCCGCGCCCCGGGCCCGCCGACCGCGGATCGGTTCGCCGAATTCTGTTGAACCAGCGGTCCCCAGGGTCTACATCATCGGCCGGCGCCACGCCGGCCTCATGTCCCCTTCGTCTAGAGGCCTAGGACACCGCCCTCTCACGGCGGCAACAGGGGTTCGAATCCCCTAGGGGACGCCAGCTTCCTCGGGTTTTCTCGCCGCCGGTGCGGCCGGCGAGAGGTAGGCCATGGCAAAGCCCTCCAAAAAAGACATCGTCGCCGTTCTTCTGGCCGCGCACGGGCGCACCTACTGCCGGGAACTGAGTATCCCGCTCGGGCGCAACACGCCGTCGCCTCTGTTTCGCTGGCTGTGTGCCTCAATTCTGTTCAGTGCGCGGATCGGCGCCGGTCAGGCGGCGCGGGCGGCGGCGGCTCTCGCCGACCGGGGTTGGACGACGGCGGCCAAAATGGCCGCCAGCACCTGGGAACAGCGGACGAAGGCCCTGAACGAGTCCGGTTACGCCCGCTACGACGAAAGCACGGCGCGCATGCTGGGCGACACGGCGGCGCTGCTGATCTCCGACTATGGCGGCGACCTGCGCCGGCTGCGGGCGGAGGCGGAATGCAACCCGGCGGCGGAGCGGCGGCTGCTCAAGCGCTGCAAGGGGCTGGGCGACGTCGGCGTCGACATATTTTTTCGCGAGGTCCAGGCGGTGTGGGGCGAACTCTACCCCTTCGCCGACGCCAAGGCCCTCAAGGCCGCCGGGCGGCTGGGGTTGGGCGGCGATGCCGAATGCCTGGCCCGCCTCGTTGACCGCGATCGGTTCCCGCACCTCGTGGCCGCCCTGGTTCGCGTGGAGCTTGCGCACGGTCACGGCGCCGTGCTGGAGCGGGCGGCCGGCTGATCGGAAGTGTCGGCGTCCGAGTCCGCATGGCCCATCCCGCGCAGGGATGATAGACTGACTCTGCGCCGTCCATGCGAGGGTATACCCCGCGACCCGGCGCCCCATATTTGAGAGCACGATTTCGGTGCGACCCCGGCGCCGGCGCCGGGTTTTCGTTTGTGCACCCCCTTGAGGATCGGTCCATGTACGCCTTTTTCGAACGGCTTCTCGATCCGCTGGCGCCGGCCAAGGTTCGGCGGCCGCCGCAGGGCACGGGTGCCTTCTTCTCGCACTTCCTGATGCCGATCCGCGGGCTGCTGTTGGTGACCCTGGCCGTTTCCGGCGTCGCGGCCATTTCGGAACTGGCGCTGTTCGCCTTTCTCGGCGCCATCGTCGATTGGATGACGGAGACGCCGCGGGCCGATTTCCTGGCCACCCACGGGCTGGCGCTGATCGCCATGGGCGTCATCGCCATCATCGTCCGGCCGGCGTCGGCGCTGGCGGCGCGGGGGCTGATCATGCTGGCCCTGGTGCCCGGCCTGTCCAACCGGGTGCGCTGGCACAATCACCGCTATGTGCTGCGCCAGAGCCTGGCCTTTTTCACCAACGACTTCGCCGGCCGCATCGCCCAGAAGGTGATGCAGACCGGGCCGTCCCTGCGCGAAGTGGTGATGAGCACCATCGACGGGGTCTGGTTCCTGCTGATCTACCTGATCGGCACCGTCGCGCTTCTGGCCGGGCTCGACTGGCGGCTGCTGGCGCCGGTGGTCGTGTGGTCGGTCGGCTACGGCGCGGTCATCTATTTCATGGTGCCGCCGGTGCGGCAGCGTTCGGCCGCCTTGTCGGAGGCAAACTCGGTCCTGTCGGGCCGGGTGGTCGACAGCTACACCAACATCCAGTCGGTCAAGCTGTTCGCCCACGCCGAGCGGGAGGAAGCGTTCGCCAGCGAGGGGATCGCCCGGCAGACCCAGGCCTTCCGCGTCCTGATGCGGTCCATCTTCACCATGACGGTAACGCTGACGGTCCTCAACAGCGCCCTGATCCTGGCCATGGCGGCGGCGTCGATCCTGCTGTGGCTGGACGGGACCTTGGGCGTCGGAGCCATCGCCATCGCCAACGGGCTGATCATCCGGTTGAGCCAGATGTCGGGCTGGATCCTGCGCACGATCACGACCCTGTTCGAAAGCATCGGCACGGTGCAGAACGGGATCGAGACCATCGCCCAGCCCTATACGGTGACCGACCGCTCCGGCGCGGATCACCTGGACGTGCGCAGGGGCGAGATCCTGTTCGACCGGGTCCAGTTCCAGTATGGCGGCGAGAACAGCGTCGTCCAGGATCTGACCCTGCACATCCGGCCGGGGGAAAAGGTCGGGCTGGTCGGCCGTTCGGGCGCGGGGAAATCGACCCTGGTCAATCTGCTGCTGCGCTTCTACGACGTCGAGGGCGGCCGCATCCTGATCGACGGCCAGGACATCGCCGGTGTCCGCCAGGCCAGCCTGCGGGCGCGGATCGGCGTGGTCACCCAGGACACGGCCCTGCTCAACCGCTCGATCCGCGACAACATCCGGTACGGCCGGCCCGAGGCCACGGACGCGGACATCGCCCGTGTCGCCGCCCTGGCCGAGGCCGACGCCTTTATCCCCGATCTGGTCGATCCCAGGGGCAGGCGCGGCTATGACGCCCATGTCGGCGAACGGGGGGTGAAGCTGTCGGGCGGTCAGCGGCAGCGGATCGCCATCGCCCGGGTGATGCTCAAGGACGCCCCGATCCTGGTCCTGGACGAGGCGACGGCCGCCCTGGATTCCGAGGTCGAGGCGGCGATCCAGGGGCAGCTTCGCAACCTCATGGACGGCAAGACCGTGATCGCCATCGCCCATCGTCTGTCGACCATCGCGGCCCTGGACCGGCTGGTGGTGATGGACGATGGCCGCATCGTCGAGGACGGGCGGCACGACGACCTGGTGCGACGGCGGGGGATCTACGCCGACCTGTGGACCCGCCAGTCGGGCGGCTTCCTGGGGGTGGAGCCGGTCGAGTGGGCGTCCTGACCGGCGCCGCCCCCGTCCGTCACGCCGGCGGCGGCAGGTACTGGTAGATCCAGGTCTCGGTCTGGGGCTCGCCGCCATGGCGCAGGCTGCACCGCAGATCGACCGGTTCGGGACCCGGCGCGTCGAGATCGAACACCGCCCGCCACTTCTTGGTGCCGACGATCGGCAGGGTGTAGGGGTTGTCGATGGTTCCGCGCGAGGCCTCGGCGACGATCTTCATGGAATCGTCGCTCCGCCGGTCGTCCAGCGGTCCGCCGGCGAAATCGATGACGAACTTGCGCCGGCCCGGCGGGCGCGGCTGGCCGGGCGTGCCACCCCACCCTTGACGCGTGGCCACGGTTCGGGCCAGGTAGGGACTGGGATAGGGATGGTCGGCCGACCAGTACAGCCGGTAGTCGAATTCCCACCGCGATCCTGACAGCACCGGCTCGGCCGGCACCCAATAGGCGACGATGTTGTCGTAGATCTCGTCGTCGGTCGGGATCTCGACCAGTTGCACCGCACCCGCGCCCCAGTCGCCCAGGGGCTCCACCCACAGGCTGGGCCGGCGATTATAGAACGCGCCGTCGTCCTGATAGTTGGCGAAATCGCGGTCGCGCTGCATAAGCCCGAAACCGCGCGGATTGTGGTCCAGGAACGAATTGGTCCGCACCGTCGCGGGGTTGATCAGCGGTCGCCACAGCCGTTCGCCATTGCCGGTCCAAACAGCCAGCCCGTCGCTGTCGTGGATCTCGGGTCGCCAGTCGTTGGCCAGGCGCCGGTCGTTCTCGGCATACCAGAACATGCTGGTCAGCGGCGCCACGCCCATGCGCTTTATGTCGGTGCGCGCAAAAAGCACCGACTTGACGGTCATGACCACGGCGCCGTCCCGGCGTGCGTCGATGCGAAAGGCGCCGGTGATGCTGGGCCCGTCGAGCAGGGCGTGAATGGCCACCGAATGGTCGCCGGGGGCCGACGGTTCCAGCCAGAACGCGCTGAAACGCGGGAATTCCTCGCCGGTGGGCAGGGCCGTGTCGATGGCGATGCCGCGCGCCGACAGCCCGTACTGATCCAACTCGCCGGAACTGCGGAAATAGGCCGCGCCCAGAAAGACCAGCCAGTCGGTGCGCGGCCGGTCCGGGTTCATCAGCCGGAACCCGGCATACCCCAGATCGTCGGGCAGCTGTCCCTCAAGCCCCGTGTCGCCATAGCGGAAGGCCGCCGGGTCATAGAGCACCTGGCGCGCCTGGCCGCCTTCCACAACATGGACCTCGATCGGCGCCTGGAACAGCCGTCCCAGGTGGAAGAACTGGATCGGGTAGGGCTTTCCCGGCTCCTGCCACAAGGCCCGTTCCGGCCGGTAGGTCAGCTCCTTGTAAGCGTCGTAGTTGATGGTCTCCAGCACCTCCGGAAACCGCACCGGCGGCGCTACGTAGGGTTGAGCCGCCAGGTCCCGCGCCAACGTTTCCAGCCTGGAAAAGTCGAACGGTTCGGCCGGGCCCAGGGGCAGCTCGGCCGCGCCGGGCTGGGCCATGGCCGGGTTTTCCAGCAGATGGGCAGCAACCGGGGCCAGCGCCGCGGCGGCGCCGCAACGCAGCAGGTCCCGACGGGACGGGGATGAACGCACGGCCAACGGGCAACTCCTCGAAGAAAAGACGGATCGCGACGCGACGCTACAGATGCGGTCGTGCGCCGCCGGGGTCAATGCATGACGGTACACGCCGGCGCGACCCGGCAGGAATCCCTGACCGTTTCAAGTGACGCCTTCCCCCAGCCGCGCCTTCAGCCGAGCGGCCGCGAAATCGAGGAAGGCCCGGACCTTGAGCGGCTGCAGCCCACCGCCCCGGTAGACCAGATTGACCGGCCAGGGCGCCGGTTCGAAGGCCTCGAGCACGACAGACAGCGTGCCGTCCCGCAGCGCCCGCGCCGCCTGGTACGACAGCAGCCGGGTGATCCCGACTCCCTCGATGGCGGCGTCGGTCGCGGCCTCGGCGGTATTGACGATCAGTCGCGAGCGGATCGGCACGGATGTCTGCGACATCCCGGTCGTCGGGAAACTCCAAGCGTCAGGCGACATCAGGCCTTCGAAGGTGATGCAGTCGTGTGCGCCGAGGTCCTCCGGGATTTCCGGTATGCCGCGATCGGCAAGGTAGGCGGGGCTTGCGCACACCACCCGGCGCACCGCGCCGACGCGGCGCGCGATCAGGCTGCTGTCGGGCAGCGCGCCGATCCGCACGGCCAGGTCGACGGGTTCCTCCAGCAGGTTGATGGACCGGTCGGCGAGGGTCATCCGGATATCGATCTCGGGATAGGCCTGGAGGAACGCGGTGACGACCGGCACGACATGAAGACGGCCCAGCACGATCGGCGCGGTGATGGCCAGCTCGCCCTTCGGCGCGGTGTATTCGCCCGACGCCGCCCGCTCGGCCTCCGTCACGTCGGCCAGGATCCTCCGGCAGGCCGCGATATAGGACCGACCGGACTCGGTCAGCGTCAGGCGACGGTTCGAGCGGTTGAGAAGGCGCGTGCGCAGATGCGCTTCCAGGTCCGAAACCTTGCGGCTGACCGTGGCCAAAGGCATGCCAAGGCGGCGCGATGCGGCCGACAGGCTGCCTGAGTCAACCGCAGCGACAAGAACGGCCATCGAGTCAAATCGATCCATATTGCTTCCATAAAATGGAAGGGTAATTCCTAATATTAATATCTAATATCGATGAATGGAAGGAGATACCTTCGAGCCATCGGCCTATCCCGGCCGCCGCACTCGAAGGAATGCCCCATGTCCCCGACAGTTGAAACCGGCACCACCAGCCGCAGATCCCTATTGGCCGGCGCCGTGGTGGGCGCTGCCGTGACGCCGCTGATCCTTGCCTCACCGATGAACCCGTCGTCGGCGGACGAGATCGGCCCCTCCATCGGGACCGCCTCTCAAACCCGCTATCGAACGGTTTCGATCGATGGAGTCGAGGTGTTCTACCGCGAAGCCGGCCATCGGGACCGTCCGGTGGTTCTGCTGCTGCACGGCTTTCCCACATCGTCGCACATGTTCCGCAACCTGATCCCCATGCTGGCCGACACCTACCGGGTCATCGCACCGGATTACCCGGGGTTCGGCCACAGCGCGATGCCGGATCGGTCGGTGTTTTCCTACAGCTTCGATGGCTATGCCGACCTGCTCGACTCGTTCACGGCGGCGCTGGGCATCGACCGCTATGCCCTTTATCTCATGGACTATGGCGCGCCCATTGGCTTCCGATTGGCGGCCAGGTATCCCGATCGGGTAACGGCGCTGATCGTCCAGAACGGCAACGCCTACGATGAAGGCCTGGGCGCCTTCTGGCGGCCGATCCAGGCCTACTGGGCGTCCGGCGCGCCCGAGGATCGCGAGGCTCTGCGCGCGTTCACGGCTCTGGACGCGACCCGGTGGCAGTACACCCACGGCGTTCCCGACCCGTCGCTGGTCAGCCCCGATACCTGGACCGTCGATCAGGCGTTTCTCGACCGGCCGGGGAACCAGGAGATCCAGCTGGATCTTTTCCTCGACTATCGGACGAACATTCCGCTGTACCCCGAATGGCAGGCCTATCTCCGCGCCCAGCGGCCGCCCGCGCTGATCGTTTGGGGCCGCAATGACGAGATCTTCCTGGCCGCCGGCGCCGACCCCTACACGCGGGATCTGCCCGAGGCGGAACTGCACCTGCTGGACACCGGCCATTTCGCGCTGGAAACCCACGCCGCGGAAATCGCCGGCCTGATGCGCGATTTTTTGGGCCGAACCGTAACCACCACTGGCGGCGGCGACTGACCGGCCGCGCTGTCCGACAGACCGAAGGGAGACACCCATGGGACGCAAGTTCGCCGAGATCGCGTTCACGCCCACCGTCAAGAAACTGCAGGAGGCGCACGGCAGCCGCCGCAGCTATGCAAGGATGGAACAGGGCGATGCCGGCCGCGATGTGCTGGGACCGGACGAGATTGCCTTCATCGCCGCGCGGGACAGTTTTTACATGGCGACGGTGAGCGAGACCGGCTGGCCCTATATCCAGCATCGCGGCGGGCCGCCGGGGTTCCTTCGGGTGCTGGACGGCGGCACGATCGGGTTCGCGGATTTTCGCGGCAATCGGCAGTATGTCAGCGTCGGCAACCTGGAGACCGACAATCGCGTGTCGCTGATCCTGCTGGACTATCCGAACCGTCTGCGGCTGAAGATCCTTGGCCGGGCGGGTGTCGCCGGGCCCGGCGATCCCTCCCTGGAACGCCTGTCTTTGTCCGGCTATCGCGCCGCGGTCGAACGCGGTGTTCTCATCGCCGTCGAGGCGTTTGACTGGAACTGTCCGCAGCACATCACCCCGCGCTATACCCGGGCTGAGGTGGAGGCCGCGATTTCGGCGCGGCGGGGCGCTTGAGGCCGGGGGCATGGCCGTGTCACGCTGTTGCCCATCATGCCGGAGTTGCCCGACATCACCGTCTATATCGAGGCGCTGGAACAGCGGATCGCGGGCCGGACGCTGGACCGGGTCCGTGTCGCCAGCCCGTTTCTGCTGCGCACGGCCCGGCCGCCCCTGGCCGAAGTCGAGGGGCGGCGGGTCACCGGCCTGCGCCGCCTGGGCAAGCGCATCGCCATCGGTCTGGACGGCGATCTGTGGCTGGTCCTGCACCTGATGATCGCCGGGCGGTTGCACTGGCAGAAACCGGGCGCCAAGCTGCCGGGCAAGCGCGGGCTGGCCGCCTTCGATTTTTCCGACGGCACGCTGATCCTGACCGAGGCCGGGTCCAAGAAGCGCGCCTCCCTCCATGTCGTGACCGGGGCGGACCTGGATGCGCTCGATCCCGGCGGTCTGGATGTGTTCGCGGCCGATGCCGCGTCGTTCGGCGCGGCGCTCACCGACCGCAACCACACGGTCAAGCGGGCGCTGACCGATCCGCACCTGTTCAGTGGCATCGGCAATGCCTATTCCGACGAGATCCTGCACCGCGCCCGGCTGTCGCCGGTGGTCATGACCCGCACCCTGACCGAGGACCAGATCGCGACGCTGCACCGGGCGACCCGCGCGGTCCTGTCCCGCTGGACCGAAATCCTGCGGGCCGACGCGGGCGACAGGTTTCCCGAGAAGGTGACCGCCTTTCGCGACGGCATGGCGGTGCATGGCCGGTTCGGTCTGCCATGTCCCGATTGTGGGACGGCCGTGCAGCGGATCGTCTATGCCAGCCGGGAAACGAACTATTGCCCGCGCTGCCAGACCGGTGGCCGGGTGCTGGCCGATCGTGCCCTGTCGCCCCTGCTCAAAAAGGATTGGCCGCGCACCATCGAGGAGCTGGAGCAGGGGCGCCGACAGCCCCGCGCTTGATTGTTCTTATGGAAGCAACAAATAGTGCCGTTTTCGAGGGATTATTCTCGACGTCGACAGATCCTATTGTCAGGAAACCGGCGGGACCGAACTGATCCCGCGCCCGGTTCATGACGGGAGACGAACGATGATCGATACCAGAACAGCCCCTTACGCCGCCCTTCTTCTGCGCCTGTCCCTGGGCGTGCTCTACCTGGCGCATGGGTTTCTGCTCAAGGTGCTGATCTTTACCCCGGCCGGCACCGCCGGGTTCTTCGGATCGCTGGGACTGCCGCCGATGTTCGGCTACCTGACGATCCTGGCCGAGACGGTCGGCGGCCTGATGCTGATCGCGGGTATCTACAGCCGCTGGGTCTCCCTGGCGCTGATCCCGATCCTGATCGGCAGCATCGTCTATGTGCACGGCGCCAACGGCTGGCTGTTCTCCGCCGAGGGCGGCGGCTGGGAGTTCCCGCTGTTTCTGATCGCCATGTCGGGCGTTCAGGCGCTGCTGGGCGACGGGGCGCACGCCGTCAAGGTGCCGGCTCTGGGCGATCTTTTGTCCCGCCGCCGCGCGGCGGGGGCCTGACGACCCACGGGAACCGGGATCATGGATCGGCTGCCCAGCCTGTTCCTGTCCCACGGCGCGCCAACGCTGGCCCTTGAGGACAGCCCGGCGCGCCGGTTCCTGCAAACCTATGGGCGAACGCTGGGGCGCCCGCGGGCCGTGCTCATGCTTTCCGCCCATTACTCCACACCGACGCCGACGGTGACTGCGGCGGCGCGGCCGGAGACCATTCACGATTTCGGCGGCTTCGCCCCGGCGCTGTACGAACTGACTTATCCAGCGCCCGGCGATCCCGAATTGGCCAGGCACGTGGCCGCCATGCTGGCCGAAGCCGGACTGCCGGCGCAGACCGATCCGACCCGCGGGCTCGACCACGGCGCGTGGGTGCCGTTGAGCCTGCTCTATCCCGACGCCGACGTGCCGGTCGTGCAACTGTCCATCGACGCCGCCGCCGATCCCGCCCACCATCACCGGCTGGGACAGATCCTGCGGCCCTTGCGCGACCGGGACGTGCTGATCATCGGTTCCGGAAGCCTGACCCACAATCTGGAAGAGTTTTTCCGCAGTCGCCCCGCGGCGGATGCCGAACCACCGGGCTGGGTCGTGGCCTTTGCCGACTGGATCGCCGACCGGATCGGGGCCGGCGCGACCGACGATCTGCTGCACTACCGGGATCGGGCGCCGCACGCCGCGCGCAATCACCCGACCGACGAGCATCTGTTGCCGCTGTTCGCCGCCCTGGGGGCGGGGACGCCCGCGGCCCGGGGGGAGCGCCTACACGCCAGCCACACCTTCGGCGTGCTGGCCATGGACGTCTACGCCTTCGCCTGATCCCCGAACCGCCTGATCCGCCGGGCCGGTCAGATATCCAGCGGGCTCATGGCCGACAGCATCGCGGTCTTGCGTTCGTCCATGGCTTCCCCCATGCGTTTGGCGATGGCATCGTCGAGCACCTCGCGCGCCTCCTCGAAGATCTCTCCTTCCTCTTCCTCCATGTGATGGGTCACCAGTTCCTGCAGCACGCCCAGCTTGGTCAGCCATTGCGGGTTGTCGACGGGCATGCTGTCGAGTTCCTCCAGCAGACCGTTGGCGACATGATGCTCGTTGACCGCCTCGAACGCTTCGCCGCGCGTCGCCTTGATCGTCTCCAGCTTGGAATAGAAGACGGCTTCCTCGATCTTGTGATGGGCCCACAGTTCGATCTTGAGCTCCTCGAAAAGTGACAACCGCGATTTTTCCGCCCGGTCCGTCGTGTCCTTGAGACGCGCGAACAGATCGCGGCAATGGTCGTGATCCTGTTTGATGCGTTGATAGATATCCTTCATCGGTCAATGCCTTCCGGGCTTTTTCTGAAGCAAGTGACGAGAAATGGTCTCATCGTGTCGGAGGCGGTAACGTCGGCCGGACGTTGAACGTTCCGATAGGCGATCGTTCAATCGATTTTGGTCAGCGCCTCGGCCTTGTGCGCCGCCTCCGCGCCCGTTTTGTCGCTTTCGACGAGGTAGCGGGGATCGTCTTCCGACGCGCGGATGGTCTGATCCTTGATGGTGGTGTCTTCGGTCAGCCGTTTCTTGACCTTGCCGTGGGTTTCCCCTTGCGGCGTATTCCACTTCACCCGATCGCCTTGCTTGAAGGTCTGCGCCATGGTCCGGATCTCCATCGTGACTGCCGATTTGGATACTTGAGTCCTATGCCGCGTCCGCGCGGCGTCAACCGGCGGACGTTCAGTCTTCCGCCTCGTCCGGGGCGTGCAGCGCCAGCATGTGGCGAACCCGTTCCAGATAGGGGCCGGTGAGGGGCGCGTTGGCGCGGATCTCGGCGGTGAAGCCATCGGCCCAGCTGTGGGCGGCGACAATCCGGGCCGGTGCCTCCGCCAGGGCCCGGCGCTTCATGTCGGTCTCCGATCCCGACTCCAGCAGCGACAGCAGCGCGTCGTCGATGCCGGCCAGGGCCAGCACCTCGCGCGGCGCGATCTCCCGGGCGGCGAACACCGGCACCAGGTCGCGCACCAGGTCGAGCGGCAGCGTCTCCCGATCCGACCGGTCTTCGAAGGCGGCATAGGTGGTGGCCGGCCGGCCGACGGCCCGCGCGACAAACCGGACGGACAGGCCGGCCGCCTGGCGCAGGGTTTTCAGACGCTGGCCAACCGGCTGCTCGGGCGCCGCGCGTGTCGGGGACGAGGGCCGGGGCGTCTCCGCCCGTGCCGCCCCGCCGGCGCGCGCCACGTCCGACAGGGCACCCAGCGGCAGGTTGAGGGCGCGGCCGATGGCCAAGGCGTACTTCGCGCTGTCGACGCGATCATGCTCGAGGTCGATCAAGGTGCGCCGCGAGATGCCCAGAAGATTGGCCAAGTGCTGCTGGCTCCACCCCCTGTCCTGACGGGCCAGACGCATCTGTTCGCCAAAGCTGACGGTCATCGGCGGCCCCGGACCGCACATGTGCAAAACGCAGATGGTCTCAAACCGAGTGCAAGCTGCACATGGCCTAAAAAAACAATCATATCAATCTTGTGTCTGTACATGCTAAGAGGCGGCGGGCCTTGAAAATGTGCAGCGGTGACAGTTTGCACCTTGCACTCACACCCCGTCCACTCCCCGTTTTGCACCGACGGACGGGGTGCATGCCCTATGTCGGCGGGGCGCCGCCGGGGACGAATGGGGCGAACTGCTTGGCCAGCTTCAGCCCCTGGCGGGCGTAGTTGGATCCGATGGTCTGGCCGTAGAGACGGCGGGGCAACGCCACCAGCCGCTCATAGACCAGCCGTCCCACCCGCTGCCCGTCTTCCAGCAGGAACGGCACCTCGTGCGTGCGCACCTCCAGCACCGCGCAGGTGCCCGACCCGCCGTCCGGGTCGTGCCCGAAACCGGGGTCGAAAAAACCGGCATAATGGGCCCGGAACTCTCCCACCGTGGTGTCGTAGGCCACCATCTCCGCCGCCTGATCGGGGGGTACGCGGATCGTCTCCTTCGACGCCAGAATGTAAAAGGCGTCGGGATCCAGGATCAGGGTGCCGGACTGGTCGGGGTAGATCGGTTCCCAGAAATCGGGGGGGGCGTAGTGGCCGATCCGCCTCAGATCAAGGAGCGGCGCGTGGCGCCGGGCGCGATAGGCGATCGGCTGACCCGGGCCCTTGCCCTTCAGATCGACCGACACCCAAAGCCCGCCCGATATGTCAGGCTGGTCGGACGCCGCGCCGTCACGGAACACCAAGGGGGCGCTGCGGTGCAACCGCTCCAGCCCGGCATCGGATTCTTCCGACGCCCCGCGCTTCAGCCGCAACTGGTTCAGCCGGTCGCCGGCGTGGGCGACGATGGAAAATGTGCGCGGCGACACCTCGACGTAAAGCTTGCCCTTATAGCCGGCCGCCACCCTCTCGAACTCGCTGGTGTAGTCGGTGATCAGTCGCGTGAAGATGTCGAGCCGGCCGGTGGAGCTCTTGGGCGTGGCGATCCCCGACAGCTCCGGCGGCAGATGGACGGATTCGACCAGCGGCACGATATAGACGCAGCCGCGCTCCAGAACGGCCGAGGCGGTCAGGTCCAGGGTATACATGGACAGATTGTCCAGCCGCCGCTCCACGGTTCCCATCGCGCCTGGCAGAAAACTGGCGCGCACCCGATGGGCCGTGGACCCCAGGCGCAGATCCAGGCTGGCCGGCTGAACCTGATCCGCGTCCACATCCAGCGTGCTCCGGATGATGCCGGCCTCGATGCAGGCTTCGATGGCCTGATGGGGCAGCACGCCCGTGGCATGAAGCCGGGTCGGCGGGCCATCCTCGGGGCCGTGGAACAGGGGAAGGGACAAGTCGGACATGGCGCCGCTCCTACAGCACGGGGGCGGCGGGTGTCCAGCGCTTCCCGACACGCCCGCGTGCGATGCTTGATCGGCAGCGGCGGACGCCGTTTACTGCGCCCGCTTGCGCCCGGTCCCGGCACTTTGGCAGAGGTTACGTGGCTCAACCCGTCCCCCCACCGCCCTTCAAGACACAACGCATTCTCGATCCGGTCCACGGTCTCGTGGTCTTCCATGAGGAATCGGACATCGACCGGCTGGCCTGGCGGCTGATCAACGCGCCCGAATTTCAACGCCTGCGGCGCATCCGGCAGCTCGGTTTTTGCGACATCGTCTTTCTGGGGGCGTCCCATTCCCGCTTCGCCCACTGCATCGGCGTCTACCAGACCGCACGCCGCCTGCTGGCGGCGATCCGCCGCAAGGCCGATCGCTACGACCCCGACAGGGGCGACGTCGCGTTGTGCGCCGCCCTGCTCCACGATCTGGGGCATGGGCCGTTCAGCCATGCCTTCGAGGGGGTGGAACGTGGGCGCGGCAGGACCGGCGGCCACGAGCGCTGGACGGTGGCGATCATCCGGGCCGAGACCCAGGTGCGCGCGATCCTGGAAGACCATGCGCCCGGCCTAGCCGACCGGGTCGCCGATCTTCTGGCCCTCGACAATCCCACCGATCTCTATTCCAGCCTGATTTCCAGCCAGTTCGACGCCGACCGGCTGGACTATGTCCTGCGCGACGGTCACATGACCGGCATCGCCAGCGGCCGTCTGGATTACGAATGGCTGCTCGACTGCCTGGAGGTCGGCCGTCTGGAGGGGGCCGGGCCGGGCCAGGAAACCGAAGGGCTGTACCTCAACTACAAGGGCCTGCCGTCGGCCGAGAACTACCTGCTGGCGCGCTATCAGCTTTACTCGCGGGTCTATCTGCACAAGACCAGCCGCAGCGCCGAGCGGATGCTGCGGGCGCTTCTGGTCCGGGTGTCGGACCTGGCGCGGGACGGATCGACGGCCGCGACCGGCCTGGCCCAGGACCACGCGCTGTTGCGTTACTTGGTCGCCGACCGGCCCGATGTAGGGCTCTACCTGGCGCTGGATGACGCGCTCGTTCTCACGGCCCTGGCGGCCCTGGCCGACGCGCCCGACGGCACGGTGGCCGCCTTGGCCCGCGGCCTCTATCACCGTCGGCTCTACAAATGCTTCGATGCCGGCCTCCATGCCGAAAGCGCCGGTGCCGGCGACGAGACCCTGGCGCGGTTCCGGGCCGGCCTGCCGGCCTGGGCGGCGGAGAGGGGGCTGGATCCCGGCACCACCCTGCTGGAGGACGAGACGGAGGCCTCGGTCTACGGCATGCGGCCCTTTCAGGGCCCGGCGGCCCGGCAAAGGGTTCTGATCGGCGACGCCGCGGGTCGGCTGGCCGATATCGCGGACCGGTCGCGAATCATCGCCGCCCTGCCGTTCCGCCGGATGGTCAGGATCTACGTGCCCGACGCGGATTCGCGCGCCGCCCTCGCGGATTTCTGGCAAGGCTGCGCCGTCGGATAACCGCCACGGTTGACGCCGCCGCCGGGGTTCTACACTATTTGTGTGACAATAGAGCAGCCGAACCAATCGGCGCCGTCAACATCCTTGGGAGGAGTGCGAATCGTGCCGATCAAACCCTTTATGACACTTGTGGTGGCGGCGGGCGTCGCCGCCTTTTCCGGGATCGCCAAGGCCGAACCGGCCGTCGTGTCCGGCCCCGGCCACAACCCGGAGTGCTTCGCGCCCTGGAGCGCGGACACCGCCTACCTGCAGTGGGACGGGCGGGAACCGCCCTATCGGATTGCCCTGGTCAACGGCTTCGTTGGCAACACCTGGCGCATTCAGATGGTTCAAACCGCCAAGGCGTATGTCGAAACGCCCGAGATCGCGCCCTTGATCGAGGAATTCAAGGTGGTGTCGACGGGCACCGACGCGGCCGCCCAGCTTGGCGCCATCGAGGACTTCATCAATCAGGGTTTCGACGCCATCGTCACCATCGCGGTCAGTCCCACGGGCTTCGACCGGGTGATCCGGCTGGCCAACCGCAACGACGTGGTCATGGTGCCCTTCGACAACATCCTCGACACCGATCAGGTGATGATGGTCAACCAGGATCAGCTCAAGATGGGATCGCTGTCCGGCGAGTTCCTGGTCGAGCAGGTGGGTGACAGCGGCAAGCTTCTGGAGGTCCGCGGTCTGGCCGGCAACTCCGTCGACCGGGACCGTCATCTGGGCTTCCGGTCGGTGGTCGAGAGCGATGGCAAGGATTTCGAGATCGTCGAGGTCGTCGGCAACTGGGACGACGGTACGGCCCAGAAGGCCGTGGCCGACGCCCTGGCGGTGCACGGCCAGTTCGACGGCATGTTCGTCCAGGGCGGCACCACCGGCGCCATGCGGGCGATGCTGGATGCCGGCCATCCCCTGGTGCCCATCGCCGGCGAGGCCGAAAACGGCTTTCGCAAGCTGGTGGCCGAACGGCGCGACGAGGGGATGAAGGTGTTTTCGGCCGGTCAGTCGCCCGGGCTTGTGGCCATTTCCATCAAGGCCGCCATCGCCGCCCTGCAGGGGGAAGTGATGCCGCAGCTGATCTCCGTGCCGATCCCCACGGCCACCGACGAAACCCTGGAGGACGGGGTCAACTACTGGTCCGACCTGACCGACAACTTCTTCACGGCCAACGAGTTTCCGCCGTGCGATGTCAACATCACGGCCGTTCAGATCATGGCCAAGTCGGCCGAAGACGTGCAGTGAGGTTTGTCATGGTGTTGAAAAGCGCCGCGCGGGCCACTGGCCCCGCGGCGTTTTTTAAGGCGATCCCAGTGCCGCGAGGCAGCGGCGGAAGATGACGGTGGCCGCGGCCCCCTTCCTGCAGCTTGTCGGTGTGACGAAACGCTATGGCGGGGTTCGGGCGCTGGACGGCGTCGACTTCGCCTGCCGCCGGTCGTCGATCCACGCGGTTCTGGGTGAAAACGGCGCGGGCAAAAGCACCCTGATCAAGATCATCTCGGGCGTGGTCCAGCCCGACGCCGGCGAAATCACTCTGGACGGGCGGCCGGCTACCTTCGCCGGCCCGCTGGACGCCAACGCGGCGGGCATCGTGTGCGTGTTTCAGGAACTGTCCCTGATGCCCGACCTGTCGGTGGCCGACAATATCTGCATCACCGCCCCGCCGCGCCGGTTCGGGTTGATCGACCATCGCGCCCAACGCCGCCGGGCCGAAGCGCTTCTGGCCCGTGTCGGGTGCGAGGATATCAATCCGCTGGAACGGGTCCGCAACCTGCCGCTGTCGCGGCGGCAGATGGTGGAGATCGCCAAGGCGCTGGGCCGCGACCCGGCCCTGCTGATCCTGGACGAGGCGACCTCCGCGCTGACCAGCGCCGACGTGGAAAAGGTCTACGCCATTTTGCGCCAGCTCCGCGATGACGGGTTGTCGCTGCTCTATATTTCCCACCGGATGCACGAGATCGAGCAGTTGGCCGACACCTGCTCGGTGTTTCGCAACGGCCTCCACATCGAGACCTTCGTCAAGGGCGCGCACAGCGACGACGAGATCGTGCAGCTCATGATCGGGCGCGATATCGCCCATGTCTACCCGCCCAAACCGCCGCCCCCGCCGCAACCGCCGGCGCGCGCCCTGGAGGTGGCGGGGTTCGGGTGGACGGATCGGCTGCACGACATTTCCTTTGACATCGGGCGGGGCGAGATCGTGGGCCTGGGCGGCCTGGACGGGCAGGGTCAGCGCGAACTGCTGCTGGGTCTGTTCGGGGTCCTGGCCGGGACTCGCGGCACGATCAGCGTCGACGGCCGGCCGATCGGCGTGGACGGTCCGGCCAAAGCCAAATCGAAGACCGTGGGCATGGCCCTGATCCCGGAGGATCGCAAGACCGAGGGGCTGATGCTGCCGATGTCCGTCGCCGACAATATCTCCATGGCGGCGTTGGGATCCCTGACCCGCGGCCTGGTCGTCGACCGGTCCGAGGAGGCGCGCCGCATCGCCAATGCCATTGCCACGCTCAAGATCAAGATCGGCGATCCGTCCGACGCGGTGGCCACCCTGTCGGGCGGCAACCAGCAGAAGGTGGTGATCGCCAAGTGGCTGATGACCGGCGCCAGGATCATCCTCTTGAACGACCCGACCCGCGGCATCGACGTGGGCACCAAGCAGGAAATCTATCAACTGTTGCGGAAACTCGCCGACGACGGCGCCTCGATCCTGTTCTACACAACCGACTACGACGAACTCATCGGCTGCTGCGACCGGGTGCTGATCCTGTATGACGGCCGGATCGTGCGCGAATTGGCCGGTGACGATCTGACGGAAACGGCGATCGTGTCCAGCGCCCTCAATCTGGGCGGCGATCCCGCCGCCTCCGGCGACGCCGCTATTGGGACCGCCCCATGACCGATCTCAAGCTGCGCCTTGCCCAGAACCGGGGACCGCTGTTGGCGGTCGTTCTGTTCGCGGTGTTCTATTCGATCTATTCCTTCAGCCATCCGGCCGGATGGTCGAGCAATCTGATCGTCCAGAACGCCAACGAATCCTTTGCCCTGATCCTGGTCTCCATGGCACAGACCGTGCCCGTTCTGGTCGGCGGCCTGGATCTGTCGGTCGGGCCGCTGATGACACTGGTCAACTGTTTGGCGTCCGTGGTCCTGTCCGGATCGCCGGGGCAGATCGCCCTGGGGGTGGTGGCGTGCCTCGGGCTGGGTGTCGCCGGCGGGTTCCTCAACGGCTGCCTGGTGGTCTATGGCCGGCTTCAGCCGATCATCGCCACCCTGGCCACCGGCGCCGTCTTTATCGGCATGGCCCTGTTCCTCCGCCCCACGCCGGGCGGCACCATCGACGGCGACTTCGCCTGGGCCATGACCAACGATCTGTACGAGCTGGCGGCTACCTATGGCTGGTGGGCCGGCGATCCGCCGGCCTGGTTCGAGGCCGTCTCAAGCCTGCCTCTGCCGCTGCTGCTGCTCGGGCTCATCGTTCTTGTGGTCTGGCTGCCGTTCCGCAACTCGGTGACCGGCCGCGGCTGCTACGCGGTCGGCTCGGCCGAGGGCGCGGCCTTCATGTCCGGGGTCCGGGTCGACCGGTCGAAGCTGGCGGCCTTTACCCTGGCTGGGTTCTTCGCCGGTTGCGCCGGGCTTTATCTGGCGCTGCAGACCGGCAGCGGCAACGCCGACGCGCCCCAGGCCGCCGCCTACACGCTCAATTCGATCGCCGCGGTCGTGATCGGCGGTACGTCGCTGATGGGCGGCACCGGCGGGCCCATCGGGTCCATTTTCGGCGCCCTGGTGCTGCGCGCCATCGGGTTCGGGTTCCGCGTCTTCGATGTCGACCCGCTGATGCAGCCGCTGATCGAGGGCTGTGTCCTGCTGGCCGCCGTGTCGCTGGGCGCGGCCCGAGTCTTCCGGGTTCGCAACCGGCTCGACCTTTTCGGCTGAGGACAGGATGTCATGAGCACGCTCAAAGCCATCGACAAACCGATTCTGATTGCCTGCGGTTTTATCCTGGTCATCCTGCTGGTCGGTACGGTCTATACCCTGGCGACCAGCGGCACGATGACGTTTCTGTCGCCGACCTACCTGTTGCAGCAGCTTCAGGTGGCGTCGTTCCTTGGGCTGGTCGCGGCGGGAATGATGCTGGTCATCCTGCTGGGTCATATCGATCTGTCGGTGCCGTGGACCCTTGCGGCCGGCGCCATGATGGCCACGGCGGTGGGGGGCCCGTGGGCGATCCCGACCGGTCTGGCCGTTGGCGCCGCCGTGGGGCTGGTCAACGGGCTCGGCGTGGCTTACCTGCGCGTGCCGGCGATGATTTTCACCCTGGGCGTCAACACGGTGATGCGCGGGCTGATGGTGGTGAATACCGGCGGCTATGCGCCGCAGACCCATGCCACCGACCTGATGGCGTGGCTGGCGACGGGCCACGTTCTGGGGATCCCGGTCGCCGTCTTCGTTTGGGGTGCGGTGTCGGCGCTGGTGCTGTTCATGCTGCGGCGGATGTCCCTGGGGCGCTATATCTACGCCATCGGCAACCGTGAATCGGCGGCCTATCTGTCGGGCATCAACACCCGTCTGGTCCTGGTCGTGTGCTTCGTGCTGTCGGGAATGTGCGCGGCCCTGGCCGGGGTCCTGCTGGCCGGCTATTCGACCAAGGCCTATCAGGGCATGGGGGACGCCTACCTGCTGCCGGCCATCGCGGCCGTGGTGATCGGCGGAACCAATATCCTGGGGGGGCGGGGATCCTATGCCGGAACGGTTGTCGGCGTCATCCTGATCGTGCTTCTGCAGAGCGTGCTGGCGGTGATGCAGATGCCCGAGGCCGGACGGCAGATCATCTATGGGCTGGTCATCATCGCCATGCTTCTGGTCTATGGTCGGGGCGCCCGGGTGCACGCCTGAGGCGGCGCAAAAGAAAGGAAGAGGGATGCTCACCGACGATTTCGAAATCATCGACCCGCGTTTTTCCCGGTTGGTTTTCGGCAATGTCCATGTCGAAAAGCTGTTCACGGGCTGCCGCTGGGCCGAGGGGCCGGCCTATTTTGCGGCCGGCCGCTATCTGGTGTGGAGCGACATTCCCAACGACCGCATGATGCGCTGGGACGAAACCGACGGGGCGGTCAGCGTCTTTCGTCAGCCGGCCAACAACACCAACGGCCACACGGTCGACCGCGACGGCCGGCTGGTCAGTTGCGAGCATCGCGGCCGGCGTGTCACCCGCACCGAACCGGACGGATCGATCACCGTCCTGGCGGACCGCCACGACGGCAAACGCCTGAACTCTCCCAACGATGTCGTGGTCAAATCCGACGGTTCGATCTGGTTCACCGATCCGCCCTACGGCATCCTGTCGGACTATGAGGGGGACAAGGCCGACAGCGAGATCGGGGCCAACCACGTGTACCGGATCGATCCGTCGACCGGCGCGGTGTCGATCGTCGCCGACGATTTCGACAAGCCCAACGGGATCGCTTTCTCGCCCGACGAAAGCATTCTCTATATCGCCGATACCGGCGCGTCGCACACCCCCGATGGGCCCCGCCACATCCGGGCGTTCGATGTCGACGGGACCAGCCTGCGCAACAGCCGGGTGTTCGCCGAATGCCAGGCCGGGATGTTCGACGGTTTCCGCTGCGATACTCAAGGCCATGTCTGGACCAGCGCCGCGGACGGTGTGCACTGCTATGCCCCGGATGGCACCCTGCTCGGCAAGATCCGCGTCCCGGAAGTCGTGGCCAATGTCGAATTTGGGGGACGCAAGCGCAATCGCCTGTTCATCTGCGGCACCACGTCGCTCTACGCCGTTTTCGTTAACGCCCAGGGCGCACGTCGTCCTTAGGGTATGACGGGAGCCGACTCTCGGGTTCCGGGCCCTGGGTCCCAGGCCCCGGGCCGGACGGAACGATCACAGCGGCGTGAACGTTTATCTTGAATTCGGGGCGTCGAATAGGTCTGATGGCGGGAAGGCCCCAGGAGAGGGGCCGGGAAAACAGGCTGGGGAGGCTCAAACGGTGCGTGACGCAACAGTCGCAGGTGCTCGGATCGGTCACCCGTTCCGATGATCCGGCTCGGCATTCTCGATCAGTCGCCCGTGCGCTCAGGCGGGTCTTCCACCCAAGCGATCGCCGAAACGGTATTCTTGGCCGAGGAGGCGGAACGGCTTGGTTATGTCCGCTATTGGCTGGGCGAACACCACAATGCCGAAGGTTTGGCGTCCAGCGCGCCGGAGGTCTTGATGGCGCGGATCGCCGCCGGTACATCGACGATCCGGATCGGTGGCGGCGGGATCATGCTGGGTCACTACAGTCCCCTCAAGGTGGCGGAAACCTTCCGCACCCTGGAAACGCTGTATCCCGGACGGATCGATCTCGGGATCCGCCGGGCGCCCGGCACGGACCGTCGCACCGCACAGGCCATGGCCTACGGCGCCGGTGGCGGTTCCGTCGACGCCTTCCCCAATCGGCTTGGCGACCTGTTGGGCTTCCTCACCGACAGCATCGACCACAATCACGCCTTTGCCGGCGTACGGGCCATGCCGGCCGCGTCCGGCGTGCCGGATGTGTGGGTGATCGGCTCGACCGATCAAAGTGCCACCCTGGCGGCGCAGTTCAGCTGCGGTTTCGGTTTCGCCCATTTCCTCAACGACCGGGCCGGCGCCATGGCGCTCCAGGCCTATGGCAGGCAGTTTCGCGTCGGCAAGCTGGGTCAGACGCCTCGGGTCTCGATGCTGGTGTCCGTTCTGTGCGCCGAAACCGAGGCGGAGGCGGAGCGCCTGGCGCTCAGCCAGGATCTTTGGCAGCTTTGGCTCGAGCGCGGTGTCACAAGCCCGGTGCCCTCGGTCGAGGACGCGCAGGCCCATATGTTCAGCTATCAGGAAAAGGCGCGCGTCGTCATGGCGCGGCGGCGACAGATTATCGGCGCGCCGGAGCAGGTTCGCGATCGGCTGCTCGACATCGCGGAGACGTTCGGAACCGGAGACCTGCTGATCATGACCACATGCTACGATTTCAGCGCGCGCCGACGATCCTATGCCTTGCTGGCCGATGCGTTCGGCCTCAAAAGCAAGCGGCCGCCCACCCTGACGGGACCGGGACGTCAGCCGGCGGAACCGGTTCTCAGACGCCTCAGCAGTTCCGGCGTCGGATAGCCGTCGGCCGGGACGCCGATTTCCTTCTGAAACCCGCGCACCGCTTGACGGGTGTTGGGGCCGACCAGACCGTCGAAGCCGCCCGGATCGTAGCCGCTTTCGGCCAGCAGCCGTTGCAGGTCCAGCCGATCGTCGCGGCTGAGCGGGGCGTCGTCGGCCGGCCAGCGGGCGACAAACGGAGCCCCACCGGCAATCCGGTCGGCCAAATGGCTGACCGCCAGCGCATAGCTGCTGGAATTGTTGTAGCGCATGATCGCCCGGAAATTGTCGAGCACCAGAAAGGCGGGGCCGCTGTGCCCGGCCGGAAGAATGATCGAGGCGTCGCCGCCCTGGCCCGGCAGCGGCGCGCCGTTGGCGGCGCGCACGCCCATGCCCATCCACTGGGCGACCGGGCGTCTGATCGACAGGTCCGCCACCTCCCAGTCGAAGTCTGCGGGCAACAGAACCTCGGTTCCCCAGGGCATGCCGTCCTCCCAGCCTCCCACCCGGTCCAGGTAGCTGGCGGTGGAGGCGAAGGCATCGGCCAGGCTGGTCCACAGGTCGCGGCGGCCGTCGCCGTCGAAATCGACGGCCTCGGCCAGATAGGTCGACGGGATGAACTGGGTCTGCCCCATGGCGCCGGCCCAGGACCCGAGCAGCCGGTCCCGCGTCACGTCGCCATTGTCGAGAATGCGCAAGGCCGACAGCAGCTCCCGCCGCCCGTAATCGACGCGCGGGCCGTCGGCGGCCAGCGTCGCCAGCGCCTCGATGGCGTAGTAGCTGCCATAGTCCCGGCCATAATCGCTTTCCAAGCCCCAGATGGCGACCACATATTGCGGCGGCACGCCATAGCGCCGGCTGACGGACTCCAGCAGGGCGCCGTGCTCCGCCAGCAGCCGCCTGCCGTTGGCCACGCGGGTGTCCGAGACGGCCGAGGCCAGATAATCGCCGGTGGTCCGGCTGAACTCGGGCTGGCGGTTGTTGAGCTCGATGATCCGGGGGTTGGGTTGGACGCCGGCGAACGCCGTGTCGATGGTGGTCTGGCGGATCCCCGCCTCGGCCGCGCTCCGCTTGAAGCCGCCAAGCCAGGCCGCGAAGCTCTGCGGGTTGACGGGCGCCTGCGCCACCGCGCCGGACGCGCTTGCCTGGGCCCCCGGGTTGGCCAGCGCCACGGGCGGCGCGCCGCCGCCGCAGGCCGATGTCAGGGCGAGCAGGCAGATCAATTGCAGCGGTCCAAGCTTCATCGAATCACCTCATGCTGATGGCCGCTGTCCTACGGCAACGGCGGCCCGAAGTCCATCGCCGCAACGCCGCGCCCGTAAGAGTAGTTTTCGCTTTACGCAACTTAAAGGTGAACAAATACATTGAGACTAAGATATACTTAAAAATTAGAGAGTGAAATGCCCACAGGGAAACTGCAGGCCGGATGAGTTCGGCAGCCTGAAGATGGGCATCATTCTGGGAAACACGATCAGGAAGGTTTGTTATGGACGGTGACAATACAGTAACCGATCGAGACAAGCTTTCCGGTTTGTTCCGATTTGCGCAGGGCATTCTTGCCGCCAAGAACCAAACGCTGATGCGAATGCAGGATACCGGGTTCGGTTATTTCCCGGAGCCAGATATCAAAGATCTCCCCGGAATAGTGCTCAAACCCGATGATGAAAGCTGGATACAGCTTGCCCGGCTTCGGCCGGGGCGCCCCCCGGCTCCGAACGATATGCTCGCGGAGTGGCTCGACGGGTTTCCGGACGATCCGGAAACGCCCCCCAAATACAAACAAGTTATCGTTCGCGAAGTGGACATCTACGAAATCTCGGAACTGTGCGAAGCAGGTTTGCTCGACATGAACGATGTCCACTTGCTTGAGGACGAAACCACCAGCGAGCGCATGAAGATCGCTTTGCGCCTTGACATGTTGGACGATCTTCGTATCGCGCTCGAGGATTGGCGAAGGGGGCCTTGGCAGGACTGGGCCATCGAGGAGCGCCCCATCCGGAAATCAATTGGGCTCTACAATAGTCTTTTTCGGTTGCACAATCTAATGCACGGAGGAGCCACAGCCTCTCCACCCGAATTGGTATGGGGGATTGGCATCGCTAAGTGGAAGTATAACAGCCGACAGATCGACATGCCTCTGATCGAACAGCTTGTTGATCTCGAAGTGTTAAAGGGCGGCAATATTTCAATCCGGCCACGCGCGGTGCGTCCGACATTTAGCCTCAGGCCGTTTGTCGAAATGGATGTTGATGGATCGGCCGCAACGCAAAAACATCTTCAGGAGCAATTCGGGCGGATCGCAGCCAGCGAAGACGTGGAGATCAGCCCGTTTGAGTCGTCTGACTGGGAAGTCCTTTTGGATGTTGCTGCGACCCGTTTGTCAGCCCGCGCCAAGCATGTTACGCGTCGGCAGATTGATGACGGTACAATAGTTGGAGGTCCCGAAGATGATCTCACTGTTTATTCATCCTGGGCGATCTATGGGCGCCCTCGATCCGAAAACCTCCGCGAACAGGACTTGGAGGCGCTTCGTTCCAAAATCGAGCAAGTCAGTATTGATGAGAGCCTGCCGAATAGCTTGCGTGGTTTTGTGGGCTCAAAGCCGAAGCAGGAGGTAGATGACGCTGAGGATTGGGGACTTACGAGGACAGTCTTGAGTGTCAGTCAGGGTGGCAGTGCCGGGAATTGGAGCGATGGGTCGCCGATTGCCAAAGCGGCGGATATGGGTGCCGAGATCTATACCAATGCAAAGGTCTATTTTTTCCCACTCCCGTACAACGACGAACAAGCCCGGATCATCGACCGATTAGAGGTGGAAGATGTCGTAACCGTTACAGGTCCTCCTGGCACCGGCAAAACTCACTCAATTGCGAATATTATTTCTCATTACATGGCAACTGGGCGGCGCGTACTTGTCACCGCCCGCACCGCGGAGGCGATCTCGGCGGTTCGCGACAAACTCCCCAAGGAACTAGCAAGTCTCGTGATTGCGTCTGTCGCCTCCGATCGGGATGGTGCAAGGCAGCTTGAAGAGGCGATACAGAAACTCTCGGATGACGTGATCACTCTCAGCGTTGACGAGACCAGGCGTGAGATTTCTCGAATCGAGGCGGATATCGTTCGTCTCGATCAAGAAAAACGCGATTGCGAAGAAAGGCTCTCGACGATAGCGCACGCCAATCTGAAGCCGCTAAGCTGGGGTGGCGAAGAACGAACGGCTATGGATCTGGCCAGGGTCCTCGCTGAAACCGCGCCCGCTTACGATTGGATGACAGACCGCCCCTCAAGTGGGCCGCCTGAGGCGCTCAGCGCAACAGTGGAAAGAATGCGCACGACTCTTCCGAGGATCGGGGAGGATGTCGTCTACATTGATGCTCAACTTCCGGACCCGGCTGAGTTGCCCACAACGACCGAGATCCTTGAGGCGCATCGGACTGAGCGTGACTACCGAAACAGACCGCAGGAGGACCACTCCGGTCAACCTCGCATGGCGCGGGATACCGGGGATGTGGAAGATGTGGCCGCGGCTGCACATGCCACTATTAGTGCCCTGATGACCGCTTTGCAGGGATCCGCGTCTTGGGAGCGCGCTCTAATCTCCCATCGCTTTCATGCGCACCTATCCGGGAATTTGGAGTCAATCAACGGCGATCCGATTGGACAAGGGTTGAGACTTCTCAACGACCGGCAACCTGGAGCGATTGAGTACGACATCGACCTGGTGGAGCGTGAGAAGTTGATCAGCGCCGTGTCTCGCGCTCGGTTCGGCAGCGCGCCGGTGCGGATCGGCTCTTCGATCTTCAATCGGAGCCTAAAGAACGCCATAGAGAGCATCAGGGTCGACGGTCGTCCCCCTTGTGGTCCCGATGACTGGGAGAGGGCTTATGATGCTCTAAAGGTCGAAGACCTGCGTCCGCAGATTGTGGCCGTTTGGAGCAAGGAAGAGGCGGCCGGACGATTGCCGGTCTTGCCACAGACCGCAAAAGGCATGGCAGAAGTTATGCGTGAGGCGAGGAGCCGTCTCCCTGCCGTCGACTATGCGGTCGAACGACTTCTGGCCGAGGTGAAACGACTAACGCCACTGTTTCCGTATGGGCTTGACGTTGAGCGGCTTCTCGGAGACCTCGATTTCGAGCCGGTGCTGAAAGCGCTGCGCGCCAATCTGAAAGACCCGTATGTACCGCCAAAAGCGCTTTCGCAATTGGTTGAGTTAGCGGGCGACAGCACTCTTCCCCTTTCTTGTGACCTTCGCAATCTCTGTGCAGCGCTTGGATCGGATGACGTAGGCGAGGATGATCTCATAAGAGCGCGCAACGACCTAACGGCAGAGCTCATCCGGCTCGACGAGCTCCGACCGGCGCTGTTGAACCTTGATAAGGATATCAACGAACTGCGTACTGCAGGGGCGCCGAATTGGGCTTCAGCCTGCCTTGCCGAGCCGTCGGAAGCGGATCGGATACTCAGGATAGACTGGCGCGATGCTTGGGACTGGGCCCTATTCAAGGGCGCGATTGATAGCATAACTGCCTTGGGAAACGGCGATACGTGGCGTGACAAGAAGGCCGAGCTGAGCAGGAACCGGGAACGCCAACTAGAGTTGCTCATTCGAGCGCGTACGCTTCTTGGTCTAAAGAAACGGCTGACGGCTCCGGTACAAACGGCGTTGGCGACTTTCACTGCCGCAGTGAGGCGTCTTGGCCGCGGAACTGGAAGTAGCGCAGTACGCTTCAGAAAGGCGATTCGAGTTGCCGCTATTGAAGCAGCACCGGCAGCTCCCGTCTGGATTATGCCGGAATACAAGATTGCCGAACAGCTTCCGCCCGACCTTGAGAATTTTGATCTGGTAATACTTGATGAGGCCTCACAATCAGACATTACGGCGATCAGTGCGCTCGCCCGAGGCAAAAAGCATCTGATCGTGGGTGACGAGCGTCAGGTCAGTCCCTCCGCTGTAGGCGTGCCACAAAACAAGATCGACATCCTTCGGGAAGAGCATCTCGGCTCTCTACCTAACAGGAACGTCATCGACGAAAACACCTCCGTTTTTGATATCGCGATGCAGATGTATCCCAAGTCGCACCTTATGCTGCGAGAGCACTTCCGTTGCGCCGAGCCGATCATTCAGTTCTCAACTCGTTTCTACAATGACCGCTTGGTACCACTTCGGGTTCCAAAGGCCTCGGAGCGGTTTGATCCGCCCCTCGTCGACGTCCTGGTGAAGGCCGGAAAACGCGAGGGCGACAAAAATGAAGCAGAAGCACGGTTCATCGTAGATGAAATCGCGTTGATCGCACAGGATCCAAGTCATGCGCATCGCGACATCGCTGTCATATCCCTTATTGGCCACAAACAGGCAGAACATATTGAGCGGATGCTGATCGAAGATCATCGAGTCGGAACAGATGCAATGGAGCGGTTTCGTGTTGTGTGTGGCGATAGCCGCACCATGCAGGGGCAGGAGCGTAGTGTGGTCTTCCTATCGATGGTCGCCGCGCCAGAGACCGTCCGTATGCATAGTTCGCAAGGTGATGCCCAGCGCTTCAACGTTGCTCTCAGCCGCGCGCGCGATCGACTTTATCTGGTTCGCTCGGTGTCGACGCATCAATTGAAGCCCGGCGATCTCAAACTCGAAGTACTCAAGCATTTTGAGGATCCGATGCCTGAGGGACGGCGTCAGTCGGGAGAGGGTATCCTCGACCGCTGCGAATCCCCTTTTGAGCGAGAGGTGTGCGGACGACTGCTTGACGCCAACTATCGTGTTCGATCTCAGGTTAAGGCCGGGCCGTATCGTATCGATCTGGTCGTCGAGGGTGCCGACGACCGGCGGCTGGCGATCGAACTTGATGGCGACCGATGGCACGGCCCTGAGAAGTGGGCGGAGGACATGGCTCGTCAGGCGGCGCTTGAACGGGCGGGCTGGACATTTTGGCGCGTTTTCGGAAGTCAGTGGGTTTCTGACACTGGTTATTGGTGGCAGAGCCTTGTCAGTACAATGACTGCGATGGGTATTGAACCTATTGGAGCGGATGCCTCCGACGGGTTCTTTACGGAGCACCGCGTGGTTGAAGCCGCTGGTGGATCAAAGACTGACGGTTTCCCGCCGTCGGTGAGCGACGGTTCCGGTGGCTCATCGCTGCCAGAGCCTCCTGTAAGCGTGAACACGAGGATGACCGAAAGCAAAGCTCTGCGAGGCGGAATGGACAACAGTGCCAATTCCGACATCGAAGGTGACGCCCAATCATCGTTACTCGAGGAACCGGCGAGGCGTACAGGTGATGATCAGCTTTGGAAGCCGGAAGCTGGCCGCGTGCTGAGTGCGTCACTTGATGAGTTGGATTCCGCCGTCGAGGCTGAACCATTATCGAAGGCGAAAGAGGGAGCCGCTCCAAAACTGGATGGTGGGCGATTTTACGATGAAGACTACCGCGAGACCTTGCAGTCCATCGGCTGCAGAATTGTAGATGCTGCCGGTCCTATCACTTTTAAGCACCTTTGCGATCAAATCGCACGTCTTCATGGTTTTCAAAGAACAGGACCGGAAATCAAGCGGATTATTTGGCGGGCAATGAGTCGAGTTCGTGCTCGGTCGCGCGGTCCGGACGAAGTGGAAGTGCTCTGGCCAGACGGGATGCGCATATCGACGTATGTTCCGTTCCGAGGGATGAAGGTTGCTGGTGTGGCGCGGAATTGGTCCGACCTTCCCTATCCCGAGAAGCTTGGTCTTGCGAATGAGATACTGATCGACAACCACGCCGACCCCGGACTTGCGATGAGCCGAGCCGTAGGGTTGACGCGCCTGCGCAACAACACTCGTCAGGAAATCGAAGCGGTGTTGGCGGTTGCGCGAGATGATGCCGAGTCCAACCATTGAAGTACCGGCGCGCCCCACGGGTCGCCCCGGTCGCCCAACAGTGATACCATAAGTTCAGAAACGCGGGCGCCAAGGCCCAGAACGTCGGGTCGGCCGCTCCGGATCGGATGAGGGCCTGGTCAAACAGGCTCAACGACGCCTGAAACAACCAACGGGTGATATCATGGGGGGAATACAGCATCCGGCGGCGCCGCGTTGCGTGGCGCTTGTCGGTCCGCAATCGTCCGGCAAGACCACGCTGCTCGAAAGCATTCTGTCGATAACCGGCGCGATCGGGCGCAAGGGGTCGGTCAAGGCCGGCACCACCGTTGGCGACCGGTCCGACGAAGCCCGCGCCCGCCAGATCAGCACCGAGACGACCATCGCCTCCACCCGCTATCTGGACGAAGCCTGGACGGTGCTGGACTGCCCCGGCTCGGTCGAGCTGGCGCAGGACGCGCATGAGGCCCTGATGGTGGTCGACGCCGCCGTCATCGTCTGCGAGCCGGAGCCCGAGAAGGTCGTGGCCCTGGCGCCCCTGCTGCATTTTCTGGACGACCTGGCCATCCCACACCTGGTGTTCATCAACAAGATGGACACCGCCACGGTGCGCGTCCGCCACATGCTCCAGGCGCTTCAGGGCGTATCGTCGCGGCCGCTTATCCTGCGCCAGGTCCCCATCCGCCGGGAAGGGGGCGTTACCGGCTATGTCGATCTGGTGTCGGAGCGGGCCTACACCTACAAGGCCAGCGAGGCCTCGGACCTGATCCGGCTGCCCGAAAGCGTCGTGGAGCGGGAACAGGAAGCGCGTCAGGAGATGCTGGAGGCGTTGGCCGATTTCGACGACGGGCTGATGGAGCAGCTTCTGGAGGACGTTCAGCCGGCCAAGAAGAATGTCTACGACCTGATCGCCGCCGATCTGGCGGACGATCTGATCGTCCCCGTCCTTCTGGGCGCGGCGGAGCAGGACAACGGCGTGCGGCGGCTGCTCAAGACCCTGCGCCACGACGTTCCCGAGCCGGCGACGACGGCCGCGCGGCTGGGGCTGGACGGTGACGGTTCGACGATGGCGCAGGTTTTCAAGACGGCGTATGTGCCGCATTTGGGCAAGCTGTCCCTGGCCCGGGTCTGGCGCGGCCCGCTGGAGGATGGACAGACGGTCGGCGAGGCCAAGACCGGCGGTCTTTTCCATATTCACGGCGATACCCACACCAAGGTCGCGGCCGCCGAGACCGGTGAGGTGGTGGCCATCGGCCGGGTGGACGGGCTGGCGACCGGCGACCTCATCGACGGCCAGGCAAGCGCCCGCCCGATGGCCTGGCCCGACCCGCCGTCACCCGTCTATGCCCATTCCGTCATCGTCGAAAACCGCAACGAAGAGGTGAAGCTGACCGCGGCGCTACAAAAACTGTGCGAGGAGGATTCGGCGCTCGAGACGGCGCACGAACCCGACACGGGCGAATTGCTGCTGCGCGGCCAGGGCGACATCCACCTGCAGATCGCCATGGAGCGGCTGCGCCGCCGTTATAACGTCGGCGTAACGCCGGTGCCGCCGCGCGTGCCCTACAAGGAAACCATCCGCAAGCGGACGACCGAGCACACGCGGTTCAAAAGGCAGACCGGCGGCCACGGCCAGTTCGCCGACATTCATGTGGAGATCCGGCCGTTGCCGCGCGGCGACGGCTTTCAGTTCGAGGACAGGATCGTCGGCGGCGCCATCCCGCGGCAATACATCCCCGGCGTCGAGGCGGGGATACGCGACGCCCTGACGCGCGGACCGCTGGGGTTTCCGGTCGTCGATGTGGCGGTCACCTTGACCGACGGGCAGTTCCACAGCGTCGACAGTTCCGAACAGGCATTCCGCACCGCCGGGCGCATGGCCATGACCGCGGCACTCCCAAAATGCGAGCCGGTTCTGCTGGAGCCGGTCCATGAGGTCTCGATCTTCACGCCCAACGATTTTACCGCCAAGGCGCAGCGCATCTTGAGTTCCCGCCGGGGCCAGATCCTGGGCTTCGACGCGCGGCCCGGCTGGCCGGGCTGGGACGAGGTCAAGGCCCATCTGCCCCAGGCCGACCTGCACGACCTGATCATCGAGCTGCGGTCGCTCACCTTCGGCGTCGGCAGCTATGTGGCCCGCTACGATCACCTGACACCGGTCACCGGCAAGCAGGCGGCGCGGGTGCTGGACACCAATCAGGCGGTGGCGTCGTGACCGGGTGGACCCCATGACCGGCGGCGAAAGCGTTCTGATCGTCGGGGCGGGGGCGGGATTGAGCGCCGCGCTGGCCCGGCTGTGCGCGGCCGACGGCATGACCGTCGCCCTGGCGGCGCGCAGCCCGGACAAGCTGGCCGCCCTGGCCGACGACATCGGCGCCGCCCGGTACGCCTGCGACGCCAGCCGGCCGGAGGACGTGGCCGGGCTGTTCGACCGGGTGACGGAACGGCACGGCGCGCCCTCCCTGGTGGTCTACAACCCCAGCGCCCGGGCCCGCGGTCCCATCGTCGATCTCGACCCCGATGCGGTGGCCCAGGCGCTGATGGTCACCTGCTACGGCGGGTTCCTGGTCGGGCAGGCGGCGGCGCGGGCGATGCTGGAACGCGGTTCCGGAACCATCCTGTTCACCGGCGCGTCGGCCAGCGTCAAGGGCTATGCGCGGTCCGCCTCCTTCGCCATGGGCAAGTTCGGGCTGCGCGGCCTGGCCCAGAGCATGGCGCGGGAACTGGCGCCGCAGAACATCCATGTCGGCCACATCGTCATCGACGGCGGCATCGCCCCGCCGGGCGGGGCAAAAGGCGCCGGCCCGGACGCCATGCTGTCGCCCGACGCCATCGCCCGGACCTACCTGTTCCTCCACCGCCAGCACCGCAGCGCCTGGACCTGGGAGATCGAGCTCAGGCCGTGGGTGGAGACGTTCTAGGGTCAGGACTCATACCCAAAACGGTGCCGGTAGGGGCAATGCAGCTCACCTTTCGGGCCGCCTTCGAACCGCGACGGCACCGCCGATGAAGTCGGCCGACGCCCTGTTTTCGGACCGCATCGAAGCGAACATCCGGGCCAGAAGACCCAGATGACGGCTACGAGCCCGAATTGACCGATGCCGCATCGAGCGTATTGTGGCGGGAACGATAGCGTAGCGGACATTGGCAGCCGATAGGCCCGACATCAAAGAAGATTTTCGAGTGTGCCGTACCAGTATAGCATGAACCATGGAAACAATCGCTCCAAGCGGGGAGCCGAAAGGCGCGGTACTTGTCATACATTCATGGTGGGGACTGACGGCGTCATTCCGAGAATATGGATCAGTCCTTTCCGATGCGGGGTATTTCATCGGCCTTGCCGACCTTTTTGACGGCAAGACTGCGGAAACAGAAGCGGAAGCCAGAGCGCTTCGCGCTCGTCCACGACGGACACCGATGTACAAGAAACTAGCTGCAGACATTGCAGCACTCTGCGCTGTAGTCGAAACTGGCGATCCGAAAATCGGCATCGTTGGTTTTTCTATGGGCGGACATTGGGCCGTGTGGTTGGCTCAAAGAGCTGAGTACAACGTCGCAGCAACTGCACTCTACTATGCGGCCCGTGCGGGTGATTTCTCCGATTGTCGGTCAGGCATCATCGCGCATTTCGCCGAGCAGGATTCCTTCGTCACAAAAAACGCCCGCAGAAATATGGAGCGGGCCATTCACAAGTCAGGGTGCAACTATCACGCCCACGATTACCCAAACACACTTCACTGGTTCGCGGAGTCGGCTCGGCCTTCGGAATTCGACGAGGGTATGGCCCGCCTGGCATTGAATCGAGACTTGGACCATTTCCAAAGGAACTTGAGAACGTAACGCAATGACCGCTTTGGCTTCTGAAACGGTCATCCAGACATCAATCCGAGACGTCCGCTCAGCCGCCATTACTCCAGTTTTGGTGAACTTCCGCTATCCCGACAAGCGGTCGCCGTCTAATCCTGTTCGTAGGTCCTGGCCCTGGATCTCGGTGTCGCCGACGCCTCAAACCGGCACCCGTCCATAGCCGACCAGCGCGTCGAAATGGCCATGGGCCGGGTCGGGGTCGGGGCCGATGGCGGGGGCCGGGCCGAAATGGCGGCCGACATAGCGGCGGGCGACCAGGGCCTTGCGCCCGTCGCCGGCGGCCAGATCGGCGGTCGCCTGCTCCAGCAGCAGGGCGGCGCTCAGCGTATCGGCCATCAGGTCCATCAGGCGCCTGGCGTGGCGCGGCCCGTCTTCCGGGGCGGCGCGCAGATGATCGAGCGCGGCGCGGCAGCGGTCCAGCGCCGCGGCCGCAGCCTCTTGGGCGGCGGCCAGGCCGGCGGGAACGTCCGCCAGGATCGTCGCCACCCGGTCGCAAAAGGCATCCGCTCCCGACTGGCCCAATGCTGCGCGCAGCAATTCCAGGGCCTGGATATTGGCGGGACCTTCCCACACTGCCAGCACCAGGGTGTCGCGATACAGCCGGGCCGTCGGCCAGTCCTCGGTATAGCCGTTGCCGCCGACCAGCTCGACCGCCTGGGCCGCCGCCTCGACCGCCCGCTGGGCCGTCCGGTGCTTGGCCAGCGCGGTGACGCTGCGCAGCCAAGGCCGTAGGGAGTCGTCGGTCAATGCACCGTCGAACAGGGAAGCCGCCTCGAAGGCGAGCGCGATGCCGGCCTCAAGCTCCGTCACCATATCCAGCAGCGTGTCTCGGACCATCGGAAACGCGCCGATCGGCTGGCCGAAGGCATGCCGGTGGCTGGCCCAGCAGATCGATTCCAGGAATGCGCGCCGGTGCACGCCGCAGGCGGCAACGGCGTTGTGGATGCGGCTGTATTCCAGCGCCTCCAGCATGGTCTTGAGCCCGTCGCCCTGGCCCGCCACTTCCAGCGCCCAGGCGCCGTCCAGGTCCGCTTCGCCGGTGGCCAGCCCGCGCGTGCCGATCTTGTCCTTGAGCCGCCGTACGTAGATCCGGTTGGCGGTGCCGTCGGGCAGGGCGCCCGGCACAAGATAGCAGCCCAGGCCCTTGCCGCCGGCCGGGGCGCCCTCGGGCCGCGCCGTGGCCAGGGCCAGGCCGGCGCCGGCATTGCTGGTGAACCATTTCAGGCCGGTCAGCCGCCACGCGGCGCCGTCGGCCCGCGCCATCGTGGTCGTGGCCCCGACATCGGACCCGCCATGCAGTTCGGTGGCCCACGTGCCGCCGCTCAGTGCCGCGCCGTCCATGCGCGTGAGTTCCGGCAGGTAGGCGTCGCGCACGGGCCGTGGCGCCAGCCGGTCCAGCACATGGGCGACGGCGCCGGTCATGGTCACCGGGCAGTGGATCGACACGTCGGCCTGGGACAGCAGGTACCCGAACGTGAACGACAGCAGATGCGGCGCGGTCGCCGGTTTGCCATCGGTGGCGAAGGCATGACCGATGACGCCGCGCCGATAGACCTCGGCATGGCAGGCGCTGTAGGCGGGATTGTGGACGACGCGCCCCAGCCGCGCCCCGTCGCGGTCGTGGGTCTCGAGGCGCGGCGGCGCATGCCTGTCGGTGTAGGCGGCCTGCGCGTCCAGCGGCCCACCGACCCATCGGCCGAACTCGGCCAGGCGGGCGGCGTTATCTCCCATCATGCCGGGCGCCATGCGTGCCAGCAGGCGTTGCACGTCGCGATCCCAGCCGAAGGCGTCGAATCCCTCGGTTCGGGGCGGGTATGTCAGCGGTGCGTCATCGTTGTGGAGCCGCGACACGTGCTCCTCCCAGGCCATGTTCTCAGAAGGACGTCACAGTCCCTCCACCGTGATCGAGGCGCCGGACTTGCCGCCCTTTGCCGGGATGTCCACCGCGCCGTCGATCACCGTGTCGACCACCCGGTGGGTGCGGCCGTCATGGATCAGCAGGGCGACGCCGTCGGCGCGCAGGACCGCACCCTCCATGTCCAGATGCAGGGCGTCGGCCTGTCTCCTGTCGTCCCGGACCTGACGCACCTGAACCGCGATCTCGCCCGGCGGCGCCTCGTAAACGCCGCCGCGCACCACGCAGGCGACGCCGTAGTCGAGGTTCAGGGCCTGACCGTCGCCGCCGCTTCCATTGCCTCTGGCGCTGCAATTCTCCAGGTGGATCCGCTGGCCAGGATCACGGCCCAAATTCCAGCCATGCTCGACATTGTCATGGGCGGTGCAATCGATGGCCACCACTTCGCCCTCGCTCTTGCTGTCGAACCCGTCCTCTTCGTTGCCGTCCAGCCGGCAGCCGACCAGCAGGAACAGGCCGCCGGCCTCGTCGCCCTGTTGCGCCCCGTCCTCGACATTCTGGGTGCCGACGCAATCGACGACCAGGTTGTCGCGGGCGCCCCTGTTCTGGCTGAAACCGTGACCGACCTTCTCGCCGCCACCCGGGCGGCGGCCGTTGCGATAGCTTCTGGTTCCGGTCACCACGTTGCGGTAGGCGCCCCGCCCTTCGCAGAACCACCCATGCTGGTCGCTGTCGTGCAGGTCGCAGTCCACCACCCACCAGCCGGCGGCTTCGATAAGAACGGCGTTGCGGCCGCCCTCCACCTCAATGCCCTCGATCAGACCGATATCGGCGCCCGGCGGGACGTGGATGGCGCCGCCATCACGCGCGCGCGGCGTCCGAACCTTCGGTTTCGGCAGGGACGGATCGCCGACCGCGACATAGGCCATGTTGGGCTGGGCGGTAAAGCCATTGTAGATCTGGCCGCGCTCCAATCCGATGACACTTGCCGGTACCGGCTTCCGCTGCGAGAGCAGGGCGGCGATATCCGGGCGCCGTCTGACCGATCTATCGGAGGGCCAGACGCCCGGCGTCGTCACCGCCGCCCGCGCCTGCCGCAAGGGGGCCAGCATCGTTCCGGCCGCGAGGATCGTCAGCAATTCGCGGCGCCCTACGGTCTGGGGAATACCATCGAAAAAACGACGTCCGATCGGTATCGCCACCGCTTGCGTCCCGCCTCCTGATCAGTCTTTTGGCGCTGTCGGCAACAGCGGCGCGGGCATCGAGGCGATCCCGGTCAGATCATCAAGCTCGGCGTAGGAATAGGAGACCCCGGGCAGCGTCAAACCGTCGAAGATGAGGGGCTTTTCCTCGCACGGCCGGCCGCCCAGGCGGCTGTAGAAGCGGCGTGCCGGCCCGTTGTCGCGCAGCACCCATACGATGGCCGGTTCCAGCGCCAGGCTTTGCAGCCGGGCCGCCATCATCGCCATCAGCCGTCTGCCGATCCCGCGACGTTGGTGGGCTTGAAGGACATAGACCTCGTAGAATTCGCCGATCCGACGATGGGCACCCATGCGGCTTGCACCGCAACTGCCGAAACCGACGATGCCTTGGCTGGGGCTTTCGGCCACGAACAGTCCGGATGCCCGGCCCAGCCGGTGCGCCGAATACTGGGCGATGCGACGGTTCGCGGACAGCCGCGCCAAAGCCGTCTGGGGAATGATGCCGCCATAAGTCTCACGCCAACTCGCGACGCTGATCTCGGCGATCCGGGCCGCATCCTCGGACCGCGCCGGTCGCACCGCGATGCGGTTGCTGACAGTCATGATGTCTTCCCGTCGTTGGCCGCTCCCAACAAAGGAAGGATATCGCCGAAAGACGGTCGCCGTCCATCCACGTCCCACATTTTCTTTTCCATGCGGGGGTGCGAGGTCGGTCAGGCAGCTCCAGGTTTTGACTGGTCGATCAGTCAGTATTCATGATAGGATGGATTGACGGGTAGGTGAGATCGGCGGGCAGGCGGCAGTGGCAACGTCAACGTCAACGGCTGAAGCGGATACGGCAGTCCGGATCGATCGCAAGGAAGCGATCCTGGACGCGGCGGAAACGCTGTTTTCCGGCAGCGGCTTCGATGGCGTGCCGATGCGGGTCATCGCGGGCCAGGCGGGCGTCACCCAGGCCCTGTTGCATTATCATTTCTCGGGCAAGGAGCAGCTTTTCGAAGCTGTGTTTGCGCGCCGGGCGACGGAACTCAACGGGGAGAGGCTGCGCCGCCTGGCGGGCTACCGGCAGGGCGCACGACGCCCGTCGATCACGGTCGAGCAGATCGTGGAGGCGTTCTTCAGGCCGATCCTGGAGCTGGGGCGCGATCCAAGTCGCGGCGGCGTCCAGTTCAGCCGGCTGATGGCCATGGTCGCCAACGGCGCCGACCCCCGGTCCCGGCGGCTGGTCCATACCTACTTCGACGACATGGCTCGAGCCTTCATCGACGCCCTGCGCCAGGCGCTCCCCGGAGTCGGGCTGCGCGAGGTGACCTGGGGGTATCACTTCATGATCGGGACGGGGATCATGACGATGGCTCGTACCGGCCGCATCGACGAGCTTTCCGGCGGTCTGTGCCGGTCGGATGACGTTGAGGACATCTTGACCCGGATGATCCCGTTCATTTCGGCTGGCCTGCGCGGCCTGCCCAAAGAAACGAAGCCGCCATCACGACGCCGGAAGGTGGGAGCCTGACCGGCCGCCGGTACCCGAACAACCCAAAACAAAGAACCAGAAACGAGGGAGGACACGTCATGTTGAGCAGTTTGGTGAGAGAGGAATCATCACGGGTGGGCATCGCCGGCGCCTTGGTCGCGGCCGCGGTAACGGTCGTGGCCCCGGCGCGTGCGGAGACGATCGATGCGACCGTGGTCAACGGCCATCCCGCCATCTTTCTTTGGGTCAAGCACCTGACCGAGACCTTCATCCCGACAGTGGACGCGGCCCTGGCAGGGACGGCGTACGATGTGAACTGGACGGAATCCTACGGTGGTACCCTGGCCAAGGTCGGTGGCGAGCTGGAGGCGCTAGAAGCGGGTCTGGCCGAAGTCGGCGTGGTTCCCACGGTGTTCGAGCCGTCGAACCTGCCGTTGCACAATGTAAGCTATATCGCGCCCTTCGGATCGACCGATCCGGCGCTGGTCTTGAGCGTGCTCAACGACCTGCACGCCCAGCAGCCGGGTCTGGTCGAGTCGCTTGAGACCTACGATCTGGAATATCTCGGCGGCGGCTTTGCGCTCGACAATTATCTGCTGATGACGACCTTTCCGGTCGCCACGCTCGATGATTTGGCCGGGCGCAAGATCGGCGCCCCCGGGCCCGCGGTGAACTGGCTGGAGGGCACCGGCGCGGTCGGCGTCTCGGGCAATCTCACCACCTACTACAACGACATCCAGACCGGCGTGTTCGAAGGCGTGATCGTGTTCCCCACGGCGGCGGCGCCGGCCAAACTGGCGGAGGTCGCGCCCTACGTCACGTTGACCGATTTCGGCGCTCAATACGCCGGCGTGCTGGTGGCCAACAAACCGTGGTTCGACAGGCAGCCGGCGCCGGTACAGCAGGCCCTGCGCGATGGCGCCGCCGCCTATACCGAGGCCTATCAGACCGAACTGGTGGCCCGTGTCGACTCGGCGCTCCAGACCATGGTCGACGCCGGTGCCACGGTGGCGCCGCTTCCGGCCGCCGAGAAGACCCGCTGGGCGGCCGCGCTGCCCAACGTGCCGCGGCAATGGGCGACCGACCTGGACGGCCAGGGCCAACCCGGCAGCGATGTTCTGTCCACCTATATGCAGGCGCTGCGCGATGCCGGTACGGCGCTGCCGCGGGACTGGGACCGGGAATAGGGGTTGGTCCCGGTGAGCGGATCCGCAGGGCGGAACGACGACGGCGGCCCGCCACCGGGCCGCCGTCCCCTCGGCGCGGTCATCGGCGTCGTCGATCGGGTGACATCCGTGATGAACGCCGCGGGCACCGTGTGGATCCTGGCGCTGATGCTGCTGATCAATGCCGATGTGATCGGCCGTGGGGTCCTTGGCCGGCCGATCAACGGCGTTCCGGAAATGGTGTCGCTGTCGATCGTCGGGATCGTTTTTCTCCAGCTCGCCAACACCCTGCGGGTCGGCCGTCTGACCCGGTCCGAAACGATGCTGACGGCGATCGCCCGCCGTTGGCCGCGGATCGCGGCGGTCATGGATGCCCTGTTCAATCTTATCGGCGCCGCTGTCATGGCCGTGATGGTCCATGCGGCCTTTCCGATCTTTCTGCGGGCGTGGCAGCGCGGGGAATTCGTCGGCGCGGTCGGCAACTTCACCGCGCCGGTCTGGCCGATCGACCTCATCCTTCTGGTCGGAGCGGCGGCGCTGGGCGTTACCTTTCTGCTCAATGCCGCGATCGCCGCCGCGGCAGCGGGCCGGGCGGGGCGGCGATGACCGGGCTGGAAATCGGCGTGGCGGCGCTGGTCGCCATGGTGGCGCTGATCTATGCCGGTCTGCACGTGCCCATCGCGCTGGCCGTCACGTCGTTCGTCGGCGTCTGGGTGATGAAGGACTCGCCGATCCTGGCCAGCCGGCTTCTGGCCCTGGCGACCACCGAAAGCATTTCCAGCTACGTCTTCGGCGTCGTTCCGCTGTTCGTTCTGATGGGACTGGTGGTCAGCGTCGGCCAGATCGGCCGGGACACATTCGACGTGGCCAACCGGCTGGTAGGCGGGATACGCGGCGGCTTGGGCGTGGCGACGGTGGCCGCCAACGCCGTCTTCGCCGCCATCACGGGCATATCGATTGCGTCCGCGGCGGTCTTCACCCGCGTTGCCGTGCCCGAAATGATCCGCCAGGGACACCGCCCGCGCTTCGCCGTCGGAGTGGTGGCCGGCTCCTCTGTCCTGGGCATGCTGATCCCGCCCAGCCTGCTGCTGATCCTCTATGCCGTGCTGTCCGAACAGTCCGTGGGGGCGCTGTTCCTGGCCGGCGTGTTGCCCGGCCTGGTCATGGCCGCCGCCTTCGCCCTGGCCATCGTCGTCATGGCCCATCTGGCCCCCGGTTTCGTCGGCCATGCGCGGCGCTTGGCGGATCCCATGCCGCTCTCCCGGATGCTCGCCCTGATCCTGCCCATCGCCGCCCTGGTGGCGCTGGTCCTGGGCGGCATTTACGGCGGTCTGTTCACGCCGACGGAGGCGGGAGCGGTCGGTGCCCTGGGCGCCATCGTGCTGGCCGCCGCTCGGCGGCGCCTGCCCTGGCGGGCGCTGTGGCAGGTGACCATCGAGACCGGCCACATCACGGCGTCGATCTGCTTTCTGATCATCGCCGCCACCATGTACGGGCGCATGCTGGCCATGAGCGGCCTGCCCGACGTCCTGGGCGATTGGATCGCCGGTTCGGGGATCGGGCTCTACGGCTTTCTCGCGCTCTATGTGGCCATCGTCATCGCCATGGGGACGATCCTGGACAGCTCGTCGATCATGCTCATCGTCCTGCCGCTGGTTCTGCCGGTGGCGATGGGGCTGGGCATCGATCTCATTTGGTTTGGCATCGTCACCGTGATCGCGGTGGAGATCGGGCTGCTGACGCCGCCGCTGGGCCTGTCGGTCTACGTCATCAAGGGCACGCTGGACGATCCCTCGATTTCCCTCAACGACATCTTCGCCGGGGCTTTTCCCTTCGCCGTGATCATGCTTCTGGTTCTGATCCTGGTGATCGCCGTACCCGGCTTGAGCACCGCGCTGCTGTGATCGGACGCGCCCTCAATCGACCACCGTCAAGGATAGGCCCATGCCCCGAATCGCGCCGCTCGACCGTTCCGACCTTGCCGAAGCCGAACCGCTGCTCGCGCATTTCGAAGCGGTCATGGGTTTCGTTCCGAACAGCCTGCTGACCATGGGGCGATGGCCGGCGCTGTTGAACGCGGCGTGCGAGTTGGCGCGGACGGTGTTCGGGCCGCCGGGCGGCCGGCTCGACCAGACGAAGTTCCTGGTGGCCCATGTGGTCAGCCGGGTTGCGGGGTGTCGGTATTGTTCCGCCCATGCGGCGGCGACGGGGGCGGAACGGGGGGTGCCGGCGGCCAAGATCGAGGCCGCGTTCGCCTTCGAGACCAGCCCGCTGTTCGACGAAGCGGAACGGGCGGCGCTGCGCCTGGCGGTGGCGGCGGCGCAGACGCCCAACCTTGTGACCGATGACGACTTCGCCGAACTCAAGCGCCACTACACCGACGAGGAGATCCTGGAACTGGTGGCCATGATCGCCCTCTACGGCTTTCTCAACCGTTGGAACGACACCCTGGCGACCGAACTGGAGCCCGTGCCCGCCGCCTTCGGGCACCGGCACCTCGGCCCTGGCGGCTGGACGCCCGGCAAGCACATGGCGGGAAGGGACCGGACGTCATGAGGCTGATCGACCTGTCGGTGCCGCTGGAGAACGGGGAGCACGCCGATCCCCCAGGTTATGCGCCCCATATCGACTACCTGAACCACCGCCAGACCGCCGACGAGATGCTGAAATTCTTCCCCGGCGTCGCCCGCGACGAATTGCCCGGTGGCGAGGGCTGGGCCATCGAATGGATGCGGCTGACCACCCATAACGGAACCCATCTCGACGCGCCGTATCATTTCCATTCGACCATGGACGGGGGCCGCCGGGCGATTACCATCGACGAGGTGCCGCTGGACTGGTGCTTCCGTCCCGGCGTCAAGCTGGATTTCCGCCACATGGAGGACGGCTATGTGGTGACCGAAGGCGACGTGGCGTCGGAACTGGCGCGCATCGGTCATGATCTGAAGCCGTTGGATATCGTCGTAGTCAACACGTCCGCCGCGTCACAATATGGCGGGCCCGGCTATGTGCCGTCGGGCTGTGGCATGGGACGGGCGGCAACCCTCTATCTTTTGGAGCGCGGCGTGCGGGTGACCGGCACGGATGCCTGGAGCTGGGATGCGCCGTTTGTTCACACCCAGCGCAAGGTGGCGGAAACGGGCGACGCCGGGCTGATCTGGGAGGGCCATCGGGCGGGCATGGACATCGGCTACTGCCATCTGGAAAAGCTCCACAATCTCGAAACGCTGCCGGCTTACGGGTTTCGCATCGCGTGCTTCCCGGTCAAGATCCGCGGCGCCTCGGCCGGGTGGACCCGCGCCGTCGCCATCCTGGATGGGACGGCCGTTGCGGACGACGCCGGCCGACCCGAAACTTAAGGACGAGGACATGGCCAAATCGCCCCAGAAAGTGATCATCACCTGCGCCGTGACCGGCGCCATCCACACCCCCACCATGTCCGACGCGCTGCCGATCACGCCGGACGAGATTGCCGCGCAGGCGATCGGCGCGGCCGAAGCCGGCGCCGCCATCCTGCATCTTCATGCCCGGGATCCCAGGGACGGGCGCCCGACACCCGATCCGGGTGTGTTCATGGAATTTCTGCCGCGCATCAAACAGTCGACCGACGCCGTGATCAACATCACCACCGGCGGCGGTCTGACGATGACCTTGGAGGAGCGTCTGGCCGCCCCGCTGCGGGCCCGGCCCGAGATGTGCTCGCTGAACATGGGCTCGATGAACTTTGGCATCTATCCCGCCGCCGACCGCTTCGGATCGTGGAAGCACGCATGGGAGGAACCTTATCTGCGCGGCACAGACGATTTCATATTCAAGAACACATTCAAAGACATAGAAAGAATACTAAAGATTCTGGGAGAGGATTGCGGCACGCGGTTCGAGCACGAATGCTACGACATCGGCCATCTCTATACCCTGGCTCATTTTCTCGACCGGGGGCTGGTCCGCCCACCGCTGTTCGTGCAGTCGATCTTCGGCATTCTGGGCGGCATCGGCGCCGAGCCGGACAATGTGCTGTTCATGAAGCGGACCGCCGATCGTCTGTTCGGCGACGACTATGTCTGGTCCGTGCTCGCCGCCGGACGCCATCAGATGCCGTTCGTGACCCAGGCGGCTCTGTTGGGCGGTCATGTCCGGGTCGGTCTTGAGGACAGCCTCTATCTGGCCAAGGGCCGGCTGGCCCGGAGCAACGCCGAGCAGGTGGCGAAAATCCGCCGTATCCTGGAAGATCTATCGCTGGAAATCGCGGCGCCGGCGGAGGCGCGGGCGCTGCTTGCTTTGAAAGGCGGGGACGCGGTGGCGTTCTAGGATCTGTCTTGTCTCAGGATGGGTCCAGAATGAACGGACGCTCCATGCACCTCAACGGCGCGGGGCCGGTGGCTTTTGCCACCGGCCCCGCGCATTAAAGTACGGCCCGAACCGCCCGATTCAGGTTCGGTTTACGGCGAAAACGGTTGAAATCCCATACTGTTTGGCCAATTGCCGTGCTTGGACCACGCCCTCTCCAAAGGTCATGCCGATGCGGCGGATCTGCTGGGGAAGATCGTGGTTCTTCATCTGCAGCATGATGTCGGTGACCATCAGCCCTTGCCACTCACCCGACAACTCGGACACCACCCGTACGTGATCGCCAAGCGCGGCGCGCGCAGGGTCGTCTTCGTACAGCACAACCACTTCGCTCATCTTGTCCTCCGGTTCGATCAAGTCGGTCGCGCTTCCTAATTCCCAGACCCGGCCGTTCTCGGCGATGAATTCGGCAGGTCGATATCTAAGCATTATAACGGCCTCGGCATTGTTAGGTTCCCGTGGTTCGCTCTCTTGTCGAATTAGACAAGCCACCCGTCGACGTCGATGCGAACCTGGGGAACCCGTCGATGCCATTTCAGACAATGATGATCAACTTGGGCAAATCTTTGGCAGGGAATTTTATTACTGTGCCAATCCTGCACTGAAATGTATAAAAATGCTCCCGCTCCTAAGGAATTTTCTGGACTCTCGCGGCGAACGGCGCCGTATTGGTCGCCCATAGGAGGCGGTAGAGTGTTGCGGCACACAGGCCATAGCAGCGACTTTTCAGCAGGTTGGGGCGAAAGACGAGACGGCCGCGCGCGCCCGTCCCGATGGTGGGCCCGTCCGGAACGGCAGGTCGAGAAGGTGGACGAGGCCGGTTTGCAGGTTCCCGTAGATGCGCTCTTGAACCGCGGGTCCGTCGCCAGTATGGCGTTTGCCGATGCCGTCCGGTCGGTCCAGGCCGAGAACCTTTACCGGGCCACCGTTCCCGGTTTCCTCATGAGCCTGTTCACCGTGCCTCTGGTGGCGCTGATCCCCTATGGCGAGGTGCCGGATACGCTTATCGTCGTCTGGGTGGCGTGGGTGGCGCTGGCCTTTGCCCTGCGACTCAGCCTCTACGCCTGGTATCGGCGGGCCCGGGACACCCGCCCCAGCCGGTTCTGGTTGCTGGCCTACACGGCGGGGCTGGCGTTCAACGGCGCCGCCTGGGCGGCCATGCCTTGGCTGATGTTCGACTTCGCGTCGGACCAGACCGTGGTGGTGTTGACCGCGATCGCCTGCTTTGCGCCGATCATCGTCGTTCTTGGCGCCGTCAGCGATTTGCGCAGTTCGGCCTCCTATGGATGCGTGGTCTATGTTTCGGTCGCGCTGTGGTGGCTTATCGAGGGTGGCGATGGGCTGATCTACGCACCGCTGATCATCATGTTCGCCATTTTCTTTTTCGTTTTCATGCGGGGCATCAACCGCACCTCCGTCGACTGGCTGCGTCGCGGGTTCGCGCTTGCCGCCGCCCGGGACGAAGCGGAGAAGGCCAACCGCGCCAAATCCGACTTCCTGGCCAATATGAGTCATGAGTTGCGCACGCCACTCAACGCCATCGTCGGTTTTTCCGAGGCCATGCAGACAGGAGCGCTGGGCGAAGGCATTTCCGACCGGTATCGCGGTTATGCCGCCGATGTCTGCGCCAGCGGTCGTCATCTGGCGTCGCTGGTCGACGATATTCTCGATCTCGCCAAGATCGAGGCTGGCAAGATGGAATTGCGCTTCGAGCGTGTGGACGTGGCCCATCTGGTCCGGCGCTGTGTCAAGCTGTTGCAACCGCGGGCCGAGGGCAAGGGCATCGCGCTTGTCGTTGAGATCGCGACCGGGGTAACGCCGATCAGCGCCGACGATCGCGCGGTCCGTCAGATCCTTCTCAACCTACTCTCCAACGCCGTGAAGTTCACGCCGCGCGACGGGCAGGTCGCGGTGACCGTTGTCCAGGACCCCGACGGCGACACCAGAATCGCCGTCGCCGACACCGGCGCCGGCATCGCCGAGGAAGACGTGCCGACCATCTTCGAGCCGTTCGGCCAATTGCGCGATTGGACCATCAGTCCGGCCGAGGCGGAAGATTTGGACGATTGGCAGATCAAGGGCACCGGCCTTGGCCTGCCCATGGCCAGGTCCCTGGTGGAAATGCACCATGGGTCGCTGGAGGTCAGCAGCGTCAAGGGCCAGGGCACGACCTTCACGGTGATCCTGCCGCCACGACGGGGCTGAAAACAGAAAGCGGGGAGGCCGCGTGAGAACCTGCCGGATGGGACAGGAACCGAACCGGAACTGGTGCTGCCGCAGAGATTTGAACTCTGGACCTCTCCCTTACCAAGGGAGTGCTCTACCCCTGAGCTACGGCAGCGCTGGGCCGTGAAATACGCGGGAATGAAGGGAAGTGTCAAGAACGCCGCCGACAGCCGGCGATGGCGGGCCCGCGCCTGGCCAAATGCCTCCGAACCGCCATGCAATCGCCCCTGCGGGGCCCTGCACCTCCCGCAGAGTGGCCGCCTGAGCGTGGTTCGGCGGCATTCTTCTGGTATTCCTGGAGGGCGCTCGTTAAACCGCCGTTTAGGAAGACATGGTAAACGATCCTGAGACGGAGAAGGATGAGACCGCATCCAAGGCGGCCGACGCGGGCGGAACCACCAAGGGTGGCGACGCCGCCGCGGCCCGCCGGAAGCGCGAGGCCGAGGCGTTGCGGGCCAATCTGAAGCGCCGCAAGGCCCAGCAGCGGGCGCGCCGGGAAGCTTTGGAGACGCCCGACAAGACCGACGGGTGACGCGGTTTCGTTTGGATCCGTTGAGCGGGCCGGCCGGCTCGTCTACAACCATCCCCTGTTCCCGACGCGCAATGGGCCAGCGCCGGATCCGAACGTTTCCTGAGGGCCCGGGAACAGTCGACGCTTTATGGACAAGATCGTGATCCGGGGCGGCAAGCCGCTCAAGGGAACCCTGCCTATCAGTGGCGCCAAGAACGCCGCCCTGCCGCTGCTGACGGCCAGCCTGCTGACCGACGAAACGCTGACCCTGACCAATGTCCCCGACCTGGCCGACATCCAGACCCTGAGCGCGCTTTTGGCGCAGCACGGCACCGACGTGGAATTCGGGCCCAAGGGCGGCCCCGGAACGGTCGGCCGGACGGTGGCACTGACCACGGCGAACATCAAGAGCACCACGGCACCCTACGATCTGGTCCGCAAGATGCGCGCCTCGGTCCTGGTTCTCGGGCCGCTGGTCGCCCGCTGCGGGCAGGCCAAGGTGTCTCTGCCCGGCGGCTGCGCCATCGGCACGCGGCCGGTCGATCTGCACATCCAGGCGCTCGAGGCGCTGGGGGCCGAGATCACCTTGGACGCCGGCTATATCAACGCCACCGCCCCGCGCGGGTTGGCGGGAGGGCGCATCGTGTTCCCCAAGGTGTCGGTCGGCGCCACGGAAACGGCGTTGATGACGGCCAGCCTGGCCAAGGGTGAAACCCTGGTGGTCAACGCCGCGCGCGAGCCGGAGGTGTCCGACCTGGCCCGTTGCTTGATCGCCATGGGCGCCAAGATCCAGGGCATCGGCAC